>CAKQKI010000022.1 GCA_934248055.1 uncultured Clostridia bacterium | reverse complement strand
CGTGAGCGTGTTAATACTGTCCGTATAACCCGTTAGCGCAACACAGTATTAGTCAAAAACACAGCGTCAGACCAAGGCTTCAATTATTCTTGTCTGGCATCGGTCAATTCCCGATTTTCTCCGTCAAAGATTATAATTGCGGCTTTTTTATGGCGGTCAGATATCGAAGCATTTCCGCATTGCTTTTTGTTCCCCGAGAACCAAAAGCGTTTCGTCTTCGGAAAGAACTGTGTCGGCGGTAACAACCGCATTGATTTTTCCGCCTTTCTTCGTAGCAATGATATTTACGTTGTACTTTTTGCGAATATCGATTTCCACAACGGATTTCCCCACCCATGCCGACGGAACGGAAACTTCGAATATCGAGCAGGAATCGCCGAGTTCTATGTAATCGAGAATGTGGTCGGAACTGTAACGTATTGCAGCCCAAGTTGCAAGTTGCTTTTCGGGATAAATGATTTCATCCGCGCCGTTACGCAGAAGAAATTTTGCCTGCACGTCCTGTTCGGCGCGTGACACAACCTTTCGTGCTCCCATTTCCTTTAATAAACAGGTCGTTTCAAGAGAACTTTGAAAGTTGCCGCTGATAGTTACAATGCATACGTCGTAGTTTTTTACGCCGAGCGATTTCAACAACGCTTCGTTGGTGCTGTCGCCGATTTGTCCGTTAGTCACGTAAGGCATAGCGTCGTTAATTCTTTCTTCGTTTTCGTCTACCGCCATGATTTCGTGTCCTAATTCGTGCAATTTCATTGCGATGTATTTTCCGAAACGCCCAAGACCTATCAATAAAACAGATTTTGTTTTCATATATAAAAATCTCCTTAACCGATTATAAAAACTTCTTTAGTACCCCTTAACCGAACCCGATTTCAGGCGTAGGTTAACCTACTGCAATCGTATCCGTCGGCAACTTTGCCGCTTGTTTTTTATTTGCGCCGAAAGCGGCATATACCAGCGTCATTCCGCCGACGCGTCCGAAAAACATAGATAAAATCAAAATCAACTTGGACGCAACTCCGAGCGTCGGGGTTATTCCGAGAGTAAGACCTACCGTGCCGACGGCGGAAGCGGCTTCGTAAAGGCAGGACGTAATAGGCAAATTTTCAATCGCGCTTATAGCCATTCCGCCTAATAAAAACAGGGTTACGTACATTATAAATATTGCCGAAGCCGTCTTAACCGTTTCATCGTCGACGCGCCGTTTCATAAGCTCCGCATTGTCTTTTTTCCTGAATACGGACAAAGCGGAAGAAAATAAAACCGCTATCGTCGTCGTTTTCATACCGCCTGCGGTAGAACCGGGCGAACCGCCTGTCAACATAAGAATAATCATAAGATATAATCCCGTGTCGCTGATCGCCGTAAGATCTACCGTATTGAACCCTGCCGTTCTCGGCGTTACCGATTGAAACAAAGACGCAAGTATTCGCTTACCGACAGGTAAATCGCCGAATTCAAAAAAGAAGAAGTATATCGCGGGCAAAACAATAAGCGCGGCGGTTACAATCAATACCACTTTGCTTTGCGTGCGATATTCTTTTATTCGCCACTTGTGTTTGCAAACGTCTTCCCATACCAAAAAACCGATACCGCCGATAATAATCAACAACATAATCGTAATATTGATAACGGGTTGCGCGGAATAGTGCGTGATAGAAGTAAATTCGCCGCTTTTCGTCCCCATTATATCGAATCCTGCATTGCAAAATGCAGATATTGAATGGAAAACAGCAAGCCAGATTCCTTCTACGCCGTAATCGATACAAAACACAGGCATCATAACAAGCGCGCCGATAAGTTCAATCAAAAATATACCTTTGATTATAAATCCGGTCAGGCGGACTATACCGCTCACATTTGGCGCAGAAATTGCATTTTTCATTGTTTCGCGGCTGAACAAACCGATTTTTTTGCCTGAAATAACGGCAAGAGACACAGCGATGGTAACGACGCCCATGCCGCCGATTTGAATCAGCAATAATATAACGATTTGCCCAAATATCGTCCAGTGGGTTGCCGTATCGAATACGACAAGTCCCGTTACGCATACGGCGGACGCCGAAGTAAAAAGGGCGTCGATAAACGATGTCCATTCGTGAGTTTTTGAAGATATCGGCAAGGTTAGTAAAAATGCGCCGAGCAAAATAACTCCCGCGAATCCTAATAATATTATCTGAAAAGATGATAGTTTCTTTTTTAGTGTTCCCATGCAAAAGCCTCGATTCCGTTTATCGGTATTATGATATGTTTTTTTTCATAAAGATAGCGTTAGGATTCTCGTGAAAGGTGTTAAGATTGTATAAAGATTACGAGCAATATATATTCATCTTATCTTTATGATAAAAGGCTCTCGGATAAATTTTCGTTAGCCTTTTGTTATGCCAGACAAGAATAATACGAACCTTGGTCTAACGCTGTGTTTTTGACTAATACTGTGTTGCGCTAACGGGTTATACGGACAGTATTAACCCGTTAGCGCGCCTTGTCTTAGCCTGAAAACGCAGCGTTATACTTGCCTGCAACAAAAACGCCGATATTTTCGATGATTTTTTG
>CAKQKI010000021.1 GCA_934248055.1 uncultured Clostridia bacterium | reverse complement strand
TGGAAGAACTATATGGAATGCCATATAGAGAATGATACACTTTTGATTTGGTTTGATAAGAACAATAACGCAATAGAATTAGTTCGTTTAGGTTCGCATTCTGAATTATTTGGTAAAGGACGTAAGCGCTGATCTTTGCAGTCATTCCTTAAATGCCAATGGCGGTCATAAGATTTCCGCCATAACCCTGATGGGCACCTCTCCTGAGGTAATCCTATCAAAAGTAGAATAAAAACAATATTCCTCATTCGAGTGGCGACAAGCGCAGAGCGATACTGTGATGGGGAACAAAATAGTTTCTAAAATACAAAATCATGACACATGTAAGAACGGCGATTGATACTATTCGTGGTTATTATTATCAGTTTGACTTGTACGCTCTTCATCTATTGGAAAGCGATAATGAAGAAATAACCTTAGAAGGTATAGAAGACATAGATATTTGCAAAGCAACAGAGACTACAGCTATACAATGTAAGTATTATGAGGGTACTACTTATAATCATTCTGTTATAGCAGAACCCGTAAGATTGATGTTGAAGCATTTTGCGAAACATATGGCTAGTTCTTTTTGTTATAAGCTCTATGGATTTTATAAGAACGGACAAGAAAAATTGACCATTCCACTTTCTGTTGAGTTTGTAAAGAAAAAGTTTTTAACTTTTTCCACAAAAGGTGTAAAGCATGAATATCATAACGAACTTGGCTTGAAAGATGAAGAACTTTCATTATTCATATCTCGTTTGACAATTGACATAGAAGCAAAGTCTTTTGATGAACAAAATGCAAAACTAATAGAAGCAATTAAAAGCAATTTGGATTGTACACAAATAGAAGCTGAAAATTTGTATTATCCTTTGATTTTAAAGTTGGTTCGAGAGATTGCAACAGATAAGAATGTAGTTAATCGTCGAATTGATAAGAATACATTTATAGCCAGAATCAATGCACATAAAAATCCATTGGTGGATATTTGGTTTGCTGGCAAATGTAAGTCGGATGATTATCTGAAAAGAATGCATAAAACATATTTTTCAGTAGGTCTTAATATGAATCCTTATGAGCGTTTCTTCTTGATAGATTGCGATAAAAATATAACAGATGCAGAGATTAAGCATTTAGTTAGTCGAATATGTACAAAATGGAGTAAGTGCTCTTTTAGAGAGCCACACCCTTATGTCCCATATATTTATTTGCATGGTATATCAAATGTGAGGTTATTAAGATTAAAAGAACTACTCTATGGTGACGGCATCTTGATAAATGATGGGCATCCGTTTCACTTATCGAAATTTCAAGCAAAAGAAATCGTATTGCAGCCAACTCCTGGTAAACAAACAATAAAGATTATAGATGAAGTTGCTACTATAGATGAAGTTCTTCAGTCTATCCATGACAAGACAAGAGAAATATATCAATTCTATTTAGATAAGCCTTTTTATACTACAACAGAAGAACACAGGATAGTATCTATTTTTATAGAAACTACAAAAGAAGTAGAACAAATAATATAGTATTATGGTTGACAAGATTAATGCAGAAGTAATATCTGTGTATCCTAATAAAGTGAGAATTTCTGTAGATAACTTGGAAAACTTTCAAGTTGCTGATGAAAAACTCCGAGTGGGCTCTTATCTTCGTATAGCGGATAATGACGATTGCATATTGGTAGCAGTCATAGAAAATTTCTCTATAGAAGTAGGAACAGACAAAGAAGGGAATGCTACTAAGAGTTATATCATAGAGGCTCAACCTTTAGGGTTAATTACTGAAGGCAAATTTGAACGTGGAGGTGATTCAATTGCTATCCCACCGAAAAGCGTTGAACCTGCTAAGGCAGAAGAAATCTCTAAGATTTTCGAAGAGTCGATAGAGTCAAAGGATAAGTTTGAGTTTGCTACACTTGCGACAAATGAAAGGATCAAGGTTCCTGTAAACGGCAATAAGTTTTTCAATAAGCATATTGCAATTATAGGTTCTACAGGTTCCGGAAAGTCTCATACTGTAGCAAAAATAATCCAGACTGCAATTGATGGTAAAAATGAAAAGTATGCGGGGCTGAATAATTCTCATGTAGTGATATTTGATATTCACTCAGAGTATCATGCAGCATTTCCAAATGCTAACTATATTGGTATAGATAACTTGATACTTCCTTATTGGCTACTAAATAGTGATGAGTTGCAGGAGCTGTTTATAGAAACAGAGGCAAATGATCATAATCAACGTAGTTTGTTTAAGGATGCAGTTGTTGAAAGCAAGAGAAATCATTATGAAGGAGATGCAGTCATAAAAGAGCGAATTCATTTTGATTCTCCTTATTTCTTCGATATAAATGATGTGCTTGGAAAGGCTATTGAAGAAAATGAAAAGATGATAGATACGGGAGAAAAATATGCTACAGGTGAAAAGAAAGGACTGCCTAAAAAAACAAAAGGGTCTTTAAATGGAATGTTGACAAATTTCATAAATAGAATGGAGGTAAAACTTCATGATAAGCGTTTGGAGTTTTTATTAGGTGATAAAGCAAAGAAGATAACTTTCCAAGATACGTTAAAGCAATTTCTGGGTTATAGTGATTCTAAATCAAATGTGACTATTATTGATTTGAGCGGTATTCCTTTTGAGGTATTGAGTATCAGTGTCTCTTTGATATCTCGAATTCTTTTTGAGTATGGTTATTATTATAAGAAAGTATTGGAAAGTAAAGAAGCTCGTAATAATAATGATATACCGCTTTTATTGGTTTATGAAGAAGCTCATAAATATGTGCCAAACAATGACATGGCGAAATATAGAGCTTCTCGTGATTCAATTGAACGCATAGCCAAGGAAGGTCGCAAATATGGCGTATCTTTACTATTGGCAAGTCAGCGACCATCTGAAATTTCTGATACAATATTTGCTCAATGTAGCAATTTTGTTGCAATGAGATTAACAAATCCGAATGACCAAACATGCGTTAAAAAACTGTTGCCAGATACACTTGGTGATTTAATTAACAAATTACCATCCTTAAAGGCTGGAGAGGGTTTACTGATTGGGGATGCAGTTGTCTTGCCTTCTGTTGTGAAGATAGATAGGTGTAACCCTGCACCATCTTCCAATGATATTCCATATTGGGACTTGTGGAAGGAACGTTGGAAAGAATTACCTGTAGATGAGATTAAAAATCTGTGGTGTAAATAAAGACGATAAGAATTTTTGTGTTATATGAATTGGAAATATTGGTTGATACTTATAATATCCGTAATCATCTTGATTATAGCTCCAGGGCTTTTTACTCAAACTGCAATTTTTGATTTTTGGAAATTTGATACTGTTACAGGTTCTGTTGGTGACACAATAGGTGGAACTACTGCTCCAATAGTAGGTCTTATTAGTATTTTTCTTCTTGTTGTTACCTTATGGGAACAGAAGAAATCTAATGAATCTCAGCTAAAATATATGAGAGACGAGAAGTTTGAAAGCACATTTTTTAATCTTCTGAATGAGCAGCGAGAAATTCAAAAAACATTGCGTGCACGATTTTGGGGATTGGCAAGGAATAATGTGACGAAAACAGTTGAGAAATACGTTTTTGCCCAGGAGTTCTTTTCTATGGCGCATTATGAATTGGATATTCTTTTCAAATCTTTTGATAGAGACGACTATATACATGGCTATGATTCTGATCAAATATCAGATATTTTAGAGTCTGTTTATGACGAAATGTACGTAGGAATGAACTTACCACAAGAATTAGAAGAGGAGAATGCTTCTGCTTTAGCTGAGGTTCAAACAAATGCATTATGCGCATATTTTAATGATTTATATAAAGTGTCAAATGCAGATTTCCTTAGATATAAGTCCATATCAGCAGAACAGAAGATAGCTTTTGTATATTCCAAGTTTTTCAAAAGGCGAGATAATTGCGGTCACTATTTTAGACATTTATATCGTATTATGGCTTTTGTTCAATATTGTGAAGAAAAGGAATTGAAAGCGAGTAATTCAAAAAATAAGAATGAAGTTAGGGATAAGTATAAAATGTATGCACAATTTATTCAGGCACAGATGTCTTCTGAGGAATTACTTTTGCTCTTTTATAATAGCTTTTGCTTCCCAAAGACAAAAGAATTGATTATAAAACTAAAGTTTCGCAAGTGAAAATTCCCAAGCGTGATTTAACGTAATTTTGAAATAAAAAAGGCTCTGAAGTTTGTAT
>CAKQKI010000020.1 GCA_934248055.1 uncultured Clostridia bacterium | reverse complement strand
ATAAAGGCAAAACAAGCAAATATCTGGGACGCGCCTCCCGTTACGATTGCGTTCTCGGGAGACAGCGTTACGCAAGGGTGTTTTGAAAGTTATCTGACGACGCCGACTTCCACCGCGACGGTATTCGAATATGAAAGCGGATATACGGTACGCCTGAAACAAATTTTAAATATTCTTTATCCTAATGTACAAATCAATCTCGTAAACAGTGGGGTAAGCGGGGCGACGGCAGCGGACGGACTGAAACATTTAGACAGGGACGTTTTATCGCATAATCCGGACCTGGTTGTGGTAGCGTTTGCGTTAAACGATAGTTGCAACGGTTTGGAAGGATTAAGCGCATACAGAGAATCTCTTAGCAAAATCGTGCAGAAGGTTTTAAAAAGCGGGGCGGAGTGTATTGTTCTTACGCCGAATATGATGAACGATAAGAACAATCCGCATTTAAGAGAGCCTCGAATGCTTGAGTTGGCAGAGCAATTTTCTGCAATTCAACGCGGCGGGGTTTTGGATACCTACGTGCAAACTGCGAGAGATATTGCCGGGGAAAACGGATGTATTCTGTGCGACGTGTATGCAAAATGGAAAGCAATGTCTGCCGCGGGAGTAGACACGACCGAACTTTTGGCGAATAAGTTTAATCATCCTATAAGGCAACTGCATTATTTGCCCGCTATTATGCTTTGCGAATGTATGTTGGAGTCGTAAAAGAGTTTGGAATGTATATAAAGATAGACGAAAGAAATACGGGGAAAAGCGGGGATTTTTCCGCAGTTGACGGAACGGGATTAACGGACGAAGAAAAGATAGAATTTTTAAGCAAGTATTCCGCGTATCTCGAAAAAAAGAACGGGAAAACGAAAAAGGTTCTGACATCCGAAGAAACGGAAGCGGGACTTAAAAAAGTCAACTACGCCGTGCCGCATAAGGTAAGAAAACGGATAGAAGTAAAAGAAGCGACGATAAGAACTTACGAAAAACCGCAAAGTTACGAGGGCTGGCAGTTCTATCAGCCCGTAAAAGAAGAACACGGCACGCTCGTTTTAACGGACGGAATAATCCCGCCCGTACCTTGCGCGAAGTTCGAGTTTTCGGCAAGGAATTTTAGTTCCTTGGAGTTTTCTTTCCGACTCGATAAGAATTTTGTCATAGAAGAAAAGGCGGCGAAAAAGGACAAGCCGCTTACGACGGATACGGGCAGGATAATAGAACTGCGCAAAGGCGTTACGGAGATAATAAAACTTCAGATTTACAGAAACGGCGAGATATACGCAAGGGTAGGCGTACCCGATCCGTATCACCATAAAGATTTCAAAATAGGCGATTTTTTCGGCGAAGAAACCAACTCCGTAAAAATATTATTTTCTTGCGATAAATACAAGGTGATATATAACGATAAAGAAGCGGGAGAGTTCGAGCAGACGAATAAGGTTTGCCCCGACACTTTGTTCGTTTCGGGCGGAATGCACCCTGTGGGCGAGTGGTGGTTTACGCCCGAAAGAATAACCGCGGACGGGAAAGAGATAACCGACTTCTTCGTAAAAGCAAAGGAAAAAAAGAAGGAAAAGACGAATCCCGAAACGGTAACACTCCCGTACAAACTGGGCGGAAAGCGGAATAAGGACAGGGTAATAGAACTGACAAAAACGTTCCGTTACGAGAAAGGGAGTGCGGTGCTTAATATAGGTTCGCTCGATCCCTCCGGCGAGGCATACGTAAACGGAAAACTCGCGATAAAAATGGGGAATTTTACTGCGCAAAAAGCGGATATAACGAGGCTTTTGAAACCGGGCGAAAACGAACTTAAACTTCTCGTATTCCCGCGCGCGCCCGAGGTAAACTATTCCTGGCACAGGAACAAAGATCCGTATATAGCGTGGCTCGTCCGCGATGTGTATATAGACTTTTACCGCGGCGCGGCGATAGAAAATCTCGTCGTAAAAACCCGCGAGGTCAAAAACGGAATGGTAAAGGCGGAAATATCGTTCGATATACTAAACTCGGAAAAGGACTTAAAGGTAAACGTATATCTTTCAAAATCCCCCGACGGTAAAGAAAAACCGATTTACGCGGGAGAAGCGGAAGAGAAACTAAAAAAGGAACTCGAATTCGAAGCGGAAGTGTGGGACACGGATAACCCCGTATTGTATATCGTCCGCACGGAGATCGTTAAAAACGGAACGCCCGTAGACGACGAGGTAACGGAAACGGGGTTCCGCGCGATAGAGCAAAAGAACGGGGAAATACTCTTAAACGGGAAACGGATACTTCTTAACGGCGCGCTATGGATGCAGTTTTTGCCTCCTTACGAAAACGTAGTGTTAAGCCACGTTTGCCCTACGACCGAAGAGATAGTAAAGGAAACGCTTTTAACCAAGGCGATGAACGGAAACGTCGCGAGATTCCATTTTCTGGGTTACGGCAGCAACGATCCGCGCTATGCGGAGGTGTGCGACAGGCTGGGGCTTATGAACGTCTGGACTACGCGGCTGATAGACTCCGCAGAAACAACGGACGTAAACAGAGGCTGGTTGGCGGGCGAAGAGTACGTTCGGGAAATGCGCGAGGTGATAAACCACCCGAGCATAATAATGTGGGAGGGCTCTAACGAATTTCATTCCTCCCGCGCGGTGCTCGATAAATTATACGACGAGTTCGTGACGAAGGTAAAGGCTGCTGACGAAACGCGACTTATCTGCCCCGTGTCGCACCTCTACTACGGCGGGGGATTATACGGGAACGAGGGCTTTTACTATCAGGATAACGGGAAAGCGGATCAGGATTTCAACGCTATGGAAAGTTCGTACGGCTGGCGCGACGAAAGCGTGGTGAGAAGTTCGCATAACTACGAGATACTTTTAGGGTACGGCAATCGCTGGGATACGTTCAGAAAACAGGACTGGAAATCACAGCCCGCGCTATTGAGCAGCAAAAAGCACGCGTATATAATCTCGGAGTTCGCGGTTATCGGCAGACAGGACGATACCACGCCGGAGTGTAAGGAATACGTTAAAACGGATTCTTACGAACTTGCTGACGAAAAACGCGCGTTCGGCGCGGCGTACGACGGACTGAATTTTAAGTTAAGCCAGGCGTATCAGGCGCTATGCGCGTATAGCACGGTAAAGTATATGCGCTATCTCGGCGCGGACGGGCTTATGTGGTGCTGTCTTTCGGGCGGAGCGAACGACGGAAGTTACTTAAAACCGCCGATAGATTTTTACGGGTACGCAAAGCAGGCGTTTTACGCGCTTAGAGAGGGATTTCAAAAAACGATTTGCTTCGATAAAAAGGTCGGCGTGGTATATGGCGGGAAGTTTTTATGCGAACCCGCGGTTACGGGCGCGGAAACGGGGAGAAGATACCGCGTTATCGCGGAGATAAAGGACGAGAACGGCGAGCGCGCGTACGTAAAAGAGTACGAAGTCGCGGCAACGGCGTTTACCTTCGATTTAGAACCGTTCGAAGTAAGCCTTGCAAACGGATATTATTCCGTAGAATTTACCGTAGAGGAGTAACGGGGAAAATGGAAAAATACGCGTGGAAAGCAAAACTTTACGACGGCAAGAAAGAAGAATATATTAAAAGACATAACGAAATTTGGCGGGAGATGAAGGACGTATTAAAAAGCGCGGGAATAAGGAATTATTCGATATGGCTGGACGGAAACACGCTTTTCGGTTATTACGAGTGTGAAAAAGGCGTTGAATACGCCGCGAAAATTCAATCGGAGAGTGAAATCGTCAAAAAATGGAACGAGTATATGAAGGACGTTATGTATATGCCGATTGACAAAGAAACGGGTGCGCAACCGCACTTAACTTTGGTTTTTGAATTTAATTAAAAATATAGGAGGAGGCAAAAAATGACGAGAGGAAGAAAAAGCGCGGCAATAGTCATACTTGTAACACTTGCGTGCGCGTTTATGGCGGCTGCCTTTGCGTTTATCGACGTATGGTATGTAAACGCCGTCGGGGAAAGTTATACTATAACTTTTTTAACCGGAGAGGGGGAAGACGATCTGGTTGACTTTGCGAGCAGTTGGAGAGGCGATCCCGTTTACGAAAACGGCGCGATGAAAATGACCCGTACGGCAGACGACGGAATAATAAATTACAGGGCGGGCGTAAACAAATATAACGTGGTTGCGGGAACGACTTACATAGTAGAATTAAAAATAAAAACGGACGGTGAAATTCGTATGCAATTCGGCACCGAAATGCCGAAGTATAACTGGTTTTTTACCGGAACGAAAATAAATAATCCCGAATACGTCGGTTATATTTACGAATATTCCGCGCCTTTAAGCGACAGGGGATATTTTATATTTCAACTTTTATCGGGAGACGGAAACGTTTTCGTAAAGGATTTCAAATTTTACGAAAAGGTAACGAAAACGGTTACCGAAGGTGCTGCAATAGGGGCGTTGCCCCCGATACCCCCTAAAGAGGGCTTTACGGGTTGCTGGACGATAGATAATAAGGTTATAACCGCAGAAACCGTTTACGATTACGGCGCGGA
>CAKQKI010000019.1 GCA_934248055.1 uncultured Clostridia bacterium | reverse complement strand
ATGCTTTTAGAAGACTTATATAAAACGCTTACAAGCGAAAGCATGCCGAGAACAAGCCTTGAAAACAGCGTAGAAAGTCATTTAATGGCAATCGCGGCGGAAGAATCGAGAAAAACGGGTAAAGCCGTTAACGTGCATTGAGCGTAACAATAAAAGGCCGGGTACAACAGTAACAATGAAAGCAGGAAAAATACAGGGCAACAATAAACCTGCGTATTATTTTTGGCTGGCATCCGTAGGCATAGCAAAAAAATGGGGAAGAGAATATTTTTGCTTTCTAACCGCAATTTAGCGACCGAAAGGGATAAAACATGAAAATATATTTGGCTGAAGGTAAATGTACTATTGAAAAAGAGCATATAAAACTTTTTTTAGAAAGTTTTAAGTTAAGCGTTTTTGGAAACAAGCATAATTTACTGCCGTTTTTTGCAACCGAATTTAAAATCGAAAACGAAACTATAATAGCGGAAAATGAAGTCGGCATTTTTTCGGCGGAGTTTTCTGACAGTCAATACGGGATTAAGTTTTCATATAAGTTTATTCCTAAAAACAAAGTAGAGCGAGTCGAAAGCGTAATATTAAACTTGAAATTAAACGAAACCATTGAAACCGTACTTTTCAACGAAGAGCAGTACGGCGTGTGTTCGTATAATTTCGGCACGCCCACAAACGTTGTCAAACTTGTCGACGGGCAAGATGTTTGCGCAACCGAATATGCCGCTTTCAGGACTTTATCGCGTAATTACGGTGCGTTAGGCGTTACAACGTTTAAACGGTACAGAAGTATGCTTTTGCTGTGTAAAAACGGGTTGGTTAACGTATATTCGGTAATAAACACAGGTGCAAATGCGGATAAATACTCTTTTGATAAAGATAATGTTTTTCAATCAGATAATTACGTTTTAATTTTCGATAAATCGGACGCCTTAACAAAGTACGGTAAAGAGATTGCCATAGAAAACGGAAACAACAACAAAGGACGCTTAAGCGGGTGGTGCAGTTGGTATTACTATATGTCCGATATAAGCGAAGAAAAAATTCTTGAAAACGTAGCGGCGGCAAAAGAAAAGAAAATTCGGTTTGAATATATACAAGTAGACGACGGTTGGCAAAATAAAACAGGAGACTGGGAGGCAAGCGAAAAATTCGGCAGCGGCATGAAGAGTTTATGCGATAAAATCAACCGCGCGGGTTTTAAGGCGGGTATTTGGGTAGCCCCGTTTTGGGCAGACGAGCAGTCCGACCTTTTTATTCGGCATAGCGACTGGTTTTTTGAGAATAACGGTAAAAAATTGATTGACTTTTCAAAAGCGGAGCCTCAAAAATGGTTGTACGATCTTTTCCGTAAATTATCGTACGACTGGGGTTATAGGTATATAAAAATTGACTTTGTCTACGATCGAGTTGCTTCGTTCGGTTATGAAAACCAAAGTTGGAACGATTTAACCGCATGCCGTGTACCGTTTGAAATAATCAAGTCGGCAATTACTCCCGATACCGTTATCCTTCAGGGGTCGGCACCGCTCGGATATCTTGCGGGTCTTTCAGACAGCGTTAGAATCGGGGTAGATATTTTTGAAAACTGGAAATCTTTACGGCACGTTGCGAGATTTGTGTTAAGACGATTGTATATAAACGAATATGCTACCGTCGACCCCGATTGTTTACTTTTAAGAAGTGCGAACGAGCAAGACGACGAGTGTGGAAGACCGTGTACGAGAAATAACGACGAACTTAATACGTTTATTGCTTTTACTCTCGTTTCAAACGGAGTTATATTCGATTCGGACAAGTTGTCGTTGTTGTCAGATGAAAAAATCGAGATAATAAAAACTCTCGTTAGCGTAAACTTTCCGTATTTTTATGCAACTGATTTATACGATAGAGACGTCCCCTCGGTTTTCAAGGCAACAGAAAACGGGGGTATAACCTACGTTATAATCAACTGGGAAGACGTTGACAAGGAATTTAGAATAGAACTCGATAAACCGAGTAACGTCAGATACGTAATAAGAAACGAAAAAGTCCGAAAAAACAATATAACGCTGACGCTTAAACCGCACAGTACCGAAATCGTTACCGTAAACGAACGAGAAAATGAATTCAAATATAAAAATTTATTTATAAAAAAAGAGAACGAATTATAAATTTTCATTTAAATATGAAAGAAGAAATATTAAGATTAAAAGAATTTATAAAAAACGAAAAGACGGCGTTGCCGGAAAACGTTTATTATTTAAATAACGGCGATATTTTATGTTTAGAAAGAAAAAACGGAGACAGCCGTTATCCTTACTGTTCGGACGGGCTTAACCTGTGGTGTCACTCTTCGGGTTATATAAATGCCGAAGACGGCGATTTAACTATATTTCGCTCTGCATTCTTTCAGGAAAACACCTGCATAGATTTTTTCGGCGGCTTAAAAGTAGCGGAAAATAAATGGTTTCCCGTTTCGATAACCGGAGCAACCGAGCAAATTTACGAAGCGGAAAAGTTTGTAAGATATACCGTTTTTTCTTCCCGCGCAGCGCATTATATTGCTGAAAGCGATAAAATAATATTCGCGGTTAAGGCATTTGTTACCACCGATAAACAAATCGTCTTTTCCGTTTCCGCAATCAATAAAACCGAAAAATTACTACCGACGTATATTTCCGCTTATATAGAACCGCTTTTGAGATATGCAAACGACGAAGAGTTTTGGGGATTAATGAAGCGGCACGGAAAACTTTTCGACAACGGCTCGTTTAAGATTTATACTCGTCAAGATTCCACTCCCGTAGCCATAATCAATAAAATTACGTCTGTACCCGGCAAATTCACAACTAAAAGCACGGTTTCAAAACTTGCGTATTTCGGGGGAAAAGGACGCACGCTTTTTAATGCGGAAGCACTTAAAACAGGCTTGTTTGATACGGTTAAAGCGGTAAATACTACCGATATGCCCGTTGTGGGCGATATGGTAGAATTTACACTTGACCCGAAATCGGAGGGAAATATAACTTACGTTTTAAATTATGCCGTACTCGGCGCCGAAGATTTTTACTCGTTTGATTATAAAGCAAAGGAAAACGTCGATTTATCAAAAATAGAAGCCGACCTTAAAAGTCAATATGAAAAGGAAAACGATAAAAGTTTAAATATAAAAATCGAATTCGGTGATTTTATACAACATAAAGTAAATGCAGGGGCTTTTAATAAGTTTGTTTCTTCCGTGCATAAGCAGGTGACCGTTTGCGCGCTCGGTAAAAATTATGCCGGTGATATGCTTGGAATCAGAGATGTTTTTCAACAACTTACCGCCTCGCTTTTATGGAACGAAGCCGATACGCGGGCAAAAATTATAAAATGTCTTAATTTTATTATGAGCGACGGCAGACCGCCGAGACAGTTCTCTTTTCCCGCAAAAGAAGGGCAAGCGCCTAAATTCGATATGAGATTTTTTATCGATCAAGGACTATGGATAATCGAAACGGTATATAATTACGTTGCTTACACGGCGGATAAGAGTTTGCTTGACGAATCGTGCGGATACTACGAATTTTCTAAAAACAAAACCGATAAAAGCGACCTTAAAGATTCTGTGTTACGGCATATAGAAAAAATTGCCGAGTTCTTAGTGCGTCATATAGACAAAAAAACCGGTTGCTTAAGGGCAATGCAGGGCGACTGGAACGATTCGGTAAACGTTCTCGGTAACGGCGATATCGGCGATGGCTTTGGCAACGGCGTAAGCGTTATGGCAACCGAACAACTTTATTCTGCGTTGAAGATGGTTGACGAATTAAGAATTTATTGCGGTGCAACCGACAAAATCTATACTTCGACTTGCGATAAAATCGCAACGGGGTTAGAAACGTACGCCGTACAGTTAAACGACGGCGGTATTAAACATATAGTACACGGCTGGACAAACAACCGAGAAAAAATTATAGGTAGTATTCGCGATAGCGACGGCAAAACACGTTATAGCGTAAATTCATATTCCTTTTGGGTTTTATCCGGCATGACAGATAGGGGTACGGTGCCTAAAAACGATATACTATACGCTTATGACAAACTCGATTCTAAATACGGATTAAGGACGTTTACTCCGTATTTTCCGGACACTATGACTGAAGCGGGAAGAATCAGAACGATAACCCCGGGGACGTATGAAAACGGTGCGACGTACGTACACGCGGCAATGTTTGCGGTTATGGCGTTATTTAAGATAAATGAACCACAAAAAGCCTGGGAGCAAATATTTAAGACCATACCGTTAACACACGATTATCTTACCAAAACACCGTTTGTTATGCCGAATTCGTATTGTATTAACGCGGAATACGGTATTGACGGTGAATCGCTCGGGGACTGGTATACCGGTAGCGGCGCGGTGTTTTCACGCGTTATCATAGAATACGCACTTGGAATACAAGCGGATTTATACGGCATAAAAATCTTATTTCCGAATTATTCTCCAACCGATAAAATTTCTGCTGAATTAAAGATTAAGAATAAAAAACTATTATTTAGATACGAAAATCATAATAGTGGCGAAAGAAAATATTATTTTAACGGTAAAAAATATAATTCGTTATTGTATATAGGTAATGACGAATTAAAAAATGAAAACGAAATAATTATTTTAGATTAAAAAAAAGGATTAGTTATGAAAAAATATGACGTAATTGTTGTCGGAGGCGGTTTTTCCGGCGTTATGGCGGCAATGGCAACCGCAAGAGAAGGACTTAATACTTTATTAGTCGAAAAAGGCAACGCGCTTGGCGGGGCTGCGGTAAATATGCTCGTTAACCCTTTTATGGATTACTTTATAAACTTAAATCATAACGACGACGAGTGGCCTAAATTAAGTCGGGGATTGTTTTTACAATGCGTTTCCGAATTAAAAAAACGCAACGCTATTCTTCGCAATATCGTGTTTGACGAAGAATACCTTAAACTCGTTCTTGACGAGATGTGCGAAAAGTACGGCGTTAAAACGCTTTTTGACGCAACGCTCGTCGGCGCAAAAAAAGACGGCACGCGAATAACTTCGATTACAGTTGCCGGCGTCGGCGAAATTATCGAACTGAACGCCGACTATTTTATTGACGCTACGGGCGACGCCGATTTGTTTAATTTAGCGGGACTTACCACCATACTCGGTAGAGAAAAAGACGGAAAAACTCAACCTATGACGTTGTGCTTTAGGATGAGCAACGTAGACGTTGACAGGTTTTTTTCCGAAGACAGAAAAAAAGTTTTACCGATCTGGCAGGAAAAACGCGCTAAAGGCGAAATAAAAAATCAATTCGGCGGAATAATGGTTTTCCGTAACGTTGACCCGCACGTTTTGCACCTTAATACAACTCGTGTCAGAGATAAAAACCCCGTGGATATATTTGAAAAAAGCGAAGCGGAACGTATTGCTCGCGCGCAGGCCTTTGAAACGTTCGAATTTCTTAAAGCCTACGCACCATCGTGTAAAAACGCGCGTATAACTTCGCTTGCGCAAACGATAGGCGTTCGCGAAAGCCGCAAAATCAAAGGGATATATACGATTACGAAAGACGATATACTTTCGCTTAAAAAATTCGACGACGCTGTGGCGGCAGGTAATTACGGGGTTGATTTACACGACCCCGACGGGGACGACGGATTAAGCGTAGAGGTTCCGTCGGACAATTACTATACTATACCTTATAGGAGCCTTATTGCAAAAGAGGCGGATAATTTAATGGCTGTCGGAAGATGTATTTCTGCCACGCAGGAGGCGCAATCTGCGTTTCGCGTAATGCCGATAGTTGCGTGCATAGGAGAGGGCGGGGGTATTTGTCTTGCATACGCCGCAAAAAACAAACTTGCCCTTAAAGACGTTTCGCAAAATGACGTAAAAAAAGAAATAACAAAATATGATTTAATCGTTGATTTAAAAGGGAGGAAGTATGATATTTAATAAAATATGGGTTCCCGATTTTGAAGGGAAAGATTTATACGCCGATTTTTTTGCAAAATTCAATGCAGCAGGTAAAAAAACAGTTTTAAAAATAACTTGCGATAACGCTTTTTGCGTTTGCATTAACGGCAAAACCGCCGCTTTCGGTAATTGTACCGATTTTCCGGAACATCCCGAATTTTACGAGTTTGACATAACGGAATACTGCAATGCGGAAAACGACGTTACCATAACCGTTCATCACGAGGGTGAAAGCAATCAGTCGTATTGTCCCGACGAGGCGTTTTTGGCTTTTGAAATCAGTGCCGATGGCGAAGTGTTGCTAAAAAGCGACGAAAGTATTTTATGCCGTGTAAATCCGAACTATAAAAGCGGTTATTGCAAACGGGTTACCTCTCAATACGGATTCGGTTTTTACTATGACGCTACGGCAAAAACGATTAACCCTTTAATTTCCGTTATAAATAAGGGTGAATTAAACGCAGTAAAACGCATTGCAAAAAACGAAATACTCTGCGAGCGTGTTGACGCGAAAATAACCGAAAAAGATTATGGTGTTATTATCGAATTGCCGCGCGAAGAGACAGGGCTTTTTACTATTGACGTAGAATCCGACGAAGAAAAGGAATTAGTCGTTTGCTTCGGGGAAAGGTTGTCGGAAGGTAAAGTTCCGCGGAAAGTTCGTGATGCAGATTATTCGACCACAGTTAAACTCAAGCGCGGTCGCAATAAATTTACGTATCCTTTCAGAAGAATTGCGTGCAGATACCTGGCAACGGATGATAAATCGGTTAAAATCAATTATATAGGTATCCGGCCGGTAAAATACCCCGTTAAAGAAGTGAAAAGAAGGTTTGACGACGAATTGTTTCAAAAAATTTACGACGTCGGCGTGCATACTCTTAAATGTTGTATGCACGAGCATTATGAAGACTGCCCGATGAGAGAACAAGGGTTATATATTTTTGATGCGAGAAATCAAATGCTTTGCGGCTATTACGCTTTTAATAATCCGGAGTTCCCTAAATCTAACCTTATCTTAATTTCGCAAGGTTTAAGTAACGGCTTGTTTAGGCTGACTTTTCCGTCGGCGATAGATTATCCGATACCGTTTTTCTCACTCGTTTTTCCCGTTGCCGTAGCAGAATATGTAGAACATACGGGGGACTTTTCTATAACGGAAATCGTCGGCGATAAGATTAAAACAATGATGAACTCTTTTAAGTCGAAAATACGGGCTAACGGTCTTATACCGCGTTTTAATAGACCCTGTTGGAACTTTTACGAATGGACAAAATTCAGCGACGGCGATGACATATGGTTAGATAGCGATTTAGATAACGATAACATTTATGAACTAATATTAAATTGCGCATACGTTTTGGCGGTAAAAGCCTGCGATAAACTTTTCAATACCGCAACCGATACGGCAAAAACTGTTGAAGCGATTAAGAAAGTTTTTTACGTAAAAGAAAAAGGCGAATTTAAGTTAAGCACGTGCGGAGATAATTTTTCTCAACTCGGCAACGCTATAGCGTGCCTTGCGGGTGCCGGCGATGAGAGCGTTATCGATAAACTGATAACTGATAAAACTCTTATTCCCGTTACTCTTTCGTCTTCGATATATTTTTACGACGCCCTACTGTTGTCAGGCGAAAAGTACAAAGATTTCGTCATAGAAGATATAAGAAAAAAATACTCGTTTATGCTGAATAAAGGGGCAACCACATTTTGGGAAGTCGAAAACGTTGAAGACAACCTTGGTTGGAGTCTTTGCCACGGGTGGTCGGCAATGCCCGTTTACTATTTAAGTAAACTAGTAAAAAATGAGGTTAATCCGTAACGCACGATTCAGTCTTATATTTATCGCTATGAAACTCTTTATGTTTCGCTATATGATTCTCCGACTTATCGCCTTTCGTTACACCGTTATGCCGGACAAGAATAATTGAAGCCTTGGTCTATGCTGTGTTTTTGACTAATACTGTGTTGCGCTAACGTGTTATACAGACAGTATTAAACGCTCTCGCGCCTTGTCTTAGCCTAAAAACACAGCGTTATACTTGCATGCAACAAAAACGCCGATATTTTCGATGATTTTTTGTGAAGGCAAGGACGGTAGTACTATACGTACACCGTCCGAGAATTTGCAAAAAAGCGCGTAAATTGCGGCGTTTTTGCAAGGCTTTAATTATTTTTGTCCGGCATTCCGTATTTAGTTGTTTACGCATACGCAACCGCAGGTTGCAAAAATAGCAACGCAGGGTTGGTTGCAAAACGTTTTGATTTGCTTTATAATTGTTTTGAAGAAAAAAGGAGTTACAATAATGAGTATTTCCGAAAAAATTTATGCTTTAAGAACTAAAAGCGGCGTTAATCAAGAAGTGTTTGCAGAAAAACTTGCAGTTTCGCGACAATCCGTACAAAAATAGGAGTCGGGCGTAAGTTTGCCGACTATCGATAAACTTATTACCATGGCGACGATTTTCAACGTTTCCATGGATTATCTTTGCGACAGGGCAGACTCCGCAGTTTCCGACGGCAGGACCGATAAAGAATACGTCCCCGATTACGGAAAAATGCATTCGTGGGAGTCTTATGCGAAAAGTCTTGAAATCGAATACAGGCAACTCGTCGACGAGGGTAAAGACGTCGATAATTTAAAGGACGTATTTTCAGCGGTCGAAAAAATGCCGTCGAGCAAACGCAAAGACGAAATTGCCGACTCGCTTTTTAAAATAGTCGATTCTTTGCCGATAAAAGGCGATTACGGCTACGTCGAACCTAACGATTACAGCGCGATAAAAACGTTAAGCGACGGCTGCTTACCCAATGAGATTTCGGCTGAATCCGACGGCGAAATTTTGCTTGACAAAGTAAAGGGCGG
>CAKQKI010000018.1 GCA_934248055.1 uncultured Clostridia bacterium | reverse complement strand
TAAACAAAGCAGGCAACGCCGACGATTACGAACGCGACTCCCAGCAAAAGGTTACGCATTCCGTGCTTTTTGCCATCAAGAATTTTTTCTTTCATTTTTATCTCCTTGAAATTGTTCTGATATCGTTATGATATCACACAACCCCTCAGTTGTCAAGCGATATTTTTCAATCATTTTTTTCAAGTTCCTTTTTAAAATATACGTAAACGCCTGCCGTCCAACCCATCATAGTGTGATGATCGCTGTTTTCGTCGAACGTACGATCGTTACCGTCCGCCACGTTATATTTTTCAAACGTCGTGCCGGTATTTTCATAGACTTTTTCAAGAAGTTTTACATATTTTTCCGCAACGGTTTCCGCCTTGTCGGTCATATCGTAATTTTTTAAAGCGATATAAGCAATATATTGCAACGGTGCCCAACCGTTCGGATATGACCACTGATAATACCCGTAGTCGCGATCGGTACATGCAAGACCGTAAGGTTTCATCAGAGCGTCGTAAGCGTTTTCCAGTCCGCGCGTTTTGTTTTTGTCTGCCATTTTAACGAAATACGGATGAAACGCCGCGCAGGAAATAACTTCGCTTTGCTTTTTCGTAACGAAATTATAATCGTAATACATTTCCTTTTCCGTATTCCACATTAAAAAGTCTATTGCTTTTTTACGCTTTTCTGCCTTTTTTGCCCAGTCGATACCGTCGTTAATTCCGAGCAAAGACTGCAACGAAGCGAGATACGTTTCGTAAAAATATAAATTAGAGTTAAGATCTATCGGCAAACTGTCTTTACAGCCGATAACCTTTCCGAATCTCGGCGAACAATCCCATCCGCTTTCGCAAACGGCGAAATGATCTTTACCGAGTTCCGTTTCGTTTGTATTTTCGGGTACTTTTATGCGTCGTTTCGCATACTCCGCGCTTTCCGCATACAGCCTGTCCGAAACGCCGTTGTCGCCGTAGCGATTTAATCCCGTATCCGTAGAGCGGTTTTTCTGCCACCATTCGTATTCGTTCGCAACGGAAAAGTAAAAATCTTTTAATTCGTTCGGAGCGTATTCTTTTTCAAGGTCTTTCACCGCAAACGCAAAATACGGCTGTTGACTGCGCGTCAGATAATACGTGCGCGAAGCGTTCGGAATAAACCCGTACCTGTCCGCAAGATATTTTAAATTATTGCAGTTATTTTTCGCCTGCGCGACGAGTCCGCCCGCAATCAGTCCGACGCTCGTAAAATACGTATCCCAGTAATACATTTCCTGAAAATAATCGTTGATTGACGGTATCGTAAACGGGTACGGCAATCCTATAAGAGTGCCGCTGTCTTTTTTCACTTTCCGAATCGTGTTTGCCCAGTTATTTTTTATAAATTCGCTTAAATCCATTATTTGCGCTCCGTTATTTTTTATAAATCGCTTGAATTCGTTTTACTCCCGATTTAATATTTTAATTCGATTCTGTTAAGTTTTACGTTTTCGATATTGTCTATTTTCAAACCCGCATACGTTTTAACGCAGGAGTTTTTTTCGGTTTTCATAAGCGAAACGTCTTCGATTACGCAATTGCGCGGCTTATAAGTTTCGCCGCCCGCAAAATCGATCGGCGGCACCGAGCAAGTGTTTCCGAAGCCGTCTGTGGACACTCCCGAAAGTTTCAATCTTCTGAAAACCAGATTTTCCACCACGGGCGGTTTTTCGGCGCGTTCGCCGTCGTTATTGAACTCTACCGCGCCGCTGTATCTGATATTTACAAAGGAGCAGTCGCTCACTCTTATATTTTTAACGTATCCGCCGCGCTTTTCGGTGGTTTTAATCCAGAAGCCGCTGTACGAATCGCTGAAATCGCAGTCCCAGATATACACTCCGTCTATTCCGCCTGACATCTCGCTTCCGATCGCTATTCCGTTTTTACCCCTGCAAGAGAATATTCTGATATTCTTTGCGGGGCGATTGATAACGTTTCCCTGCGGATTTTTTCCCGATTTTATCGCAATGGCGTCGTCGTGCGTGGAAAACAGACAATTAAATATCGTCACGTTTTCGGAAGAATCGGGGTCAATGCCGTCGCCGTTCCATATTCCCGTGGAAGAAACGATACACCCGTAAATAGTTACGTCTTTCGAGTATACCGCGTGAATATTCCACGCAGGACCGTTTTTTATTATTAAATCCGAAATCTGCACGTTTTCGCTGTTGCATACGTCAATTAAAAACGGTCTGCAACGCCCGGGTATGGTTTTTTCGCATTCATATCCTGCCGATAATTTTCTTTTTTCTTCTTCGGACATCTGCTCCGCTTCGAAACGGATAATTTTATCGGCAAAAGCCGCGCCGCCGCCGCAAATCGTTCCGCCGCCCGAAATGCGCACGTTTTTTGTATCGCATGCGCCGCCGTTATCCATATTCCCGATTTTAATCAACGGACGGTAGCATTCGCGCTCTATTCCTTCGAAGCGCGCGTTGATTTTAGGAAGATAATCCGTTAAATCGCTCGTTCCCTGCAAAACCGCGCCGCTTTCGATATATAATTCCGTGTTGCTCTTCATTTCCAGCGCGCCCGTAAGAAATACGCCTTGCGGAAGATAAACCATTTCATCGTCCGCGCAATCGCTTAACGCCTGTCGTAAAGCCGCGGTATTTAAAGTTTTTCCGTCGCCTACGGCGTTATACGGCGGTCTGGTAACGTCAATCAGTCGTTTTGCCGCCCGCGCGCAGACTTTTACTTCGCCGATCAGCACTTTTTCGTCGGAGTGAAAACTCGTTTTATAAACGGCGATTTCCGAAGTTTTCGAAAAATCGTATTCTGCGATTTCATAGAAGGTGTTTTTCGTACTACCCGCTTCTTTTCCGTTTAAAAAAATACCGTAACTGCACCCGTAATCGTCAGGTTCCCGCTCCCAGAAAACTACAAGCGCGTTATTGCTTTGTATGTATTTTATCATACTTTTCTCCGTATGTCGCTTCATTTTTTTATTATCCGACAAATTTCCGCCCAGACGAGATCGTCGCACCAGTAATGATCTTTTTCGGTAACTATCAGCCGCACGTTATTTTCGCAATTTTCTTTTTCGTAAATGCGCCTTGCTTTGCCGAATGCTTTATTCACACCTTCGATCGGAAAAATAGCGTCGTATCTCCCCGCAAAAACGGATAATTTTCTCGGAGCGATAAGGCAGGCAAGGTCGGACATTTCAAACCATTCGTACGCGTGCGGAATTATATTGCACGGACAGTGATACATAAACATTATCGAGTCTTTATACTCGCAGAACGAACAACTCGGAACGCACAAAGTTATTCTTTCGTCGTAGCACGCCGCGTAAAAAGACGCGGTGCCGCCGCCCGAATTACCCGTTACGACTATTTCGGACGTATCTACGTTTTCGAATTCAGCCATGCAGTCGATCGCCCGACTTATATCCCACACTCTTTCGCCTATTATGGTTCTGCCTAAAAGCAACGCGTTCATCGCGGTAAAAGTACAACTGTCGCCCCATATTCTTCTCGGCTTTATCGGCGCGCGTTCGCCGAGTCCGCGTTGTTCGATCGCAAGCGCCGCAAATCCGTTCTTGACAGCCTGCAACGCAAACGCGTTTCTCGGAAGACCTTCTTTGTCTTCACGGCTATGCGCTATTCCCAAAGAATTGTGAAAACCGCTCGTATGCCCCTGTAAAACGACGGCAAGCGGGTGTTTGCCCCTGCCTTCGTCGGGCAACAACAAATAGCACGGAACGAATGCGCCGCGCTCGCTTTCAAAAGAAAACCTTATTTTTTTATACCCGTCGGTTATAACGCTTTCTTCGATTAAAACGTTTAAAGGACAGGCGTTTTTTTCTATTTTGTCAAGACCCGTAAGTCCGATGAATTTTTCTTTAATCTCGTTTTTCCACGCGCCGTAATCTGCGTTGTCGTCAAACGTCAGTATCGGTGAGTTTTGCTCCGCAAATATTTCGTGAACGTTATCCACGTCGATAAACCTTCTCATGTTATTCCCCCTTCAGAACGAAATACGGTAAAATCTCTATCGGTGCGTCGACTTCGATTTTTTTTCCGCCGACAAACTCTTCTTTTCCGAGATACAGCCACTTTCCTTCGGGAAGTACGACCGTTCTCTTCGTTTCTCCCTTTTTAATAACGGGGGCGACGAGCATTTTGTCTCCCAGCATAAATTCGTCGTTTATCTTTTCATATCCGCAATGCGGATAACTGTATTCGAGATGCCTTATTATAGGTTCGCCCGAAACAGCCGACTTCTTTACGTTTTCCACGATATAATCGGAGTATTTCGCATGCAATTTCGCCGCCGCAAAGCAGAGTTGCCGTCCTTTCTCGCTCAGAACTCTCCACGGCGCCCACGAAAACTGCATCATCGGAAACAACGCGGATACCTGAGCCATTCTCACAAATAATTCTTCGTCGATTTTAAAATTCGGCATATAATTGTAATGATATTCGCCGCCGCCTATCATATCGGGACAAATAAAAGGATGCCCTATAAGCCCCTGCAGTAAAGCCGACGGAATTATCGAATCTATACCGTTATCGTTCCATCTGTGGTCGCGGTCGCAAAGCCTTTGTATACTCGGTTTTCCGCCGCCCTTAAAAGTGTCTTTATACTCGTGAAACTCGTATTTCAGACCGAACTCGTTCCACGCTTCGTTGAGTTCGTCGGGCGAACGCTTCGACTGAACGCCGTTTATAACGTTTTCGGGAACGAACGACGTCATCATACCGCCGTCGAATTTAAACCCGTCCACGCCGTAATCTCTCATAAGACCTTTCAGTATTCCGTCCAGAAACTCGCGATCGGCTTTGTTCGTCATATCGTATACCGCGCTGTATCCGTTCCACCAACGAATGATACTCATTATGCCGTCTTCGTTGCGGAGCATACGCTTTTTTTCGGGGTGCGCATTGCCGTCTTCTTTGAAAAAACAAAAATCGCGACCGTCGGTCGTCATATACGGAACTATCCAGAGCATCACCTTAAAACCGAGTAAATGAAGTTCGTCTATCATCGCCTTCGGGTTCGGGAATTTTGCCTTGTCCCATTCCCAGAAACCGTAACGGGTATGCCAGCCTTCGTCTATCATTAAAACTCCCGGCTGATAGCCGTTTTCGATGATTTTACGGGCGTAATCGAGAACTCCTTCCTGCGTGGGGTTGTAATCGAATTCCATCCAGGTGTTATACTGAGCCGTCACGAAAAACGTAAGGTTCGGCGTTTTGCCCGTAAACGGGAAATGCTTTTTCATTGCGTTTAAATACGCGTCTTTTAACGTTTTGCCGCTTTCGTCGAGAATTATATCATAGTCGCTTTCTATGATTATTTCGTCGCCCGATACGCTTATCTTAAAGGGCTTTTCCGACCAGATATATCTGCCGTTACCCGATATGTAAAGGGGCATTATCTGATTTGACGCGCGAAGTAAATCGAGAGAGTAATCGTCTCCCGAAGTAAAGGGTATTTTATCTACGTTCGAACTCGTAGAACCGCCCCACCAACGCTCACCTTTTTCGATTTTAATTCTTTTTATCATTTTATCTCCTCGTATACCGCAATTTCAAACGCGCGGAAATAGTCGTTATATTCTTTATAATCCGCAAAATTGCTCATAATGAATTTATATTCTTTCTCGTTCACGGGTAAATCTATCGTCTGCTCTCTGTCAAAGTTTATTGCGACTATGACTTTCTTTTCGCCGCAGATTTCAACTATATCCTTTTCGATTGACTGACACTCTCCTACCGTAAAAATTTTACGCGTGCTTTCTCTTCCGAAAATCTGACGGATATATCCGTGCATCGACGGGTCTCCGTGCATGTGGTCGGTAGCGTAATTTTTGCCTATGTAGTCTAAAACGTCGCACCGAGCTTTTTTGAAAATTCTGTTTTTTTCATTATTTTCTCCGCAAATTTCAAATATGAATTCACCGTTTCAAAAATTCAGCAAAAATAAACTTGCATTTTTTTTGACTTTATAATCTCACACATTGTTATTTTATCACATCTTTCTTTACGATGTCCATACAAAATGGTATCTAAAAAATATGATTCGGTATTTTTTTTTATATTTAACGTCAGAAATATTGTCTCTTTACAATATTTTTAGGTAAAAACACCGCGATTTTCCGATTGAACGCGCAACCCGTGTTTAGTCGCAAGTGACTAGCCACAAGTGACTGCGTTTGAACCCGCCAAAGCGCCGATATTTACGCGCTTTATGCCGAATTCGCCTTCGCCCGTACCACCAAGTACGAACAAGTCGCCTACGACAGAAATCATCGAAAATAGCGGCGTTTTGGTTGCATGCAAGTGTTGCGTTGCGTTTTTAGGTTAAGACGCGGCGCGCAAGCGGCATAATACACTCGTATATGACGATTGCGGAACAATGTATCAGCCTGAAAACGCGACGCAAAACCGAGTTCAAACGCAATCGCTTGCGGCTACGGATTTACCTTTACGAAAAAAGGAAGAACATTTAACGGCGTTTTCACTTCGACCGTTTTTCCGCCGCTTTGATTTCGCCGTTTTCGGCAACGAAAGAATATAAAAAATAAATGAAAAAACGAACTTCGACTTTCCGTCAAAGTTCGTTTTATTATTGCTGGTGCGCCATAAGGAACTCGAATCCCTAACCTTTGGTTCCGTAGACCAACGCTCTATCCAATTGAGCTAATGGCGCGTATAGATGTAAGACTTGCGCGGCGTTATGTCAGGCGATAAACGCTTTAAGCCGTTTTGCCGCAACGCGATATAACAATAAACGCCTTGCAACCGTTTTACGTTTCATTATTATATAACAGTTTTAATTGTTTGTCAAACAAAAAGGGCTTTTATAAAAAATTTATTGAAAAATTTTTAAACCCGCCCTTCCGACCCGTTTTTACGCGCGGTATATTTGTTTTTAAAATATGCATACTTTATTTTATGAATACCCCGAAATTCCCGAAAAAAGCGCTTTCTTTTGCAATCTTTACCGTTGCTTTTTTTCTGTCGTTTTTTTTGCTGAATTATTCTGCCGTATCTGCAAGCGATTACGCCTTGACGATAATTGCAGGAGATAAAACCTATTATTTCAGCCACTGCGAAACGAGCGTTTATAAAGGGAAAAAATATCTGAACAAAGCGGCGCAGGTCGTTGAAGGAATTTACTTCGATACTCTCGTTCCGCCGCAAAACGCCGAACTCGTTTTTTCGCCGGACGATAAAAACGTATTTTCGGTAAACGAAGAAAAAAACGGGGTTTCCGTAAACACGGAAAAATTGCTTTCTGACGTCAACCGCGCTCTCAACAATAATACCCCCGTCGTAAAAGCGGAGTTTATTACGCTATATCCCGATATTTACAAAAAAGACGTTTTGAAAAACACTTTCAGACGCGCTTCGTTTTCTACGAGTTACGCGGCGTCTTCCGACGGGCGCAAACACAATATTGCGCTTGCCGCAAAAAAGTTAAACGGCATTAAAATTCCGACTAACGAAGAATTTTCGTTTAATAACGCCGTCGGTGCGAGAAGCGTTGAAAACGGATTTAAAACGGCAAAAATAATACTTAACGGGGAATTTGCGGACGGCGTCGGCGGCGGAGTCTGTCAGGTGTCGTCAACTATTTACAACTGCGCGTTGCTTTCGGGTCTTACCGTTACCGAGCAGCACAGTCATTCCCTTTCGGTCGGTTACGTAGAGCCGTCGTTTGACGCAATGGTCAATTCATATACGAGCGACCTTAAATTTTTAAACGACACGGGCGGCGACGTTTACGTGGCGGCAACCGCCGACGGAACGACTCTTTCTTTTACGTTTTACGGAGTAATGCAAACGGAAACGTACGAGCGGATTTCGGTAACAAAAGAAACGATTTTACCCGAACCCGCGGAAATCGTTTCGGACGATTCCCTTCGCGCAGGCGAAACGAAAACGATAAGGGCGTGCAAAAACGGGCTAAAAAGCGAAGGGTATCTTATAAAATACTCGGACGGCAAGCGAGTTAAAACCATTAAAATACGCTCGGATAAATATAATCCTGTGCGCGGCAAAATCCTTATATCGCCGCGCCGGACGGAAACAATCGAAGGGTTGCTCTGACGCCGTGATTTTGCGGCGGTCGTGTTCATAGCCGCAAGCGATTGCGTTTGAACACAGTCTCTTGTGGATAAGCATAAAAAACCGCAAATAGTTGACAAAGACAACAAAGTATTGTAATATATTTTTATTATGAAAGAATTTTATGCAAACGTTCAATACAATAAATTAAAACGCCGCAAAACAGTAGCGCTGTCCGTAATACTCGTTTTACTTATGTTAGGCTGCGCGGCAACCTTCGTGGCAACGAAACAGTATCTTTTCGCACTTGTTTTCGCTTCTTTGATAATCATTCCCATAATAACTTTGCCGTCTTCGTTTAAAAATTATCCCGTAACGGACAAGGCGATAGTTTCCGTTTCGGACGACGAAATCGTTATCAGCGGCGAAAAGTATAAAATTAAAGACGTGACCAAGGTAAAAGTCACCATAGACATTCCCGTCGGACGGTTTGAAGAACTCAACTATCAGGCTATCGAAACGCTTAAAGCGGAAAAACCGTCTGAAGAGTATTTCGGAAGTTTTGATATATTAGTACCCGACGGCAAAGGAAAAACCAAAGTCGTTTATTCTAATCTTGACAAAGTTATATGCGCGCTCGAAGCGATGATAGAACGCGGACTTAAAAATTACACGATAAGTTACGTTATTAAGAAAAATACCGTAAATTCCGAATACGACCTTCGCGGCGACGTGCTGAAAGAGCGCGAAGAAAAAATACAGGAAACGTCCAAAACGAGTAAAATTAAGCAACTTATATAAAAAAGTTTTTTAAAAACCGCCCGTTTCACACGATAAAAACAACGCAAATTTTGCAAAAACTCCCCTTTTTGCAAGGAGTAATAAAAAAAAATTAAAAAATTCAAAAAACGCCTTAAATTCATTTGATATTTTATTTATTTTGTGATAGAATACATATGCTCAAATTGAGATGCGGATGTGGCGGAACTGGCAGACGCATAAGACTAAGGATCTTATGAAAGCAATTTCGTGCAGGTTCAAGTCCTGTCATCCGCACCAAACAAGAATAAAACGAACCTTGATGAAAAGTCAAAGTTCGTTTTGTTTTTTGCAAGAGATTATTTCGGACTAAAAATCAAATAATAAAAACATTACAACCTTTAACCGAGTGTTTCGCGCACTCGGTTTTTCTCTGTCGTTAAAATATCCGCAGTTCATCGTTTTAACCTCGCTTTTTTATCGTTTGGTTTCGGTTGTCCATAAAATTTTTAAATAGGACTGCATATTTTGGTGTTTATTGTAATACCCGGTTTTATAAAAATCTACGACTGAACGGCTTACAGTTTTATGACTTTTCCGTCGTTAATACGGCTTTCTTCTGCCTTAAAGCCTAACACGTGGCTTTCTATACTCTGGTCTATCGTGGTACGCGTTACGCTTTTTTCTCCGCCCGAAATATAGTCGATAAAATCTTTATACAGGTAATAATCGCCGCCGCCGTGTCCGCCGCCGAGATATACTCCGTCGGTGTTGAAAAGCGGTTCTTTATTAACGTCTACGATTTTTTCTTTTTCACCGTAAATGTTTACGTGTAAAAGCCCGTCCTCGCTGTTGCCGTATACATCGCCGAGCGTTCCGTGAACGTGCGTAACTCGGTAACAGTCTTTTGAAAACGCCGTCATCGTAAGGTTTGCGTTAGAGCCGTCTGAAAATTCCATATTCACAATCTGATTGTCGATTGCGTCGTTACGCGAGTGATATACGCATTTGCTTACCGCATCTTGCTTGTTTGAGAGAACGTCGTAAATATTTTGACCTTTTAATATGGCTAACCCGCCTATAACCTCGGTTTCTATCCGTTGCGGATAAATGCTATATGCGTTATACAAACAATTTTTGCGAACGGATTCAGGACAGTCGCAGCAATATTTTGCGCTGCCCTCGGGTGCGTTTTCGGGCTTAAAATGGAACAGTTTTCCGAACGAACTGATTGCGGTGCATTTTTTATCCATAAGCCACAAAAGCAAATCGAGATCGTGGCAACATTTTGCGATAATGGTGGGGGTGCTGTCTTGCATACTCCGCCACGGACCGCGTACGTATGAAAGCGCGAAATGCCAGTACGCCACGTTTTCCGTCTGCTCGATGTTTGCGATTTTGCCGAGTTTGCCGTCGACAATCAATTGCTTTATATATCTGTAAAAGGGGCTATATCTTAAAACGTGCGTAAGCATTACCTTTTTATTAAGGCGGTTTGCGGTATCGCGAATTTCTATGCAATCTTCAATGGTTGCCGCCGCAGGCTTTTCAAGCAATATATCGTAACCGAGATTAAGTGCTTTAAGAGCCATCTCTTTATGTTGTTTATCTTGTGAACATATAAGTACGGCGTCCGCGATTTTGCCTTGCGCGAAAAACTCTTCTGCCGACGAATAGCATTTATCTTTCGGTATACCGTATTCCTTTTCGGCGCAAAGTCTACCTGCCTCAACAGGCTCCGCAATCGCCGTCAGTTTTGAATTTTTATCTTTTGCGATATAGGCTGCGAACATACGCCCGCGGCTGCCAAAGCCTACAATTGCTACGTTTTTCATAAACGTTTCTCCTCTATGTTTTATACGGTAAATTATGAACTATCGCGATAAACTTGTCAAGCGATTTTAAAAATTTAGCAGATATTTTTTCATACATACACACTAATAACGTAAGTTGAACCGACAAAGTTTGATTTGCGTTATTTTTTTATATAGAAAAAGCGAGTATATTTCAACTCGCTTAGGCTTATCGTGGTGCCGTGTGGTATAATTTGTACGAACCTGTGTTAGAAGAAACAGCGGTTTTATCCGCCGTTTCTATCTCTTTTTCTGTTTTTGTGACGTGTTCTTTCGTTAGTTTCAAGTGTTCGGGGCTGTCTGTAAAGTTGTAGGTAATCACAATCTCATCGTCATATAATATCACTTCCCGTATAAACGCATATACAATTAGTTTTCGCACTTTTATATTGCCCGTGTTCTCGAACGCGAATTTACTTAAATACATCTCTATATCGTCCGCTGTTAAGTATGTGTAACTGCGGGCTTTTCTTTAAGGATTTCCACGTCGTATTGCGATATTAGATTTTCAGGTTCGGTCAGACGGTTTTTCGTCGTTTCGGTGATTATGCCTTGCTCTGATAACATCTCTTTTAGACACATCCATAAAATTGTATCGCAACAAGCACACGCCTAATCGCCATTGTCGCAAAAACCTTGCGAGTTTGAAGTTTTAGAAAATCAATTAAAAATCATAGGAGAATAAAAAATGAAATACATAGAATGGCTAAATATTTGGCTTAACAATTACATAAAACCAAGCGCAAAAGAACGAACTTATATCCGTTACGAGCAACTTATACGCACGCACATTGCCCCGAAAATCGGTGAAAAAGACGTAAACGACCTTACGCCTATCGTTTTGCAATCGTTTGTGACGGAACTTTTATCAAGCGGAAACGACAAAACCGGCAAGGGTTTGTCCGCAAATACGGTAAACGCAATTATCTCGGTATTGCAAAATTCGTTACGCACGGCGCATTTACTTGGATATGCCAAAGATTACACGGCAAATATGATTAAACGCCCGAAACTAAGTGAGCGAAAAATCGAGTGTTTTACTCTTGCCGAGCAAAAGAAAATTGAATCGGCTGTTTTTGAAAGCAAAAAGACAAAACTGTTCGGTATCGTATTATGCCTTTATACGGGCTTACGCATCGGCGAATTGATTGCTCTGCAATGGAAAGATATAGATTTGCAAAAAGGCTTATTGACCGTTTCTCGCTCCTGCCACGATACAAGCGGCGGAATAGTGTTTGACGAGCCGAAAACCGCCACTTCACGCCGAGTGATACCACTTCCGAAACAACTTTTGCCAAAACTAAAAAACATAAAGAAAAGCGGCGATTCGGACTTCGTGGTGTCTATGGGCGGCAACGCCGTTTCCGTGCGTTCCTATCAACGAAGTTTTGAATTGCTGCTTAAAAAACAAAATATTGTTCACCGTGGTTTTCATTCTTTGCGTCATACGTTTGCCACTCGCGCCTTAGAGTGCGGAATGGACGTAAAAACCTTGTCTGAAATACTCGGTCATAAGAACCCGACGGTCACTCTGAACCGCTATGCTCATTCGCTTTTAGAGCATAAAGCCGCTATGATGAACCGCCTTGGAAAACTGCTGTAAAATGTACATAAAATAATCTA
>CAKQKI010000017.1 GCA_934248055.1 uncultured Clostridia bacterium | reverse complement strand
ATAACCCGTTAGCGCAACACAGTATTAGTCAAAAACACAGCGTTAGACCAAGGTTCGTATTATTTTTGGCTGGCATCTCAAAACAGCCGGTTACGGAAAAAAAATATTTTTAAAAATTACTTATTTTTTTGAAAAACCCCTTAAAAACAGTTGACAAATATTTGTATTTTAGGTATTATATACGAGCATCAGTTATCGCGGAGTGGAGCAGCTTGGTAGCTCGTCGGGCTCATAACCCGAAGGTCGTGAGGTTCAAATCCCACCTCCGCAACCAATTCTTTCAAAAATTTTTTTGAAAGACAGATGGCGGCGTAGCTTAGTTGGTTAGAGCGGCCGGTTCATACCCGGCAGGTCGTAGGTTCGAATCTTACCGCCGCTACCACCGCAAAACTCAATATCACGGTGCGGCCCTATGGTCAAGCGGTTAAGACATCGCCCTTTCACGGCGGTAACCCGAGTTCGAATCTCGGTAGGGTCACCAAAAAAACCTGAAACTAACACAAATTCGTGTCGTTTCAGGTTTTTTCTTTTAGTCGCAAGCGACCGGGTTCAAACACAATCGCTTGCGGCTATCCGCAAGCGACTATAAATATTTTTAACTTTTAAGCGTGTTTTACGGCAACGGCTTTACTTTTATCTGCGTGAGAAGAGCCGTATTTTTCTCTGCGTTTGTTTATTATGTAAACGATAAGGTCGAGCGTTACCACAATCAGGTTGAAAAAGTAAAGATATAAAACGACGGAAGTGTCGCCTTTTAAAATTTTACTCGAAATGCCGAAAATATAACCTACTATGATAACTATCGTGAAAAGCAGGCTTTTCCCGCCCGACGATTTTGAAATTATACTTTTAATAACCGAAATCGGCCACGACAGCCCGAAGCAAACAAGCATTCCCATTTCAAAAACTTTTGCCATATCCATAATTGCGTCTCCTTAACTCTCTTTTTTACTTACAATGCCATTATACACTTGACAAACGATAATGTCTAATATATATTATTTATGTAATCGATAATTGTCAGTTATCAATTAAGGAGATATATGGAACTTACCGAACTCAGATATTTTTACGAAGCGGCAAAACTCGAACACATTACCAAAGCAGCCGAAAACCTTCACGTTGCGCAGCCCGCGCTGACTAAGCAGATAAAACTTCTCGAAGACGAACTCGGCGTTAAACTTTTCGTTAAATCGGGGCGAAACGTAAAACTCACCCGATACGGCGAATTTTTAAAAAACAAACTTGCGCCCGTACTGAAAGAAATAGATTTACTGCCTAAAACCGTGGAAAATCTTAAAGATATGAATAAAAATACCATTTCAATCTGCGCGCTTGCGGCGTCTACGGAAATTACCGATATAATTATTAAATACAAGAAAAAAAATCCCGACGTTATTTTTAAAATGGACAGGTCCGAGCAAAGCATGAAAGACGACGTAACCGTTTATACGGGCGCGCCCCACAGCACAGGCACAGTCACAACGGGCAACGCGCTTAAAACCGCCGTTATGAGCGAGCGGATATTTATCGCCGTACCCTGCACTTCGGAATTTGCCTTGCGCGACGAAATTTCCATTTCGGAAATCAGGCACTGCGATTTTATTACCCTTTCGGGTTCGAAGCGGTTCCGTCCCCTTTGCGACGCATTTTGCCACAGCGCAGGTTTTACGCCGCAGGTGGCGTTTGAAAGCGACAGCCTTATCGCCGTTAAAAATCTTATCGCCGCGGGAGTTGGCGTGGCATTCTGGCCGGAATTTTCCTGGGGACAAATCAGCACGGAAAACATAAAACTTTTAAAAACAGTATCTCCCGAGTGCAAGCGCGATATTATAATCACTCTCAGCGCAGACGCGGAAAACCCCGCTCTGAGCGAAGATTTTTACGAATTTATGCTTTCGGAAATGAAAAAATTGCCCGAAAGCAAAAAAAACTCTTGACTTAAAATCAGATATGGTTTATAATAATGATACAAAATATCATTAAGGAACAAGATGCGACAGAGAGAAACAAGCCAGAGATACGTTATAGAAAACACTGTAAAAACCCTGTATCACCCGACCGCGGAAGAAGTTATTTCTGCGGTTAAAACGGTTGACGCAGGCGTTGGCAGAGCGACGGTTTTCCGTAATCTCAACACTCTTACCGAAGAAGGCAAACTCGTTAAAGTATGCTTTGCCGGCGAGCCTACGAGATACGATACCAACGCCGCGCCGCACGATCATTTCGTGTGCAGAAAGTGCGGAAAAATAACGGATATGCCGAGTAAAATAAAACCTTGCTTTCCGGAAGACAGCGACGTTGATTTTTACACTACGACTTATTACGGTCTTTGTTCCGAATGTAAAAAACAAAAAAATATGCGGTAAAACCGCTTAAAAAGGAGATAACAGTATGAAAAAATGGAGATGCACCGTTTGCGGTGAAATAGTAGAATCAGACGTAAGACCCGAAAGATGCCCCCTTTGCAAAGCGCCGGGAGACAAATTCGTTGAAGTTGAAGAAAACGAAATGACCTGGGCGACCGAACACGAAGTAGGCGTTGCGAAAAACGGCGTACCTGCGGAAATCGTTGAAGGGTTAAGGGCTAATTTCAACGGCGAATGCACGGAAGTGGGAATGTATCTTGCGATGGCGAGAGTTGCGTACAGAGAAGGCTATCCCGAAGTCGGCGCGTATTACGACAAGGCGGCTATGGAAGAAGCGGAGCATGCCGCTAAATTTGCCGAACTCTTAGGCGAAGTAATAACAACTTCCACCAAAAAGAACCTTGAAATGAGAGTTGAAGCGGAAAACGGTGCGACCGCGGGTAAATTCGACCTTGCAAAAAAAGCAAAAGCGTTGAATCTTGACGCTATTCACGATACCGTTCACGAAATGGCTAAAGACGAAGCGCGCCACGGCAGAGCGTTCAAAGGTCTTCTCGACAGATATTTCGGAAAATAATTTGACCGTATTTTAACCTGAAACGGTTGAGATTTAATAAAAATCAAACTAAAAAGCAGAGATTTATATAAGCGGTCTCTGCTTTTTTATTGTAAAATAATCGGCATTTTGCATTACTTATGACCGTTCGTTTTGTCGTACTCGACGCTTTCCATTTTTAGAAAAATAATTTTAACACCACTCTTTCAAAAAAAGGCAAGGCTTGTTACGCCTTGCCGATACTTTCTTTAAAAATAAGCGAGTGATTAAAACAGTTGAAGAATATCCACAAGCACGCAAAACCCGAGAAGTAACACAAGTCCCGCGGCGTGAATAAAACCTTCGATTTTACGCGGTACGGGCTTTTTGCGTATCGCTTCTATAATACAGAAAACGACTCTGCTGCCGTCGAGCGCGGGTATGGGCAAAAGATTGAAAACGGCAAGGTTTATGCCGATAAAACCCATAATTTCAAGAAAATAATTAAAACCGCCTGCCTTGATTACGGAACTTGTTGTGGTTATTGTGGTAATAGGTCCGCCGACTGCCGAAATTCCGAGTTTACCCGTTAAAAGTTCGCCGAGAGTTCTGAAAATGGTGCCTGCTACTCTGAACGAATAGCCAAAACCGCGACCTATAGTTTCAAAAAAGCCGAATTTAACCTTTTTTATACCGTAATTAGATACCTGCCCGACCGAATAAACGCCCGCTTTAAGGAGCGTATCGTTTTCGGATAAGTCTTCGGGAAGTTTATTTTCCAAAGTGAATTTTACAAAATACTTGTTAAAATCTTCTTCCGCCGTTCCTTTGGGTATGGGTTTAAAGAATTTGGCTTCTTCGCCCGAATTCAGCGATTTAAGGTAATTGACAACGTCCGAAGCGGAATACGCTCTTTTTGCTTTAAAATAATCGTCGTCGCCGAATTTATAGATATAATCGCCGTCGTTAAAATACACGCCGCTGCCGTCTTTTACCCTTAAAACGGTGGCAACGCCTATCGCGCCGAAAGAAGAAAGAGTGTCCGACAAATTCGAATCGGTTACCGAATTTCTCAACATAACGGTACGCTCCGCAATCGAGCCGTCAGCCGCTATAACCTTGATTTTCACCTTTTCGCCGATTTTTTTACCGCCGAGAATACTCGATATATCGGTTGCCATATACACCGTTTTGCCGTCGATTTTTAAAATAGTATCGCCTGCAGACAAAGAGTATTCCTGATATTCCGCAGTAGTCGGCGCGACGTCGGCGGCGTTTACGAGAAGTTGACCGTATATTCCCACGGAGAGAGTTAAAACCAGAATCCCCGTGATAAGATTCATAAACGCCCCTGCGATAAGAACTATAACTCTTTTGAGCGGCGGCTTGTTATTGAACGCGTCAGGACTTTCGTTGCCGTCTTCGTCTTCGCCTTCGAAAGCGCAAAAACCGCCGAGCGGCAGTACTCTTACAGAGAATATTTCGCCTGTTTTTTTATTCACTTTTTTAATCGCGGCGGGGCCCATTCCTATAGCGAATTCGTTAATTTTAAAACCGAACGCCTTACCCGCTATATAATGACCGAACTCATGCACGGTTATCATAACGAGAAGAACGAGTATTGCAAGAAGCACCGATACTATCGTGCCGAGAACGCCGCTTACGCTTAACAGATTAAACACGTTTACACTCCTTTAAACAATATTCTGCGGCTGTTTTCCGCGCTTTTTCATCGGTATAATCAAGACTTTCAAAATTCACTGCGAGCCTGCCCGTTTTTTCAAGAACGTACTCCGCAACGCGCGCAATGTCCGTAAATTTTATACGGCCCGCAAGAAATTCGCTTACCGCAACTTCGTCTGCCGCGCTGAGCGCGCAAGGATAATTGTCGCCTTCGCAAGCAGCCTGTTCGGCAAGACGAAAACAAGGATAAAAATCTCTGTCTACTTCTTTGAATTCCAAAGTTTTACCCGCAAGCGACAGCGGATTTAAAAACGTGTTCAGCCTTTCGGGATAAGTGAGAGCGAGTTGTATCGGCAATTCCATGGAAGGAACGCCCAACTGCGCAAGTATCGCTCCGTCGTCAAACTCGACCATCGAATGAATAAGACTTTGCGGGTGAATGAGAACTTCTATATCTTTCGGCGCGGCGTTAAAAAGCCACATTGCTTCAATTACTTCGAACCCCTTGTTCATCATCGTTGCGCAATCTATCGTGATTTTATTGCCCATAAGCCAGTTAGGGTGTCTGAGCGCGTCCGCCGCGGTAACTTTTTTAAGATCTGCTTTTTTAAGATCTCTGAACGCCCCGCCCGACGCCGTGATTATGAGTTTACGGAATTTTTTTTCTTCGTTGAAATCAAGGCATTGCCATATCGCCGAATGTTCGCTGTCGACGGGGATAATTTTAACTCCGTTCTTTTCGGCAAGCGGCATTATAACGCTGCCCCCCGCAACGAGCGTTTCTTTATTAGCGAGCGCAACGTTTTTTTTCATTTCGATTGCCGCTTTAACGGCTTTAAGCCCGGCATATCCCGTTACCGCCGCAACTACTATATCCGCTTCTTCCGTTACCGCGTGCAAAAGCGCGTTTTCACCGTAAAAAAGTGACGTTTCCTTGGGGATTTCGGTAATTTTATATAAATCGGCGGGGTTGCGTATCGTAGCGATTTCAGGCTTGAATTTATTTATTTGTTTTTCAAAAAGAGCGGCGTTCGAACCCGCCGCCATAGATACGATTCTGAATTTTTCGCTATACCTTTCCGCAACGTTAAGAACCTGCCGACCGATAGAACCCGTAGAACCGAGTAAAGCAATTTTTATCATACTTCTATTATATCCCGTTTTTACGCTAAAAATGAGTATAAAGTAAGGGCGATGACGGAATTGAAAGTAAGTCCGTCGATTCTGTCGAGCATGCCGCCGTGACCCGGCATAATATTGCCCATATCTTTAATATCGAGTTTGCGTTTTATAAAACTTTCGAAAATATCGCCCGCCTGAGTTGCGAAAGAAAGCAGCAACCCCGACACCACGAGAAATAAAATAACGTTTACGTTGATTCTTCCCGTAAAATTGCCGAGCGAAGTATCTGCAAACGCCTTTATCCCGAGCGCGTTCAGTCCGTAATACACGGCAAACGACGCAATCACGCCGCCCGCAAGCCCGCCTATCGCGCCGCTTATGGTTTTATTCGGGCTGATTTCGGGGCAAAGTTTAGGTCCCTTTATGAGCGAACCGAAAATATACGCGGCGGCGTCTGTAAACGCGGAAATCGCCATAACGGACGCGAGAACGAACGTGGAAGTATCCGACCCCATTACGTTGATACTGCAAAGCGAGCATAACGGAACGACGGGATAAAACATCGCAAGAAGGGTAAAAGCCGTTCTTTCAAGCGACGCTTCTTTTTCAAGCGACGACCATATTATAGCCGTAAAAATATATAAAAGACTGAAAATCCAGATAAAATCTCTGAAAAAAGTGGCTATTCCCACAGCCGCTAAGGGAAACACGAGCGTTACTACTTTCTGCCCGTCCGAAACCCTGCCGCCGAGAGCGCGGGTTAATTCGCAGGCGGATAAAAACGCCATAAACAGTACTAATACGTTGAACAATCTTACGTCAACGTAATGTCTTAACAAGAAAAATCCGACGACAACGACTATTATCGCTATCGAAGTTAAAGTTCGTTTCAGCATTATACGTTACCAAATCTTCTCTTTCTGTGAGAATAACATTCTATTGCTTTTTTAAGTTCTTTTTCGTCGAAATCGGGCCATAAAACGTCGGTAAAATAAAACTCGGCGTAAGCCACGTCGTACAGGAAAAAGTTACTAATCCGCATTTCTCCGCTCGTTCTTACCACGAGATCCATTTCCGGCAGACCCGCAGTGTAAAGTTCGTTTTTAAAATCCTGCTCCGAAATTTCGGTTTTACCGCTTTTCAGAAGATTGTTCGCGGCGCGCAGAATTTCTTGTCTGCCGCCGTAATTTATAGCAATGTTAAGCGTTTTGGAAGTAAATTCTTCCGTTTCTTTCTGTCTTTTAAAAACGAGCGACCTTATTTTTTCGGGAAACGCGGAAACGTCGCCCGAAATTTTAAGCCTTATGCGATTTTTTATAAGAGTTTGCCTGTACTTTTCAAGAAATTTTTCTAAAATATCGAAAATTTTATCTACTTCGTTTTTCGGGCGCGACCAGTTTTCCGTAGAAAAAGCGTAAAGCGACACGCATTCCACGCCCATATTAAAACAACACGTAACAATCTCTTCGACCCTGTCAGCCCCTTTTAAATGACCGTAATTGCGGGGCTTGCCTTTGAGTTTTGCCCATCTGCCGTTACCGTCCATTATAAAGCCTATATGACGGGGAATTTTAAGTTCATCCATACTTAAACGGTTAAAAGTTCCTTTTCTTTATCCGCAATTACCTTGTCCGCCGCCTCAACGGTTTTCTGAGTGCGCTTTTCTATTTTCTGCTCGTATTCGGCGTACTGATCTTCGGTTATTTCTTTCGCGGCTTTAAGTTTTTTAAATCCGTCAAGCCCTTCGCGCCTTATATTTCTTATCGCTACTTTTCCGTCTTCGCCCATTCTTTTGACCTGCTTTACGATTTCGCGACGACGTTCGTCGGTAAGCATCGGAAAAACGAGCCTTATAACGTTGCCGTCGTTCGTCGGGGTAATTCCTATATTCGATAAAAGTATCGCCTTTTCAACGTTTTTTAAAAGGGACTTATCCCACGGGGATATAACAAGACACTGCCCGTCCGAAACGGTGACGTTGCCTATCTGATTTATAGGCGAAGTACTGCCGTACGCTTCGACCTGAATTTTATCGAGAACGTGGGGGTTTGCTCTACCCGCTCTGACCTGAAGAACGTCGGATTTAAGAACGTCTAAAGACTTGTCCATCTTTTCTTCCGTTTCCATTATCATCATTTCCAAAGTTTCTATATCCGTTGCCATATTATCTCCTTAATTACTTATTATGCTTTATATTATATATATTATATTAAAAACGCGATTTTGTAAAGAGTTTTTCCGCTATTTTTTTCCACGGCGGGAAAAGCGATAAAAAAAAGACGGCGGTTCAGCCTTATGGTTTAAACCGCAATCTTTTTTGCGCCGAAATTATCAATCGCGCTCAGTTATCGTAAATTGCCGACATTTTTCTGTCAAGATATACGTTTTCTATCGCAAGCGCGAATATTTTCGCTACGGAAACGACTTCTATTTTGTCTATTTTCTTTTCTTCGGGAAGTTCTATGGTATCGAGCACCACGAGTTTCGTTATGTGAGAATTCTGAATTCTTTCTATCGCGGGGCCGGAGAAAACAGCGTGAGTACAACAAGCGTAAATTTCTTTCGCGCCCATCTGGTAAAGCGCTTCCGCGCCCTGAACGATAGTGCCGGCGGTGTCTATCATATCGTCGACCATAAGGCAGGTTTTTCCTTTAACGTCGCCGATAATATTCATAACTTCGAGCATGTTAGCCTTTGGGCGACGCTTGTCGATAATAGCCATCTGACAGCCGAGTTTCGACGCGACGTTCCTTGCTCTCGAAACGGAGCCTACGTCCGGAGATACGACCACGAAATCATCGTCTACTTTATCCATAAAGTATTTGTAAAGAAGGGGTCCGCCTATAAGGTGATCTACGGGTATATCGAAAAATCCCTGAATTTGCTGAGCGTGAAGGTCCATGGTAAGTATTCTGTCCGCTCCGGCGGTCTGAATAAGGTCGGCAACGAGTTTTGCCGTGATGGGATCGCGCGGACGAGCCTTTCTGTCCTGACGGGCGTATCCGAAATAGGGAACGACTGCGGTAATTCTTCCCGCCGACGCTCTTCTTGCCGCGTCGATCATAACGAGAAGTTCCATAAGATTGTCGTTTACGGGCTGAGAAGTGGACTGAATAATGAAAACGTCTCTTCCCCTGACCGTTTCGCCGATATGAACGTTGATTTCACCGTCGCTGAATCTTCCGCACTCAACTTCGCTGAGATTCATTCCGAGTTCCTTCGCGATGGACTGCGCAAGCGGCTTATTCGAATTTCCGCAAAAAAGTTTTATTTCCGTACTGTGTGTGATCATAAACTCCTCCGAAAGTTAAAATGTTAAGTTATACTTATATTATATATAATCGATTTTTTTCAGTCAACCGATTTAGCCGTCATATCTCTTTTTGTAAAAAAGAATTTTTTTAAAATCCCCGAACACTCGCTTTCAAGCACGCCGCCCGTCACTTCAGACTCGTGATTAAGCCCCGAAAAAAAGGGAATGTGAAAATTAGATAGAACCGCGCCGCTTTTTTTCTCGTACGCGCCGAAAATTATTCTTTTTATTCTCGCGTTCGCTATCGCGCCGGCGCACATGGGGCAAGGCTCTAACGTTACGTAAATTTCCGCGTCCGTAAGCCGCCAGTCTTTCAGTTTTCTGCACGCCGAATTTATAGCCGTGATTTCCGCATGAGCGGTCGCAAGCCTTTTTCCGTTTCTGCCGTTACGCGCGCGCGCTATCACCTTTCCGTCTTTTACTATAACCGCGCCGATAGGCACTTCGCCCGCGTCGTAAGCCTTTTTTGCCTGATTCAGCGCAAGGCGCATATATTTTTCGTCTATACTCATTTATGATACTTAGCCCCCGATATTATCGTAAAACCGCGGTAAATCTGCTCTATACACATCACTCTGAACATAGCGTGCGGAAACGTCATTTCGGAAAACGATATTTTATAGTCCGCGCGTTTTTTAACTTCGTCGCTTACGCCGTAAGACCCGCCTATCACGAAAGAAATTTCTCCCGCGCCGTCTTTAACGCCTTTTATAAGCGCGGCGAATTCTTCGGAAGAACATTCCTTTCCTTCTATTGCGAAAACAACCGTTTTTCCGCGCAGTTCCCTTAAAATATTTTCGCCTTCCGCGCGTTTTATTCTTTCCGCTTCTTTAAAATCAGGCTCTTTTACGAAGTTTTCTTCTTTAACTTCAATAATCGAAAAATCGCAGAATCTTTTAAGCCTTTTAGCGTACTCTTCGACCGCTTCGGAAAAATATTTTTCTTTGATTTTCCCTACCGTAATCAATCTTACTTTAAACATTATAACCCCGTTGCCAACTGACTTACCCATAACACCGCGCAGATTATAACGCCCGCCGCGGCAAACGCCGCGAAGTCTTTTATTTTTAACGGCTCGCCTTTAAATTCGTCTTTTTTAAGTTTTTTAAGATATATAAACGCGCCCGCAAAGAAGGAAATAAGCCCTACCGTAACGAGCGGAATTTTAATATAAACCGGAAAAACGAAATCCTTGAAAAAGTATTCCGATATTACAACGATAAGGTTATTCAGAAAATGCCCCGCCGCTGTCAGACACCAGTTTCCGCCGCGAATCGCTATGAGCGTGAAAGACGCTCCCACGATAAACTGATAAACGGTCTGCTGCGGCGAAAGGTGGAAAAGCGAAAAGGTAACGCCGCCTGCCGCAAGGGCGAATATAACGCCCGTTTCTCTCAAACCTTCCGAAATTATTCCGCGCATAAGAATTTCTTCCGCAACGGTCGGAAACAAGCAAAGAAACACTATGCAAAGGGTTACGTTTTTGAACGTCGCGCCGTCGGGAAGAGTTATAACTTCGTATTCATACCCCGCCTTTTCGAATAAACTTATAAAAAAGGCGTTTACGTCCGAAAAGCCGAGCATTACTCCCAAAAAAATCAAAATCGCGCCGATAATCGCGCTATTACCCGCTTTTTTCGGTTTCAATAAAGAAATCGCGTTCGGCTTGAAACGCAATTTGAAAAACAGAATCGCCGTTGCGATCGATAAGGGAGCGATAAAAAATCGCAAATAAAAAACGAAATCGTTTCCGAACGCCGCTTTCGCCTTTTCGGAAAAAAGCGGAAAAATCAAAGAAAACGCGACGTAAAAAATCACGGCGAGAGTGTACGCGAGTCCCGCGTCTTTCGCTGTGAAACGAGTTTCGTTCTGTAAAATATCGTTATTTTTGTCCGCCATATAGTTATTTTACTACAAAACGGATTATTTTTCAAGCGTTTGGCAGCCGAACTTATCCCGTTCGGTACGGGGAAGGCAAATTTATTCGTCTTCCTGCGAAAAATCGCCGCAAATATTTGCGCAAGGCAAAGGCTTGCAAGGCTGAACGGTCGGCGCGGGCAATTTTTTTCCTATAAGAATAACGTCGTCGCCGATTTTCGTTATCCGCGAATAGTCTATCTCTACGTTTTCACAGCCTAAAAAGCCGTTTTTTCGACCGGGAACGACTATTTTCAGAATTTTTCCGTTCTTTTCATCGATAACCAAATCGTTTATTCTACCTAAATTTTTACCCGTTTCAAGACTTAAAACGTCTTTCCTTTTAAGTTCAGAATATCTCACCGTCATAATCTATTATATGACGGATATTTTTCAAAATTACGCCGCCGAATATTTAGCGAGTTTTTTTATAAGCATTCCCACGTATTCCGATAAAATCTGCCTTTCGGCGCGCGTCGGTTGACGCGATACGAAATTTAAAAGATACACTTCCATATTTTCAATTTCGAAAGCGTCTTTTTCTTCTAAGTTTTTTTCTTTAAGGTTGCGCACGAGTTCCCTTAAATAATCCGTATCGATATATCCCGCGTATGCTTCGGAAACGTATTCCGAGCAGGTAAGTTTTTCCACGGCGCGCTCGGTAATATCTTCGTTTTTCAAAACCGCGGTTTCTTTTTCTTCGTCATCTTCTTTTTCAGACCGAACGACCTTTTTATCTTTATAAAAAACCGCCGATAGCGCGGTTATCAGCGAAAAAACGGCATATACGGCAATACTGAAAACAATTGCCGAGCGAATATCGAAAAAATCGCCGTAAAAAAGCGCGTTTCCGACGGAAAACAGGCTTACAGCGCAAAAAAGCGTATTTTTAACGGCGTAAAAAACGCATAAAAAACCTTTTTTGTTTTTCAGAAAAAAACCGATTATAAACAGAGCCGCGACCGCCGCGGGGCAAATAACGCAAACCGCCGCGCTTGCGCGACCGTTAAACGCAAGCGTTAAGCCGTAAACGGCATTATCAATTAAAAAATCCATAATCGGATTATGGATTCTTTATTTAAAATTTATACTCGTATGTCAGGCAAAATATGAATTTTAATTTTATTCCCGCTCCGCGCCGCCGAAATCTATCTCCGTGGTTTTCATTTGCAGAATATTTACAAGGCAGGTTTTAACTACTTTTTTATTCATTACTTTTTCAATCGCCGTTTTATAAAGGTAAAGTTGCTTTTTATATTTCGATACGAGATCGGCTTCGTTTATAAGAGAAGAAAACTTATAGTCGGCAAGAATAATTTCTCCGTTTTCCTTTTCGGCGATAAGGTCGGCTATACCCTGAACGAGTATATTTCCGTCCGCTCCTTCGTAACCGAGTTCCGAAGGGGAAATAAAAACGCAGAATTTTTGCTCCTTGAAAAGATTAAGGTCTTTAACTTCTTTGAAAATATCCATTTTCATAATGCTTATAAGTTTATCTTCGTCGAGTTTTAAATACTCGTTATAAGTCAAAACGCCGTCTGCCAGCAACCTTTTCTTTTCTTTTAAAGGATCTTCTTTAAAATCGCAATTCTGTAAAAATTTATGATACAAAGTACCCGTTTCCGCGTCGGACTTTCCAAACAGCGAAGTAACTTTGTAATACTCTTCTTCGCCCGCGTTAACGTTCGATACCGAAACTTTTACAGGCATAACGGTATCTTTTTCGTAAGGATAAACGAACGAAAGGTTTTTTTTGATTTTTTCGGTTAATTCTTTGCTTTCGCGCTTTCCGTAAACGTGCTCCCCTTCGTTTTCAAACCCGAAAACAAGGTCTTTTTCGTTATGAACTACCGTTTCGGCGTCGCACTGCGCAACGAACCCTTTCTGCGAAATCGCGGTCGAAAAATCGTCGTAATTATGTTTTTTCGGAATATCTTCGTAATTTCCTACTATATGAAGGGCGCATTTGGCGCGGGTTAAAGCAACGTAAAACAACCTTGCTTCTTCTATCGCGCGTTCTTTGCCGTATTTTTGCTTTACCGCCGCCCTTAACGCGTTTTCGGAAACGGTCATTTCGGATAAATCGAAGTTTTTAGGTATAATCCCGTATTTTCTGTCTTTTAAAATATCCCCTTTTACGTCTGCGGAATTAAAACGCCTTCCCGTATCGGCGACTATCACCACGGGAAATTCAAGCCCTTTGGAAGCGTGTTCGGTAAGAATTTTTACCGTATCGTCGCCCGCGGCTTCCGAAAAAGTTATATCGCTTGAACCGTCTTTCAGATATTCGGAAAAATCTCTTACGGAAACGTTTTTGCCTATCGTATCCGCTTCGGCTATAAATCTTTTTACCCGTTTAAGTTTGTTCGCGCCGAACTCGCTTGCCGCCAGGCGGACGTCAAAACCCGTGTCGGATATAAGATAATACAGAACTTCGCTTGCGGGCGCGTACTCGGAAATAAGCCTTATCCGCTTAAACCTTTCTATAAACGCGGCAACTTTATTGCCCGAATCGCCGCCGCTTCGAGCCGCCGAGTAAACGCATTCGGTAAACGAACATTCGCCGTTTTTCGCTTTTCGTATTTTTAAAAGTTCGGTTTCGTCAAAGCCGTAAAAATTAAGCATCAGCGACGCTACCGACACGTCGCTTTCAAACGAAGTTATCGCGTTCACCGCGTTTATCATCGCTTTTATTTCGGGATATACCGTAACGCTTTTTTTGCCGCACGCCGTAACGGGAATACCCGCGTCGCCGAGAGCGGACGCAAGCGACTCTGAAAACCCCGAATTCGAACGCAGAAGAATGCAAATATCTCCGAATCCCGTTTTTTTACGCCGCGCGCTTTCGTCTTTTTCTTTTATGTCGTACCATTCCGTGCCTAAAATGCCCGCAACGAGTTTAACTATAAGAACTTCCTGCGCGCCGTAAGGCTTGCGGTAATCGCGCTCGTAATTATCTATCACCGAATAAACGCCTTCGGGAATTTTATTCGTTTCTTCTTCGGGATTTTCTTCTCTTTTTATAAGATGAATACAGGCTTTTCCTTCAAAATTTTCATAACCGCCGCCGTAAACCATCTGATTGCTCGCGTAATCGAACCCGCCGAATTTTTTTATGAAAACTTCGTTGAAAACGGAATTTACCGTTTTAATTATTTCCGGCGCGCTGCGGAAATTACAGTCGAGCGATATTGCCGAGCCGCCTTCTCCGCGCAGATATCTCGAATACTTGTCTATAAAAAATCTCGGATCGCAACCGCGGAAAGCGTAAATACTCTGCTTGCTGTCGCCTACTAAAAACGCATTGTCGTCGCTTAAAAGATTTATCAGTTCTTCCTGCTCGGCGTTTACGTCCTGATATTCGTCCACGAAAACGTAATCGAACTTCGACTTTACTTCTTCTCTTATTTCCGCGTTTTTCAAAAGCCTGAGCGCAAAGCGTTGAAGGTCGGTAAAATCAACCCCGTTTTCTTCCGCTTTGAGTCGGGAATATTCTTCGTCGAATTTAGTTGCTACCGAAAAAATCGATTTTATAAGAGAAATATTGTCTTTTGCCTTTTTATCGGCTTCTTCGCGGCTTTCCGAAAAGGTTGAAAACAACGCCGACAAGTATTTTTTAAATTCCGTCGCTTCGGATTTAATCTCTTCCGCAACCGCGGAGTTAAAAGGTTTTTTTCTCGGAACCGTCAGATCAACCCCCGTATACGCGGCGGAAAACTCGAATAAGTCTGACGAGTTTTGCATTTCTTCCGTAAGAACGCAAAGTTTTTCGCAGTATTTTTTCCTGTCTTCGTCGGGAGTCGCCGTTCCGAGTTTTTTAAATATTTCAAAATATTTTTCCGCCGTTTCTCTGACCGAAGGCAAAAATTCTTCGTTCAGAATTTCGGCGGCGCGCATGTGAGAGTTTACGCTTTTTTCCATCAACGCGTCAAGCCCCGATTCGGATTCCGCGTATTTGTAAACTCCTTCTATAACGGATCTTAATTTTTTATCCGAACGCTTCGACGAAAAAACGGATAACAACGCGGAGAAATCTTTGTCGTTACTTTCATATAAACTTTCAAATAACGAAGTCATAGCTTCGGTTTTAAGTTTTTCGCTCTTTTTTTCGTCAAGCACTTCGAACGCCGCGTCCACTCCCGCCGCGTAAAAGTATTTTCTCAATAAATCCGAGCAGAAAGCGTGCAGCGTGGATATAGACGCAAGCGGCAATTTGTCAAGTTCCGCTTTAAACCTTGCTTCTCCCGTTTCGTTATATTCTTTCGTAAGCGCGGTTTTTAACTTTTCTTTCATTTCCGCCGCGGCAAGATTTGTGAAAGTAACGGCAAGTATCCTGTCTATTCCTACGTTTTCTTCCGTATCGAGCCTTATAATTCTTTCTATAACGACGAACGTTTTTCCCGAACCCGCCGAAGCCGAAACGAGCGCGTTGCCTTTTTTAAAAAGCACCGCTTTTTTCTGTTCGGCAGTAAGATTATCGTAATTTTTCATAAATCGCCTCCGCCGTTTTTATCGTCGGTCGCACCGCTCACGGCACGGGTTATCGTTTCGCTCGTAACGCCTTTGACCTTTCTTTCCGCCGCGTTTTCTTCGCCCTGTTTACACATTCCCGAGTATTTGCAATACTTGCAGGCGTTTTCGTAAGGTGTCGGCGCGATAAATCCGCTTGCGATTTCTTCGGCGCCTTTTTCGGATATTTTTACGGCGTAATCAAGGTATTTTTTAATATCTTCGTCGCTTAAAACTTCGCTGTAAGCGTAAGGCTCGCCGTCCTTTTTAAGACGAGCCGAAATAAACTCCGCGCCGCTGTCCGTTGCGATTTTCGGATCGGTAGCGTTGAGAATTTCGGCGTTTTTAGAAGTTTTGCCGCGCATTACGTAATCTTTTTCGCCTTCTTTCACAAAACCGTCGTGTACAGGGAAATAATACGCGCCGGCAGGCGTAACGCCGTTTTTTACGAACGCGTTCATATAAAGATACAGTTGCAATTTGTTGCCCGTATAAAAATATTCGTCCTGCGGTTTTATCGCTCCCGTTTTATAGTCGATTACGCGTATTCTGTTTTTATAGCCGTCTATTCTGTCAACTTTTCCGCGGACTTTGTATTCTCCCGATTTCGTTTTTAACGGTATAGCCGCGAATTTTTCGCCGTCGCCGAACGAAGCCTCGAAAAGTTTGGGAGAAAACCCCGATTCTTTTATCGAGCGATACACCGCGTAGCACACTCTTTTGCCTTCTTTTATAAGGTTTTTAAACACGTAAGCAAACTGCGGGCTTGTGGCGTAAGCGGAATATTCTTCGCCGCTTAAAAGTTCGTTCATAACGTCTTCCACTATTTTATCCGATTCTTCTTTTCCCGTTATTTCGTCGAGTTTTTCGGCGTATTTTTCTAAAAGCGCGTGAAGAAGAGTTCCTGTGTCGGTTACTCGGAATTCACCCGTTTTGTCTTCTTTCAGTTTTAAAGCGTTAAATGCAAAATTAGAGTACGGACAGGAAAAATACTTTTCGAGCGTGGTTGCGGAAACGTACCCCCCGTTTTTAAGCATCTGTTCGCCGTAAATTCTTTCCGCTTTTTTTTCGGGCGACAATAATTCGTCGGCCGCTTCTTTTATATAGTCGGCAGCCTTATCTCCGCTTAACGAGAATTCCTTTAACGCCCCGTAAAACGACGCTATCTCTTCGCGGGACGAAATATCGCCCTTTTCGTAGGAATTTTTAAGACTTGCCACCTTTTCGAGCGCGCATTCGTAAGACGAATAATCAAGGCTTGTATCGGTTAAAACTTCGCTTTCTTTTATCGGTGAAATTCCGAAAATTTTAACGAGATAGTTTATGATTTCCGACCTTAACCCTTCGCCGCCCGACGCTGTCGTGTCCGAAAACGACGCGTAAAGCCCGTCGGTAAAAGACATGAGCGCAACTCCTACGTTTTCCTTTTCTCTTTCGTTCACCGCCTTTATTTTCGGCTCTACTATTATTTTAAAGCCGTCGAGTTTTCCGAGATCTCCGTCGGATAACAGAGAAACGTCGCTTTTTGTAAAGGGAACGTCGCCCGACAATCCTATCGCGAACAGCCTTTTTGCGTTTCTTATTTTTACGTCTTTCATTTCCCCCACGTAAACGGCGTCTGAAAAAAGCGGTATCGAGCCTATCTTCGCCGCTTCCGCGCCGCTTGAAAATATCGCCGCAAAATCTTTCGCGCTCATTACTACGTTTCCTAAAACGCTATTGATTTCGTCAAGAACGGATATGAGTTTTTCTTCTGCTTTTTCGTTAAAGTCGGCAACGTCGTACTCGCCGTAATTTACAAGGCTTTCCCCGAGAATTTTCATATTTTCAAAGCAGCCCGTTTCATCGAGAGCGCGCTTTACCGCCGCAACGTAACCGGATGCCGTGTCTTTCGGTTTTACGTAACCGCCCGTTTTAAAAGCTAGCGCGCGAAGGCGTTCGAATTCTTCGAGATTTTCGTTTTCTTTGGTAAATTCTTTTTTTATAAGGCTTCTTGAAAAGGCGTAAGTTAAAACGTAATCGGAAAGTTTATCGGTAAGTTCTTTGTCGGCGCAGAACAGCCCGCCCGACGTAAAATCGAGAAAATCGTTCACCGAAAAACCGCGCCGCGCGAATTTGAAATATGAATTTATAAATCTGTAAACTGGATGCTCTGATAAAGTCGGCTGAATGTCGGCAAAAAAAGGAATTCTGCACTTTTTGAAAACGCGCTTTATAATGGGCGCGTATACGTTTATATCCCCTGCCGCAACGGCTATTTCGTTAAATCTGACCTTTTTATTGCGCGTTAAATTTATTATTTCTTTCGCAACCGATTCAACTTCGCTGTCGGGCGCAGAGTATTCGTAAATCTTAACTCTATCCGTTTTAAGCGGAACGAAATCGCGGCGGAACACCGACGGACTATATAAATATCTGCTTATCGCCCTGCACTCCGCGCTCTGACCGCATTTTGAAAACACTTCGGTATTTGCGGTTATTTTACAGAGTTTTTCAAGAGTTTCTCCGGTATACACTTCGCTTCCGTCCACTCCTAAAACCACGGCGTAAACTTCCTTTGCGGATTTTTCAAGCGCGGAAAAAACGTCCGCGCGCTGCCGTGTAAGCGACGAAAAGCCCGAAAGTATAACGACGGCGTTTTTTAACGACTCATCGCTTTCTATTATCTTCGGGGTAAGGGAAAGATAATCGTTGCTGTCGATCAGTTCTTTTTCTTTGAGAAGTTCGTCGTATTTTTTAAAAACAAAAGCAATGTTTTTTATCTTGTCCGCAAGCGCGCCGCTTATTTCCGAGCCGTCGAGTTTTTCAAGGTCTTCGGGCGTTACTTTCGCGCTTTTAAGTTGAGAAATCAACTCGTAAACGGTAAGAGCGAAATTAGGCTTTCGCGCCGACGCCGAAAAACAGCCGAGATTTTCTTCGTTTTCGGAAATTATTCTTCTCACGAGCATAACCGCGCTTTCTTTGCTCAAAACGCTTACCCCGCGCGAAAACTGCGAAGTGTAGCGGCGGAAAGTGGTAACGTCCACACCGAAAAAGCCGCCGCCCGATTTTGCGGCAACTTCGAGTTCTATCTGAAGAGTTATTTTGTCTTCTGAAAAAATAATACAGTTTCTGCCGCCGTTACGGGCGTATTTCGCGGCGATTTTCGCGGTAATATCGACCACCGAACAAACGTCCGCTACTTTAATTATTTTCATAAAGGCTCTCCTTTTGCCCGATTTCGTTTCCTTTATATTATTTTAACATATATATCGCCTAATTGCGTTTACTTTTTCATAAAAATGTGCTAAAATTTTATTATTATGAAAAAATTGATTGCTTTAACCGCTACAATCGCGGTACTTTTAGGATTAACAGCCTGCTCTAACCCGACTCTTTCGTTTAAGGGCGCGTACTGGAACGACCCCGGCGAAACGGGAAAATTTCAACAGAATTTATCCGAAACGCTGAATTATAAAATATCTTACGAAACAACCACCCTTTCTAATTCTTCGGTAATTAAAAAAAGCGGAGTGTCGCTTACGGTAGACGAAAGCAGTTACTATAAAACCGTTCTTACCGCAAATTCCGGGTATACTTACACTTACACGACCGAAACGTTCGTTAAAGGCGTTTATAGCGGCAGCGGACTTAAAGAACCCGTTTCTTTTGAAGACAAAACCACTTCGGTCACCGTTTTTAAAGATTTGACGAACGGCTTTAAGCCCGTTTCGTCAGTAAGAGAAGCAACCCGCAATACTTTGTGCGTGCCGTCCGGCAAAGAGTATAAAACGATTTCTTTCAAGTATAAATACGAAATAAACTACGGCGAAAAAGACGCGGCCGTCACTTACCTTTTAACGAGCGACCTTAACGCCGACCTTGTAAAAGGCGGTAAAAGCGTTGAAGACAAATCGAGAACGTATAAAAAATACGATACGGGAGCGTATATCGATAACGACGTTATTTCTCTTCTCGCGCGCGCGTTCGACCTTAAAGACGGATTTAATCAATCGTTTAAAACGATTGACGTGATTACGGGCAAACTGACTTCTATGTCTTACGGGGTTTCGGCAAAAACCAAAAACACCGTGTCGGAATATAAAGTCGAAAGCGGAATTTCGGGAACGCCGATAGATTGTTACAGACTTCTGACTTCGGTTTCGGAAACGTTTTCAGGCGCGGCCATAGAAGGATATTACGCCAAAGACGCCGACGTAAACCGCCACAGAATGATAAAGTGTTACACCGCGCTTAATAACGGACTCGGCTATATATGTTACACTCTTAACTCCGTAGCCCGACAATTCCCGACAAAAATAAAAAACGATAAATGCCGATTTTATGCGCTTTTTTACATAAAATCGGCATTTTAATTTACCCCGTTAAATCATACCGCCGTCGGAAAGTTTTATAGCCACGCGTGAATTGCCGCGCTTTTGCAAGGTTTGTATTATTCTTGTCCGGCATCGGCTCCGGAAACTTTTTCCGGGACGTATTTCCCGCTCTTTTTATGCGATTTCACACATTCCGTGAGCAGAAACTCTATCTGACCGTTCACCGATCTGAAGTCGCTTTCCGCCCACCTTGCGAGTTCGTCGAACAATTCCGCGCTTATTCTGAGCGGAATCTGTTTTTTCTTGCCGTCGCTCATCTCAATAAAGACTTCCGGAATTTACTATGGGCTGAGCGTCGCGATTACCGCAAAGAACGACCAGAAGGTTGGAAACCATAGCCGCTTTTCTCTCTTCGTCAAGGTTTATCGTTCCGTGTTCTTTAAGCCTTTCGAGAGCCATTTCGACCATACCGACAGCGCCGTCGACAATCATTTTTCTCGCGTCGATAACCGCCGAAGCCTGCTGACGCTGAAGCATCACCGCCGCAATCTCGGGCGCGTAAGCAAGGTAAGTTATGCGGGCTTCGATGATTTCAAGTCCTGCGATCTCCACTCTCGCCTGTATTTCCTTCTTGATTCTTTCCGCAACGACTTCGCTCGAACCTCTCAGGCTCCCTTCGTCCGCTAACCCGTCACCCGTGGTGTCCACGTTTGGCGCAACGTCGTAAGGGTAAATTCTGACGATGTTTCTGAGTGCGCTGTCGCACTGAAGGGAAAGATATTCCTTATAGTTATCCACGCAGAACGCCGCTTTCGCCGTGTCCACGACTTTCCAGGTTACGGCTATGCCGATTTCCACGGGATTGCCGAGACAGTCGTTTATCTTCTGACGGTTGTTGTTGAGCGTCATTATTTTGAGCGATATTTTTTTGTTCGGTATAGCCGCAACGTTCACCGTCACGCCGTCGCTGTTCACGCTCTTTGCCGACGAGAGAGTTTTAACGTCGCCGCTCTGATTGAGTTTCGTATCCGAAGCGGGATTGACCGCCGAACAGAACGGATTGATTGCGTAAAACCCTTCGCCTTTGAGCGTGCCTATGTATTTGCCGAAAAGCGTTAAAACCAACGCCTCCTGCGGTTTCAGAACTCTCAGTCCCGCAAACATAAAGATAGCCGCAATCACGAAAACAAACGCCGCTGCGATAAGCGCGCCGCCCGCCGCCTCGCCGTTTTCGAGATTGATTCCGCCGTAAACAAAGCAGGCAACGCCGACGATTACGAACGCGACTCCCAGCAAAAGGTTACGCATTCCGTGCTTTTTGCCATC
>CAKQKI010000016.1 GCA_934248055.1 uncultured Clostridia bacterium | reverse complement strand
CCTTGCGTAACGCTGTCTCCCGAGAACGCAATCGTAACGGGAGGCGCGTCCCAGATATTTGCTTGTTTTGCCTTTATTTTTTCTATAATCTTCACTTTTCTTCTCCCAGGTGATGAACCTTTTCGACGTTTCCGCTAAGTCTTGACTTCTCTGCGGTTATAGCCATCAAATGGCTTTCCGCAGACTCTTTTAACCCCGTACGGGAATCCGCCGTTCCCGCCACGGCGCCGTATAAGGTATCCAGCATACTTTGGTCGCCGCCGCCGTGTCCGAATGCGTCTTTTACCTTTGCGTTGATTATCTCCGATATTTTAAAATACTCCGCTTGTTTACCGTAAACGGCGAGCCTTAAAGTGCCAAGATTTTCGTTAAGTTCTATCTCGCCTAACGTGCCGTGGAAGGTCATGATTCTTCCGCTTTTATCCGTAAAACCAGTCATCGTCAACGATGCTTTGACGTTGTTTTTAAAACGCATGCAAACCATTTGGTGATCCACTACGTTATTGTCGCAAGCGAAAACGCATCTTCCGTACGGTCCTTCCCGATAAGCCTTTCTCAACGACTCTTCGGTAATCGGTCTGGTAGTGTCTACAACGTTATAAGGCCACTCCGTCCTTCTGTTTGCTCTATCCCATCTGCCGACGTAAATATTTTCCGCGCTATACGGACAAGTTTTTATAAATTTACAATCGGCGCAGCGATCCGCCGCCCCTTCTGGCTGATTGTCGCGGTTAAAAAACTGCAAGTCTCCGACCGAATATACCGTATCGCATTCGGAATTCGCATAATATTGCAACAAATCGAGGTCGTGACAACATTTTTGCAATATCATTGGAGAAGACAGGTCGCTGTTTCTCCAATTTCCGCGGACGAAACTATGCGCCTGATGCCAGAACGCCACCTGCTCTAACGCGTCGATGCAGACGAGCTTTCCGATTTTCCCTTCGTCTAAAATATCTTTTACCATCATAAAAGCGGGAGCATACCGCAACACATGGCAAACGATAACCCTTCTGTCGTATTTTTTTTGCGCTTCCAACAATTCTTTTAATTGTTCTTCAGAGCCCGTAATCGGCTTTTCCAACAGCAAATGATACCCTAATTCCAACGCGCGGACGGCAATCCGGACGTGATCGCGATCAGGCGTCGCTATAACCAGAATATCCGCCCTTTTCTTTTCCAAAAATTGTTCGTCGGAAAAAAAAGCGTTTTCGTCGGATATTTCAAAATCGTTCTTTGCGTGTGAAAGCATAATTTCGTTAGTATCGCAAACGGAAACAATCTTAAATTGCTCCTTCTTCTTATGCATGGGTACGCCGTAAGCGTCGTGTCCGCGAGAGCCGCACCCTATAATCGCAACTGTATAAACCATAATACTGTTTCTCCTTGATTCCTTTCAAATTTCCGCAACGGAAACGCTTTTTGCGTCCAATGCGTTTGTTGCCTGACTGTCAAAAACTATAATCTCGTTAACGCCCGTATGCAAAAGTGTGCCCGGAACGTACAAAGTCTTTTGCGAACCCGCATTCGTATCGTATCGACCTATGTTAAAGCCGTTTACCGTAACAAACCCGCGCGAAAAACCGTCAAGCCGCAAAAATGTGTCGCAGACTTTATCCGCAGTCAATTCGCCGCGATAAAAGGCGGGAACCCCGAAAGGCGCTTCGACGGATTCCGAAAATACGATTTTGTCGAGATTGTCCATCGGTAACGGAACTATATTATACCCGAACAAGTTTTGTCTGCCGTGACGGATTGCCCGTACGCCCTTTTTATCGAACATAACGTAACCGAAGTTGATTCTGCCCATGTTCTCCACCAGAACGGACAATTCGCTCTCTTTGTCCGTTTCGGGAAGCTGAACGGCGCTCTCGTCCACACCCCTCTCGCGAACGGCGATAATTTTGCCATCGAGCATAACTACCGCTCTGTCGTGCAAATCGTCGAGATAAAGAAGCTTTTCGACGTTCGTTGCGACCAAACGCGTCCGATACAAGATATAGCCGTAAGCGACGCCGAATTTTTCCATATTATCGGTTACGGGCGACGTATATTCTTTACCGATATATTTAAGGGCCTCCGTAAGCGTAAGCCCCGCGGTAAAATGCACTTTTCCGTAGTCTCTTTTTTCACTGTCATTCGCCGTTAAATCGGGAACGGAAATATACCTTTTTATCACGTTTCTTATCGCGTAATATTTTTCCGTTCTGTCGCCCGATTCGTTCAGAGGAGCGTCGTAATCGTAGCTCGTTACCGTCGGCATATACTGACCGTCGTTGTAATTTGCACCGTTCATAAAACCGAAATTAGTTCCGCCGAAAAACATATACAGGTTAAAGTTATATTTGTTTTTCATAATGGCATCTATTTCCGCTTCAAGGCTTTCCGCAGAACGCCGATGATGGTTTTCGTGCCAATGGTCGAACCAACCGCACCAAAATTCCGCGCACATAGCGGGCTGATCGGGGAAATTCGACTTTAAACCGGTCATCAAAGGTATAACGCCCGAACCGAAGTTGCTCATAGATAAGCAATTTTCGATTCGTCCTGCGTTCAGTCTGAAAATATCCGTTCCGTCCGAAGTGAAAAAAACGCAGTCGGGAAGATTATTTCTGAAAATATCATACAACCCGTTCAGGTACGACTTGTCGTTTCCGTAACTTCCGTACTCGTTTTCTATCTGCACCATGATAACGTTTCCGCCCTCTTCAATGCAGTAAGGTCTTATCATAGGTAGAACCGTATCCAAATACTTTTTTGAATTTTTCATAAATACGGCATTATTGCAGCGAATACGCACGTCTTCGTAACGCAAAAGCCATGCGGGCAAGCCGCCCGCTTCCCATTCAGCGCAAATAAACGGACCGGGGCGCACGATAGCGTATAACCCCAGGTCCTTTGCTGTTTGAATAAAACGAATAAAATCCAAATCGCCGTCAAAGCGAAAAACGTTTTCCTGCGGCTCGTGCAGATTCCATGCAAGATACGTTTCCACGCAATTAAAACCGCATTCTTTTAGCTTTAACAAACGGTCGTACCAATATTCGCGAGGCATTCTGAAATAATGAATCGAGCCGGAGCGTATCTGAAACGCTTTTCCGTCCAATAAAAATTCGTCTTTCGTATAACAGAATCTACTCATTGTTTTCGTCCTCGAAAAAAGGAATTAAAATCTTTTCGTCGTTTTCGATTTTACATAAATTTTCCAAAGAAGAACCGACTATTTCGGAAGAATACACCTCCGCGCGTTCGCAATTCTCTCCCGATACATTGCCGAACGAGTGAGGATGATGATCTGCGCCGTGTTTAACGTAATATATGAATCCTTCTATATGGTTTTTAATACAATAGCTAATCATTTTCTGCGAATTTGCGCTGAAAGCGACAACCTTATCCGCGTCGCCCGCGACCAATAACGTAGGAATTTTTAACCGAAAGTAGTCATCGAGGCACTCTACGGGATATTTGTCGTACGTTTCGTATTCGTAATCGGATGCAAAGCCGTATTCTTTCGCGACTTGTTCCCGCAGAAGCCGTTCTCCGAATTGCTCTTCCTTTCTCGGCCAAGATCTTAAATCTAATACTGGTGCATCGAAATACGCCTTTTTCACGCATTCCGGATGAGCGATTGCAAAATTAAACGCATACAATCCCCCTCGCGAAAAACCTATTATATACCCTTTTTCATTCAAAAACGGATAGCGCCGTAAAAGTTCGCGATAAAATTTGTACATTAGTTCTATCGACTTCGGGCTTCCGTATCGATCGGAAACGGCGTAATATACCCTCGTATACCCGCGCTCGCATAATTTTTTCTCCAAAGCGTCGAACGCATAAAAAAATTCGGTTTTCCAAAGCCATTTCCCGTTAGGATTCGGCGGCAAAATCACCGTCGCGGCGAAACCTTCCACCTCGAAGCGTTCCGTTATATAATCCTGTTTAACTTCCATAAATATTTCCTTTTTCGATAAGGTTTTCGACGCGATGCGTTTTTATTTTCAGCGGGCAATGAGATACGTTGTTTTCTATCCGCAGATTTTGCGTGTATTTTACGTCTATCACATACGCTCCGCACGGTAAATTTATAAACCGATTTCCTTCTATAACTAATTTTTTATGAACGCATTCTTCGGACTCTTTATCCATTACCTGCGGATTAACCTGTATAATCGGGACGTTTCGTCCGCGGGAATAGCCGTAGCCGCTTTCGATAACCGCATTATTCTTAAAAGCAACGTCCGCAGTATATCCCGACTCAAACCAGAAATTGCAATCGTCTTCTATATAAAGCGCGCTTCCGCCGAGTCTGTAAAAAACGTTGTTCTCTATACGCGTTTTACGGCGCGTCGCACACAAAATACCCCTGCTCATAGACGGTCCGAAAAAATTATTTCTTATCAGAAGTTCCGGCGTCCAGGTTGCGTTCTCCGCATAATCGCCCGTTTCCGCGGCAATTTCTTTTTCTGTTACGACTTCAATCTCGTTGTCCGAAATTTTCTTAAACGTTTTTACGGTCGCGCTTGCGTACGGAATAAGAGTATTTCGGTTTACGAAGTCCAAAACGTCGCCCGTTTCAACAGCCTGAAAACCGCGACTGTACGGATTTTTAAACCGTAAAAGCAATTTCGCCCCGTGCTTTTTTACAATCTGTAAGTACGTTCCGTGTACGTTTATAAAGTCGTCGTGACCGCCTGCAAGACGACAGTTTTCAAAAACGAGTCGTCCTCTGCAACCGGACACTTGAAAAAAGTCCGCGTTACTTGCTATCGTTCTTCCTTCTCTCGGCAATATTTTAACGTTTTTATAGGTTACGTTATCGCAAAATTGCGCTAAAATCCCCAAGCCGTGCATCGCTCTTATCGTTACGTTTTCCATACGGACGTTTTTGCACCGCTCGAAAAATCCTCCCAACTGCTCGCGCACGGTCAATCGGCTTTGCACGGTTGCACCCACGGGGAAAAAGGCTTTTTTATCCTTCAACAGGACTTTGATTTTTCGCCCGTCTACGCGTTCTATCTTGGCAAACTCGCCTACGCAAGGCATTTTGTGCATAGAATCAGAGTCCATCATCTGAGTCCGATAGGTATACGGATCTTTGAACATCGATATACATCTCGCGTCGCGGTAGTCGTGCGACCAAAAATATTCGCCACCCGCTCGCTTTTCCCCGCGCCATATAAGCCTGTCTCCGTCGATATCGAAAAAACTATCCTTAGCGCATTCGATTAAATATTCGCCCTCCGACAAGGAAGAAAGGATTGTAAATTCGCTCATTGTCGGACGAGCGTAATCTATTGTTAGATTTTTAAGCGTTATGTTCTCGCAACGGTCGAAAACAAACGGCGTAGATATGCCGTGAACAACGATTTTTGAATTGTTGCCGTCTATAACGACATTTTTTTTGCCTTTCAAAAATAGCGCCACGGGGCGTTCGCCTTCGGGGTTTTCCTCAAAAGAGGCGGTGTTGCTGCAATGATAACCGAAAACGTGAAGGCAGTCGTCCGTCCACACGTCGATCGTGCAATTTTCGGGTAAAATTATCTTATCTCCGTTTTTCGCATTTTGACAGCGTGAAATCAACTCTTCCGCGGTAATCGCCTTTAACGGCTCGCCGCGCATCGCTCGCAGAATATGTTGCGCGTATACTCTGTGTCCGAAAAGGGTGGGATGCACTCCGTCGAACATATACTTTTCCCTTTGCCTATCGTCGTGTACGTTAACAGGATATTTTTCCCCGTCGATCGAAACAAGTCCGTACTTTTCCGCTTTTTTAATTATTGCTTTCCGATAATCTTTTAAAGTATACCCTGCCGCGTTTTTCTCTTCGTTAGCTCTCGGCAAAGGAGTAACCGCGTAAATCGAAGCGGAAGGATTACGTTCTTTTATGGTTCTGAACACAATATCCGCCGCCCCGTAAAAAGATATATCGCGCTCGTCCGAATATTCTCCTAACGGCACGTTAGTTCCATAATCGTTTGTCCCCGCGCAAATAAGTATCACGTCGCCCGTTTCAAATTTTTCGCATTGTTCGGAAAGAGAAAGCTCTCCCTTCACAGACGACAGCGAACTGTACGAAACGCCGTTTACGCCGTGATTTACAAGGTCGCAACGTAAAGCGTCTGCCAGCAATTCCGAAAAATCAGGTTTAGCCACGCTGGACGGGCAAAAGTCTTGCGGCGCGGTATACGTTCCCTTGACTATGGAATCTCCTATTACTACAAGCTTCATTATTTCTCCTTCCGATATTCCTTATCGTCGAGCATTTTTCCAAACGCGGCAAAATCGATTAAACCCGTACGCGGAATTTCTGCGCGATTAACTATCGTCAGCCTTAATTTACGGCACAATTTCCGGTCAAAAGACTGATAATCTATATTCATATCCTTCTCGTTTCGGCTTTTGTCTACGAGAACTACCCATTGTCCGTCGCATAGTCTCTCAACGACGTATTTTACGGGCACGGGCAAAACCCCTTTCGCGTAATCCAACGCCAACTCCCGCCAGAAAATACGCACCGAACCAACGGCAAAAACTCCCATCAGATCGAATTCTATCCACGGTCTTTCGTCTTCGTCGTCCGGTTCCCAGTAGGAAAGATTGTTTTCGTCCGTGGCATAAAGCGCCTCTCTGCCTTCCTTCCAAGAGGAAGCGACGGGGCGTATTCCGCCCGTCAGAGAACAGTATTCGGGCGAATTCCCTTTCAGCGGATCGGATATATACCCCGGAACATACTGGGGCGTATCGGTTACGCCGAAAGGACAGTATAACTCGCCGTTTTCGTCCACCGCTACCAAATCCATTCCGATTCTTCTTTCGTACTTGTGCATATACGGCGTGGCAATCGTATAAAACGCCCACAGCGTTCCGTTCGGACCGTGTTCCACGCAGCCGTGTCCCGCGCCGGTGACTATTCCGTGCCTGTGCGTCGTCAAAGGATTTCTTTTTTGACATTTAAACCCCGTCAAAGGAGATTCATCGGAATAATATACAGCCATACAATAAGAAGCGTCGCAAGTATCAGGAGCTGTATAAATCAAATAATATCTCCCGTTGTGCTTCAACAAATGCGGTCCTTCGCACCAGCCGTACGTCAACGCCTGATTATGTAAGCCGTGCCGCTCCCAAGGCTTAACGCGGGAATTCATTTTAATAAGCTCGACGGGTCCGCGTATAACGCGCCGAGGATTTTCGTAGTCTAATTCGTAACCGACTATGCTGCATGAAAAGCCCATACAATTATCTTTTGACGGACTGTTTATATAGCCGTATAAATAAAGCCTGTCGCCCTCCGTAAACAAACAAGGATCGATTAACACGAACTCCTCTCCGTCGGGCATAATAAACTTGCCGAGCTCGCCGAACGGTCCCAACGGATCATCGGAAACGTATAACCCGCAAAGCCACGACGTCATTAAAAACTTATTTTTCCACTTAGTTATACACGGACTGTATTTGAGATTATACGGCTCGGTGCGAACATGCTTCCAGTTCTCGAAATCCTCCGTAACCCAAGCCATGCCGTAACTCGGATATAAATACCATTTGTTATCGTGATAAAACACCGTGGGGTCGCTGATAGACCGATAATCTTTGCTCTTGACCGAAGCGGGCTTGTCGTTATAATTAAACTTTTTCTCCGCCGTTTTCATCCAATCGTCCGTACCTCTCGGAATGTTCGGCAACGCCAACGGATTCGTAAAAGTGTGCAAAGCTTCCTTATTATTGTAATTCATTCTTTTTGCTCCGTTCTTTCGTCTACAAAATCAAGTCGAAATCAAAGTTTATATTTTCTTCGTTAATCTGATATTTTTCGTTTAGTTCAGGACCGCAGGAAGCGCTTCCTATTCCCCTCATACGGTAGTCTACGTTCAGCACGGTATCTTTTTTCTTTTTCATAAGATGCAGATGCGTGGGATAATCACGCACCTTGCATGGCGCAAGAGAAAAGGAGTAATCCTTATCTGAAAACACTTTTATTTTCCCGTTCCTGCCGGATAAAACTACTTCGCGGGTATTAACGTGGCTGCCGCCTTCTTGCGGTTTGACGTAATAAACGAACATATCCTTGACCTTTTTCTCGTATCTGCTCACGACGCCGCATAACTTTTTATCTTCGTAGGTTTCTTCTTCACCTCTTCCGAAATAACCGCAACGCTCGAAGCCGTCCGTTAAAGAAAATTCAAACCCGAAACGCGTAAGCATATCCTTTAACCCGCCGAAAATCTGTTTTGCATTTAAATGGACGTGAATTCTGTCGTTATAAAAGACATAAACAATATTTACCAGCAATTTATATTCGTAAGAGGGCAATGCATACACTCCGCTTACGCGAACTTCGTTTTCGCCGCAAGCAACCTTTTTTGCAAAAAATTTCGCGTGCTTGACAAAATCGGACAACCGATATTTATTTCCGTCGCCCGTAATGTTATTAAACCTTACGTCGTTATCCAGAAACGCTCTGTTGATTTTTAACTCCGTCGGCTCTTTCAACAGCTCGACGCCGCTTCTGCGAATCGAAGAAAGCATCCCTTTTTCTATAAATATTACCGTTTGCGGAAGTTCCGCTTTTACGTCACGGTCGCCTAAATCCGTAATTCTTACGCGGGTATAATCGTTTTTGAGCGGCAACTCGTAACGGTCGCTTAAAAGGAACTGCCTTTTGGCGATAACGTGAGAACCTTTTTCAAAAACAAACGTTACCGTAGAATAATCGTGAATAAACGCGCTTAAATCGAGAGAAAACTTTTTGGTATTTCTCGGCAATATATCTCTTATATCCAAAAGCGACTCATATACCTTTTCGCCGTTTATCTCTACCGTATATCTGCACGTTATCCCGTTAAGCGAAATAAAATCGTATCGGTTTGTCAGCAAAAACTCTTCGCCCTGCTTTTCCATATAAATCGGCGCGTAAGCCTCTTTGATCTCTTTTATTGCCGAGTGCAAAAATTTTCTGTCCGCGTCTACGATTCCGTCTAAACAACGGTTGCCGGAATCGGGAAAAGCCTCGCTGTCTCCTCCGTATAAATATTTGTTCCCCTTTTTTACGACGTGGTCGCACCATTCCCATATAAAGCCGCCCAAGAAGCCGTCGTATCGATAGAACATATTCGTATAATCCGCCACGTCGCCGCAGGAATTTGCCGATGCGTGCGAGTATTCGCATAGTACGAACGGAATTTTACAATCCTCGCTTTTCAATACTTCCTCGCACATATCGAACGAAGGATACATCAGCGAATAAACATCCACTTCCTTTACGTCGAAATTATACCCCGTCGGACGAACTAATCTCGATTGTTCGTAATGGACGGGACGATTATCGACTTTTTTCAAATACTCCGAACTTTTTACGAAGTTTTCACCCCAAGCCGCCTCGTTTCCCAAAGACCACATAACGACGGACGCTCTGTTTTTATCTCTTTCGTACATATTGCGCATACGATTGAGGAACTGCTCGGTATAAAAGGCGGAATTTGCGATACGGCTTCTGTATACGGCGCAATCTTTTCCGAAATTAGAAAACCCGTCGCCGTGCGCTTCTATATCGCATTCTTCCATAAGATATATGCCGTATTTATCGCAAAGCTTGGGTAAAACGGCTGTCGGCATATAGTGAGAGGTTCTTATGGAATTAATGTTGTGCTCGCGCATAATCTTCAAATCCTTCTGCACGTCCGTGAGCGTATCTACTGCGCCGTTTATCGTTGCGCTGTGTCTGTTTACGCCTTTAAACTTGACGGGAACGCCGTTTATTTTATACACTCTCCCGTCTGTCGAGATCTCTCTGAACCCCGCATAGTCTTCTATGCGTTCGTCTAAATATTGAATACGAACCTTATACAAAGCGGGCGTTTCCGCCGTCCAAAGTTTTACGTTTTTAATAACGAAAGACGTTTCTTTACCGGTTGCCGTCGCGATTTTCTTTTTCCCGAACCAAAGTTGTACGGTCAAATCTTTATCGCTTCGAACGGTGAGTTCGGCCTGTGTTCCGTTAACGCGCGAGATAAACGAGTAGTCCGTAAAATGCCCCGCGGGGCGGCGCAACATATAAACGTCCCTGAAAATGCCCGAATGACGGAACTTGTCCTGATCTTCTATAAAGGTAGACGCGCACCATTTGAAAACTATCACTCTGATTCCGTTTTTGCCGACATGCAAAGCTTCGGTAACGTCGAACTCGTAAGTTAAATGCGAGCCTGTGGCGTACCCGATTTCTTTGCCGTTTACGAACAGGAAATACGCGCTGTCAACGCCCTCGAAAACGAGATAGTACTTACCCTTTTTTTCCGCTAAACAATACTCCGTGTAATAGGTCGCGCACGGATTTTCCACGTCGATAAACGGAGGGTCGTACGGAACGGGATAATTTATATTCGTGTATTGCTCCACGTCAAAGCCCAGCTTTTGCCAACACGACGGCACGGAAACGGAAAGTTCGGGTATTTCGCTTTCCGCTTCTTTGACGTAATGAGGATAATATTTGAATTTCCATTGCGTTAAAAGATCGACGCGATCGGATTTACATTTGTCGATTCCGTCGTAATAATCGCTTGCGGGTATATAATAACTTCTGAACGGTTGCGCGCCGACGTAAGCGGTTGCGCTTTCCAATAAACCAAGATCCATATTTTTATATAATTAAAGATTGTTGTTCGTAGCGGTTAAAATAAAACTGTTATAACTCATTCTATAAGGCGAACAGCTGTCCAAAACGTCGTTTAATAAGGTTATCTCCAATTCGGGTATTTCGTCGATTTCGGATAAGATATATTGATTTATTACCCGTTTACAGCCCTTTAACCTTTCCGTAAGCCCGCCTATTCTGTATTCCTGCACTTCCAGTCCGTTAGGTTTGTTTTCCGTGTTCCATTGTTTGCGAACGGTCTGCAAAAATTTGCCGAGCTTAAAAATCAATTCATCGATTTCGCCGACGATTTTCTTTAACGCATCGTAATTCTTGCTTTGATATGCGAGGCGCAAACGTTTTCCGAGTTCGCACTTAATCGCCAGCACTCCGCTTAAACGATAAGCCGTATCGAATATATAACCGTATTTACCCTTTCTAAAACCCTTAAAAAGTTTTTCGCATTGCTTAAATGCTTCCGTGTATTCGGGCGTTGCGTAACAATCGAACTGCCCCGAAAAAAGGTCGTTATAGAGAAAATAACTTGTCGGAGAAGAAACGTCCGTCGTTTCCTTTCCCATAAGAGTGTTGGGATATTCCAAAGTCATAAACTTATCGAACTCTTCTCCCGTAAGCGCAGAAAAAATCTTTTTCGTTTGCTCTATATCCATACCTAAGGCGTAGGAAGCGAAAAACGCCACGCTCGGAAGCGCACTCATATTCGAGCATTCCGCGCCTATATCGCCCCACAAAGTATTTATCACGCTTTTGATGCCGTAGGTTTTAGCAGTAGACAAACCCAGACGAATCGCGCGCAAACTATATGTGTTTGCAGGGAAAAAACTGCTGTGTTTCACCGACGAACCGGCATACCAGACGGGAACATTTGTATACGAGCGGTGAACTTTGAAATTCTCCGTATAACTTTCGTCTGCGGTATCGCGGTAATCCCAATGACACACGGAAACGTTTTCAGGGATTTTTTCTATGATTACAGGCGGAATAGTTCGTTCGCCGTTTTCGTCTTTATACCCTTTTCTGTCAGCCAGCTTGAAAAACATATCCGACCACATTATTACGGAAAAACCGTGTTTTTTCGCAGTTCCCGCCACAAATTGCAGATGCTCCAAAAAGATATCGAACGGCTCTTTATATCCGTTTTTATCCAAGTAAGCTCCGCGCCCTATCCTCGGGGCTTCATCCATACCGATATGCACCCTGTGGCTTGAAAAACACTCTTCGAGAGTAGCAAAGATATTTTCGATAAGTTTTTTCGTTCTCTCTCCGCCGCACAATAAAATATCGTCGATATCGAACAAACCGCGCAAATCTTTGTACCAGCGCTTTAAGCCGCTTAAATGCGCCAGCGTCTGGATACAGGGAATCAGTTCGATTCCGATATTTTGCGCATACTCGTCTATTTCCTTTATTTCCGCTTTTGTGTATCGTCCTCTTAAATACCCGAAAACGGGCTCGCCGGAAACCTCGTAAGTATCTTCTGTATACAACATAAACGAACTATAACCGAGCATAGCCGCCATCAGTATCGTACGCTTTGCCTGCTTAACCGACAGAACGGCGTTTCTGGAACAGTCCGCCATAAGTGTTACGTCGCAAAAATCCTCACTTTCGTTTATTTCATATTCCGTTACGCCCTTTTGCGCCTTTATAAGTAACGCCGCACGCGGAATATGCCTTTTCTGCGAGTAAAAAACCGTAATTTTTCCATCTGTCTGCCGAATTTTCAGCGCGCCCGAAGAACACGGCACAAACTCCGTGTCCTTCAAAAACTCGAATCCTATTTCGTTTTTAATTTCTTCGTAAACGTTGAACATATCAATACTTTTTCAAAAAATCCGCCATAGAATAAAATTCTTTGTACCCTACAACACCCGTAAAAAGCGCAAGTTCTTTATAATAAGCCACGTATGCGCTGTAACCCTTTTCGTCGTAACCGTATTCGGAATAGTTAAGTAGCTTTAACGTGCTTAAAAACAGCATTTCGCATGAAACGCGTTTGGCGAGTTTTTCCGCTGTCCCCGCGTTTTCGTTCGCTCGGCACGCCTCTAAAGCTTTTTGCAAGATGTTTAAGCCTTGATCTACAAGACTTCTGGGCCAATCCGCCGTCGGATAACTGTTTATGTTTATTGCGTGGAAACCGTGCCCCTTTTCCTCGTCTTTTGCCGCCCAAAATGAAAGAAGCAAATCGAGATACTCGCTTACGTACGGCGCGGCGTCCTTATAATACTGCGCTATAAATTCATCAGCCAACTCTTTCGTATTTAAATAAACGTTCCACGCCTGTTTTGCGTACAGATACAAGCGCAGATTTGCAAACGGGTATACGTTCGTTCCCGCCGCCGTCTGATGATAAACGTGAATTACGCCCAAGTCCTTATACGTTTGCAAGTTCTTTTTCAATGCGTAAATATCGTTGAAAAACATCATGTAGTTACCGAAATCCGCCGCATAGTCCCAGACCAACAATCTGTTGTTACTTATTTTTGCCCAATTTCTTAAATACGTCGCGGTGGAAACGTTTTTAGCGCATTCCGTGTCCGTTATAGGATGATAATAACAACAAAACGCAGCGAAACGAATATACAGCCGATCGGCAGGGATACAGCTTTCGTCTATCAACTCGCCATCGTCCGTTGTCGGCGGTTTTAACGTGTCTACATACGCGAGGGTAGTGTATATAACGTCTCTTTCCGGATAGTTCTTTTCCACCCATTCCTGCACACCCTCTACCCGTACCGTTTCTCCGTCTTTTTCATACGAAAAGCCGTTGATTATTTTATTGCAAAAACGGACGAAGTAGCCGCTGAAATTATATGCTGTTTGTTCCGCCTTACATTTTTCGCAATGGCACCAGTTTGCCCCGTCGTTCTGCGTAATCGATACTATTCTTCCATCCGGCATATTTTTAATCAGTTCTTTTACTTCGTAGATAAACGTTTCCACAAACGAGTCGTTTGTAAGACAGCATTGCCCCGCAACGGCGTCGCCGTCAATAAACCATTCGGGATGTTTATCGCCGTATTTTGAAAACCGAACTATTTTCTTAATCGTATGATCCGCCGCGGGAATCCACTCGGACGACGCGCCGTTGTTCATATTTTCCGGCATAAAATAGTAATCGGTTAATACCCTTAAACGGAAACCGGATTCCACTTCGTACTGAAAAACGCCGTTGGTTGTGCGCATTCCTATATCGGGTATTTCCGTTAAACTGAAATCCTTTACTTTCAGAACGTCGTGCTTCTCATAATAAATTTCGTCTACAGAATAAGGCTCGAAGGCAATTTCTTGCGACAAAAATTCATAACAGCCGTAAGCCGTTCCGAAATCCGCCCCGCCGCAGATAATTACGTTGTTGTCTTTTCTTACTATTTTAAATCCGTCGCGCCCCAGTTCTTCAAAGGTCGCGCTGACGCCGGAAGATTTGAAAATACTCGTTTTTCCGACTGAAATTACTTTACTTTCCGAGTTGTATGCGTTCTTATCCTTTTCGATTTTTAATTTCGCGCCCGTAGACTCGTATAAAAATAAACTGATTTCCTCCGCAACGTATTCGATAACGGGAGTCCTTTCCGTAGGTAAAACTATTATATATTCGGTTTGACCGTTTTCGCAAAGTACGATTTCGGTATCGTCGATAACCGTTTTGCCACCGGGTTCGGGCGTTTCCGCTTCTTTACCGCAGGCATAACCGAAAATCATAACGCCGCACAGAATTATTGCAATAAATCTGTAAACTATAGATTTATTCATGACTTAAAATATACTCCTTCTATTTATTCTAAGCAACCGTTACGCGCACGTCAACCATTGCAATATTGTAACAATCGTCGTAAGCAAAGTAACGAATAATATATTCGCCCCGCTTTGTAAATTTATATTCTCTCGTTTCCGTTATGTCGTGATAATTATAATCGGTATCGATAACGAATATTTTTAACGTCGGATTATCGTCAACCGAATCGAACGCTTTGGCAAAAGGTATCTTCATCGTTTTGCCCGCGGATATTTTGTATTCGCTTTTTCCAGTATAAGAAATACTCGGTGCTTTTTTATCCAGAACGTCTATATCGTAAGTAATTTCTGTAGAGTTACCTGCGGCGTCCGCGGAACGATAACTTAAAACGTATCTGCCGTATTCCGTAGCGTAAAAGGTTTTGTTCGCCGCCATAGGTTCGTCCTTATACGCGTTGCTGCCGTTCGGAAAACTAACGGAAAACGTTACTTCTACGTAAGGACTTAACACGTCGTACGCTTTTGCATAAGGGATTCTAACGAGGTCTCCTAACGAAAATTCTCTCTTAATCGTATTTTGCGCCTCGATTTCCGGCGCGAGCGTATCCTGAAATTTTTGCAACCGATATTCTCCGTCTTTATCTTTACGATACCTTCCTGACAAAGGTTGCGATCCTAATTTGGATAAACGCACGGCCGCGTTGCCGAAAACGTTTTCGAGAACGATCTCAGCCCATACTTTTCCGCTGCCGAAACCGACGAAACCATCCAGGTCGAACAACTTGTTCCCCGTGCTGTCGTAGATAGCGTTCCGACTATACGTGAAAGCAATCAGCGAATCCTTGCCCCAACCGCCTTTTATAACGTACTCCTTGCCGTTATACTCCGCAACGGACTCGGTTGCGCTCTTTTTGCGAATATTCAAAGATATCCGTTCTCTGCTGTCGAAACTGTCGTACAAACGGAATCCTACGCTTTCGAATTCGCTTTCTTCTTCCCCCACGCAAAACGCCACCGCGAAGTTTTCCGCCCGTAAAGGGTTAATAAATTTCGACGAAACTTCACTCTGCACCGATAGCGCCTGAAATTTAACGTAACCGTTCTCCCTGTCCTCTGACGGATTAGGGGTAACGGACATCGAATCGCCGTTGTAGCTGAAATATTCGTGAATATAATTCGCTTCCGTTATTTTAACCCTAAATATATGTTTAACGCGTTCGGCAGGATATTTATTGCAATATATTTCGTATTCGACGATAACCTCGTCTCCGAATTTTTCCCGTGCAGGCGTAAAAACGTATCCGTTCAGTTTTTCTCCGTAAGCGCTTTTTTCTCCCGTTCCTTTTACCGTTATTTGCGCGACGGCGTTAAGCAGATTCCCTTCGCACACCGTATAATCCCATGCGTTAGGCATAGGAAGTTCAACTGTTTTTCCGTCTACGAAACTCGGATACATCATAAGCTTGCTGTATTCTATCGGGCGATGCTCGTCAAAAACGTTGCACCATACGGAAACGCTTTCCGTATTACCGATATAATCGACCGCTTCATAGCGAATTTCAAACGCACCTTCAAAATAACCGATAAACTTTCCGCTTTCTACGTTTTCCGACGCGCCGTCCGACAATCGCTCCACGGTAATTTCGGTAGTCACTTTTCCGCTGCCGCCGTATACCTTATATTCGGGGATATAAATCTCCTCTCCGATACAATACTCCGTTTTTGTCTGATTTATTTCAAGGCTCAACGGCTCGACGGATTCCTTGCTTTTTGCGCACACCGTATAGTCTGCGTCACGGCGATTTCCCGCCGCGTCCGTTGCTGTATACCGCAAGGTATATTCTCCCGCCACCGTCGGAGTAAACGTTTCGCCGGAAACATCTTGAAAAATTCCGTTTTGCGGCGACTTCACTTTTACTGTGTGAGGAATCGCTCCGTCTATCGCATCGTAAAATTCAACCGAATAAAGCGGATAAGGTTTGCCCACTTCCGCTACGGGTAGTTCGCCATTAAATAAAGGCAAAAATTCTATATACGAAGGAGCGCGGTCGTCTTTGACGCTTTCGCCGTTCATACCGTAGCCCGCAACGGAAAATATCATATATTCCACGTTCATCTTCGTCATTTTATTGACTCCGACGGACAATATAAATCTGCCGTTTTTAAAGCCTGTAAAAGCGTTGCCCTCTCCCACGAGATTAACGTCGTCCAAATCGTACAATTTCATTTTTTCGCCGAAATTATTCTCCGCGGAAAGTTCCTGCGTCTGCGGATTATAATATAAATTATACGGAGAAACTATATTTTCGCTGTCCGAATGATAATAAATTTTTACGTCAGAACCTAAAGGCTCTTTTCCTTCCGCTTTCAATTGCTCGTCGCGCTTAGTCATAGCGGGATAATTTATATAGTGGTTCACGCCGTAAAACGCGTTCATGTTTATATACGAACGCAGCTTGCCGAAATCAGGCTTTAATTCATATTTGGAAGAACCTAAGAAAAAGTGCGTGCAATCAGACTGCACGGACTGATCCTGATAATTATTCGTACTGACGTAAATATCGAAGTAATTAGAAGAATCGTCGGCATCCGTCAAACGTATTTGAAGTTCCTTAAAATCAGCCGCCACGAAACGACTGCTCGTCAAAGGCAATATGCTTATCAACGGCACGTTTTTATCAAGTTCCTCCACGCTGATCGGATTTTTGAAGATTAAATCCTCTATATCGGACGACGTTTTAACGTGGATACCGTTTTTCCTCCATTCGGGCAAACGTTCTTTCGATACATAGTCGTTTTCGCCTATGCCGAAATATCCTTGCACGGCGTATTCCGGCGCGTCGACGTTTCCGCTGAGTACCGTATTTTTTCCGTAAGACCACAAAGACGTAATCGAAGTGTTCGTAGGCGTTTCCTCCGCGCCGCCGTTTTGAATATTAAAAGCAGCCACGCCGAAACACGTCGCGAGTAATCCGACGATTAAAGATAACGCCTTTATTTTTCTTGTCTTTTTCATCTTTATTATCCTTATTTTTATTAGCCCTTTAAGCCGCCCATCGTAAGCGAACCCATCATTTTTTCTTTGAAAATCATAAAAAGCGTAAATATAGGCAACGCTACCGCTATCAACGCCGCGAGTTTTATCGGCACCATGCTCGCGCCCGCTTCGTTGGTCTGTTGAAACGCAAACACCCCGTAGGCAAGCGTCGGGTAGCTCGGTAAAAACAACATCGGCGTAGCATAATTTGCCCATAAAGCGATTACCTGCGTCAAAAACAACACGCCGAACACGGTAATCGTCATCGGGAACATTATCTTTACCAAAACCTTAAATTCGCTTGCTCCGTCTATAAACGCCGCTTCGGCAAACTCCCAGGAAACACCTTTCCAAATAGCGTAGTATATCAGAAAGTTGCCGCCGAAACCGTTTAACGCGCTGGTCGAGAAAAGAAATAGATTGTCGTATATACCGAGCTGCATCGCAAAGTTTAACGACGCGGCGAGAGAGGAACTAAGCGGCACGTATAAATTTACCAGCACGATACCCCACAACAGTTTTACCCATTTAACGCGCTTGCCGTACTTTGCGTAAACGTAACTGCACAACATAGGGCTGACTACGTTAAGCACGCCGTAAAGCGTTATATAAACGAGCGAATTAAACAGCATTTCGGGAAAAAACACCCACCCGTCGTTCGTTTTTATTTTCATTGATTTAAACGCTATCGTATAATTATCGAATGCCCAGTCCTGCGCGCGAGTTGGAAAACCCACTCGATCCATCCAGTAAAAACCGATGTCTTTTACGCTGGAAAGAATTCCCCACCCGAGCAGAACGAAAAACAATATACACCAAATAAGAACGACCGTCCAAACGCTGATCGCGAAGAAGGATTTGTTTCTTTTTGCCCATTTTTTAGTTTTCATGATGTAACCTCAATATTCCGCTTCCGGATCGAATAAGTCAAACAGTTTCTTCGTAATCTGAACGATGGGAACGGACAACACTCCTATTAACAAATTCGCCGCCGAATTGTAGCCGTACATAAGCTCCGGTCTTACTCCGCCCCTGCCCTCGTATACGGACGTAAACATATAATACCCGAAAGTAATAAGATTTTCGGGAGCCTTGCCCGCGTATAGCGAATACAGCGGGCCTTCTGCCGTAAAGAATCCGACGAACAGCCCCAAGCATTGCACTTGCAGAACGGGAAAAACCAAAGGCAGAGTGATTGTCCTAAACTCCTTAAACAGCGAAATACCTTCTAATTCGCCGTATTCCACCAGTTCCGGCGGAACTCGCGACATGGAACCGATATTTATCAAAAGGTTACCGGGCAAACCGAAGAATACTATATAAATTCCCACTACCCACCAGTTGTATTTCGGATCTATCATAACGAACGGCAACGATTTATTGAACAATTTGAACCATACCTCGTCAAGAAAACCCTCTACGAAATGTCTGAACAAAAGAGTCGTAACCATTGCGGATAAAATAGAAGGCAAATACAAGGTTACCTTAAAAAATCCCGTTCCCGGTAGCTTTTTGTAAATTATGAAGGCTATCATATAACTGAACGGCAAACACACCAAAGTATTCAGAAGGTGCATTACGGCTCCGTTTAATATATATTTTCCTCCTACGTTATTGAACACGTCGCCTATAAAATTCTTAAAATTTTCAAACAATCTTTCGTACGGTAAATAAACGTGCGTTTCCGTTTGAAGGTTAAACTCCGTGAACGCAAGCCTTATCGAATTGAAATTAGCGTAAAGCCAGAACAGAAGCCATTGCAAAACGAATATTATAACAACGCAAAAACAAAATATATTTTCTTTCGTTTTGCGTTTTAACATCGTATCGGTTTTTTTCATATCTTCTTTCGTCTCCCTTTATTATCCGATAAAGGCTCTGTATGCGTTCTCCCAAGCCGTTTTCGTGTAATATCTTCTCATTCCGTCTATATAATCTTCGGCGGAAAGTCTTATCGTTCCCGGCGCTCCGGAACGATTGATAAACGCCGTAAAGGTATCTTCCGTTATCAGTTTCGTAGAACTACCCGGTTCCAACACTCTGATCCATGTTCCCATACCGCCCATAGTCATTTTGCTTGAATTATAAAACGGATCGGCTTCCGTTTTATCCTTCGCCGTAAAAACCGTTACTCCGCCGGTATCCGTCATTTTGATTTTGTAAACGTTGCGACCGAACGGAGTCATTTTTGCAAGTTGCTCGTCGCTTAAGTCATATTTATAAAACCTCGTTATGCCCGTTTCCATCGTAAACGTTTCTAACGACGACTCCGAATGAGCAAACAGTACGAAAAGCTTTGCGAGATCGTACTTTTTGGTTTTTGCGTTAATAAATAAATCGGTGCCGCGGGAATAATTGCCGAGAGAACGGACGCTTGCGTCCTTTTGCCCGTTTATCTGCGGCAACGGGAAGAATCTGAACTCGCGACTGCCGTATCCGCCCGTATAATTGAAGAACACGCGGGCTTCGTTCTCCCACCACTCGCCCTCTTGTATCATCGCGATTCGTTTTTGATTTTGCTTTCCTAACTTACTCATAACGAACGTTTGCTGCGCGTCCGCATAAGAATAAGTGGTTTTGTGATAATTCGCCATATCGTAATAATCGGTATCGGTTAACCGACGAACGAAATTCGCATAAGCAGCTTTACTGGGCTGATAAACCAAAAGCCATGCGTTTTTCGCCGTGATTTGTACCTTATACCCCTCAGGCGTTTCCTCGAAATAATCTTCGTTTTTAATACTATCCACTATATTTGCGGGCAAATCGCTTTTTGCAAAAACGTATTCTCCGTTATACGTGTAATTAAGCGCGGCACTATCATACCCCTCGTATTGAGCAAAAAAAGCGTCCTGAAACCCTTCCTGCATATACCAGGTAACATCGCCGGTCGTATACGGAATCATACCCGCGTCTACGATTCTGTCGAACAAATCGAAAAAGTCCTCTTCGTTGTCGGGCAAGCCGTCTATGCCATCGTAGTCTAACCAGCCTTTTTCTTTGAACAAATCGTAATCGTAAATAAATCCCGACAACTCGTCCTCGAGAGGCAATGCGTAAAACCCTGCGTCGTTTGCGACTCCGTCGCCATTTAAATCGTCGGCGATACCGTCTTTTACACCGCTCAACACACCGTCTAATTTATTGTCGGAAAAATTATGAGACTCCTGATGCACAGGGAAAAGTTTATCGTAAACGGACATCGTTGCGTTTACGTACGTTTTCGTTTCTCTGTTCCACTCCGCGATTTCGCCGTCCGCGGTATACGCCTTTTCGTACACCAGATCGTTGATATTTTTAGCATATCCGAGCTTTGCGAATTTCAAACCGACGTCGTGGAAGGTAAAGTAAATATCTTCCGCACCTTGTTCGTTGGCGATAGCCGCCTGAATAGAATCTATGGAAAATTCGTTCTTCTGCGGGTTTATATCCACATATACGCCCTTCTTGCCTTTCTCAAAGCTTACGTTCGCGTATTTTTCCTCAAATTTTTCCGCAATCAGTTCCGCCCAATGATAACCGAGTCCGCCGTTAGTTACGCCTACATCCAATACAGTACGATTTCCCGTCTTCTTCTTTCCGCCGGAACAACCGACCGTTCCCATTGCTATGCTCGCCAAAAGCAACGTAATAACGCTCTTTTTAAAAAATTTCTTCATACTGTTGCGCTCCTTTTTATTTACCTTTTAATTTTTCTCTTGACGATGATTGCGGCGACTATTACGATTCCGAGCACAACGACAACCGCAGACACGACGATATAAATCCATACGTTATCGTTTTGCCCGCTCGTCCGACCGTTCGTAACAACTAACTCGTGTTCGTCAAAATTTGTATTTCCTGCTCTGTCTGTCGCGATATAACGGATCACATACAAGCCTTCCGCTTCGGGCTTAAACGTTCCGTCGGCAATTTTTTCGCCCTTAAACCAAACCTCTGTAATAACCGACGCTTCTCCGTCTACGGCGTCCGTTGCCGTTGCGGCGGGTAAGCTTACCGTTTCTCCTATGCGCGCCGTTTTTTGCGTGAACGAAACCTCGATTATCGGCTTTTCCGTGTCCTCGACAACTTGCATAGTATATCTTTTACTTGCGGTTTGTCCGCAATCGTCAACCGCATAATACACAATCGAATACACGCCTTCTTTTACCGGCGTAAACGTTCCGTTTCGTAATTCGATTTCCTCGCTTTCGCCGCCGACGGAAACAAACGAAACTTTAATTAACGCATCTAATATATATTCTCCTCGTTTTGCGACCGCAGCAGGAAGATTTATCTCTACGCCAAGGTACGAAATTTCGTCGACGTTGCCGTTTACTTCTATTGCGGGCCTTTCAGCGGCATAGTAAATAACTCTTTCGATAAAGGCGGTATTATTTTGCTTATGTCCCTTGTGATTTACCGCGTCGCCGACTGCAAGCCAGTTGTCGGTAACTTCGTAGCGAATCACGTAAACGCCGTATTTCGCATTGTTAAAAACAAAATTTTTTAACGCTATAAAAGATTCGCCGTTCGGTTCTTTTACGAAAACCTTTATTTCCGCTTCGTTAAAATAACGGTTTGTAGCCTTATCGCAGGCGTTTACGTCGCTTGCCGATATGTTCAAGTCGGTGAGCAACTCTCCTAACTCTTTCGTAACGTCCTGCACGTCCGCGTTAAGCGATATTTCCGGCGCGACGTCGTCGTACCAATGCGCCGTAAAGGTCATATTTATAAGCCCCTTAAATTCTTCGAACCGCTCTGTCAATTCGTCGTTCTCGTCGTACCAACCGCCGAATTTCCAATTTTCCTTTTGCGGTACAGGCAAATCGACTTGCCAAGTATTTTCGGAGTAATAAATAGTACTGATAACGGTTCCGTTTCTTTCCGCTAAAACTATTTTGGCGGAAAGCTCTACGACGAGCGGAAACGAAACGACCTCTCCTCTCTTTCCGTTCAATATCGGCGTAACCGATAAAAAGCCACTTCCGACGGAAGAAAAGTCTGCGGAATAATCAAATTCAAGCCCCGAATTTTTTAATTCGTCAAGTGAAATGCTTTCTTTATACCAGCCGTCCGCATAATAAACTTCGCCACTCTCCGAACCGAATTCCCCGACGTTACCGTTTTGAGCAACGTAGATTACTCCGTCTTTCATTGCTCCGGAATAGGTCACTCCTACCGGAAGATATTCGTATTGCATAAAAGGCTCTGCAAACGATTTTCCGTTGACGGAAAGCAAAACTATCTGATCGGCGTGATCTCTTCCCGCAACTTCTTTTGCGTCCGAAATTTTTATCGTATATCCGTCGCTGAAATTATCCAGAGTAAGTGTTGCCATCTCCACTTCTCCGGTAACGGCAGCCCCCGCGCCGACGGAAAGTTTAACGATTACCGCGTTCCCCGACCATTCCAAAACGATCAGTCCCGAAATCGCCCATTTGTCCGTTCCCGTATTTTGCGCGTTGGCATTGTTTACGGGATAGAAATTGTAATTTTTGCTTGCCGCTTCCGCCGCCTCTACCGTATCGTAAGCGTTACCCAAAGCATAGTATTTTCCGTCATAAATAACGAACGCGTTGCCGAACGTTTGCATTCCGGTCTGCGTGGTATATCTCGACCTGTATACCGAAAACGCAGGACGAGAAGGCTGATCCTTATCGTAAAAATCAAAGCGTACTGCGCCGTAGCCCGTTGCGGCATAGGCGTATTCTATGCTTAAATCGCCGCTGAACATACCGTTAAAGCGCGCGGGGTTATTTTTAGGAACAACCTTTACCCCTTTTATAACGCCCGTGTTAGATTCAGTTTGAACATACTCCGCACAAGAGTCCGAAGTAAACAACTCGCTCACGGCGCACCCTCTGCCAACGTTTATAACGAAGTCGCGTGTTATTCCTTTATACGAAACGGAAACGATATGCTCCCCTACCGCAAGCGCGGCAGTATCCGTAGGCGACGAGAACTTTTCATACGGAACGGAAATACTTAAACCCGCAACGGTGCAAATATAATGCAACGTGAAATCGGGTAACTGCATTCCCTGAATAATATCTATAGTTTGTTTTCCGTTAACCACGCGGGCGTTCCCGTTGGATATATCTTTTCCCTTAAGAGTTGCCGTTATATTTTCTGCGCCTAAATCTACATCGTTGAGCGTTTTAAAAATAATTCCGTCGTGACCGTTTTTATTTCTCATCTGCGCGGACGGCTCTATTTTCATTGCGTACCCGTCCTTAAAATCGGGCAGATTCAACGTCGCCATCGTTTTTGTTCCCGCCACAACTCCGTTTGTACCGACCGAAACGCCGATCTCTACGCTGTCCCCCGTCCACGTCAGTTTTATTTCACCGGCAACGTTATACCGTCCTCCGCAAGAAGGATATACCTCCTCCGAAGCAATCCCGAATCCGCCGGAACCGCAAAAGTTTTCCCAAGAATAAATATTTATATTGTTTCTCGTCGTTCCCGCGATATATACGGGTGCGTCACCCCGATAGTCTATAACGCAAGCGCAGCCGTAATTTCCGTTAGCAAACGATCTGTAAACGGAAAATATTTTTTTCGTTAAGTCGTCTTTATCGTAAAAAACGAACTCCGATTCGCCGTAACTTGCCGAAGTGTATTCGTATTCAACGGAAAAATCCCCGCTTAATACTCCATTTACTTCCGCGGCGCTTACTTTTGTATTGATCTGAACGCCTTTTCCAGTTATAAACGCAGTTCCGACGTTTTCTTTAAATAAATTTTCGGCCGATACCGAAAAGCTATCCGAAACGTATACGGCGTAACGCTTTGCTATTCCGTATGCCTCTATATTTTCCGAATACCGCCCCGCCGTCTTATCCGCGTACGAAACCGAGGCATAAAACGAATCCCGTTTCGTTTCCGCGTATATATGTCCGAAACCGTTCTCCGAACAATCCGCTACGATTCCCTGCGTATAAACGAATTCTTTTAACTCGTCGCCGACGGTAAGGTTTATCGCAGGGTCTCCGTTATCGTCAACGTATTCGCCGCCATATGATATTTTTCCGTCAGTCAGGACGCCCTCTATCGTCGATTCAAAAAGCTTTATCCCGTTCATTTCGGTCATCAGGATACTCGTATCGCCGCCTTTACCGCGGATTAAAGACGAGCCTTCTACTCGCATGATATATCCGTCCTTAAAATCGGGCAATTCAAAGGTTGCCATAACGTCCAAGCCTTCCACCGCACCGTCCCAACCTCTCGAAACTCCTACGGATACCGAATCGCCGTTCCATTTCAACGACAATTCTCCTTCCACGCCGTAAAAATTGTTAGCGTTGGCAGGGTAAACCTCTTTTTTGTCAGCGGTATTTGCGGAAGGATTACAAAAATAAACGTTCAACGAACCCGTAACTCTGTTTCCCAGAATGTAATACTCTTTTTCCGCCCTGCGATAATCCACGACGCACGCACTGCCGAGATTCTCCGAGCTGAACGAACGATACAAAGAAAACACCTTTTTTTCCGGCTCGTCTTTATCATAGAAGACGAACTCCGTTTCGCCGTAACCCGTCTGCGAATATGCGTATTTTAACGAAAAATCGCCGCTTAACGTGCCGTTAAGCGTTGCGGCGTCTTCTTTGGTGTTCGCCTTTATACCCTTATAAGTGTGAACGACGTAGGCGTCGGGAGTAAACAGAGAAGTCGTTTCGACTTTTACCGTACTGCCGGATTCCGCATAAGCCGTTCTTTTGCTTTGTTTCAAACCGAAGCTCGTTTCAAAGCATAATATACTTGTCGTCAAGCATAAAAGTACCGTCGCCTTTAAAAGTTTACCCATCATTTTCTTCTCTTTTTTTCTAAAATTTTCTTAATAATTATATCATCAAATTATATATAAGTAAATACGTCACGAATACACAAAAATATAATTTTTCTACTTTTTTATTTAATATTTATCATGGGCAAAATTCTATTTTTTATCGACAAAAGCTTGTGTAAATACATAAACCGTGTTAAAATAATTGTATGGATAAGCGTTTTGAAAACTTTGATACATTTATCAATATCTGCGAACAGGAAAACGTATTTTCTTTACACGCAACGACTTACGGCTTTGAAAAAAAACCGACCCGCACCCTTTTGCACAATCACCAGTACGAATATTCCGTGCATTTTATTTTATCGGGGGCGGGGTATCTTCGCTACGACGGATATCCCGAAATTCGGCTTAAAGCGGGGGATCTGTTTTTTCTTTTACCATACGACAAACGAATTTCGTATCGCCCCGATCCGAACAATCCCTGGACGTACTGTTGGATTAACTTTATGGGCGGAATAACCGAAATACTTACCCACATAAACGTTTCACACAAATCGCCGTTCGTACGCGTTAAAAATCGCAACGAAATTACCAACTCGTTCTGGAATATGTTCAATACCATAAACTCGCACTTTCGTTTTTCTGGCTTTCTTGTCTCCAACACCGTGGGTTCGATTTTATTCGCATTGCTTAAAAATTCCGATAACGCTAAAAAACAAATGAAATCCTCGTCTTACGTCGAACAGGCGCAAAAATACATCGAAGAACATTACGCCGATCCCGGTCTTAACATCAAAAAGGTCGCCGCGCATTGCAATTTAAACAGCGCATATTTCTCGCGATATTTCAAAGTTGCCACAGGTATAAACTTTTCGCTGTTTTTAATGGATTTCAGAATACAAAAAGCGACTTCGCTGATTCGCTCCGGCGTTTATGATATTCAACAACTCTCGGATTCGGTCGGCTTTCTCTCTCCCTACTATTTTTCCGATTGTTTTTTGCGAATCTTGAAAATTCGCCCTAAAACATATATAACACAGGTAAAAGAAGCAGAAAAAACGACCGCACCGAAAAACTCCGTTAATTATTTAGTATAAACGTTTATCCGGAAAAAATAAAACAAGTCCCGAAAAAGCGGGACTTGTTTTACTTTTATTCTTGCGTGTTTCTAAAAAGAATTCTATCCGAAATACAATCTTTCTTCCGTATCCGTAAAATCATCCTTAATCGCAGGACCGGACATTACTATGACGTCGCTCGTAAAAACGCAAATATCCGCTATAACTTTATGATATATCTTTTTCATGGTTTTCAGCTCTCCTTTTCTTATTCCGAAATCGTCAGGGATACCGTATAATTGCCTGCCGTTCCGTTCAATTCAAACCGACAATACTTTCCGTTGACCATTACCAGACAGATTTTCGTTTCGGAAGTAATCGTTAAGACGCCGTTTTCGTAACTCGCCGTGTATACCGGCGTATATTTCTCGCTTGCATTTGCATACGAAATCTCTCCGCCGCTTATATTTAAATTTACAAAACCGTTTATATAGGCAAGCAGAATCGTTTCGATCGAACCGCTTTCGTAATGCAATTCATACGCAGTTTTTGCTACTTCGTAAATACTTCTGCTGTTCACGCTTTGGTCGTATGCGGAATATACGAAAAGCTTTGTATTATCCTGCATCGTTACGCACAAGTATACTCTTGCGGAGAATTTCAAGGTAAAGTTATAAGGCAAAATATCTATAATCGACGCGTCGAACTCATAATAGCCGACTTTTTCCGTCGATTCCTTCAAATATTCGTTACAAGCAAGTTTTTTATAATTCTTTCCTGCAGCTTTCAAAGCGTTTACTGTAAAGGCTGATTCTTCTAGATAGTCCGTCGCGGTTATTAGAATTCCTACTTCGACGTTCTTTACGTTTTCGTCTGCACTTACACTCTCTAAATCGGAAATCGACGCGTATCCCAGGAATTTAATGCCCGAGTTTTCCATATTTTCTCTTACGCGAATCGACGCGCCGTCACCCGTTTCTATCGCCACGGAAGGAACTACAACGAGCGTATACTCTTTTGTTTCGCCCACCAAGCCGTATAAACTTGTAGTAACCGAAACGCTGCCGCTTCCGACCGATTGCAAATCTGCGTTATATACTGCTTCAAAACCGTCCTCTACCGCTTCCGCGCTCGCCTCGCCGAAAAATCCGTCGGCGTAAACGACGGTATTCGCTTTTGCGGAAAACTTACCGAGTTCCCCGTTCCGAACCGCATAAATCGTATCGGGTTCTTCTCCTTCGTACAAAATACCGGAAGTAGAATATGAAGCCGCCAAAACCACTTTATCGAAGCTCTTGCCGTTAATAGAAGTTATCACTACGGGATCTTCGTGCTGCCTGTTTGCGATATTAGGCGAA
>CAKQKI010000015.1 GCA_934248055.1 uncultured Clostridia bacterium | reverse complement strand
TCAAAAACACAGCGTCAGACCAAGGCTTCAATTATTCTTGTCTGGCATAAATCGGTTTATCACCGCAAAAATAACTATTGATGACGAATGGAATCCCTATGCAATTATTTTTTTATAACGGGAAATTCAACGCAGTCAACGGGCTTTCTGTTTTTATACGCGCCGCACGTGAAATCGGGGAAATCGACGGGCGCGCTGCCGTTTCTTATAGACTCTTCGGAAAGAGCGGTAACGCACATCCAGGTTGCCGCGTCGTAAACGTCGATAGGCATTTCGCGCTTTTCTTTAACCGCTTTAAAGAAATGTTTGAGCATAACGAAATCCATGCCGCCGTGACCCGTTTTAAGTTGTTCTGCGGTTATGTTTTTCCAGTCTTCTGACAGATACTCGTTATATTTATCCTGCGAGAAAAACGCTTTTTTATACGGGTCGGATTCTTTGAATTCGCCGCCGTCGAGAATAACCGCGCCGGTAGTCTGACAGTAAAAGCCTTTCGTGCCGCTTACGGTAAGATTTCTGTCGTAAAGTCTCGGAAGCGTAGTGTCGAGTTTTAAAAGCACCGTTTCGCCGTTTTCGCAACTTATCATCGTGGTTACGACGTCGCCCTGCTTAAACTCTACTCCTTCGAGATCTTTTTGAAATTCGGGGTGATTTTTTACGTATTCTTTAAGACCCTGCGCCTTGGAAGACATCGAAACGAGTTTTGTAAATCTGTTGCCGCGATTGATATTGAGAATTTTCGCTATCGGACCTAATTCATGAGTGGGATAATTTTCGCAGTTATGGTTTTTATATTCTTCGAGCCTGTAATGCCCGCGCTTTAAACCGACTTCGATTATTTCTTCTCTTAAATCGTGACAATATCCGCCCTGACAGAACGAAATATCGCCTAAAACTCCGTTTCTTACGAGCGAAGTTACCAAAATTTCGTCTTTATTATAACAACAGTTTTCCATAAAGAAAAACGGCGTTTTGGTTTCTTCGTAGCGTTCAACGAGTTTTAAGCAATCGTCGATACAATGCGTTCCGCCGACTTCAATCGCTACGGCAACGCCCGCTTTCATACATTCGAGAGCGACTTCGACGTGCATTTTCCAACTCGTTACTACTATAACCGCGTCTACTCCGCTTTTTATAACGTCACGATAGTTTTTTGTTTTAAGCGGCGAAGGATAGCCCTTTTCGGTTATCTTTTTTTCGGCAAAATCAAGCCTTTCGTCGTATAAATCGCAAACGGCGGTAACTAAAACGTTCGTATTGTTGAGAACGTTGCCCAAAAGCCCTATCGAGCCGTCCGTCATTCCAAAGCCCGAGCCGCGCTGACCGAGCCCTATAAAACCTACTTTTAATGCTGTTTCCATAAAATTCCTTATTTGATTTCGGGAAGCGAAGCCGCCGCAATCGACTGCCCCACGCGCTTGTTTGATTCGTCGGGCATTTGCATTACTATATGCGAATACTGCGGGAATTCTTCGTTTATAACCTGCCTTGCCCTGTCAAGAATAATATCTCCGCCCTTTCCCGAAGTAACCCTACCGAGTAAAAGAGCGTGTTTTATATAGTAAAATTCACTGTAATAAGCGAGCGTGTAACCGAGATATACGCCTATCGAATCGTAAATGTTTTCAGCCGTTTTATCACCGCCTTCCATCATCTTCTGAACGACTTTGAGTTTTTCGGCGGGAGATAAGCCTTCGTCGAATTTAATTCCCGCGTTTTCGGCAAGTTTAATAACGCCGTCCTGCGAAAAATATTTAACGCCGCAGCCGTAATCGCCCGACCATTCGTCAACCATCGCGTTTTTGTTAAAGTCGACGGGCGCAAACGCAAGTTCGTTGAGCCAGCCTTCCAAACAACCTTCTTTATTTATATAGCCCACCGCTTCGCTCGTTCCCATGGCAATGCCGAGCACCGCGTTGTCGTTAAGGTCGATCGCCCCCGCAAGCGCGGTTACGTCGCCGTCGTTGGCAACTTCTATCGGCGCGCCTATTTCTTTGGCAATATCGGTATACATCGTTTTAACGTGTTTTTCGAAATCGTCTTCGGGAACTTTAAGGAAAAGCGAAGCGACCATTATTTTATTGTCGACGTAAACGCCCGCGGAAGAAACGCCGATAGCGTCTACTCTCGGCATTTTGCTCGCCGCCGTTTTCATGGATTCCATAATGCCGTTATACTGATAATGCCAGTCGGAATTGATTTTCGGGAACCATACGACTTCTTCGCTGTAAACCACTTTACCGTCGATAACGGCTGAAACTTTCCTGTCGGACCCGCCCGCGTCGAAACCGATACGGCATCCGTCGAGATGACCGCCGACTTTAAGCGAACAACTTTTGGGTTCGGGGAAACGCCCGTCGCGAACGTTGATTACTTCGAAAGGCGTTTCGTAAACGCCGGACATAAATTTAACGTCGAACGCGCGCGCGCCGTTTGCGGTATAGTCGGCGGCAATTCTTTCGTAAACGTAATCGTCGCCCGAAAGATAAATCTTATAACCGCCCGCAACCCACAAAATAGTTTTTATAAGACGCTCTATAACGGCGTAATTCTCTTCTTTCTTATTCTCATCCGCAAATATATCGATTGAATACTCGAAATTGTAACCTTTGTTTCTTTCCACGCAGATTCTGAAAGGTTTATGCGCGGCGTTTTTTACCGCCGCTCTGAACTCGTTGAGTTTTACTATCATAGGATAATAGTCTTTGTCGTAAACGGGTATGAATTTCATAATTGCCTCCAAAATATATTTCGTAATCATTGTAGCATATATTTAAAATAAAATAAATACTTTACTACTAAATATTTAAGTCTTTTTTTATAAAAATAGCGGACGATTTTTAACCGCCCGCATATAAAACCGCTTTATAAAACTTTAGATAAAAACTCTTTGAGTCGCGGATTTTTCGGATTTGAGAAAAATTCTTCCGGCGAATTTTCTTCCGCGATGACGCCGTTATCGAAAAAGATAACGCGGTTTGCAACTTCTCTTGCAAATCCCATTTCGTGAGTTACCACGACCATCGTCATGCCTTCGCCCGCAAGCGCCTTCATCAAATCGAGTACTTCCCCTACCATTTCGGGGTCGAGAGCGGACGTAGGCTCGTCGAAAAGCATTACTTTCGGCTGCATTGCAAGCGCGCGGATTATCGCTATGCGCTGTTTCTGCCCGCCCGACAACGTGGACGGATAAACCTTCGCCTTGTCTTCGAGACCTATTCTTTTTAAAAGTTCCGTCGCGCGGATTTCTTCTTGCCGCCTAACGTCTTTTAAAGACGAATACTCCTGCGGAATCAACCCTTCTTTTTCCTTTCTGAAAAGGTTTTTGAATTTTATGTTTAAATTTCTACGCTTAATCTTTTTATAATTTTTGCTTTTAACGTAAACGGGCGCAAGCATAACGTTTTGCAGAACGTTTTTGTTGTTGAAAAGATTGAACTGCTGAAAAACCATTCCTATATGCCTGCGATGAACGTTGATATCCACTTTTACGTCGGCAATGTCTACGCCGTCGAAATATATAGAACCGCCGCTCGGATCTTCCATACAGTTAAGACATCTTAAAAAGGTCGACTTACCGCAGCCCGACGGACCTATAACGGCGATAACGTCTCCTTGGTGAACGTCTAAATTTATATCGCTCAGCACCTTGACGTCGTCAAAAGATTTACTTAAATTTTTTACCGATAAAATTACGTCGTCAGTCATTTTTCTTCACCGCCTTTTTTGCCGCTTCGGAGTGCTTCCGTTCGCTTTTGCTTAAAATCTTTTCGACCGAACGGATTATCAGAGTTATAATAAGAACTATTACGATATAGATAACTGCCATAAAAATATAAGGCGGTTTGATATTGTAAATTTCTTTTCCGAGTGTTTTAAGCGCGGTATAAAGGTCGCTTACAACTATAAAACTCAGAACCGACGTTTCTTTTACAAGAGTAATCAATTCGTTGCCGAGCGTCGGCAAAATGTTTTTAAAAGCCTGCGGAATAACTATTTTCGCCATAGCGGTAGTATAATTTAACCCGAGCGCGCGCCCCGCTTCCAACTGCCCTATATCGACAGAGTTTATGCCGCCGCGCATGATTTCGGACACGTACGCCGCCGAGTTCATTCCGAAAACTATTATCCCCACCGTTTCGCTGTTTACGTTGCCTAAAGACATTAACGGAAGCAAAACGTAATACGCAAGCAACAACTGAACAACCATCGGCGTTCCGCGAAAAAGAGCGACGTACGCTTTACATATTTTATCGAGTATTTTTACAAAAAAGTTTTTATTATACGCAACCTGCACGAGAGCAAGCAAAGTACCGAGCGCAACGCCGATGATAAATCCGAGCAAAGCGATTTTTAAAGTGATGAAAAAACCGCGCGTGACGAATTCACGATAAAACGGCGTGGATAATTTTTTAAAAAATACTTCCCATTGTTCTAAACTCATATAAACCTCTTAAAACGAAGATAACTCTCACCCGAAAGTGAGAGATATCCCGTTATAAATATTTTTTAATTAAACGTTTTCGTTTACGAAGTCGTAACCTATTTTCGTTCCCTCTCCGCCGTTGTATTTGCTTACGATTTTATCGAATTCGCCGTTTTTCATGATTTTATCGAGATAAGCGTTCACTTTCCCGACGAGTTCGCTGTTGCCTTTCTTGATAAGGAAAGCGTAATTTTCTTCGGTAAGTTTAACGTTTATTACTTTAAGTCCGCTCATGTTCGCTTTAAGCGCGTTTGCGGGCGCTTCGTCTATAATAACCGCTTCGACTTGACCGTTTTTCAAACTTTCCGCAGCGGTCTGACCGTCTTCGTAACCTTTCTGATTTTCTATCTTAAGACCGAGTTCGTCGATTATATATTTAAACCCGGTAGTACCCGATTGCGCGCCTATCTTGCTTTTACTTTTTAAAACTTCGTCAACCTGCGCTTTTGTGGTGCAGCCGTCGAAACTATTATCGGATTCTTTAACTAAAACGACTTGCGAAGCGGAATAATATTCGGTTGAAAAAGCAAACGACGCAAGACGTTCGGGCGTTATAGACATTCCCGCCATTCCTATATCGCCGTAACCCGCGTCGACCTGAGATTCGATAGCGTCGAAGTCGATATTTTTAATTACGAGTTTTAAATCGTGTTCCGCGGCAAATCCCGCTGCGATTTCCATATCGATGCCGTAAATTTTACCGCTGTCGGTATACTCGAACGGCTCGAACGGACAGTTGGTTAAAACCGTAAAGGTTTTTTGCTTGTTATTGTTTTTTTTGCCGCAACCCGTAAGCGCAAACGCGCCGACTACTGCAATTGCAATTGACAACATAACGGTTATAAGTTTTTTCATAATGGTAATCTCCCAAAGATAAAATTTTTAAGGGGTTTGCCCCTTGCTTTCAAATTGTACCACTATAATATCACCGCAAATTTATATTGTCAACTGTTTTTGCATAATATTTGCAAAATTTTTTATAATTTTTATTTTTATGCAGTTTTTATGCGTTTTATGCATTTTTTATTCAGTTTTATGCAAAATTATTCTCGAAAGTAACGTTAATATCGTAATTAAACCCGTTGCTTTTAAGCGACGACGATATAATCCGCTTTATTTCTTCTTTGTTTTTCTTGTCGCCGTAAGGAAGCACCATATCGAATACCGCTATATCCTTTTCGTAGCGGCGGATAATGCGAACGTCGTGAACGGAATAATCTTTATCTATATTTTTAACCGTTTCGCTCAGAAATTCTTTCAGCCTGACGGCGGCGGGATTATCGTCGTCCACGGGGTCGTAATGGAGAGTTAAATGAACGCCGAGTTTCGTAAGAACGTCGCGCTCGGTATCGTCGATAGTCTGATGGGAAACGAGCGGATCGGCTTTTGAAGACATTTCAACGTGCGCGCTTGCGAATTTACAGCCGGGACCGTAATCGTGAACCATTAAATCGTGTAGTCCCGACACGCCTTTGTGCGAAGTTATTTCGGAACGAATTTTATAAGCGAGCGTTTTATCCGTTTTTTTGCCGAGCAATAAACCTATCGTTTCTTTAAGCAAACTGAACGTTCCTAATATTATAAACAGCGCGACGGCTACGCTGAGATACCCGTCGATATTGACGCCCGTAAAACGAAAAACGAGAACGCCCGCAAGAACTCCCGTCGTTGCGACGGCGTCGTTGCGACTGTCTTCGCTCGTGGCAAGAAGCGTTTCGGAATTTATGAGTTTACCCGCATAGCCGTTATATATCGCCATTATAATTTTAACGGCAATCGAAACGATAAGAATAATAAGCGTAATAAGGGAAAAGGAAAGTTCCGCGGGATTTATTATTTTTTTAACGCCCGTTATTAAAAGTTCCGCGCCGACTACGAGAATAATAAAGCAGACCAGAAGCCCCGACACGTATTCGTATCTGCCGTGTCCGTAAGGATGATCGGCGTCGGCAGGCTTTTCGGAAAGACGAAATCCGAGAAAAGCAACGATATTGCCCGAAGCGTCGCTGAGATTGTTTACGGCGTCCGCTATAATCGCAACCGAACCCGAAATAACGCCCGCAAGCGTTTTGAAAGCGAACAGCAACGCGTTTAAAATTATACCCGTAATACTTAAAAGTTTTCCGTAAGCGTTGCGCACCGCGGGGTCTTCCGTGTTTGCGCTGTTTTTAATGAATAATTTAAAAAATCCTTTAATCATATATTATATTCCGATATGCGCATATGCGCGAAAATAAACAAAACGCGCGTTGCCGCGCGGATAATTTATTGATTTTAAAGTTCCGTATCGTCCGATTTTTCTATAAAAGCAAGTAAAATCGAATAAATAAAGGTCGGTGCGAAATTAAACAGATGGCAGTCCACAAGGCTCGTGCCGAGTATGGAAAGCACGCACAGGGCTAAAAACCATTTTAACACCGATGGCTTTTTAAAAACCAGCAGAACGGTTTGCGTTCTGTGATAAATATACGCCGCCGCCCCGGCTAAGCCTGCGCTCGCAAGAATCTGCACCGCGGTGTTATGCCATCTTGCAGGCATAAACGCGTTGAACGACTCGTTTGCCGCAACGTTCCACATAAGTTCCGACGGTGCCGAATAAAAAGTCGTTCCGAATATAGGCGCCGATAAAAATTTTTGCATTCCTGTTTTATAAGCGTTTACTCTTCCCGAGCCGCCGTCGTGCAACCCTTTATCGATAATTTCGCCCATAAGAACGATTATTTTATCGAAAAACACGATTATAACGAGTATTCCGGCAAGCGCGACCGCCGCGTAAAGAACGGCGTTCTGAATTTTATTGTGTCCTTTTGAAATAACGAGTACAGCGCAAAAAACGTAAACTATGGCGGCGGTAAGAATCGACCCGCGCGACTGAGTGAGAATAATTCCGAGAAATATAACGTTGCCTATTCCGTTATAAACCCACGAGTTCTTTTCTTTAAGCGCCGCAAGAGCGAAAGCGCACGGCATCAGAAACGCCATAAACGCTCCGATATTGTTATTGTTTCCCCAGCCCGTATAAATCGCGCTTCTGTCTATCCTGCCGTTTAAAATCACGTCTTTTGCAAAATAAGTGTAAACGGTTTGCAGAACGACTTCCGTCGCAAGAATCATTCCCGTAAACAAGAGATAGAAAAAGGCGTTTTCGTTCCATTCCACGCACGCTGTATATAAAAAATAAAGAGCCGCAAAGCAAATTACGAGTAATGAAACGTAAATAAGGTTTTTAAGCCATACGCCCGAAAACTCTTTACTGAAAATTCCCGAAAGCAAAAACGCGACGGCAATAGCCGCAAAACCGTAAGTCAGTTTTCTTTTTTCGGTAAACAGTTTTTTAAAATTAAACCGCTTATCGGTTGCAAGTCTTATAACGAGCGCAATCGCCAAAAGAGCGACGAGCGCCGTCAGATATATTCCCGCCCTTCCGAAAGAGAAAACAGAGTCGGGATTAACGCCGGGATTGTTTTTGAAATTCGGAGTTATATACGCCGAAATAAATACGGGAACGGTAGGCAAAAAATCTTTCGCGAAAAGAAGCGAAAGCACTGCCGCGGCAATAATAACCGTGTATGCAAAAACTTCGGCTCCGAGCGTTGCGCCGAGAAGAGAAGCAAACGCCATAATCATAACGTAATAAGGCGTGTAAAACCATTTATTTATGAATACGGCGATATTGCTTTTTTGCAGCGAACGGAAAAATTCGCCTAAGCCGATTTTATGCTCAACCTTTTCCATAATATATATATTACTATATCGTCGGCAATCGTGTCAAGCGTGTGACCGAAGATACGGGCAATCTTAACAATAAAAACGCTCGCGGCAAAAACGATAACCGAAAGCGTTTATAAACGTATATTTATTATAAATCCTGTATTTCTTTAAGATTTTCAAGAATTTTTGCGCGTATTTCGATGAATTTATCGCGCTTTTCGAGTTCATTGTCGACAAGTTGCTTGGGCGCCTTTTCAAGGAAACCGCGATTTGCGAGTTTGCCGCTCGCCCTTGCGATTTCGCTCTCGGTTTTTTCAAGTTCCGCGCTCAGACGCTTTATTTCCTTTTCTCTGTCTACGAGTTCGCCGAGCGGAATGTAAAGTTCGGTTTTATCAAGCACCTGAGAAACGGTTTTAACCGTAAGTTCGTTTTTCGCTCTTATAAACGAAATTTTGCTTACCCCCGCAAGTTTTTCGATATATACCGACGCCTTGAAAATAAGGTTTTTCTTTTCGCTTACGACGAAAAGTTCTACCTTTTTGTTGGGAGCGCAACCCGTATCGGCGCGTATCTGACGAATGGATTTTATAACGCTCATTATATAAGCGCAATTTTCGGCGTCTTTTTTATGATTGAGCGAAGCGTTGTATCTCGGATAATCCGAAACCATAATGCTTCCTTCCGTTCCCGGAAGATTACGGTAAATTTCGTCGGTGATAAAAGGAATATAAGGGTGAAGAAGTTTAAGCGTGTTTTTAAGCACGTAAACGAGAACGCCGAGCGTGCTATCCTTTTTATCCCCTTCTTCGCCGTAAAGCGCGGGTTTTGAAAGTTCGATATACCAGTCGCAGAAATCGCTCCACATAAACTCCTGAAGTTCGGCGCACGCGATTCCTATCTCGTACTTTTCCATATTGACCGTCACTTTTCTGACGATGGCGTTAAGACGGGAAACTATCCACTTATCCGCAAGACTGAGTTTACATTCGCTTATATCCCTTATCTTTCTTCCTTCGCAATTCATGATAACGAAGCGCGAAGCGTTCCAGATTTTATTGATATAATTGCGCGAACCGTCGAGTTTTTCTTTGGAAAATCTCATATCGCTGCCGGGAGCGACGCCGCTTAAAAGAGTGTATCTTAAAGTATCCGCGCCGTACTCGTCGATAATTTCCAAAGGATCGATGCCGTTGCCTAAAGACTTACTCATCTTGCGACCTTGCGCGTCGCGCACAAGACCGTGAATAAGAACGTCTTTAAAAGGAATACGTTCGGTATGCTCGAGCCCCGAGAATATCATTCTCGCAACCCAGAAGAAAATAATATCGTAACCCGTAACGAGAAGGTCTGTCGGGTAAAAATATTTAAGGTCTTCCGTCACTTCGGGATAACCGAGCGTAGAAAACGGCCATAACGCGGAACTGAACCAGGTATCGAGAACGTCTTCGTCCTGACGGATATTTTTCGATTTACATTCGGGACAAACGGTTACGTCCGTTTTGGAAACGGTCATTTTGCCGCAATCTTCGCAATAAAACGCGGGTATTCTATGCCCCCACCATAACTGACGCGAAATGCACCAGTCTTTTATGTTATTCATCCAGTTGAAATAGATTTTCGTAAATCTTTCGGGGGTGAATTTTATGCTTTTTTTACGCACCGCGTCAATCGCGGGTTTTGCAAGCGGCTCCATTTTAACGAACCATTGCTTTGAAATTATAGGCTCTACGCTGCTATGGCAACGGTAACAATGCCCTACGTTGTGCGAATAATTTTCAACCTTTACGAGCGCGCCTTCTTTCTTTAAATCTTCAACGATCGCTTTTCTGCAATCGAACCTGTCCATTCCCGCGTACTTGCCGGCGTTTTCGTTCATAGTGCCGTCGTCGTTCATCGTGCGGATAACGGGCAATTCGTGGCGAAGCCCTACTTCGAAGTCGTTCGGATCGTGGGCGGGAGTTATCTTTACCGCGCCCGTGCCGAAATCCGTTTCCACGTAGTTATCGGCGATAAGGGGTATTTCTCTGTGCGTTATGGGAAGAACGAGAGTTTTTCCCGTCAGTCCTTCGTAACGCTTGTCTTTCGGGTTTACGGCAACCGCGGTATCTCCGAGCATCGTTTCGGGGCGCGTCGTAGCGACGGTAACAAATCCGCTTCCGTCTTTGAAAGCGTATCTTATATGCCATAAATGCGACTGCTCTTCGGAATACTCGACTTCGGCGTCGGATAAAGCGGTTTTACATTCGGGACACCAGTTTATAATGCGTTTGCCCTGATAAATAAGCCCTTTATCGTAAAGATTAACGAAAACTTCGCGCACGGCGCGGCTGCACTTTTCGTCCATCGTGAACGACAGGCGCGACCAGTCGCACGACGAGCCGAGCCGTTTGAGTTGCTCTACTATTCTGCCGCCGTACTTTTCTTTCCACGCCCAGGCGCGTTTAAGAAAGCCTTCTCTTCCGACTTCTTCTTTCGTAAGACCTTCGGCGCGCATAGCGTCCACTATTTTTACTTCTGTCGCGATGGAAGCGTGATCGGTGCCGGGAAGCCACAAAGCCTCGTACCCCTGCATACGTTTGAATCTTATAATGGAATCCTGCAAACTCTCGTCGAGCGCATGCCCCATATGAAGTTGCCCCGTGATATTCGGCGGCGGTATAACTATGGTAAACGGGACCTTGTCGGGATTAGGAGTTGCCTTAAAATAACCTTTTTCTTCCCATTCTTTATAAAGCCTTTCTTCGAATTCTTTCGGATTATACGTCGTTTGATTGTTCATATACGACCTCTTTATTGAAAATAATGCAATATTTATAATTATACTTTAATCGCGCCCGTTTGTCAAACGAAAGTCGACGCACATATAATGTTATGAGGAAATTTATATATGAAAAAAATAATTACCGTTTTTTTAACCGCGTTTCTTGCTTTGTCCGTTTTTGCGGGCTGCAAGAAAGCGGATAACGTTATCAGAGTAAACGAAGTGACGGACTCGTTTTTTTACGCTCCGTTCTACGTTGCAATCGAAAAAGGTTTTTTCAAAGACGAAGGTCTTGAAATAGAACTTACCAACGGCGGCGGCTCGGACGTATCTATGACCGCCCTTTTATCGGGCGGCGCCGACGTAATTCTTGCAGGACCCGAAACCGCAGTTTACGTTTCCAAGCAAAACAAAAAGGATAAACCCAAAGTTTTTGCGCAACTTACGAAGCGCGACGGTTGTTTTCTGATAGGCAGAAAAGAAGAAAAAGACTTTAAGTTTTCCGATCTGAAAGGAAAAACCGTTATCATCGGACGAAAAGGCGGGCTTCCCGCAATGACTTTTCAGTACGTAGTTAAAAATTCGGGGCTTACCGAAGGAAAGGACGTAACGCTCCGTACGGACGTTCAATTTCCGCTTATGGCTCCCACTTTCGACGGCGGCGCGGGCGATTACGTTACTCTTTTCGAGCCTACGGCTACCGAATTTGTAAACGCGGGCAAAGGATATATCGCCGCTTCGGTAGGAAAAGAAAGCGGCGAAATACCTTACACTTCTTTTATCGCGCTCGAATCGTATATGAAGAAAAACGGCGAAAAAATCGAAAAATTTACCCGCGCTCTTATGAAAGCGGTAAAATATACCGCCGAAACGGACGACGAAACAGTTGCGGAATATCTCGTAAAGCATTTTACGGGAAGCGTTCTTAAATCGGTTGCGGCGTCGCTTAAAAACTACAAGTCGGTAGACACCTGGCAAAAAGATCTCGTTTTGACGAAAACCGCTTACGAAAAACTTCTTTCGGTGATAAAAAACGCGGGAGAAAACGTGAACGGCGCGGTTTACGAAAATATCGTCGAAACGAAATTCGCGCAAAAAATATATAAAGAAATATACGGAGCGTAAAAACGATCGCGCCGTAAAAGGATAAAATGAACGAGATACTGAAAGCAGAAAACGCGTCGCTCGTATATCAGAGCGACGATCAGGAAACCGAAGCCGTAAAAAACCTTGATTTTTCCGTTTATAACGGAGAATTCGTTGCGATAATAGGACCTTCGGGGTGCGGAAAAACGACGGTGCTGTCTATAATAGCGGGGCTTATAAAGGCAACGACGGGCAAAGTGTTTTTCAAGGGCGAAGAAATCTTAAAACCCCGTAAAGACATAGGTTATATGCTTCAGCGCGACGAACTTTTTCCTTGGAGAACGATAGAAAAAAACGTTATTTTACCGCTCGAAGTAAAAAAAATGAATACGCGCGAAAACCGCGAAAAGGTTTACGCGCTCGTAAAGAAATACGGTCTCGGCGAATTTTTAAAAGCGTATCCCGGCGAACTGTCGGGCGGAATGCGTCAGCGTGCCGCGCTTATAAGAACGCTTGCGACGAATCCCGACCTTCTTCTTCTCGACGAACCCTTTTCCGCTCTCGACTATCAGACAAGACTGAACGTCTGCGACGACGTGTATTCCATAATAACCGAACAGAAAAAAACCGCCGTACTCGTCACGCACGATATATCCGAGGCGATTTCCATGGCAGACAGAGTAATCGTTTTAACCCGCCGCCCCGCCACTATAAAGAACGTTTACGTTTTTAAAACGGATAAATCGATACTGCCTTTAAAACGCCGCGAAAGTAAAGATTTCGGGGAGAAATTCGAAACGCTGTGGAGAGAACTTAACGATGAAAAATAAAAATTACTTGTCTTTAAGCAGAAAAAATTATATTAAAAAGAAAAAAGTAACCGCCGCGCTCGTAAACGCGGCGCGGATAGGGATTCTTGCCGCTCTTCTCGGACTATGGGAAATTCTTGCGAGAACGGGATTTATAGACCCGTTTCTTATGAGTATGCCGTCCGAAATAATCAAAACGATTAAAAATCTTGCGGCAAGCGGAGAACTTTTAAAGCACGCGGGCACTACTCTTTACGAAACGCTCGCGGGATTTTTTATAGCGACCGTTTCGGGCGTTTTTATCGCGCTTCTTTTATGGTGGAGCGAATTTTTAAGAAGGGTTTGCGAGCCTTATATAGTGGTTCTTAACAGCCTTCCGAAAATCGCGCTCGGACCGATAATAATCGTATGGTTCGGCGCGGGAACGAAGTCGATAGTTTTTATGGCGGTGATAATAACCGTTATCGTAACCGTAATAACTATGGAAAACGGGTTTTTAGCCACGGAAAAATCAAAAATATTGCTTATGAAATCGCTCGGCGCAACGAAAATGCAAACGCTTACGAAACTCGTTATTCCCGCGTCGGCGCCCACTTTCGTTTCCTGCCTTAAAATTAACGTCGGAATGTCGTGGATAGGTTCGATTATGGGCGAATATCTCGTATCGAAACAAGGAATAGGCTATCTTATCGTCTACGGCGGGCAGGTGTTCAGGCTCGATCTCGTAATGGCAAGCACCGTAATACTGTGCGTTCTCGCCGCGCTTATGTACGGAGCGGTCGTTCTTGCCGAAAAACTTCTTTTAAAAAAGCGATGAAATTTAAAAAACGGAAAGCAACGCTCTCCGTTTTTTTATTCAACCTTGCGAAATCCCAGACTTATCAGAAGCGCGTCGTCGACTTTAAGCATGGTTTTTTCGGGAAGTTCCCCTATGCGGTCTTTCAGCCGACGCTTATCGAGAGTTCTTATCTGCTCGAGAAGAACGACGGAATCTTTCATCAGACCGTAATCTCTGGCGCAAAGTTCGATATGCGTGGGTAATTTCGCTTTGTTTATTCTGCTCGTTACAGCCGCCGCAATAATAGTCGGGCTGTATTTATTCCCGACGTCGTTCTGAACTACGAGAACGGGTCTTATTCCGCCCTGTTCGCTCCCTACCACGGGACTGAGATCGGCGTAATACAATTCTCCGCGTTTTATCATAATATACCACCCGAAAGCGTCCCGTTACATTATATGCGACGCCGCTGTTTTCGGTTATATTATTGACTTAAACTTCGGGTTTTATTCAAGAAAAAGTTTTTCCGTTTCGCGCTTTATTCTTTCTTTTTCGTTTAAATCCCTGCCATACGCGCTTCGGGAAGGTATTTTAAGCATTGCGCCGTCTTTAAAAACGAATATATCGTCGGCGGCGTCGGTTGCGAAATTCACGTCGTGAGTTACCGCGATAACCGTTTTGCCGCTTTTTTCAATGAGCGAAAGAAGAAGCGACGTAAGATTAAGCCTGTTTTTAATATCGAGCGAAGAAAAAGGTTCGTCAAGCAAAAGCAAATCGCCGTCGTATAAAAACGCACGCGCTATCGAAACGCGTTGCCGCTCTCCGCCCGAAAGAGTTTCGGGCATTCTCTCGGAATAACCTGCAAGCCCCGTTTTATAAAGAACGGTTTTAACGTCGCCGTCGGATAAATCCGGGCGGACGAGTTTTAAATTTTCGCCGACCGTTAAATTCGGAACGAGCCTTGCTTCCTGAAAAAGATACGATATTTTTCCGTTTACCCCTTCTATTTTTCCGTCGTAGCGGACTATCCCCGCGACAGCGTTGAGAAGAGTGGTTTTACCCGCGCCGCTTTCGCCGAGAATTGCGGTGATTTTTCCGCTTGAAAATTCCGCGTTCAGATGAGAAATGACCGACTTTTCGCCGTAATTTACCGATAAATCTATTATCTTTATCATTTACGGCCCCTCCTTTTCGAAACTGCCCGCGCAATAAGTTTTACCGCCGTTTCGAAAATAACCGACGCCGCAACGCATATAAGCGTGTAAGCAAAAAGTTTTCCCGTTTCGAGATCGTATTTCGACTGCGCCATAATCCTGCCGACGCTGTTTATCGCGTCGGAAATAACTTCTGCCGATATTACCACTTTAAAGGATAACGACAATTCCGATAAAAGCGAAGAATAAGAATTACCAAACGCTGCGGGAAGAGCGTAAGCGGTTATGATTTTCGATTTTTTAACGCCGTAAACCGCCGCCATTTCGAATATTTTGCCGTCGAGCGAAGAAAGCGCGCTTTTTACGGTTGCGGAAACGAGCGGCAATACGATTAAAAAAGCAACGCATACGGGAACTGCCGACGAGTTCACGGAAACGAGCAGAATGAGAATAACGCTCATCGTAGGCACCGTTCTTAAAAAAGCCGAAAACGGATATACCGCTCTTTCAAAGGCGGGATATTTATATTTCAAATACCCGAAAAACGCGCCGAAAATAAGCGAAATTAAAAAACACTCCGCCGTTCTTATTACCGTAAAACCGAGCGCAACGTAAAGATTTTTACTTCCGAGCGAAGAAAAAAATTCTTTGAAAACTTCTTTCGGAGAAGGCAAAACGAGCGGACTGTTTGCAATCCGCGCCGCTATAAACCATAAAATAAAAGCCGCGGCAACGGAAAAAACGGGTATTAAATTGTAAAAAACCTTGTTTTTCATTGCGTAACGGTTAAAAATTCAGAAAAAAGTCTGAATTATCGTCTGTAAGAACGGAAAGATAGATTTTTATATCTTCTTTTATATCCGACGCGCGCCTGCAACCGAGATTGCATTTTTCAAGCGTTTCGGAAGTTAACGATTTTGCGTTGATAAAACTTCCCGCTTTTTCGAAAACGGTTGCTAATTTATCGTTATTTTCCCGTAAAAAGTCCGCGTTTTCGGAAAGTCTTTCGTAAAATTCGGCGATAAACTCTTTGTTTGAATCGAAAAACTCCTTTCTCACCGCAACGCCCGCCTGCGTGTATAGTTTGCCGCCCGTTTTTTCGCTCCAGGCTTTCTGCATATCGAAAACGGTTTTAAGCCCTTTCGATTTAAGCGCCGTTATCTGCGGCTCGCCCGCAAGAATATAATCGAGCGTTCCGTTAAGAACTTTCTGAGCCGCCGCCGCAACTTCGGTCGCCGCAACCGCCTGAACGAGCGACTCGTTATAATCTTTACCCATTAAAAATTTTAACGTTGCAAGCGGTGTGCCGCTGCCCCCTACCGCGCCTATTTTTTTATCTTTAAGGTCTGTAACGGTTATTTCGCCGTCCGCTTTCCCCGCGATATAAAGATTTCCGAAAATATTAACCGAAAGCATTTTTATTCCCGCGTTTTTTTTATAGGCGGCGTAAGCAAGGTTTACGGGCATAACGGCAATATCTGAAGACTTGTTTAAAAGAGCGGTAATAACGTTGTCGGGCGATTTTACGGCGGAAACTTTTACCGTTTTATCGCGTATTTTTTCGGCGTTTATAACGCTCGCAAGAGATAAGACGGGCGCTCCGTCGACCGCCGTTACGTTTACTTCCGTTCCGTTGCGGATTTCTATTTTGCAACCTGAGCCGAAAAACGTCGCGACTGCAGCCGTAAAAACCGCTATTATCTTAATAAAACTTTTTCTCATATATAACGTTCCCTTGACCGCAGGTGACCGCGGTCTATAAAAAATTTTACCATAACTTTGTTAAAAAGTAAACGATTTATAAGGTTAAAACGATTGCGCTTTGAAAATAATTAGTGTATAATTATGTTAATAAATTAAAAATCAATCACGGAGGATTATAATATGGCATTAGTAACAAGCAAAAAAATGTTTGAACAAGCCTACAAGAACGGCTACGCTATCGGCGCGTTCAACGTGAACAATATGGAAATCGTTCAGGGTATAACCGAAGCGTGTCAGGAAGAAAAAGCGCCCGTAATTTTACAGGTTTCCAAAGGCGCGCGCGCATACGCTAACCACACTTATCTCGTAAAACTCGTGGAAGCGGCGGTAATAGAATGTCCCGACATTCCCATCGTTCTTCATCTCGATCACGGTCCCGACTTCGAAACGTGCAAGGCTTGCATAGACGGCGGATTTACGTCGGTTATGATAGACGGTTCTTCTCATTCTTTTAAAGATAATATTGCGCTTACCAAAAAAGTAGTCGATTACGCTCACGATCACGGCGTTGTGGTTGAAGGCGAACTCGGCACGCTTGCGGGTATAGAAGACGAAGTTTCTCACGCCGTAGGTTCTTATACAAGACCCGAAGAAGTAGAAGAATTCGTAAACGCTACGGGCGTTGACTCGCTTGCAATCGCAATCGGCACTTCTCACGGCGCGTACAAATTCAAACCCGAACAATGCACTCTCAACGAACAAGGCATTCTCGTTCCCCCCGCTCTTCGTTTCGATATTCTCGAAGACGTTTCAAAACGCCTTCCCGGATTCCCGATAGTCCTTCACGGCTCGTCTTCCGTTCCGCAGGAATACGTTAAAATGGTCAACGAATTCGGCGGAAAAATGCCCAACGCCATCGGCGTTCCCGAAGAACAGTTGAGAGAAGCAAGCAGACTTGCCGTATGCAAAATCAACATCGACTCCGACCTTCGTCTTGCGATGACGGGAACTATAAGAAAATTCTTTGCGGAACACCCCGAAAAGTTCGACCCGAGAGAATATCTTAAACCCGCAAGAGCGAATATAAAAGAACTCGTAAGGCATAAACTTAAAGACGTTCTCGGCTGCGCGGGCAAAGCGGGCGAATGCTTATAATATAGCGTTAATAAAAACGCGCTACCGCATTTTATTGCGGTAGCGTTTATTTATCTGTTATGAAAATTTCGGAGAAAAAATCTTATTCAATCGATATGACGTGCGGACCGATAGCGAAAAAACTCATCGTCTTTTCGGTTCCCCTTGCCCTGACGGTATTTCTGCAATTTTTATATAACTCTGCGGATCTTGCGGTGGTAGGCAAATTTGCCGAACATCCTGACACTTCGCTTGCGGCTGTCGGCGTCACCGCGCCCGTTACGGGACTTCTGGTCAATCTGTTTCTCGGCTTGTCGCTCGGGGCGAATATCGTAGTTGCCCAACTTATAGGCGCGGGCGACGAAAACGCCGTATCGCGAGCCGTGCATACGTCGGTTATAATGTCTTTGATATTCGGTATCGCAGGCGGACTTGCGGGAGTTTTGCTTTCCGAAAAAATTCTGTCGCTCATAAACTGCGAAGGTAAACTTTTCAGACTTGCCGATCAATACATAAAAATAATTTTCGCAGGGCTTCCGTTCACTCTCGTATATAATTTCGGAACGGCTATACTGAGAGCGTGCGGCGATACAAAAAAACCGTTTATAATTCTTACCGTTTCGGGACTTATTAACGTCGCTCTGAACTTGTTTTTCGTTATCGTTTTTAAAACGGACGTTGCGGGAGTCGCTCTCGCAACGATTATTTCTCAGGCTTTTTCGGCAGTTGCGGTTATGGTTGTTCTCGCAATGCGTAACGACGCCTGTAAATTTTCATTCAAAAATTTCAAAATCGATTTCAGACAGTTTAAGCAAATACTTTTTATCGGAATACCTTCGGGATTGCAATCGACCACTTTCAGCGTAACGAACATTCTCGTGAACGCGTATATCGTCGAACTCGGCGAAACGATGGAAGCGGGGTTTACCCTTCACACTACGGTTTCTAATTACATTTCGTCGGTAACGTCCGCGCTTTCACAGGCAACGATTGCGTTCGTGGCGCAGAATTACGGCGCGAGAAATTATAAGTTTATCGGAAAAATAGAAAAAACGGCTATGTTTTTATGCCTTGGAATAACCGCCGCGGTCAGCGCGTCGTTCATACTTTTAAGGTATCCCGTTTTCCGTATTTTCACGTCGTCGGACGCTACGATTTCGGTTGCGAACACGGGTTTTCTTATATGCGTTCCATTTTACTTCGTGTGGGGATTTTCGGAAATTTCGATAGGAGCCGCAAAAGGACTGAACAGCAAAACCGTGCCTATGATAATTTCCGTTCTGGGCGTTTGCGGATTCAGGCTTATATATCTTTTATTCGTATTCCCCATAAACCGCTCTTACACTCTTTTAATGGCGGTTTATCCCGCTTCGTGGTTTTTAACGGGCGTAATGCAGTTTATATGGTATAAATTACTGTATAAAAAAACCTTGAAATACGCGGCTGCGCAAATCGATATTTAACCGGAAATATAAAAAACGCGGCGAAACGCCCGTTCCGCCGCGAAAAACAACTTTTATAAATAATTTTGCCGCGGGAATATTTTCCCGCGGCGTTATTTTATTTTTTGAGATAACCGTTTTAAAAACGAATATCGCTCGTTTTTTAAAGAAATTCCGTATATTCCGTATACGGCGCGCGCATACCGTGCCGCTCCGAAGGCTTTGCGTTTTCAGACGGGTACCCCGCCACAAGCAAATTAAGCGGTTCAACGTTTTCGGGCAAGCCGAATGTTTTTTTCAACTTGTCGGCGTCGAAATAACACACCCAGCAAGTGCCGAGACCGAGATCTTCGGCGGCAAGCATCATTTGAGTCTGAACGATTGCAACGTCCGTTTCTTTAAGGCTGTGTTCGGGATTAAAATGCAAAAAACACTGCTTATCAAGATTTGCGCACGTTATAAAAACGAGCGGAGCGTTGAACGCGCACGGCGTTACGGAACGTATTTTTTCCAACGCGCTTTTGCTTTTAAGAACGTAAATTTTTTGGCACTGCGTGTTTTTAGCCGTAGGCGCGAGTTGAGCCGCTTTTAAAATCGCGGCGATTTTTTCGTCTTCGACGGGAGAGTTTTTAAAATCTCTTACCGAATATCTTTTTTTAATTAAATCGAAATATTCCATATTTTTATTTTACACCATTCCTTATTAAAATTACAAGCAATTATCCGAAAAGATAACGTCTTGAATAACTATCTGTTTTTAATCGCGTCAACGGGTTTTTTACGCGCTATTTTCAGAACGGGAATAAAACTTGCGAAAAGCGCGGTAACAACGCAGCCTAAAAGAATAATGCCCGCTTCGCGGATACCGTAACTCAAAAGCGTTATGGGCAATCCGTAAGACGATCTTAACGCCGAATTCGTAACGGCAACCGAAACGCCGCTTCCTATAGTTGCAAGCGCGAAAACTATAAGCGCAATGACGAGCGCTTCGTTAAAGAATACGCCGAAAACGTCGCTCGAACGCGCGCCCACCGCCCTTAAAATTCCTATTTCGCGTTTTTTATACGATACCGACGCGGAAATATAACTCATAAACAGAATAACCGCGAATACGAACACGCCTATGCCTACGTACAGCAAAATTTTCGCTACCGATTTTATAAGCGAACCTATCATATTTTCTACCGAAACGACGTAATTTACAAGCGAATATTTAACCCCGTTTTCGCTTTTCATAGAAAAATCAACTATTTTTTCAAGGTCGGTTTTTGAAATTTTTTCGCCCGATACAGCCATCTGATACTTTCCTGTCGGCACCGATTTAAGTCTTGTTGCAAGTTCGTCTGACATACCTATAAAACTTCCGTCAACGTCGCCGTCGTCAAAGAAAAACCCTTTTACCGAAACGATTTCGGTAAAATACGCGCTGAAACTTCCCCCGCACGACATTTTTATTTTCGCGCCGTCGAGAAGGGGTTTTAAAGTGTTTATTATTTCGCTCTGATTAGTCTTTTCTATTATTAAACTTCTGAGCGATTCCATAACGGCTTCGTCGGAGTAATACACGTTTTCGAGCGCGCTCACCACCGCGTTTACGCCGAGCGCGATTTCGTTTTCGTAAAGGGCGGTTTTGCCGTTCTCGAAATACGCAACGTCGGAATAATCACTTTTAGTAAAATATCGGCTATAATTGCCGCCCATATACATTCCGTAAGTCTTGCCGTTTATCTCTTTGAATTCAAGGCTCGCCTTATCGGTAATTTCGCCGCCAACGCCTTTATAAGCAAGATATTCTTCAATAAAATTCGCTCCGCCGAAAAGCATTCCCGAAAACGCGCTGCCGCGCTCGCTGTCAAATTGATTTTGCAATATATAGTAGCCGAGAGCGTCGTCGCTGTCAACGCTTTTGTCAAGAATGGCGTATCTGCCGTAATCGTATCCCGTGTTTACAACGCCCGTTATTCTGAACACTCCGCTTAAAACGCTGCCGCTTATTTTTACGTTGGGTTCTTTTGCGATAAAATCCTGAGCGGTTTTTATGTCCGAAGCCGCTATATTTTTACTTTCGTCGGATTCGCCGTCCGTGTTGACGTGCGAATAACCCCATTTTTTAAAGCAATCGAAAGCGTAATCGCTGATTGCGATTTCTCCCGCCGCAGACGGCAATCTGCCCGCTCCGAGCGCAAGATTGTGTTTTTTAAGCGCGTCGCCGCTTATTCCCACCACGCCCGAAATATCCCCGTTATACACGTTGCTTTTCGCTTCTTTTAAAAAACTGTCCGAAATGCTTGCGCCGCTGCCGAAATATCCGCTGTTTTTCTCGGAAAGCACGGGTAAAAGGTCAAGCCCCGTTTTCATTTTCAATTGAACGATATCGGCGTCGGATAACTTTTTTTCAATAAAATATTCTTCGCCGTAACCGTCGATTTCAACCATTTTTTTAAACGTGGTATATTTAATTCCGCTGTCGTGTATAGAATTTACGATCGCCGTTTTACTGTCGTAAGCGGCAAAACTGTCTACGATTCCGAACATGGCAAAGCATACGAAACACAAAAATATCGTAACTATAAGCCTGAAAGGCTTGGTTTTCATACCGCTTACGCCCATTTTAAAACTTTCTTTTAGCGGCATGCGCGATTTTATAAGCCTGAAAGGTTTATCGTGAGACGTTTTTATCGTGCTTTCGTCAGTAGCGGAAAAAATTTCTATTCTGCCGTTTTCATCGATGCGCGACGCGGTTTTTACGTCGGAATTCACCTTTTTGTCAAGAGATAAAAACGCTTCGTCGTTTTCAAGATAAGCGTTGATACGCTTAACGTCGGATGCGGTCAGTTTATAGCCCTTTGGAAATCGCAAAAGTTTTCCGTTGTAATTTTGCGCGCCGCCGCTTTCCGTTTCGGCTTCGACGCGGTGTTTTTCAATATCCGAAATAACGGCGCCGTCTTTGAATTCGATTACCCTGTCGCCGTATTCTTCGGCAAATTCGCGATCGTGCGATACTACGATTACGAGTTTATCTTCCGAAAGTTTTTTAAGAGTATCGAAAACCTGTATCCCGGTATTGCTGTCAAGCGCGCCCGTTGGCTCGTCAGCCATGATTATTTCGGGGTTCTTAACGAGCGCTCTCGCTATTGCGACGCGCTGTTTTTGCCCGCCCGACAATTCGTTCGGCTTTCTTCTTCCGTAGCCCGAAAGCCCCACTTCGTCCAAAATCTCGTTGATTTTCTCATCGGCTGCCTTTTCGCCCTGAAGTTTCAGCGCAAGCGCGATATTCGCCCCCACGTTAAAATCTTCTAAAATATTGTACTCCTGAAAAATAAAACCGAGATAAGTATTGCGGTAACTGTCAAAATCGCCCGCGGAAAAATCTTTTGACGATTTCCCTTTTATAATTATTTCTCCGCTGTCGGCATTGTCAAGACCGCCCATCACGTTCAGAAGAGTAGACTTACCGCTACCCGATTTTCCGAGAATAAAAACAAGCCCTTTTTCGGGGAATTTTAAACTCACGTCGTTAAGAGCCGTCACCACGCCGCCCTTTTTCGGACGATAGGTTTTTACAATGTTTTTAATTTCAATCATAAACTCTCCGATTCCGCGCCGTGGTTTAAATTATTCTCGTCCCCCGACGCTATATTTACGACTGTATTTTATCATACTTTTTATTTTTTAACAACAATCTGTTCTATGCCAGACAAGAATAATACGAACCTTGGTCTAACGCTGTGTTTTTGACTAATACTGTGTTGCGCTAACGGGTTATACGGACAGTATTAACCCGTTATTGCGCCTTGTCTTAGCCTAAAAACGCAGCGTTATACTTGCCTGCAACAAAAACGCCGATATTTTCGATGATTTTTTGTGAAGGCAAGGACGGTAGTACTGTACGTACACCGTCCGAGAATTTGCAAAAAAGCGCGTAAATTGCGGCGTTTTTGCAAGGTTCGTATTATTTTTGCCTGGCATATGTCTGACAAATCCGCGCACAACTCACAAAAAATGCGAATAACTTCCTTGATGATTTCGACAGAATATGCTATAATGCCAAACAAGAATAATAAAAAACGCTCGTCAAACAATTTAATAATTAAATAATATATAACTTGGAGAAAAGATTATGAGCATTTTTATAGTGGTTGGATGCTATATCCCGAAGGAAAAATGAAAAAGTTAAATTTAGTAAAACTTAAAAACGATAAACCATATAAATCGCACAATTTAATTAAAGATATGCATGGAATTGTAGTTGATGTAAATTTCGATAATGCAGACGTCCTATTTTTTAATCCACGCAACGTTGGAGATTATGCAATTGTTAATGTAAAAACTATTGATTTAGATTTAGACAAAGAAAAACTTCCAACAGAGTTTGAAAAAGAATTGTTGTCTGAATTAGAGACCTTAAAATTAAAGGCAAAAAATATTATAGAATCAATATCAATAAACGAATACGATATGGTGGAATTGTTGGTTGAAGAAGAAAGATATACTAAATTTGGCATTCACAAAGGTGACAAAGGTTGCGTAATGGATAATAATGCTGTCCAAAATTATATTGAAGTAGATTTTTCCGGAATAGATAAAGACGGAAAATATTATGGTGACTGTATTTCGGTAAAGATTGATGATTTGAAAGTTATTAAATAATTTACTACACTATTTTACACCTATTACACTAGTTCTAAGAAGATTTAAAAAGAATTAGACCGAGAAATTGAACTCCCGGTCTTTTTTTATGCAATTTTACTTTCGCTTTGTAGTAGTTTACTAAACAAGACGTTTCAGATTGCTTAAATCTTGGGCTTATACATAATTGATTTTTTCAAAATCTGTCTCATAAGTATTGTAATCCTACAACAACTCACAGAAAATGCGAATACTCCCTTGATGATTTCGACAAAATATGCTATAATTATAATAATAAAAAATACGCTCGCAAACAATTTAATAATTAAATAATATATAACTTGGAGAAAAGATTATGAGCATTTCCGGTAATTATAATACAACAGAAAGAGAAATCGATATTGTAAAAAAGATTTTGAACTCTAATAATATTTACTATGAAAAGGTTGAAAAATATCATAATGCGGATGATGCCGATATAATTGTTACTTTATCGGAAGGTAAAACTTTTTTAATAGAAGTTAAAGAAGAAAATTATGAAACGAGATTTAAAAAATATGGAGAATTAGGCATAGATTTCATTTCGGCATTTCAATTTAAAAAAGATATTTCAGCAAATAAATGGAAAGGACATCCGAAACAACCTTCGCAACTTAATGCATTTTTAGAAGATATTGCACAAGACCCATCGCTCAAAAAAGGTAAAATTTATTATAGCAACAGTAGTTTATGGCTGTTTTTTGTAGATAAAGGTGTTGAGTTAGATTACTGGTTTTATGACGGAACCAAAATGGTGTCACAAGAATTTAAAGATTATCTATTTGAAAATTGCATGTTTGCGGTCAATAATAAACCGACTTGGCAACAATCACATTCTGATACTCATAATTCAGCATGTTTTTATATAAAGCCAAACGATGACGGCATAAAAAAATATTTAGTTGATATAAATAAATATGTAAAAAAGGTGTAGATATTTACACCTTTTTTATTCTGTCAACAGAAATATCAAAATATTCTTTTTCTAATTCTACTCCGATAAATTTCCTGTTTAACAATAAACATGCAACACCCGTTGTTCCGCTACCCATAAACGGATCTATAACAATATCATTTTCGTTAGTATGAGTTTTTATTATTTCTTCCATTAGTTTAAGGCTTTTTTGCGTCGGATGAATTGTTCGTTCTGCTCCCGAAACGGTACCTGTTTCAATTAAACTTCTCATATAAGGTTTATTCTTGTCTTTATTAAAAACCCACTTTGCATTCTTTTTCACACACCATACGGCAAATTCCATGTCTTGAACATAACGCCTATCAATATTTCTGGGCATAGGGTTGCTTTTTCGCCAGACAATAATATCTTTAACCGTCAGGTTTGATTTTTCCATCGTTTCAATAATAAAACTTATAAACCTATAAGAACAAAAGACAATCATTGATCCGTTTGTTTTTAATATTTTCTCATATTTCGGTATCCAGGAAAGCAAGTCAAAGTTTTTGTCCCAGTCGCCAAAATAAGTGCCTTTTCTGGGATTTTTTAAAGTATCGAAATTGCTTTCATGAGAGATATTATATGGCGGATCGGTAATTATATGGTCAACTTTAATATTGTTTTTTTCCAGTTCGTCGATAACCGTATAAGCATTACCCGAATAAAGACTATACTGCTCGGTTTTTATTACATCACTATTTAATTCTTTAACAATTTGCTCGCCCAGAGCCTTTGCTAATAAAGGCGGAACAGCATTGCCGATTTGTTTGCAAACGGCAACTTTTGAACCAAGAAAAATAAAATTATCCGAAAAACTTTGTATTCTTGCAGCTTCTCTCGGAGTAATTGCACGATTTAGTTCGGGATGAGAATTTTTGCCATTTGAAGGAGTATCAAACCTTGTATCAATAGTTGGGCTGACGTTATTCCATTCCAGTCTTGACCAGGTTGTGGAAAACTTTTGTTTACCATGTAATTCCTGTGGCAAGTATTCTTTTCCTTTTTCAGGGGGAATCATTTTTAATTTTTCAATGGCGATTTTTGAATGAGATGAAGCTTTATGATATTGCAAAAATTTGCCGCGCAACATTATTTGATAATCACTTGCGGGGTTATTAATATATTTAGATTCGATTTCTCCTTCGCCGCTTTCTAAATATGATAAATCAGAAATAGCATCTTTAACTGTTACTATTTCGTGGGATGGCGTCGGAAAATTAATGTATTTTGATTTTGATGCAATAAAAAAAGCTCTCTCTCTATTTTGGGGTACGCCGTAGTTTTTCGCATTAAGAACCCCACTGTTTACAATATATCCGAGAGATTTAATTTCTTTTAATATTTCATCACGAAAATAATGATTATTTGAATTAAGAATGTTCTTAACATTTTCAATAATAAAAATTGCAGGGTTTATTGTTTTTACTAAATTGAGATATTCCCTGAATAAAAAGTTGCGTGGGTCAGATAATCCTAAATTTTTTCCTTTCAGGCTAAAACCTTGGCACGGTGGTCCGCCTATAATCATATTTACGTTTCTTTTTTTACATAAAGCCACAATTTTATCCTTAACATCTTTTTGTAAAATATCGCCGCAGACTACTTCGGCATTCGGAAAATTATACTTAAATGTTTCGACTGCATTTTTGTCAAAATCAAGTGCAACTTCGGTAGAAAAGTTTTCTAATAAATCAAGCCCGGATGAAAACCCCCCGGCGCCACAAAATAAATCTAAAATTCTAAATGTCATAATAATCCCTTTATGAGGGACAAATTATTAGTCCCTCATAAATATATAATATCATTAGTTATTGAAAAAAACAAGGAAATATAGTATAATAAATCAAAGAATCAGGAGAAAATAATGAAAGTAAGCGAATTTTTGGAAAATGAAATGCCAACCTTTCTGCTGGGGGCATTTTATGGTAGATTTGAATTTACAAATGATGAGAAACATATTTATACATATTCATCATATAAAAACGGCTTAATATATAGCAACAAAGAATTATGCGATAAATCAAAACAGGATTGCGTTCAACAATTTAATGATATATGTTCGCCTTTTTCTTTTTGGATTAGAGGAGTAAAGCGGTTTCCGCGTGCTGATATTGTTTTTGCGTTAGAAAATGATTTAAATTTAACAAAAAATAATTTTTTCAACAGATTAAATACAAAAATTTATTCGTCGCAATTCATTTATGATAGAGAATTAACCGAAAATAAGAAAATGTTTATTCGTGGATTCTCTGAATTAAGAGCCAGCATAGATAGAAATCATAATTTTCTAACTATGGATTATGTTTATAATTCGGTTCAGGAAAGCAAAAGGGTTCGACTTCTTATAGATTATTTAAATGTCCCTGTATATATAGTAAATTATAATTTCAGAGAATTTCAGGGAGATTATGTTTTAGGTATAAGGAGAAAAACACAATTCAGATTTAATCTGCAATGGTATGTAAATTTTATCGGACTTATAAATAACTACAGGAAAGCGGTATTTGAACACAATATCAATTTTATAGAAAAGAAAGTGAGCGGACACATTACTTATTATATATGCGAATATCCGTTACCCAGTTCAAAAATCACATTTGAGAATAGAGTTACATATTATGCAAATAATGTGTTAGGTAAAAAACTCACGGCGGAAGATTTTGCAAAATTCCGTAAACTTGTCGGTATCGATTCTGATGATGAAGAAAAATTTAAAAGAGACGGTTCCATTGTTGATTTCGTAAGATATAATACGGAAGATAAATGCGTTTGCTGTTGCGATGATTATGATATTAAGGATAGATCTTATATTGACAGAAAAACAGGAAGATTTTATTTTGAAATACATCACATGATTTCGGTCGGGAAAACTAAAGAATTAGATGACGTAGATAACCTTGCAAAAATATGCCCTACTTGTCATAGAGCATTAAAACGAGGCAGTGCAACCGAACGAGAACAAAAAACTTTGATCAGAAAAATATTGAATCATAAACAAAATATTTTAAACTTTTGTAAAAGTTATTTTGACGAAGAAGATTTTGAACAAGTAGTTGATAATGTTTGGAAAAGTTTAAAATAGAAGCAAAATTTTGCAAGATAAATATACTTAATTTCGATACTGCTATTAAATTAAAAGTTACAATAGTTGAAAAGAATGAAAACAAAAACGACTGAGATTAGCGGCGTAGCGATAGGGATTTATCGCTACGCCGCAACTATATTTGCCCTACGGCAAGTTATATTGCTAACGCAGTTATATTTTGCTTTCAGCAAAGTGTTATTTCTCTCTTCGAGAGAAGTTAAGGCAAATATAATATAACTTCGGCTGAAAGTCGAAATATAACTTTTAGACTTGTTCTGAAAATATAACTGTTTGCAAAGCAAACAATATCACTTTACTAAAAACTCAATTTATGGTATAATAACTACATGAGTGAAAGCATTATAAGAGAAAAAGCAAAAGAATTTGCAAAAAACATAATATTCCTTACAAAGGAAATCAAGATAAATAAAAAAGAGAGTGTATTATCCAATCAACTACTACGTTCAGGAACAAGTATCGGCGCAAATATCCACGAAGCGCAATACGCACAAGGAACGGCAGACTTTATTTCAAAGCTAGAAATAGCATTAAAAGAATGTTTTGAGAGCGAATATTGGTTAGAACTATTATTTGAAACAGGTTATATAGAAGAAAAACAATATAAAAAACTTAATAACGATTGTGGGGTTATAAGGAAAATGCTAATTTCTTCTTGTAAAACCTTAAAGGCAAAAAATGATTAGCGTTTCAAAACATTACGATTTACTTATAGAAAACGGCAACGATCCTGTTTTAGACGGGAAATTATTATCCGAATATATGAACAAGTGGGATGGAGAAGAATTTATCAATCTTCTTGACTTGGATAAAAATAAAACTGTTCTCGAAATAGGTTGCGGTACGGGTAGAATTGCTAAAAAAATCGTTGATTTATGTAAAATATACGTTGGAATAGACGTTTCGCAAAAAACGATAAACGTAGCAAGAAATCATTTTAAGAAGGAAACAAACGCAACGTTCATTGACGGTGATTTTCTCAATTATGATTTTACTAAAATGTATGACGTGATTTGTTCCACATTAACTTTTATGCATATTCAAGATAAAGAATATGCTCTAACGAAAATCTTCAGTTTGCTAAAACAAGACGGCAAAGCGGTATTATCGATAGATAAAAATCAGCAAACTTATATAAATACCGGTTATAGCAGAATTACGATTTTTCCAGATACCCCGAATACAATATGTGGGCTTTTGAGACAGATAGGGTTTACTAATATAGAGGTAAAGGAAATAGAATTTGCCCATATAATTAGCTGTATAAAAAATTGAAGTATAGCACACTATACTTTGCAAGCAATGTCGTGTGTTTTCGCAAAGCAAAAAAGACAAAGGGTAGCAAAATTTGCTACCCTTTTACAATGTACTAAAAAATCCCTAATGGGGACGCGCTTTATCAGCCGTTTTTTTGGTATACCAGGCAATAATACAAACCTTGCCTTTTATTGTTACGCTCAATGCACGTTGACCGCTTTGCCGGTTTTTCTCGATTCTTCCGCCGCGATTGCCATTAAATGGCTTTCTACGCTGTTTTCAAGGCTTGTTCTCGGCATGCTTTCGCTTGTAAGCGTTTTATATAAGTCTTCTAAAAGCAT
>CAKQKI010000014.1 GCA_934248055.1 uncultured Clostridia bacterium | reverse complement strand
TAGTACTATACGTACACCGTCCGAGAATTTGCAAAAAAGCGCGTAAATTGCGGCGTTTTTGCAAGGTTCGTATTATTTTTGTCTGGCATAGCAAGCGAAAAATAGAGTGTCGTTTGGCGTTAAATTTTTTGAAAGCGGCTATGAAAATTGGTATTGTTTTTGGTGTTATTTTAGTTTAAAAATTATTTTGAAATCTAAAAATTGCCGAAAAAACGAAAGAAAATAGCCGATTTAGACGAAAAATATTGCTCAAAACGCCCAAAAATGTGCGAAAATTGCTTATTTTAATAGGATTTTGAGAATTTTTTAAAACTCCTAAGGGGCAGTTGTGGGTTCGATTCCCGCCGGGAGTACCAAAAAACGACTGAGATCATCAGTCGTTTTTTATATAAATTTTTGTTATTATTGACAGGATACGCAATAAGACTGCAAGAGCAGATGTTTGCGTCCGAATTTCAAGTAGGGTATATGTTAATATTTTCCATATTTATTTGATTTTATTCCATATACAACCGGCAGTGCAATGTGTTATAATTTATAAGAAGATAGGGATGACGAATGGAATCCCCGGCATTTAAATAAGTAAAATTTAAAGCCCTTTCGCTCTGAAGCGGCAGGGTAAAACGCATATAAAGGGAGTGTTTATGAGAAGATTATTGCCGTCTTATCCGTTATTTCTTAATGATCCGCAGTATTCGCTGTGGCTCTCGGAAGACGAATTGAATATTAAAAACGTCGAAACGTGGTACGGAGAACAAAAGAGGATATACGGTATCGTTCGGTCACGGGGAAAGAGTTGGTGTTTTATGGGTAATTATGCCGACATAGCGATGGAAAATGTTTATAAAGCGGAGCAAATTTCCGTTGATATTACTACGTTTACTACCGATTTCGTATTTAAGTGCGGCGGGATATTGCTTTCGTTAAAATTCGTATCGCCGCTTTTACCCGACGATTACGAGTTGCTTTCAATGCCCGTATGTTATATCGAATATAAAATTTCCGGGGACGACGACGCGGAAGTAGCGTTTTTTATAAACGGCGAAATTTGTTACGATAAAAATTTAAGCGGAGATAAAACTTTGCGCGGCGGCAACGTAAATTTAAAAAGTTGCAAAAGCGCGTTTTGCGGTCTTGCGTATCAGCGTCCGCTTTGCGCTGCCGGCGACCTTTGCGGAACGGACAGCGGGTATTATTATATTACGGGCGACATTGCTGCTTATTGCGATAATCAGGCGATGATTTCTTATCTTCGGAGCGGCGACGTTACACTCGGCATCGGCAAAGAAACTACTGAAAGATATCTGGCGTCCGTAAACGTCGGGCGGGAAGGAATGGTTCAGTTGGCGTACGACGATACCGTTTCGATCAACTACTACGGAAATTACCTTAAAGGGTTTTATCTGAGCCGTCACAGCGTTTTCGATGCCATAGAGTATACGGCAGATAATTATAAAGGTATCGACGATAAACTTGATAAAACCGATAAGGACCTTTCCGAAAAGGCGGCGAAATTCGGCGGGGATTACGTGTTTTTGTTAAAAGCGTCTTTCCGTCAGGTGATGGCGGCTCATAAACTCGTCGTCGATGATAAAGACGGTGTTTTATGGCTGTCGAAAGAGTGCGGTTCGGGGGGATTTATCGCCACGGCGGACGTTTCTTATCCGTCTATGCCGATGTTTATTTATTATAATCCCGAACTTATAAAGGGTATGATGAAGCCTGTTCTGCGTTTTGCGCAGTCTCCCGTATGGAACAACGATTTTGCGCCGCACGATGCAGGAATGTATCCTGTTTGCAGCGGGCAGTTATACGGACAGAAAGCCGAAAGCAATTGCGGAGAGCAACGCATAAGAGAAGGCGGCTTCTGGAAGGAATCGGGCTCCGTTTATCCGATTTACGATTTGCCCGAAGGTTATGATTGCTACTATTATGAAAAGCAAATGCCGATAGAAGAAAGCGCTAATATGCTTTTAATGTTTTACGCGGCGTATTTTAAAGACGACGATATATCTTTTTTCCTTAAATATTCCGATTTATGCAAAAAGTGGGCGAATTACCTTGCCGAAAAAGGGCTGAAACCCGAAAATCAACTTTGTACCGACGATTTTGCGGGGCATATAGCAAATAATATCAATCTTTCCATAAAAGCGACGGTTGCGCTTAAAGCGTATTCCGAATTATTAAAAGCGGCGGGGGCGAAAGATTACGCGAGTTACGCCGAAACCGCCGCAGGTTTTGCAAAAGAAATATCTGATTTTGCGGAAGATAAAAGTCATCTGCCTTCTACGTGGGATAACGGGGAAGAAACTTTTTCGTTAAAATATAATTTCGTTCTCGATAAACTGTTCGGATTTGGTTTGTTCGATAAAAAGTTAACGGAAAAAGAAGTAAGTTATTACTTAACCAAAACCAACGAATACGGAATACCGCTCGAAAACAGAGAAACGTTTACTAAAAGCGACTGGCTTATATGGAGCGCGTTTTTAACGGACGATATTGATAAACGTAAAGCAATTATATCTCCCGTACGCAAATTTTTATCGTGCGGTGTTGACAGAACGCCGTTTTCGGATTTATATTACACAAAAACGGGCAAATCATCGGCGTTTCGCGCTCGCAGCGTGCAAGGCGGATTGTTTTTGCTTTTGCTTTAAAAATAAAATTTACGGGCGGCGCGTAGTGATTGACCCACAAATAAAAAATCGCGAATAACGCCTGAGCGCCGCGCCGTTTTCACGCCGAAAGTTTATTGCTTATTAAACGGGCGGAAAGGCGCATCGTTTTTATCGTTACGGGAAACGGTTTTACGGTATTCCGAAGGTGACATTTTATTGAATTTTCTAAATAATTTGGAAAAATAAAGTTGATCGGCATATCCTACCGAGCCTGAAATTCTGGATATCGAGTAATCGGTGTTTTTCAATAAAACAATGGCTTTTTCCACTCTTTTTTGCGTTAAATACTGCGTGAACGTTACGCCGAGCGAGTTTTTAAACAGTAAGGAAAGATAATTTTTATGAACAGGAATCGAAAGGGCAACGTCATCTATTGAAAGATAAGGATTTGCGTAGTTTTTTTCGATATATTTCAACGCTTTTTCGATGTGAGAAGACGGCGATGCGCGTTTGGCATTATCAGGCGATTTATTTTTTTTGCTTGCAGCCAGAAGTTCCGTTACAGAGATAAAATTTTTAAGCAATACGATATCCGTAAGGTCGGGCGACACGGGTTTAAGCGCGTCGGACATTAAATTTTTCATTGCGTTGCTCTGCGCGGCGCTTAAAAGGATAACACCCGCGGAATTTTCATTAAAACCCATTAACTCTATAATGCGTAACGCTTCAAGTCCGCTGAAAGAGACCCAAAAAATTGTCGCGGGGTCTTCGGGGTTCGTTCTGTAATAAGAATCGGATTTAGGCGAAAGTAAAAAACAAGAATTCTTTTTAACGATTCGCTTCTGCTTGTTATAACCGTAAATTACGCTGCCTTTAACCACGTAGTGCAGTCTGAACGTGTGATATTCTTCGGAAGTAATCGGTTCTTTCGTCGGCAAAGTTTTTTCGTAACCGAAATGACCGACTATAATATTGAAAGGGTCGGTAGACGGGTTTATGACGGAAAATCTTTCATTATACAAAACGTCGTTTTTCATACTTTTATACTAACACTAAACGACAAAAAAATCAATATTTAAAAAACAACAGTCTGAAAATGCGATGAAAATATTGCAATCGGAAGTCTTTCAGCCGAATTTTATAGCAACGTAAAATCTTCGGAAGATAAAACAAAGGGGATAAAATATATTATTTCGTTGCCTATTTGTATGTGCTGAAATTTTAAAATAGTTTATAATCACTATATACGGCGCGTTATAATCGTTAAGCGAAAATATTTTCGTACAGGGGGATAAAACTTGAAAAAAGAATGGTTTTTGATATTCGACGGTAAAAGCGAATTGCAAAAAAAAGCGGTAAAAATAATAAAAGACGAAATGTTGCGGTCGGAAGTCGATAATATCGTAATTTGTTCGGACAGCGCAAAAGAATCGTCGATTATTCATAGCGAAAACGTCGTTGTTGTCGGAACGCAGCGCGATTGCGCGGTTTTAGGCGAATTGATAAGCGCGGGAGAAATACCTGCGCCGCAAAAGCCGCAGGGGTTTTCTTTATGCGTGAAAAACGAATGCAGATTAACGGGCAAGAGCATTATATCGGTCTGCGGATACGACGATGCGGGAGTTTTATACGGAGCGGTCGAATTCGTCAATAAGTATTCGGGATATATCATATTCCGCGGATGCGACGCCGATATGGAGCATAAAGCGTACTTTGAAAGCGCGTTTAATTCTCCGCTTACCGATTACAGCGTTGTAACCGCTCCCGCCGTTGAAACGAGAGGTATCTGGACCTGGGGTTATACGATAGGCGATTACAGGGGCTTTTTCGATAACATGGTTATGCTGAAACTTAACGAAATCGTAATATGGAACGATTATTTGCCGCTTAACTCCGACGAAATAGTCGAATACGCCCATTCTTGCGGAATCAGAGTGTTCTGGGGTTACGCCTGGGGTTGGGATACGGACTGCAATACGTCTATGGGTATGGATGAAAAGTCGTTGCAACGGCTTAAAGCCGATATAATAAAAACGTACGAAACCGAATACGCTCGTTCCGCGGGGGACGGAATATATTTTCAATCCTGCACGGAACTCGGAACGGAATATGTGAACGGTAAATTGATTGCCGAAACGGTTGTAGGTCTTGTAAACGAAACGTCTTACGAACTTTTAAAAAAGCATCCCGATTTGAATATACAGTTCGGGTTGCACGCGTCTTCTGTCAGAAACAGACTCGAATATATTAAAAACGTCGATCCGAGAGTTAAAATCGTGTGGGAAAACTGCGGAGAATTTCCTTTCTTTGCTAATTTTACCGATCATAAACCGGAAGACGAATTACCGCCTTCCGACGAGACGGTAGCGTTTACGAAGAAGATAGTCGCGCTTCGCGCTGCGGAAGAAAAGTGCGGTTTGATATTCAAAGGAGTCTGCTCGCTTGACTGGTCGAATTTCGTTCATCGGTCGAAGCGTGAAAGGATCGGGGAAAAAAGCGACGCCGAAATCGATAAAAAATTAAAAGAGAGAAGAAGAATATTAAAAATCAGGCAGGCGTTATGGATAAGATACCCCGAACGCGTCAGAGAAATAGTTAAAGCGGTTACGGATATAAGAAAAGATAACGACATAAAACTCCTTGTTGAAGATTGCGCTTTCGAGCGGGAAATTCCGTTGCCGGCGGCGATATTTGCCGAAATATTATGGAATAACGAAGAAAACGCGGACGACGTTGTTTGCGACGTTATCAAATATCCGTGCGTGGTCGTGGCGAATTTATGAAAATATTAGCGATGGATATAGGCGGTACTAAATTAAAGTACGCGCTGTACGATGAAAACCTTAATGAATTTATTTGCGGAGAAAGTCCTTCGAATGCTAAATGCGGCGCGCAAAAACTTATAGAAACGGCGTATGACGTTTGCGACGGCAGGCAATTTGACGTAATCGGCATATCAACCGCAGGGATAGTAAAAAAAGACGGGTCTATTTATTACGCAAACGAAAATATACCCGATTACACGGGCGTAAAACTTAAATATCTTTTTGAAAGCAGATACGGCGTCCCCGTATCCGTGCTTAACGACGTTTCGGCAGGCGCGATATCCGAAACGGAATACCGCAAAAACGACTTTTATTATTTATCGCTCGGCACGGGAGTCGGCGGAATAATGGTTAATAACGGAATTCCGTATAGCGGTGAAAACGGCGCGGCGGGGCAGATAGGTTATTTGCCGTCGCTGAAAGGTAAGTCCGTTATCGATAAAGCAGCGTCTGTTTCCGCGCTTGAAAAAAACGGCGGCAAGCCCGCGGCGGAATTGTTTTTTGACGCCGTGAACAACGATGACCGCGCGCGCGAAGTTATTTCCGACTGGGCGAAAGAAGTTATGTACGTAATATCGCTTGCGGTCGGATTTTATAATCCGCCGACGATCGTAATCGGCGGCGGAATAAGCAGGCAAAAGGAAGTTTTAACGGACTTTCTTATGAAAGAAGCGGATATTCTGCCAAAAGTGTACAGAACCAAATCAGAGATAAAAACAGCAAATGAGCCGTCAGGAGTAAAAGGCGCGGCGATATATGCAAAAAGGTGTTATTATGGGAATCAAAGATAAAATAAAAGGCGGGCTTATAGTATCCTGTCAGGCGCTTGAAAACGAGCCTATGCACAGCGCGTTTATCATGGGCAGATTCGCAAAAGCGGCAAAAGAAGGCGGGGCGGCGGGAATACGCGCGAATACCGTAAAAGACATTGCCGAAATCAAAAAAAACGTAGATTTACCCATAATAGGAATTATAAAAAGGGAGTATCGCGATTCCGACGTTTATATTACGCCGACGATGAAAGAAGTTGACGAACTTCAAAGCGAAGGTGTCGACATAATGGCGGTGGACGCGACGAGACGACTTCGCCCCGACGGCGAAACGCTTGAAAATTTTATTAAGCGCATACGTCGGAAATATCCGAAAATATTGTTAATGGCAGACACGTCGGACTTCGAAGAGATGAAAACGGCGGAAGATATCGGGTTTGATTTTATCGGAACTACGATGAGGGGATATACCGAATATACAAGGGGAGTATCCATACCGGATTTTGATCTTATAAGCAAAGCGTCGTCGACGCTTAAAACGCCCGTTATTGCGGAAGGCGGTATATGGGAGCCGTGGCAGTTAAAAAAAGTTTTTGAAGCGGGCGCTTTTTCGGCAGTCATAGGCGGAGCCATAACGCGCCCCCAGAATATAACTAAAAGGTTTGCGGAAGCGATAAAAGATTATAAATTATAGTCTTATCGCGCAAAAGCGGATTATCGACAAAGCATTTTGTCAGGTTTCTTTTTTTCTTTTCGATATAACTACCGACGGCGGCACGGCGTTGTATTTTTTATATACTCTCGAAAAATAATAGGGCGATGAAAATCCGCATTTTTCGGCAATCTGCTGTATATTCATCTGCTTATCGAGCATCAGCGCGTCGGCAAGAGTCAAACGCTTGTTGGTTATGAACTTGTTCATTTCGATACCTGTTTCTTCTTTGAATATGCGCGATAAGTATTTATGAGAAACGCCTATTGACCGCGCTACGCTGCCAACCGAAATATCGGCGTCTTGAAAATGGTCTGCAATGTATTGAATCGACGCCTGTACGTGATAAGAAGATTTTACCGTTTCGGCCGTAGACGGCAAAATCGTTTGCGATAATACGCATACTATAAATTCGTAAAAAGCGTTAACCGCGATTATGTCGGAGTACTCTATGTTTTTTTTGCATTCATACGGCGTTTCTTTAAATATTTTGTGTAATTTTTCGTCGTGATCGAGTTTAATTAAAAAGTTTTGTTCGGTTACGCCGATTTTTTGTAAAAGTTGTTTGACGGCGATTCCGTCGCACACAAACCATGCCATAGTGTAAGGGTCGGTTTTGTTTTGAACCACGGTTACGTCCATATTAGGATACGTCACGAGCAGGGTATCGGGCGTTAACGTATAGGTGTTGTTTTTGTATTCGGCGTATCCGGATCCCGATAAAATTAAACGAACGGTGTAAAATCCGAAATCGGCGTTAGATACCATGGGAGCGTTTTTATCGGTTTTTTCGACTGAAAATCCGGAAACGTTCACGTCGAGTAAAGACGAAGATTTTATCGGACAACGTATCCCCTTGTTTTTAGATTTATAATACATTTTTCTACCAACGCTCATATATTCTTTATTCTTCGATTATATTATCAAATTGTAAATATGTCAACTATTACCGTTAAAAAACAGTAATTTTTTGGTAATTTGTGCTATTTTTATTAAAAATGCAAATTTACCGCTTGAAATACATAAGTGGACAAAGTACATCTTTTAGCGGATAGAGTGTATTCACTGAAATTTTGATTTACGGTATACTTAATATGCAGATGCCGTGGCATAATTTAAGCGCGGCAATCTATTCTGTCAAATATATTTTATAAGGAGGGTGTTGAAATGAAACATCTAACGAGAAAACGGTTGCAGACACTTGCGATTTCGTTTCTTGGTTTTGCGCTTGCGCTGACCTGCCTGTTTTTCGGGGTTTCGCTCAGAAACACGGGCGTGCGCGCAGACGATACGGTAACCCTTAACGATTTGTTTACCGTTGCGGGCGACGATAATCAGACCGCAGGGCTGGCTACTCTTACCGGAACAACGAGCGGCGGGGCTGCAACTTCGCATACCGGGTTTTACGTTAATTCGGCCGACCACGTGGCGGGTAACGCCGCCGCGCATAAGTATTCGGCAACGAAGATTAACGGTGTGTTTAATCTGCCGGATTCAGGCGACCTGACGGCGTATACCGACGTTAAGTTTATGCTTAATCTGCCCGAAATGACGAGTATCGACGGCTCCCCGTACGGCGAGGCGGGCGACAGGTGGTTTATGGCGGGCATAATCCGTCTGGCGGACGCTACCAACGGCAGTTCTTTTATAGACGTGTGCCTTTTGCTGAATAAGGCGGAAGGCAGCGTTAACCTGATTGCCGGCGCGGTTTACACTCCCGCCGAATATGCCGATTACCCGAGCGTTACTTTCTGGTCGGATTTTATAAGATACAATCCCGAACCGACTGCGGGCAGTTGGAGTTTTATTAACGGCTCGGTTTCCGCCGCGTCTTATTTTATAAAAACGGGTTGCGTAAATTACGAAGACTCCGCAACGCTCCGCATTAAAAGGGACGATAAGGGCGTGCTTTCTCTTTACATAGTCAGCCCGACGGATTTGACGGGACACGGGGCAGGCGAGCGCAGGATAGTTCCGTTAGACGGCAACTACGGTACCGGTAACGCTTTCGGTATGCCCACCGAGGAAGGCGTGTTCGAAAGCGGAAAATATATGATAACTTTCTTTTCGCAATCTACCGACCGTAAAAGACTCACGAAATTAAGCGATTATAAAATACCTACCGGTTACAGTTACAGGGGCGCGAATTGTTATTGCTGGTATTCGCCGATAATGATTGAATCTTTAAGTTATTATGAAAACGGCGCCGCGCATACGACCGCCTTCAATGCCGATACGTTAACCGTGCCTGCTTGGCATACCGCTTATGAGGACATTATCAACGTATCGAACGACATTGCTTACGTTTACGACGAAAATATCGTTACTTCAAACGAAAACCCCTTAAAAGTGTCGGTTAAAGCCGGCGCGGTTACGCTTGCCGACCCGACCGTTAAAGCGGGTTACAGGTTTGACGGGTGGTATAATACGGCGGACTTTACGGGTAGTAGAGTAACGCAGGTTTCGTATAGCGCCGCCGCGCCCGACAATACGCAGACTTTTTACGCTAAAATCGTAAAAATTTACGAAATAACGCCTGTTGCTTACGAGCAGTTTTATCTGATAGAAAACGCTTTTACCGCTTTACCGACCACGTTTACCGATAAAAGCGACAACTCTGTAAAAAACGTTGCAAAAATCGAGATTATAGATAAATCCGATTCCGCGGTTCTTGCTACGTTTACCGATATGAATAACATCGGCGGATATGATTTCACTCACGAAGGTTATTATATAGTAAAATATACCGCCGAAGAAGGCAGTACCGCCGACGGCAACGAATACGAAACGGAAATTTTTGCGGCGAACACGATATTCGACAACAGCAAACTTTTCGACGTTTCCGACGGAGAAATAACTTTCGACTCGACTTATACCTATAACGGGGCGAGCGTTAAAGGGTTGCTTATGTCTTCTTCCGCAAGTTCGTACGCTATGCGCTTAAACGGTAAGTTCAGCGTAAACGATACGACGACGGTAAAATTCAAAACGCCGCCTTACAGCGTAGACGTAAACAATAAGCAAGTTTTAAAGTTAAAGATATTTAACGGCAGCAACGAATTTTCTATTATAATTACGGAAAAAAACGGTTGGCAAATGCTTATCGTCGCGTATAAAACGCAAGACAAAGACGCAAGCGGTAAAGATATAATACTGCGCCGTTCTTTTAACGGAGATAACGTAATTGTAACCGAAAATTATACTCCTAACAGCGGGTACGCTTATATCGGAAAAGCGGGTGACTTCCAAAAATACTTGCAGACTATTACGCTCAAAACGGTTGACGGCGTTTTCTGCGTTTACGCAACGAGAGTAATCAATGCAACGAGCGGAGCGACGGAAGAAAAATGCTTTGCAAAATTTGACGGTACTTACGACGTCAATGCAACGGATTACGGCGCAAGCGGAATAACGAGTTACGGGTTGCCGACAATAGCAAGCGTGCTCGGCGGCGAAAATTATTCGATAGAATTTACCAGTTATACCGACGCTAAAGACCCTTTAGGAGAAGTAATTTCCGGTTCTGCAGGTCGCAGGGGTTGTATTTGTACAGACGCTTATATAGCGGAAATAAACGGATACAGTCTTAAAGACAGATTCACTACCGACTCGCCCGATTTTTATAAGGCGTACGTTGCGGGCAAAATGATTTTAGATTACGATATACCCCACGCTACGAGTAACGCTAACCCCGCTATGACGGAGTCCGGCGCGGTAACGCTTGACAGCGCGCTCGTTACGCTCGAATCGGGGTACGTATTAGAAGGTTTTTACTACGACGCGGATTATCAGAACCGGATAACCGAGCCGATACCTTTTACAGGCGGCGCAACCGTAAAAGTTTACGGTAAAGTAGTAAAAAATACTTATACGGCAAAGTTGCTTGTTGACGGCGCGGTGTGGAAAACGATTAGTTTTGACGTAGAAACCGACGCGCTTATCGAAGTTCCCGCAAAAGACGGATACTTGTTTATGGGTTGGAAAAACGGCAACGATACAATCGTTAAGATAGTCGGCTCGCAAATGATGAGCAATCTCGAACTTGCGGCGCAGTTTATCGTTACGCCGATTAAGGATACCGACACCGCAACCGTAGCGCAGGGGACTTACGCTTTCCCGTCGGTGGAGTTTGCCGATGTGGAGTTTACCGTAAGTTATGCGCTTTCGAAGGGCGGCGTTGCCGTTACGCTCGACAGCGGCGCAACCGGTTACGCGTTTACCGAAGCGGGTAATTATACGCTCGCTACCACCGTTACGATAAGCGAACTCGTGCAGAACTTTACTACCGCCATTACCGTAACCGAAGGAACCAACGGTTCAATCAACGGCTTCAACGTAACGTTGACCGACGGCGTAATCTGTAATTTCTACGTTACTCTTAACGACGGCTACGTTATACCTTCGGTAAAAGTACTGTTTAAAGGCGTAGAGTACACGATAACGGAATACGCGTCTACGGCGAGCGGATTTAAATTTTCGCTTGACGGAGTTGTGGCTATTCCCGAACTTGCAGACGAAATGAATATTTACGTTTACGCCGAAAACGGCGGTACGCGTTCGATAGTTTGCAGTCTTGAAAATTACAGCGTTAAAAAATATCTCGAAACGCTTCTTAATTCGGAATCGGGCAGCGCGCAACTCAAAACTCTCGTAGTCGACCTGTTAAACCTTTCTGCGAAATTTATGGATTATAAAGGAATGACGGGTCCGAGAGCAAACGCCGACCTTACGGAAGATCAGAAGGCTCTTGCAACCGCTTTCGCGTTGCCCGAGAATAAGCCTTACACTCTCGTTAAGGGCGACGGCGCTTCTTTCATCCGCGCGGGGGTATACTTCGGCGAAACCATAAACATAGGCGTTTTGTTTAAAACGACCGACGTCAACGTGCTTAAAGTTAAAGTTACCGTAGGCGGCGCAAACAAAGAAAGCGTTATCGTCCGTTATAACGGTACGGACGTAAGTCTCGGCGAAGGCGAAACCGCTTACGAAATAAGGCTCAGCGGTATTATGCCGTATTCGTTCGACAGCGAAATTAAGATTGAAATCGTTAACGCGGACGACGAAAGCGTAAATATCGGCGGAAGCCTTACTTACAGCGTAAATACGTACGTTGAAAGAATTTGCAAAGTCGGTTCCGAAGGTGCGGGCGTAGATCTTGCCAAAGCGTTATGGTGCTACGGTACTTCGGCAAAGGCGTATCATTCGTCGATAAACGGTTAATTATAGGTAGAAACAGGATTGATTTTAGATTAAAACGGAGGTTTTAACAGAAATGAAAAAGTACGAAACTTGCAAAATCGAAATAATACACCTTAATAACGACGTAATAACCGACAGCGTTGCAGAATCAAAATCATTTACGTATTTCGGTGAATTTGACGAATTAAATTAAAAAATATTTTGTCTTTCGCTACGCTTCGTTCAGATCGGAGCGTAGCGAATATACTTGTTTTTAATAACGAACTTAATTTTTAAGGTAGTTAACGCTATAATAATCGTAAATAAATTAACAAAATCTTACGATTCGGCTTACAACGGTGTTTTTAAAATGAAAAATATCAAATCAAAAATATTATTGATTGCTCTTGCGGTTATGGTTGCGGCTATAATAATAACAACGATTATTATCTGCGTCGGTAAGCGCCCTGAAATAAACAACAATAACAATAATAACGACACGGGTATAGAGTTACCCATAATAGATCCAAACGCATAAAACGGAGAAATGCAATGCTGTTAAAGTTTAAATTCAAAAAGAAAATAGCGGCAGTCGTTTTCGCTGCGGTAAGTTTATTTTGTCTTACTTACACCGCCGTTTTATACGGTATGCGCGCAAAAGCCGCAAACGAAATAAGCGTAGAAGATCTTTTTTCCGTCGAAACGGCGAATCTGGCGACGTGTTCGGGTACGGGCAGCGCGGCAACTCCTTTGAGTAACGGCGTGTTGCTTTCTGAAAATAAAAACAACGAGTACGGCGCGTGGTCGGTGGGATTAAAAGGCGTTTTCGATATCGATAATACCAACACTATCGAATTTCAGAATATTATCGACGACGTAACCGAGATAGACGACCCTGTCAGAAATTTCGACTTATTCACGATCCGCGTTTCCGATTATGCGGATCCGTCAAAATTTTTCGACGTGGAAGTTGCTTCCATGACGAAATTTTATCTCGCCGTAGGCGTGATATACGAAGGAAAGTTATATACGACGTCGCGTTCGGGTAAAGTTATAAACGTTTATAACTCCGATCCGAACGGCGTTGCGCCCGAGAGAAACGGCGCGCTCGTATGGGCGGCAAGAATGTCGCACAGCGCGGAAGGAAACGGCGTTTATCCTAAAATTACGTTTACCAAAAAAGGGTCCGTTTTTTCAGTGACCGCCAACGCGGCTTCCGGAGGTAAGTTAATCGACGGTTACACGATCGCTAAATTCGGTCAATCCGCCTTATACGGATTACCCGATATATCCGAAATTTTGCCTTCCGGTAAATTTACCATGAATTTTTCTTCGGGAGCGGGTTCACGCGATATACACTTGACGCGCAGCGTTCTGATGCACTCTATAAACGGCGTAAATCTGGGGCAAACCGACAGCGTTGAAATTCCCGGGTGGCATAATACCGAATTGACTTACGTGAATTACGTTTATCCCGATAATTTCGACAGGTTAAACCTTAAATACAATCCTAATCCGATAGCGTTCGACGCGGGCGAATTGTTGTTGAAGCCGCTCGCTTTGACGCATGGCGACGTATTCGATTACTGGAGAGACGCAAACGGAAACAAAGTCGAAAAAATTATTTACGAAAACGGTAAAACCGTATCTTTGACGGCAGGCGTTGTCGTACACGGCAAGCAGCCCGTCGAAAACCTTTTCACTAAAATCAACGGCGGCGTTATAACTGCAGGTTCGGGTACGGGTGAAAACGAAACGAAAAGCAACGTCGGAGTGTTATTGTCTCCCGAAGGGAGCGCGCAGGATAAAAAATTCGTAGTCGGATTAAACAGGCTGTTTCGTACCGACGAAGATAATCGGTTAGATTTCCTGCTCGTCAATTCTCTCGGGCGGAGAGGCGCTAAATCCGATCTGTTCAATATCCGCGTCGTCGACGCGACAGACGACCGTTACTATTTTGATATAAAAATAATCGCAAACTCCGAGTATTATGCGGAGTGCTACGTGTCGTTCGTTAAAAACGGAAAAGAAAACGTACGCTCGACTATTATGAAGCGTAACGCCGACGCGTATTCTTCCTTTCTCGGCGACTATTCGAGTGCGTGGGATCCCGATAAGATAGGCTTTTGCTGGGCTGTTCAGGCGTATCTTAACGGCGCGTATAACGGCAGATATTGCAGCGTTTCATTAAAGCCGAACGGCAATAAGTTGGGCGTTTACGCCAACTTTCTGGCAGGTGCGGCGTGGCATACGAGATTGATTGCCGAATTCGACGGCACGGATAAATTCGAAAATATGGTATCGTTCGGTCTTCCTTTTATCAGAGAAGTTATTCCGTCCGGTAAATATCGCTTTGAATTTTCTTCCGGCATAGACAGGATCGGCGGCTCGCGTTCGCAAATGGTTTCGTCAGTGCTTATCAATAGCGCGGGAGATTACGTTTTCGGTAACCGCGTGTCGGAATACGAGCCTGAATGGTATAGCGAATACGTGTCTTTCGAGAATCGGAAAGATTCGTTTATCCGCGTAGATAAAAGCGCGTACACCGCGCTTTACGTCGATTCTCTTTCTTACGTAAGCGTGCCTTACGGCGTGGTCGTGGGAAAAGACGGAACGACTACTTCCGTCGAAAAAGTCGAATTAAAGCGCGCAGACGGGGAATGGAGAGATATAACCCGATTTGCGGGGCAGTATATAGAACCGCTATCCGTTGCGGGAGATTATACGCTGAGATACGTCGGCGTTATCGGCAACGAAAACGAAAACAACGTATACGAAATTCCGTTTAAGGTGATAGACGGTAAAACCGAAAGCAAAACGCTTACCGTAAACGGAAGAATTCTTTCCACCCAAAGCGTTAACGACGGGGTTTATATCCCCACTGCTTCTTTCGTTTACAACGATTACGCAGAGTTACTGCCGCGCGCGGTAAAACGTATTCTCATTAAACGGGCAAGCGGGCAGGTATGGAGCGATATTACAGATTATGCAGATAAAACTTTTTCGCAATTATCCGAAGGGAAATACGTTTTGCGTTACGAAGCGGTTGAAAACGGCGTCGACAGCGACAATTTTATCGAATACGAGTTTACCGCTTATGAAAACGCGTTTGATTTATCGTCGTTACTGATTAAAGATAAAAATGCCGAATATCTTGACGAATACGATGCTGACGGAAGAGTCGGCACGCTTATCGGCGGCGGCAAAAATGCCGTAACTTCCGTTCGCGGAGTGTTTACGGGGGATACTTCGGTTAAACTTTCTTTCCCGACGTCGGCAAACGGTTCGTATTACGTGCGCTTTCAGAGCGCTTGTGACGAAACGGACTATTTCTTCGTGGCGATAAATAAAGGAGCGGTTTACGTTATAGATAAATTTGCTTCCGCATACGGCATAGGTTTTGGCGGAGCGATAATCAAATCGGAAAATCATTTCGGATATAACAATAGTCTGCGCATAGCAACGTCGTTATACGGAAGCGGTTTTTCCGACGGGTTTAAGGTTTGCAAATTCGGCGCGGCGGACGAGAACTATTGCGTTATAACGGTAAATTACGACGGAGATATACTTACCGTAAAGGCAAGCGGCAAAACAGCCGAAAAAGTTCTTGCAAGATTTGACGGAACTTCGGCGGTGGATAATACGTCGTCTCCGAAAAAATACGGACTCGAAAAAGTCGATTTTAAAAGCGGATATAAAATTTCATTCGAAAATCTTGACGTTTCGCCCGTAAGCGTGCTTCTTGAAGAAATAGGCGGCGTTACTTTCGAAAGAAAATATCAGAATCGTAATTTCAGAATAGAAAAGCAATGGGAAAAAGATTTTGAAAACGGAGTTAAAATCGTTGCGAAAAACTTTGTAAAAAAAGTTTACGACGCAAAAGTAGTGGTTCCCGAAGTAAGCGCTTTCACGATCTCCGACGGCAAAAGAGTCGATATAAAAGAACTTCGCATTGAAGGCGCAGGCTCTTCGTTCGGCGAGCGCGTGACCGAAGGTCAGACGGTTTATCTTGAAAGCGGAGAGTATGCTCTTATTTGCTCAACGGATAAAAACGTTTCGGGCGGCAGGCGGACGTTATATTTTACCGTTGTAAACGAAGGTATCGGAACTGATAAATTTTTTAAACTCGATAAAGGAACGCTTGCCGCGGGGTACGTTGCCGGCGGTAAGTACGACCATTCGGGCGTTCTCGTAAGGCAAAGCGAAAACGGCACTTTCTCGGGTAAATTCAACGGTGTTTTTTCGGGTAGCACGTCGATTACGTTCGTGTTTCCCGACGGAGAAACTTTTGCGGGCAAGTCGATGACGTTCCGCGTGTACGGCAAAGCCGATCCGTCCGAATATTTCGATTTTTGCCTGTTTGACGGCTCTAACGGAATGACGGGAACGTACGTAAAGGATAATCGCGGAAATATACGTTCCTATCACACCGAAAGCGCAACGAAGTACGGTCTGATAGATAAATATATAAATCCGCTATGCGCGGTCAGCGCGTTCGGCGGAACAAACTGGCGAGGCGCAACGCTTGCGCTTATATGGGAAGGCGACGTTCTTTCCGTTATAGTCAAAGGCAGCGATACGAGAATTTTCGGAACCATGTATCTTGCAAGATTTGACGGAAGTTCCGTTTGCAGCGAAAGCGTGAGAGATAACGACGGCAAACCGTCGTACGCGCTTAACAAATTATCCTTTAAAGACGGTTACGAGATTTCTTTTTACGGCTCTAATACAGACGTTTTATTCGAAGAACTTGGAACGTACGCGTCTTTCGCGGAAAATCGCGACGTAGTGTCCGGCGGAAGAATAATCGAATACAGAAACGGTACGGTATCGCTTATCGAAGGTAACGGAGTTAACCTTTATTCCGACGGGTACGGAGAAGAAGTGTATGACGACGCAGGTGTTTTCAGGTGTCTGAATGCGGATAATTTAATTTCCGAAACCGTTCTGGCGGAAAAGCGCAACGGTACGGTCAAACCGATTGATATAGGGGCGGGCGTTTATTTCGAATACGAATTGACGCCGTGCGAAGGATTTAAAATAACCGACAGAAGCGTTTATTATTACAAAAACGACGAAGCGATAGACGCTTCCGACGAAAAAACGCTTTCTCAGACCTTTACCAAATTCGGTTTAAGCGTTACTCAAACGATAAAAATCGTAAAGAGTACGCCGAAATTAGCGTTGTTAAGCGGCGACTATTCGCTTACGCTTGCCAAGGGGCCGAATGAAAATTATTTTGAAATATCATCGGAAGACGCGTACTGTCACGACCTTTTCGACGGTATTATCGGAGATATTAAAATTTCCGTTAAAAAGCCCGACGAAACGGAGTTTACGACGGTTCAGAGCGGAAAATATTATCCTGACGCGGTCGGCGTTTATACGGTAAGGTATTCGGCAACGAATTCCGACGGCGTTACGGGGTACGTCGATAAAACGGTAAAGGTGATCGACGCGATCGCTCCAAAGATAACCGTCGACGGTGAAATCATCGTAAACAATTATCATAACAATTATCTTTACGTTCCGTCGGCAACGGCAAAAGCCGGAAACGAAACCGTTTCAGTAACGGTATCCGTAATATTTGACGGCGTAAAACTTGAAATTAAGGAAGGAAAAGTTCTTCTTTCGTCGGTGGGAACGTATATCGTGTCTTATTACGCGGTAAACGGTTCAAACGGGCTGGAAACGCTTATCAGTTTTGAAGTTTTTGCGGCGCGCGATAACGAGCCGCCCGTAATAGGCGATATAAATCTTCCTGATGAAGTAAAAACAGGCAGCGAAATAGTTCTGCCCGAACCGCAGATTTCTGACAACGCGGACGAATCTCCCGAATTAACGATAACCGTAAAATTCGGAAAAGAAACGATAAACGTTGAAAACGGAAAATTCGTTGCGGAAAAAGAAGGTTCTTACTTAATAAAATATTCGGTAAAAGATAAAAGCGGAAACACTACGGAAGTTACGTACGCGGTTATAGCAAATAAATAAAAAGGTGGCAGATATGAAGAAAATTTTCAGTTTAATTATTGCCGTAATATGTATGATTACGACGACGGGGTTAACAGGTTGTTTCAGACGTGAAAATATAGTAGTCGACGAAACGAAAACGCAACTCAGCATTTACGTGTACGCGGGCGGTCTTACGGGCGACTGGGCAAAAGAAGTTGCGAAAGAATTTGAAGAATATTACGCCGATTATCCCGGTGAAAACGGCAAAAAAGGCGTTCAGGTTTTAATCGACTCGGAAGACAAAAAAGATCCCGAGCCGATAACCACGGGTCTTGCTAACGGCACGTTTACGTGGGACATCGTGTACAGCGACTCTCCGACCTGGAAAAAGAGTTTTGCCGATACCGGTGAAACCGCCGATATAACGGACGTTCTCACGGAAAAAGTTTACGATGAAAACGGCGAAATCGGCGGAAGCAAATATTCTATTCTCGATAAAATGGATCCGTATTTCGTTAATAGTTACGACGCCGGAAACGGCAGATATATGGCGTTTCCTTTTCAGGATGCGGTTATAGGTTACGTGTACGACGCGGACTTGTTTGAAGAAGAAGGTTATGAAGAACCCCAAACGATGGAAGACTTTTATACTTTGCTTGACGATCTTACAAGGAATTATATTCCTATCGTATACAGCAACACGTCGTTTTACTTTCCGATGATTACCGAAGGTATAGCCGCGCAATACGGCGGACAGGATTTTATAAATCTTAATAAAACTTACAGCGGTAAGCATACCGTAAGAAGCACGGGCAAAACGGTAGACATAACGCCTTCCAACGGTTATCTTATCGCGGACAGCGAGCCTATGTATAAGGCTCTCGAGTTCGTACATAAAATACTCGGCAGTAAATCTTATTACTCGTCTAATTCGTTCCTTATGTCGCAGGAATACCGACTTGCTCAAGGCGAATACGTGCTTAGCGTAGAGAACGCGAAAAGGGGCAAATCCAAGAGAATCGCCATGCTTTTCGACGGCGAATGGTGGGAAAGAGAAGCAAAAAAAGATTTTACCGATATGTCGGCATACGGCGAACAGTATGATTACGGCAAAAGGAATTTTAAAATGCTGCCTTTTCCGATAATGGAAGGACAGGCGGAATCGAACAAACGCTATCTGGCGGGCTGGGGCAACGGAACGACGGCTTTTATAACCAAACGCAGTCCCGTTAAAGACCTTGCGAAAAAATGGGTTCAGTTCCAGCACTCGCGTTCTTCCCTTGCAACGTTCACAAGAAGTACGGGAACGAAATTGCCGTATGAATACGATTTAAAACCCGAAGAGTACGAGTCTCTTACGAAATTCGCGCAGAATATGTGGAATTTGCGTAAAGACGAAAACGTGGAAATATACAGACACACAGGCGGCAGCGAATTCAGAGAACTTTGTCCTAAAAACGTTTTCGGCGTTATAGGAGCGATCGTTCCAAGCGGTTACAGTCAGCCTATGGTTGCGTTCAGAATAGACAACGAAACAAATACTCAGTTAAAAATCGACACGTATTATCAGGCTATTCTTAACACGTTTACAAAAGAATCGTGGGATAAAATGTATAAAGAAATGTGTCAGTTATACGGTAAAACCTTTTAAGGAGCGGTGAAATGGCAAAAAAAATACGGACGTCTGATTTGAGTTTGTTTCAAAGAATATTGCGTCCAGTAAAAGATTTTTTTTACGGAATAAGCGTTTCGGTATCGCAAAAAAGGCATAAAAAAGTAAATAAAGAAGCGCTGAAATCCCGCAAAACGGTGGAAATCTTATTTTGTATAGGCATTCTCGTTTTTCCGATAATACAATGGCTTATTATAGACGTCGGTCTGAATGTTTCTAACATTACTATGCCGTTCAGGTATTATGATTACGATAAAAGAGCGTTTATGTTTTTACCTGCAAACGATTTGTTCAGAAATTTCAGAAACGTGCTGAAAGATATTTTTTCGGGAGCGAACGGCATACCGATAATGTTCAGAAATTCTATTATCGTATACCTGATGGGGCTTATAGTGCTGACTCCGTGCAGTTGGTTTTTGGCGTATCTATTTTCAAAAAGGCTTCCCGGCACGAATTTTATGCACGTAATATTCAGTTTGCCTTCGGCAATATCGGGGCTTGTAATTTTATTAACCGTAAGAATATTGCTTGAAAGAACGTTGCCGTCGTGGATGAATACGATATTCAAAATCGGTGATTTTCCGAATTTGCTCGGAGAAAAAAAGTATATGTTTCCCACGATATTAGCGTATATGGCGTGGAGCAGTCTCGGGGGAGCGAATATTCTTACGGTATCGCAGATGTCGAGAGTGCCTAAAGATATGTTCGAATACGGACGTCTTGAAGGCATATCGATGTGGCAGGAGTTCAAATATTTAATGCTTCCGAGCATCTGGGGGCTTGTAAGCGTAAACAGTATGACCTTTTTAATAGGCTGGCTGAACGCTTCGACGCCCGCTTACGAATTGTACGGAGAATCTGCGGACGTAAGCGTACAGACGATAAATTACTATATGTTCGTAATGGTCACGGGATCGTCCAAAGCAAGTCCCGTTTATTACGGATATACCACGGCGTATTCGATGTTGGTTTCGCTTATTTCCATACCTTGTACGTTATTAGGAAGAAAAATTCTTACCAAAGTTGATCCGGGGGCGGAGTATTGATATGAAAAAAAGAGAATTAAAATTCACGAGATATATTTTTCCTACGTTAGTATATATTCTTGCTATAGTATGGTGTATTATAATGATAACCATAGCGGGATTTGCGATTGTCACTTCGTTCAGAAAAAACATCGACTATATCGGCAATCCCGGCGGACTACCGACAAAAGGCATGTGGACGCTTGAAAATTATAAAACCATATTTTCAAAAACTCATTTATGGGTAGGCAGCGGCGTAAACAAACATAAAGTTTTTTTGCCGGAAATAATTTATAACACTTTATTTTATTCGACGGTAAATCCGTTGGCAGCGATGATAACTTGCGCGTCGGTAAGTTACGTTGCGTGCAGATACAGGAAGTATCGTTTCGTAAGGGGTATTTACGTTTTTACGATAATCTGGACTTACTGGCCGTTCGGAGCGTCGCTTGCGTCGACGATAAATTATCTGCGCGCGCTCGGAATATACGATAACTTTTATCTCTTTCCGTTTTACAATTGCGGCGCGTTCGGCTTCGATATGCTCGTGTATTACGCAACGTGGCAAAGTTTTTCGCAAGAATACGGCGATGCGGCGATGATTGACGGCGCTTCGCCGCTGAAAATATTTTTAAACGTTTATTTCCCGCTCGGTCGCGGCACTTTCTGGACGCTGTTCATTCTCAAGTTTATGGGATTGTTTAAAACGTGGGAAGTAAACATTACGTTATTGCCGAGTTATCCGCTTATAGGTTATCTCGGTTATATGCTTCGGTATACGAGCATTACTGAATTTGCCGAAATTCCCGTTCAGGTTGCGGGGTTGCTTGTAATATCGCTTCCCGTGCTGATAATATTTATGGCGGGCAGAAAGGCGTTTATGAGTTCGGTTCAATTCGGCGGATTAAAAGGATAAGGATAAAAGGATAAGGAGAAGAAATGTTTTACCGTTCAAAATTAAAACCGGCAATTTGTCTGAGCGTTGTCGCAGTCTGCTGTGCGTTTCTTTTCGGCGTATACGCAAGTTTTGCGACCGTTGAAAATAATAAGAACGAGCCTGAAATTTTTACAACGGAGTCTTTGTTTAAAAATAAAAACGACAGCGTAATCGAAGGGGTAAGCGACTTGCCCGACTGGTTTGGAATCGATCAGAGCGGCGTCGTTTTCAATCATCGCGCGGAATGGGGCGGAGTAATGACTTCTCATCCTATAGACGTTACTACGTTAAGCGCAACGAAAGAACTCGTTTCTTTATGGGTCGTTCCACAGAAAAAAGGCGAAGCGAATTTCTCGGAATATTATATCAGAGTAAGCGATTACTATAATGAAAATAACTTTTTCGAAGTAAAAATAAACAGGTTTCTGGATAACGCGCAATATTGTTATTATATGTCCGTCAGAACGCAGGACGTTGATTTCAAGGCTACGCGCGGCGGAACCACGCAGTCTCCCGTTGTGCAAAACTGCTTTTTATACGAAGGCTTATTTGCGGGCGTCAATTTAAACGGTTCTGTTCTCGCAAAGCCGTTTGCGCTTTCTTATGACGCGATAACAAAACGAGTTTATTATTACAATGAACTCGATAACAGTTTGTTTTTGCTTCGCGATTTGTCAAGTTCCGAGCATATGGGCAAAGGGTTTGAATGGAAAGGATTTTCGGGTAAACTCGTTAACGTGTCTTTTTCTTCTTTCGGCAACAATTCTACAAACGTTCGCGTAATGCTTACAAAGTTTGCGGGAATGAATCTCGGCAAAGATTTTGCGGGCGATACGGAAAAACCTTCTCTTCATACGTCTGCGGACAACGATCCGTCGCTTTTTAAAGGGTGCGTCGGCAGAGAATATAAATTATATTCCTGCGAAGCGTACGACGTGGCAGACGGTGATTTAACGGATAAAACTGAAATTTCGGTAACCGACGATAACGGAGCGGACGTTCCCGTGACGGCCGGAAAAATAATTCCCGAAACTACGGGCGTGTATACTGTGAAATACAGCGTAAAGGACCGCGCGGGAAACGTTGCGGAAAAAGTATACAGTCTTAACGTTTACGACGTTCCGCCGGAAATCGGGTTAAACGTCGACGAAGGCGCGGTTAAAACGGAAGCGGTTGTAGGAGAAACTTTAACTATTCCCGTTGCGGAGACAACCGGCGGCGTAGGGCAGATACAAGTTAAAACATACGTCGAAAATTTTTCAAACGGTCAGAAAACCGAGATCGTAAACGGACTTTATAAGCCTTTATATACGGGTAATTTTGAAATTGTTTATTATGCAACCGACTATATAGGAAGCCATAAAACGCTTCGCGTCGGGTTTATTGTGAACAGGGGAAATAAGCCTATCGGAACGTTTCCCGAATTGCCGCGACATCTGGTTGCGGGAAAGGCTTATAAGTTTCCCGTTTTAAACGCGTACGATTACGTTACCGACGTTTCCGGCGGAGTAAAAGCAGACGTCAGAATTCAGGCTTTTTATAAAAGCGACGAGTCCGACGCGGTCGATATACAAGATTATAAATTTACTCCCGTTCTTGCAAGCGGCGTTTCAAGCGACGTTCTGCACGTAAAATATACGGCGTCGCTCAACGGGAACGCAGTCGGATACGAAAGCATATCGCAAACTTACGATATTAACGTCGTGGCGATTGAAAAGGCTTCGGATTTGCTTATATCCGACAACGGGAAAATTCTTCCTTCTGCCGTAAATAAAAGCAATAATTTCGTAGAGTACGACGTTGACGGAAACGGCACTTTGCGATATATAAATCCGCTTGCGGTGCTTGGTATGGAACTTAAATTTTCCGTTCCGTCCGAAATAAGCGCGCCCGACAAAAGCAATACGTTACAGAGCGTCGAATGGAAACTGACGGACGCAAAAGATTCGGGTAAATGCGTTACGTTTACGATTTCGCCGCTGCCTGAAAAAGGCAAAAGTAAATTCAGTTTCGGCGGCAACGATTATAAAATAGCGGGAGCGTTTTTCGATACGGAATTTTCGTTTACTTATAATTCCGACGACAATACTGTGAAAGCGGGTGATATCGTGATAGCCGCTATTGAATATTTCGATAACGGAGAAGCGTTTAACGGTTTTCCGTCGAGTACGGTTTATTCGGATATTTGCTTATCTGCAAGTCACATCGGCGCGTTCAGACTTATGCGCGTAGGTTCTCAACCTATATTCAGCAATATTAACTCGAGCGGTACGGAACTTGCCTTTGCAGACAAAACAAAGCCGATAATCGTAATAAACGGAGAAGTTCCTACGATAGCAAAACTGCACGATAAAATCGTTTTACCGACAGCCCGAGCATACGATTCGGTCGATCCCTACGTCGAATGCAGGATAACGATATCGTATAAATCGCGCGGCGGCAGTTGGGTGGATTTGATTTACGCTACGCTTATCGAAGACGAAGAGTTGTTTTTTAACGTAGAACAAACGGGAGATTACAGAATCAGTTACAGAGCGAAAGATTCGAGTAACCGTTCGGTAGACATAAGTGCAAAACTCGTCGTAAGAGATTGCGAGCCGCCCGTGATTTTCGTAAGCGGAAAAGTACCGGGCGAATTAAAGGCGGGGAATTCCGTCGTTTTGCCGAAAGCCGTTGCGTTTGACGATGCGAGCGATACGGCGGTAAAAGTATTCGTTTTGTATAACGGCGTAATAAATGAAATCAAAGCGGACGATAAAGGTAACGTAAACTTCAGACCCGATAAAAGCGGTAAATATATTATAAGGTATTACGCTTACGATCTCGATTATAACGTTGCGTACAGAGATTACGTGGTTAAAGTGTCCTGACGGAGAGTGGTATGAATAAAACAAGAAAAATATTTTGCGTCGTTCTGGCAACGTGCCTGACGATTCTGGCGGTCGGCTGTAAAAAACAGAATAAGCCCGACGACAATGACCCCGTCGTGGTTGACAGTAACGTCGTATTTGTCGATGAAGGTCGCAGCGATTATCGGATAGTTATACCCGCAGACGCCGACGAATGTATAAAATTTTCGGCGCAGCATTTATGCGAATACGTGAAAAAGAGTACCGGGGCAACGTTGCCCATAGTTACCGACGCGAATAAATCGTTCAATCCCGACGATAAATATATCTCGCTCGGAAATACTACGATAAAAAGCGGTTCGGGAGTAACCGTAAGCGAAGAAGAAGCGTTTACCGACGGGTATAAAATAGTGCGTAAGGGCAACGTGGTTATAATAGCGGGGTATTTAAGCCGCGGAACTATGTACGGCGTTTTTGAATTTTTAAAAATTATATGCGATTACGAAGTTTATTCGTCCGACGTTATTACTTACAGCGAAAAGTCTAAAATCATGATTCCTGACGCAGATTTGCTCGATAAACCTTCGTTTATCGGCAGAAATATGGACGGGCCGATTTCAAAGAGCGACGAATTGCAGGCATTGCTCCGCATGAGATCCAACAGGACCGACGCCGCATACGGCGGCGGTGGGTACTATACCGACTGGATGGACAGACACAGCGAAACTTATTATTTATATATCAACGTAGGGAACAAAACCGACGGCGTTTTTGACGAAGACGCGAATATCGTTCGTCACCCGAGATGGTTTGCGCATAAAAACGGCGTGCCTTTCGACAATCAGTTATGTTTCACCAACAAGGAGTGCATGGAAGCGCTGGTTGAATTAGTTGAACAACATATAATCGATCACCCCGAAGGGATTTGGGTTAACGTGTCGATGAACGACGGCGGCGGCTTTTGCACCTGCAACGAAGAAATCGATAAGCAGTTGAGTTGGGACGGCTTAAACTGTGAAGAATCGAGAGAAAAGTATACTCTTTCCGGCACGCATATTCGCTGGATGAATGAAATTATAAAGCGTATAGAAGAGTGGCGACAAGCCGAATATCCGCAACGCAAGGTAAAATATACGAGTTTTGCATACGGCTCGCTGTATCCCGCTCCCACGCTTAAAAATACCGACGGCACTTATCGCGTTATCGACGATTCGTGTATTCCCGACGAAAGGCTGTACGTCAGATGGGCGCCGCTTATGAGTTGCTTCTCTCACGAAATCACCGATGACTCCTGCAATATAAATAAACCGTTCGCGGACGCGATAAAAGGATGGAGCACGATTTGTAAACGTTTTAATATATACGATTACAGAAGTAATTACAGCCATTATTTTGCGTTTTACAATAACTTTAACGCCGTACAGGGAAATATGAAGTATTACAAATCCATAGGCGTAACCGACTATATGATTCAGAACGCAACGGGCGCAAACGTAGCGTCGCTATGCGATCTGCACTCTTATATAAACGCTAAACTGCTGTGGAACGTTAATGAAAATTTAGACGAGTTAATCGACAACTTTATGGATAATTTTTACGGCGCGGGCGGAAAGTATATGAAGGATTATTTAAATATTATCCGCACTCACTTCGCTTCCCTGACGGATTATCATCAGAGATGTTACAACGATACGGCAGCGGCGGCGTTGTGGCCGATAGGTCTGATAGAAACGAGTTTATCTTTATTCGAACAGGCTAATCGCGAAATCGATAAAACGTATGATTCTCAAACTGCGGCAAAATATAAATTGCATATATTAAAAGAAAGCGTGTGCGTAAGATACGTGCTTCTCAAAAACTACGCGTCGTATTACACGAAAGGTTCTGCCGAATATATCGCAGAAGTTGCAAAGTTTAAAGAAGACGTTGATACCGTCGGGGCGAATTCTTATCGCGAAAGCGTCGGTATGAATCGTTTTTACGAATCGCTGTAAAAAGTTTTTAGCGTTTTGTTATAAAAATAAGTAAAATTTTAAAAGAGAGTTTTAATATGGATTTTTTAATGAGCGGATGGAATTATCTTCCGTTGGGTTCTTATGATTTCGATAAAGCGATTGACGAGTGGAAACTTTTAGGTTTAAACTGTCCTGTAAGTTTCAGATACGACCCGAAAGTACACGATAAGCGCGATATGCTGCGGCTTCTCGATAAGTGCGCTGAGAACGATATAAAATTGTTGGTAGAAGACGAAAGATGCCGTTATTCAAGACTGTTTCATAAAACGGAAGAAGAGTTCAGGGAAGACGTAAAACAAGCGGTTGCCGATTTCGGTTCTCATCCCGCGGTTTTCGGATTTCATATAGGTGACGAGCCTTACGGCATAAACGGCGTAAATAACAATCCTTGGGAAAAGGCGGTTATTGCAATAAAAACGTGCAATGAATTTGCTCCCCATCTCAATCATTTTATAAATTTGTTGCCGTACTGGTACAACGAAAAAGAAAATAATAACGATTCGTTTTACGAAGCGACCGGCGCAAGAACGCCCGAAGAGTATTCCGCCGTGGTAAAAAAATTCGTTTCAGACAGCGGCTTAAAGTACGTAGGTTACGATTGCTACACCGTTCTTTGTTATTTTGAAAAAGAGAGATACAAAGATAACTTCTTTGTAAACTACAAGATTTTCGGCGACGCGCTTAAAGGCACCGGCGTTAAACTCGTCGTTTCGCTGCTGTCTGCGGGGCATATGTCGTTGAAAGTGCCTAATCAGGATGAGTTCAGGTATCAGATTTCTTCCGCAGTTGCTTGCGGAGCGACGGGAATTATGTGGTTTTTCATTTATCAGGGCAACTGGGACGCTTCTTTCAGATGTCACCCGATAAATATGTGGGGAGAAAAAACGCCTACTTTTTACGCGCTTTCCGACGAAAGCAGGACGATGATGCAGGTTTTTGCGCCGGAATTCAAAGGTTTTGAATACGTCGGCACGACTTGCGTAAATAAAACGTACGGCGGTTATGAAGAATGGAAGCCGCGCGGAGATTTTTTAACGGCTCTCAGAACCGACGTAAATCCTAACCCGCTGATCGTGGGGCTGTATGAAAACAAGCAAGGCGAGAGAATGTACGTCGTGATGAATAACGATTGCGAAACCCCCACGTTTTTGCACTCCGAGTTCGAATTTGACGGAAAAAAACGCGTTTGGGACGTTTGGTTGTCGCCGGGGCAGTTTATTACGTTGAGAAAACCTAAAAGATAAGCGGTTGCGCAGATTAAATGAAAAATATTATTCTTAAAACAATTTCTTTACAGCACAAAATTATAAACGGCGAAATTCCCGATTGCGAGATTACTTCGGATTTTGCCCTTAAAGGCGAAGTATATTGCTATCAGATAGCGATAAAAGCGTCGGAAGATATAAATGATTTAACGCTCGCTGTCAGGTCGGACGTTTCAGTCGGAACGTATTATGAAAAAAACGTTATCGCAAACAACGAATACGGTTGGCACGGCGACGATTACGTTTTAAAAAGCAAAGATCACTCTTATCCCGAACTGCTCGAAAACGCAAGCGGTCGCTTCGTAAAAGCGGGGGAAGTCTGCGTTTTTCTCGTTAGCGTCGATAAAACGGATAAAAGCGGCGTGCATAACGTTTCGATCGATTTTTACGGCGACGGCGAGTTGCTTGGCAACTCGGATTTCAACCTGAACGTTATAAATGCTTATTTACCGAAAGAAGACGGTATAATTACGCACTGGTTTCATTGCGACTGCATAGCCGAATTGCACAAAACGGAGATTTTTTCCGACGCGTTTTATAAAGTTTTCGACGGCTATATAAAAGCCTACGTCGAAATGGGCAACAACTGCTTGCTCGTTCCGCTTATAACGCCGCCGCTCGATACGGAAATCGGCGGAGAGCGTATGACGGCGCAACTCGTTGACGTTTATTTTGACGGCAACGATTATTCGTTTGACTTTTCCGCCGTCGACAGATACGTCGACGCCGCTTTGAAAGCAGGGATAGAATACTTTGAACTTTCCCATTTATTCACTCAATGGGGCGCGGAGCATTGTCCTAAAATAGTGGCTGCGGTAAACGGTAAAAAAGAAAAGATATTCGGCTGGGAAGACGACAGCGAAGGCGAAAGATATTCAAAATTCTTAAGTCGGTTTTTACCTGCGGTATACGATTATTTTTCAGGTAAAGGACTTAGAGAAAAAACGTTTTTTCATCTTTCTGACGAGCCTAACGAAAAACATATCGAAAAATACGCAAGATTATATTCGCTGGTGAAAAAATATATTCCCGATTCCGTAACGATGGACGCGTTGAGCGAATACGATTTTTACGATAAGGGGATAGTCGATCTGCCCGTTGTCAATGAAAATTACACTTTAAAATTCAAACAGAATAAAATAAAGCATTTAACGTACTTTTGTTGTACGGAATGCACGAATTACGATATAAATCGCTTTCTCGCAATGCCTGCGGAAAGAACCCGCATGTTAGGCTTTGCTATGTATAAAAACGATTCGGGCGGCTTTCTTCAGTGGGGATATAACTTTTATCATACGGGAAAATCTCTTGCGGTAATCGATCCGTATAATGACAATTCCGCAGGGGGGTATTTTCCGAGCGGAGACGCATTTATCGTTTATCCGGACGCTAAAAAATATTCTTGCCGAAAAACCTTGAGATTTTATTATATGCTTTGCGCCTTTCAGGACCGCAGAGCCCTTAAACTCGCCGAAAAAACGGCGGGAAAAGAAGTCGTTTTAAGTATACTCGACAAATACGGAATAAGTTCTTATAACGTATATCCGCATTCGGGGTCTTTATTTGATGAAATGCGTAAAGAAATTTATTCGGTATTAGCCGAAAATATTAAAGCGGACAAAACTTGATTTCGATATAAGAGTTTGCAGTGTGAAAACAATAAAATAAAAAAGTTGTACGGTTAAAACAAATATGAGTAAAACAATAAAAATCAATAATAACGAATACTGGTTTGCGGGAGTAACAGGCGACGGTTGTTTTATGCCGTTTTCGGTGGAAAGTAAATACGAAGTAAGCCTGACAAAAAGCAATAAATTCAATCAGGCAAGTTCGATGCTGATATCCACAACGGGAAGGGTGGTTTACGCAAAGGAAGCGGATATTAAAATAAAAGACGGCGCGATAACCGTTTATTCCGATAATTTAATAGAAGAGCAAAAAGCGGGAACAACGCTTAAAGACGCATATTCATATATATCCAAAAACTATTTTACGTTAAACGGAAAAACTCCGCCGTCCGATTTTTTTATGTATCCGCAATTCAACGACTGGATGAAAGTAGGGCATAATCAAACGCAGGAAAAAGTTCTTGATTATGCCAAGGAAATAATAAAATCGGGCTATCCGTATAAAATTCTGATGATCGACGATAAATGGTCGGACTATTACGGGTCTTTTGAATTTAACGCCAGGAGATTTCCCGACCCAAAAGGAATGATTGACGAGTTACATAAATCGGGGTTTAAAATAATTTTATGGGAAACGCCGTATATTTCGCCCGACAGCGAAGAATTCAGGGAATTATCGGATTTAGACGGGCTTGTTAAAAATGCCGACGGCTCCGTTGCGATAAGAAAATGGTGGAACGGATACAGCGCCGTTCTGGACCTTAGCAATTCAAAAACGGTTTCCTGGCTGAGAAAGAAAAACGCGTTACTGCTCGGCTTGGGGGTAGACGGTTTTAAATTTGACGGCGGCGATACCGATATGTACGCTTTCGGCGATAAAAACCATGCGTCGTTTACGCCGTGCGAGATGAATAAGCAATATTCGCTGTTTGCGTCGGGATACGAATACAGCGAGATGCGTTCGTCGTTCAATTGCGGAGGATTGCCTTTGGTTCAAAGGCAGTCCGATAAAATGCATTCCTGGGATGAGGAAGGAATTAAAAAGTTAGTGCCGTCGCTCATCGTGCAAAGTTTGTTCGGGTATGCGTATTCTTGTCCCGATATGGTCGGCGGGGGAAATATTTTGGATATTAACGGCGATATAGACGAAGAATTGTTTATAAGATATGCCGAATGCTCCGCGCTTATGCCGATGATGCAGTTCAGTAAACTTCCGTGTGAAATCCTGAGCGAAAAGGCTAACGCAATAGTTAAAAAATATGCAAATCTGCATACGGAAGTTGCAGAATATATATTCAATCTTGCAAAAGATTTTGCGCTAACGGGTAAACCGATATGCAGATGCTTGGAATACGAGTTCCCCAAACAGAATTTTGAAAGCGAAATGCAAGCGTTTATGCTGGGAGAAAAATATCTCGTTGCGCCTGTATTGAAAAAAGGACAACGCAAAAAAACCATCAGACTTCCCGACGGTTGCAAGTGGAAATACGTTCCCGAAAACGCAATTCATAACGGCGGTGAAACTGTAACCGTAAACGCAGATATAGAGATATTGCCGTTCTTTGAGAGGCTTACATGAAAAAATACGACGTTATCGTGGTTGGCGGCGGGTTTTCCGGCGCAATGGCAGCAATGGCAACTGCAAGAGAAGGACTTGATACTTTAATAATAGAGAAAGGCAACGCTCTCGGCGGTGCTGCCGTAAATATGCTCGTTAATCCGTTTATGGATTATTTTATAAATTTAAATCATAACGACGAAGAATGGCCCAAATTAAACAGGGGGCTGTTTTCGGAATGTTGTTCCGAGTTGAAAAAACGCAATTCTCTTATAAGAAACATCGTTTTTAACGAAGAGTATCTCAAAGTTATTCTTGATGAAATGTGTGAAAAATACGGCGTAAACGTTCTTTACGATACGACGCTTACGGGTGTAAAAAAAACCGACGAGAAAATAGAAGCCGTACAGGTTTCATGCACGGGAATAAATTTTGAACTTACGGCAGATTATTTTATCGACGCGACGGGCGACGCGAATTTGTTTGCTTTTGCGAACGAAGAGTTTGTTCTCGGGCGGGAATCGGACAACAAAACGCAGCCTATGACGCTGTGTTTTCGTATGAGTAACGTTAATGTGAAAGATTTTTACGGCAACGATTTAAAAAATTTGCAAAAACTCTGGACGGAAAAGAAATCAAAAGGAGAAATTAAAAATCCTTTATGTAAAATCATGGCGTTTAAAAACGTCGTTCCGAACGTTTTGCACCTGAATTCTACGAGAGTAAAAGATAAAAATCCGACGGATCCTTTTGAGAAAAGCGCCGCCGAAACGGAAGCGCGGAAACAGGCGGTGGAATTATTCGAATTTTTAAAAGAAAACGCGCCATCCTGCCGTGACGCTTATCTTACGGAAACGGCTTCGTCGATAGGCGTTCGCGAAAGCCGCAAAATCAAAGGGATATATACGATTACGAAAGACGATATACTTTCGCTTAAAAAATTCGACGACGCCGTCGCCTGCGGGAATTACGGGGTTGATTTACACGACCCCGACGGAGACGACGGTCTGACGATAGGTGTGCCTTGCGACGATTATTACACTATTCCTTACAGAGCGCTGATAACCGACAGAGTGGATAACCTGATGGCAGTCGGCAGATGTATTTCTTCAACGCAAATCGCTCAATCCGCGTTCAGAGTTATGCCTATCGTCGCTAATATCGGCGAGGGCGGCGGAATATGCCTTGCTTACGCAGCAAAAAACAGATTGCCGCTTAAAGCGGTTTCGGCAAAAGACGTTAAAAGACTTATAAAAAAATACGATTTGATATTTTAATGCTTAAAAAAAATTTATAAGAAAATATAAAAATCAATAGATTTTTTAGGTATAAACCTGTATAATAATTATGTGATTAAAAAAGTATCGTTAATAGACAAAAAGTAGGTAAATCCGTTTACGATTTTTATTTTATCACAATGATTATACGGGTTTTTTAATTGCAAACGTTGAAATTTGCGGTATACTTTTGAAATTTTTAAAACATTTGGTGATTTATGGATAAAAAAATATTGTGCGCTATGCTCGACTGTTCGAGAGACGGCGTAATGCGAACGGAAGAACTTAAAAAGTTCATTTTAATTCTAAAAAAAGCGGGCTACAATTCGGTTGGGTTATATATGGAAGATACGTATGAAATTACGGCAGAACCGTATTTCGGGTATCTCCGCGGGCGGTATACGCAAAGCGAATTAAAAGAAATAAACGACTTTGGCAAAGAACACGGCGTTACGGTTATACCTTACGTTCAAACTCTTGCGCATCTCGGTACGATTTTCAACTGGCAAACTTTTAGAAATCGCGTTTGGGATTGTCAAGACATAATGTGCATCGAAAACCCCGAAACATATAAACTAATCGACGAAATGTTTGCGTCTTTAAGAAAATGTTTTGACGGCGAATACATAAACATAGGTATGGACGAGGCTAACCTTGTCGGTTGCGGTAATTATCGCTGGACTTACGGATACGACGGCGACAGGGTTAATTTGATTTATAAACATCTATTAAAGGTTATCGACATTGCCAAAAAATATTCCTTTAAGCCGATAATGTGGTCGGATATGTTCTGGCGCGTTGAAAATAAAAACTTGAAAGAATTTATCCCTAAAGACGTAATTCTGTGCCACTGGGACTACTATCGCGACAAGAAAAAACTTATAGATAACGACTTAAAAAAACATTTTGCCGTTACGGATAAAGTGGCTTTTGCGGGCGGTGCCTGGACGTGGTCCGGGTTTGCTCCGCAAAACAAATGGTCGATAAAATCGATGAAGGCGGCAATGAAAAGTTGCCGTGAATACGGCGTAAACAACGTTACGATAACGATGTGGGGCGATTTCGGGAGCGAGTGTTCGTTTTATTCGGTTTTGCCGTCGCTTTTCTATTGTGCGGAAAAATATCTTTACGACACGAAAGACGTTGACGTAAAAGTAAAATTTGAAAAACTTTTTGGAATAAAGTTTAGCGATTTTCTTGCTTTGGACGAGCCGAATTACATAAAAAACAACGATAGTTTAACGGGCAACCCGTCAAAGTACGGTTTGTTTAACGACCCCCTTTACGGTAAGTTCGATTATCATATAAGCGACGGCGACGGAAACGAATTTAAAAGGATAACGAAAAAGATTGCGCGCGTAGAAAAGCGCGCGGGAGAGTACGCGTACTTATTTGAGAATATGAAAAGGCTTTCAAAAGCAATGGAGATTAAGTACGATTTAGGCGTAAAAACGCGCGCGGCTTACGCGGAGAAAAACAGGGAGCAACTCGCGTATATCGCCGACAAATTATACCCGGAGTGCATAAGGCGTGTAGATTCGTTTTACGAAAGTTTTAAAAGCGTTTGGGAAAAAGAGAAAAAACCTTTCGGGTTTGAAGTACACGATATACGGTTCGGCGGGCTTGTCCGCAGGCTTAATGATTGCAGAAAGACGATTAAAGACTATTTAAGCGGAAAGATTGAAAAAATCGAGGAGTTGGAAATGCCGCTTTTAAGTTTTGACGGCGCAACCGAAAAGAGCGCGGGGTTTAACGTACAAAACTACGTAGATATAGTTACCGCAAATATTTTATAAACTATGATTTTTAATAAAATTTGGATTAAAGATTTCACGGGTAAAGATTTATACGCTGATTTTTTAAGCGAGTTTACCGTTGACGAAAATAAAAAAACCGTTTTATCGGTAACCTGCGACAATTCTTTTGCCGTGTGGTTAAACGGAGAACTTGTATTTTTCGGGCAATGTTCGGATTATCCGGATAGTAAAGAATACTACGAAAAAGACGTGTCCGAATACTGTAAAAAAGAAAATAAAATGGTTATTACCGTTCACCACGAAGGCGAAAGCAACCAGTCGTATATAAAAGGCGAGCCTTTTGTGGCTTTTAAGGTGTTAAACGGCGAAGAAACCGTTTGCGAAAGCGGCGAAACCGTCCGCTGTAAACGCAACGAGTTTTTTGAAAGCGGCAGGTGTAAAAAGATAACGGGGCAATACGGTTACGGGTTCTTTTACGACGCAACTTCAAGACCCGACGACGCGTACTCTTCGTCGGAAATAACGGGACAAGTCGACGCAAGAAAGAAGCAGATAAAAAATCTCGAAATAAGAGAGCCTGAAAGTTCGATTATAGAAAAACGAGAAAACGATTATCTAATAGATTTAGGTAGAGAAAAAGTCGGGTTTATCGAATTCGATATTGACTTCGATTGTGTTAGGTCGATAAACGTTTCGTTCGGAGAAAGGCTGATAAACGGCGAATTGCTTTACAAATTCAGAGATATAGACTATACGATATCTTATAAAGGGAAAAAGGGTAAAAACACTTTTATTTATCCGTTCAGGCGCATAGCGGCGCGGTATCTTAAAGTCGACAACGCCAACGTAAAAATCAATTCCATCGGCGTGCGTGCGGTAGAATATCCTTTTGATAAAATCGAAAGGCGGTTTGACGACCCGCTTTTTCAAAAAATATACGACGTAGGTTGCTACACGCTTAAATGCTGTATGCACGAACATTACGAAGATTGTCCGTTAAGAGAGCAGGCGTTATACGCTTTTGACGGGCGAAATCAGATGCTTGCGGGGTATTACGCATTCAAAAACCCGGAAGTGCAGAGATATAATCTTGTTTTAATGTCTCGCGGATTGAGAAAAGACGGGCTTCTCGATTTATGTTTTCCCGCCGAAATAAATTATCCCATACCGTTTTTTTCGTTGATATATCCGATTGCCGTTTTCGAGTACGTCGAACATACTGCCGATTTTTCGATTTTAGGCGAAGTCGGAAACGCTGTAAAAACGATAATGTCAACGTTTGATAAAAGAAAAAGAGAAAACGGGCTTATTCCGAGATTTGAAAAGCCCTTCTGGAATTTTTACGAGTGGAGCGATTCGTCCGACGGAGACGATGTATGGCGCAACGATAAAACCGAGTGCGGAAACGTGTATGAACTGATTCTCAACTGCGCATACGTTTACGCGTTAAACGCCTGTGAAAAATTGTTTAACGTAAGTACAAACGCGGATATTACGTTAACCGCGATAAAGGATTATTTTTACGATAAAAACAAAGGCGTTTACAAATTAAGTACGCAAAACGACAAGTATTCGCAACTCGGCAACGCATTTGCCTGTATGGTCGGGCTGGGTACAAAAGAATTGTGCGAAAAAATAATAAACGATAAAAATATGATTCCGATAACGCTTTCGGCTTTACCGTTTTTGTACGACGTGTTGCTGAAAGTTGACGTAAAATTTAAAAAATATATCCTTAACGATATTAAGCAAAAATACGGATACATGCTTGAAAGCGGCGCAACAACGTTCTGGGAAGTGCTTGACGTCGGAGATAATCCAGTGTGGAGTTTATGCCACGGCTGGTCGGCAATGCCCGTTTATTATTTAACTGAATTAACAAAAGGAGTAGAGAATTAAAATGAGAATAACCGAAAAGTTAGCAAAAAAACAAAAAGACAAATATTCAAATGCTCCCGTAACGATTGCGTTTATCGGTGATAGCGTTACGCAAGGCTGTTTTGAGTGCTATAGAACGCATAGCGGCATGTTCGATACGGTTTACGACCCGAATTTCGCATACTCGCAAAGAGTCCGCGAAATATTAAACATGCTTTATCCGTCGGCGCAGGTAAACGTAATTAACAGCGGTATCAGCGGCGACAAAGCAACCGAAGGAATAAAGCGCTTTAATCGCGACGTGGCGGCGTATAAACCCGATCTGGTCGTAATATCTTACGGATTAAACGACAGCGTAAGGGGTATAGATAACATACAAAACTATTTGTCGGCGGTAGGCACTCTTATCGACGATGCGCAGGCAATAGGGGCAGAAGTTATTTTTCTTACGCAAAACCGTATGTGCGATAAAATCAGCAAAACCCTTACCGACGCAACGTTGGTTTCCGTCGCGGAGGAAACTATGCCCACGCAAAACGGAAACGTATTAAAAGAATATTTCGATAAGGTTACCGATTTGTGTAAGCAAAAAGGCGTTGCGGTTTGCGACACGTATTCTAAATGGGAGGCAATGTTTAACGGCGGGGTAGATACGACCGAGTTGCTTGCAAATAAAATAAACCACCCGATAAGGGAAATGCATTATTACGTTGCGATAAAACTTATCGAAACGATGTTTACCGAATAAAATTAAGGCGATAACGTTGTCTGAGTTTTTGCAGAATTTATACGAAAAGCGAAAAATTTTTAAAAGCAGATTCAAGGAGATTTTATGAAGAAGAAATTTACAGTAGCGATAATAGGCTGCGGTTCAAGAGGAAGAGACGCATACGGGCGACTGTTCGTGTCGAGAAAAGAGCAATGGGAAGTAGTGGCGATATGCGACGTAAACGAAGTAAACCTTAATAACGCAAAAGAGATGTTCGGGTTAAAGGGAGAAGCGTGCTATAAAGACGAAAAAGAATTTTTCGAAGCAAAGCGCGCAGACCT
>CAKQKI010000013.1 GCA_934248055.1 uncultured Clostridia bacterium | reverse complement strand
TTGGATATGGGTTTTTCGAGCAATATATCGTACCCGAGCAGCAACCCCTGTTTTGCCATCCTTACGTGGTCTTTATCCTGCGTTGCAATAACGAGCAGGTCTGCGCGCTTTGCTTCGAAAAATTCTTTTTCGTCTTTATAGCACGCTTCTCCATTTAACCCGAACATCTCTTTTGCGTTATTCAGGTTTACTTCGTTTACGTCGCATATCGCCACTACTTCCCATTGCTCTTTTCTCGACACGAACAGTCTACCGTATGCGTCTCTTCCTCTTGAACCGCAGCCTATTATCGCTACACTGTATTTCTTTTCCATATTCAATTCTCCTGTGATTATTATCGTAATAAAAATTTTATTTTAAATCTACGGGTAAAAACCCGCGGTCTTTAAGCCAGTTAACGGAAAGCGTATGCCAACCCTTATAGTCCGTCGAACGTTTATCATAATCATCTCTGTTAACGTTATCGCACTCGTACGTGCCGAGCGAAAGACCGTGGCACCCCTTTTCGTAAATATGTAACGAAAACGGCACGCCGCAGCGGTAATACGCCTCCGCAAGTTTGATACTGTTTATTACGGGTACCGCGTCGTCTTCACTCGTTGCAAAAATAAACGCGGGGACGCTGTCTTTTGTAACTCTTTTTTCGGTAGATAAATATTTTCTTAACTTGTCGTCCCCGCCGGAAACGATATTAAAAGTTCCTTCGTGCGTTTTTTCAAAACTACTTATAACAGGGTATCCGAGAACTACGGCATCGGGACGGATAAGGTTTTTACGCTGACCGAAAATATCCAGGCAGTCGTTATTATATAGCGTGGCAAGCATTGCGCAAAGATGTCCGCCTGCGGAAAACCCGACTGCTGAAACTTTTTCGGGATTAACTCCTAACGATTCGGCATTTTCTCTGATGTATATAATCGCCATAGCCGCCTCACGCAGTTGCGTAGGGTGCGACAGCGGACCGCAAGAATACCTTAAAACGAACGAGTTAAACCCGCTTGACAAATAAGCGAGTGCAACCGGTTCTGCCTCTCTGTCGCTCGTAAACCAGTATCCGCCGCCCGGAAGTACGAGCATTGCGGGTGATTTTCTTTTTTCACAAATTTCTTTTGACCTGTCTTTAACGTAACAAGTTAAAACGCCTTTTGTAAATTCGACTTTAGGCAAGTTGAAATAATCGTATAAATCAACAGTAAAAACCTTCATTTTTCAATTTTCCTTTCAACGTATTTATAAATATCCTTCCGTAATTTTTCAAAAAATTCTTCGGAGTGGGGATAAATATTATAACCGCAAAACCCGTATTTTGCAAGCAATTTTTTTACGAAATTTTTTCCGCACAATCTTTCGGCAAGAATACAAACGCGCCTATCCTGCATAGCAGACAATAAATAGCATAGCCTTAAAGTTTTAAAACACCCGCCGCCTTTTATATCGGGATAAACCAAAAAACTGTCTCCGCTCGGGAAATATCCGCCTGCGGAATTATCCTTGAACGGGTCGATTATCTTTTTTGAATATCCTGTATGGTAAAAATTAAAGCCCCAGTGTAAAAAACCCGCCGCACCGCAATAATACGACGCAAAACCGAGTACCCTGCACCTTAATGCAGACATCGCGAGAAAACGATTAGTTTCGTAGTTTTGGCACTCGCAATTGCAATAATATACTGCGTGTTTTATACCGTTTCTGATAAACGGACGAGCGTGCGATATACTCACTACGGGTAAATCCACAACCTTTTTTTCATAAAAATCATACGAACTCATTGCATCGAGAGTAATAAACTCCGGCATCAATATTTTTACAAGCGCGTAATGCTCGGAATATAAGTCGATATGCTTTTCGTTCGGCTCATCGGACAAATGAACGAATACGTTTTTTTCAAGACCTTTATCTCTAAAAAATTTCGCAACCGCGGGTAAAAACGCTTTTAAAAAATTCGTGTATCTATCTCCGTTACTTTTATCGTTCCAGCCGAAAATTTTCTTTTCCTCACCGTTTTCCGTTGCAACTATTTTAGGGCAAAACTCCGCACCCCACTGTGTGAAAAGATGCGATAATTCAAAATTTTTAATTCCCGCAGCGAGAGCGACGGATATATATTTATCCGTCTCAGAAAAATCGAAAGAGTATTGCCCGTCGTTTACTGCTATTTTTACAAGTTGAGTCGTCATCCGCTCTTTACCGACTTCGGTGTCAAGTGCGGGTGTTAATGAAGGAAGCAAAAGCGTGTCGTTCCCCATAAAAACATACTCGTTAAGATAGTTTTTCAGTATAGCGTAAAATTCGTCGTCGAACGGTTTTACGCCGTGTTGTTCCGCAATACAATCGGGATAAAGCCAATGCGTAACGAAAAAATCGGTATCGGGTAAACTTTCGCTTAAAATTTTTAAGGTTAAAGTCGTTTTACCGAGCATCCGTTTGCTTGATAAAAACTCTGCAACGATATCATAAACTCCGGCGTTTTGTTTACCGTAAATACAAATGAGAAAAGTCGCAACCTCTCCTTTTCTCACCGAAATTTCTTCCGCAGGCAAAAGCAGTTCGGGATATTCGCTTTTTTTGCTTTTAATAACGTAATCGTCCGCAAGCCAACCGAGTTCTTTATTTGCAAAAACGTTTTTTACGCGATATATCTTTACGTACTCTTTTAATTCGGAAACAATATTTATTTTAACATTTTTTAATTCTTCGTCAGGCTTAATAACCGCTTGATAAAAGTAAGTTTCGTCGGATAATTTTACATCGGAGCGAAGTTCTTTTTTAGGCAATTTTCCGTCTATGATTTTATATATAAAAGAAAAATTCTTAATTTGTATACTCATAAATATTCAAGCAAATTTATTTAAGCGTAATAAGTTGCCCGGGCGCAAGCCAGACCGACCACGGTCTTACGCCGTTTTCTCTTTTGATTTCTACACGCACTAAAGCAGGTTTTTCAAAATCGTTGTTCGTTACGGTATATAGCGCTTCACCTTTTGAATTTTCAAATCTCGTTACTATTAACGGCGAATCGCCGATTACGGTTTTTACCGAAGCAAAAAAATCGTCTTCGGTAAAAGTTTCAAACCCGCCGTAAGTTTTCCCTACGTGTTTTGACCAAACGTACTCGTAATCTTTAAATTGCGGTGCAAATACTTGCAAAAACGTTCGGCATTCTTCCGATAACGCTTGAAACGTTTGCGTTCTCTCGCCCCACATATTTATCGGATAACCCCTAAATGAATAGTCCCAACAACGCTGATACAACGAAAACCAAAGTATGCCCGACGCGCCCGAAGCCACAGCCGTCGATATTTGATACCTGAAATCATCCTGTGTAGGAACTCTTAACGACATATGTCCCGCCGACAACAATGAAACATACAACTTCGTTTGAGTGCCTTTTAAGGCATTTTCAAATATACGGTAGTTTGTAAAAAAGACGTTTTTGTAACGCTCCTTTTCAAAATAACATAAAACACTGTAACAATCGTACCCTATGTATTTAATACCGGTTTCCGCTACGAAATTTTTAACTACTTCGGAATATTCCTCGGGTGTTCTGGCGCCGGTCGCTTCGTAAAACAAATCATTGTTTTCATCTCCGTCGTCGTGCCAAAACGGTAGCAAATTTATAAAATTGTTAAGATTCGGCGCGCACTCGTTACAAATTTTAATCGCCGTTGCCGCTTTTTCCCACGGGTTATTGTTTATCCCGTTTACGCCGTAAGGCTCGTCCCCGATATGAAAACCGTATACGGCGGGGTGGCTTCCGAAATCTTTGACAGCCTGCATAACGTTTGCCTTAAACTCATCCGGCGATTGCCTGAAAAGTTTGGGATAGTTAGCCCTGCCGTCATCAAGTAAAACCCGTAAACCGTTTTTTTCGCATTCATCCAAAAGTTTAATCATTTCGGCTTTATCGTCGCCTGTTTCATATCGTAAAGTAACGGGTAGGTTTAACCCTAAATCCACGCTGTCTTTTACAAGTTTTTCTACGCCGTAACTTCCTAATCTTTGATAGTTCCATCCGCTAAATTTAAAATCCATAAGTATAGTTCTCCATTAGAATTTATATTTTTAATACGCTTACAAAGAATTCAAAAAGGTCGTTATGCTGCTGCTTTCGGAATCTGCCGAAACTTTAAGCAAATCACAATCTTTTTTAAATGCCGCCACGGCATTTTTATACTCGAGTGTAGACTTGGACTTGCCGTAACCCGTATAATTTTTTAAATATATATATCTGATACAAACGCTTTCTTTTAATATATGTCTTGCATATTTGCTTGCAACGGCTTCTCCGTACGCTTCGTTTACGGCATCGGTTGCCCGGTCAAAAAGAGCCAGGCATTTTTCGACGATGCCTAACGGCCATTTACTTTTATCGCTTGCAGAAGAATCGTAGTTCGTCTGGTGATAGCCTTTAATCCCCGCAAGATGCGTTCTTATAAGCGTAAGATACTCTTTCATATAAGGCGCGCCTGCACCGTAAAATTTATCCATAAAGTCGTTAACGACGTTTTCGAGATTATAGTCTACGTTCCAGCATAGTTTTGCATAAATGTAATATTGTAAATCACAAAGCGACGTAACGGTTGCGCCCGTTGCCCCCTGTGTGAAATAATCCGTTACGCCGATCGAGTTATAGTATTTCATATTTTTTTGCACGGCGTTTAAATTATTGTAAAAAGGCAAATAATTAGAGTAATTTGCTTTATAATCATAAATGGTAAAACGGTTGGTAATCGCGCTCCACCCTTTTATTGCCGTTGCAAACTGCTTATTGACGGAACAGGTTTCGTCCGTTATTTCGTGATAAAAACAACTCATAAGCGGCGTCCATCTAATATATAATTTTTCGTCCGGAACACAAGAAGTATCCGTTGCTTTATACGTTTTCGTTGAAGAATTGTATACGGTAGGCGACGGTAGCGTTTCACCCCTTGTATAAGCCATACACACGTATTTTACTTCGTGTTCGGGACAAGTCACCTTTCTCCACTCTTCTACTCGACGAATAATTTCATTAAGCCATCTGACCTGACTTCCACTTACGGTATATTTGTCGGCGGATTCTTTACAGGTCATACCGCACCAACTTAATTCACGGTCTTTATCTTCGTCGCATTTGCAAAAAGAACACATATCGTTTTCATCAACGTTTATCCAAGTTCCGCCGGGGTGGTCGAGTATATTTTTCTGAATAAGTCTGACTAACTCTTCCAAAACCTCCTCGTTAGTCCAGCACAGTTGCCTGTCGGTAACGGTGTTGCCTTTATGTGTAAACCAACGCGGGTGAAGATAGGCGTTACTGTCGGGCGTCCACCCGGAAGGGTTGTCGGGCGTAATGTATGACGCATTTTTTTTGCCAACGTTTATATACGAACCGGTTGCGTGTACGGAAAGACCCATCCAGTCCTCCGTAACGTATCCGTTTTCACCGTACATAGAACTTGGACGGAAAGAACGAAGTCTTAACGCCGCCAAACCCGCCGCCGTTGACGAAATCGTTCCGCCGTCAAAAGCGCGCCCTATAAAAGACGGTTTAACCGTTATATTTGCATCGGGAAGATACGCCTTTGTTACCGTATTATAGTAAACAGTATCAACGGCGTAAGTTTCATACCCGCATATTAGTTTTAAAAAGTCGTAAACACCGTACATCGTCCCGCGAGAAATATTACCTGCGATAAACAGCGTATTACCTTTTCTCGTCATCTTATAACCGTCGATATTTACTTCATCTTTGGTAACGTTTATCCCTGCGGTTTTTTTTAACGACGTGTTACCGAGAGAAATTACTTTTTCGCTTTCAGAAAAAGTTTTTCCCTCATCCGTTTGAACGGGCAAATTTGCCCCCGTGCTTTTTAAAACGTAGTCTCTTAGTAAATCGGCGGAATACTTTGTGCAATCGTCCGCGTCTTGCGGTATAACTATTACGTATTCGCTACGCCCGTTTTCCGCAAAAACTATGTTCGTATTTACCACATTTGCAATGGGGTCGTTGTTAGATTTATCCGGGTCGGTCGTGTTGCCGCGATTGCAACCGAACGATCCGAAAAATATTAACATAACCGATATAAATAAACTTATTGTCTTTTTCATAACTATTTTTTATTATTCGACTGTAACTTTGTAATCGAGATAGAAGGAATTATATTCCGCGTCGTATGCGTAATATCTTATGGTGTATTCGCCTTTTTCCGTCGGCACAAACGCCATACTTTCTGTAATCTCCGTAATAACGAAATCGTAAACCACAAAAACTTTAAGCTTTGGTTTTGCGCTAATCTCGTCATAAACGTTCGCCGTCGGAAGATTTACGGTGTTGCCGACTTTTGCCTTTTCCGGAACTTTTTCGTTAAACCATATAACGGGCGGCGTGCGGTCGGTAACTTTAAGCGAAAACTCCGCAGTAGTCGTTTTGTTTCTGCAATCTATCGCCTGATAACGTATTCTATACGTCCCGTATGCATCGGCAACGAAAGTAAACGAATCGTCTTCGATTAAAACTTTTTGCGCAAGTTCAGTTTTGCCGGTCGTGCCGTTAGGAGCGATAACTGAAACGTAGCACTCGATATACGTTTCGATTGCATTGTAAGCGTGCGCGGTATAAACGGTTATTTTTTCGTTCTTTTTAACGGAAGAAGCAATTTCGCCGTCGACGACTATTTTGGTTATTATATTACTGTCGAAAGGTAATTCTTCGTCGCCGTTCATATTAGAAGAAAGATTTTGACCGCCTATTCTTACGAGTTTAATCACCGATGCGGTTCCGTTTGTTTCCACGCTTATTTCCGCGTATACCCTATCGCTTGAAAATCCGTTAAACTTTAAGCCGTTATCGAACGCGCTTATCGAGGCGACTTTTTTATAGCCGCTTTCAGTCCTACAGTCGAATTTTTTATTAAATAAATCGAGTTTCAGCGATATTTGGTCTTTTGAATAAAACTGCCCCGTCATAGAATATTCAACGTTCTGAAACTCGAAAGCCGTTTTATTCCCCAAGGGAGAAAGTTTTATTTTAAGACTTTCTTGCGGATTATATATATCGGTGAGTTTAAGCGATACCGACGTAATACCTGACCCTTCGCCTTTCGGAACCGTAAACATAAATTCAAAGTCATCGGCGGCAAGAGCGTTTACATATTGCATGGTTCCGCCGACGGTAGTATCAAACGCGATATATGACACTCCCTTATCCGTTGCAGATGCGGTGATATCTCCGCCTTTGACAAAAAAATATTCACGGAGTTTATCCGCTTTAACAACGCTAACGTTGTATGTTTTAACGATTTTTTTCGTTTCGTCGCCGATAAGCGCGGCGGAATATTCGATATAAAGCGTTTTTTTCGTTTCGCCATCGCCGAGTTCAGGAGTGAACTTATAGTTGTCAATTACAAAAGCATCGGATTTGTCGGGATTAAAATAACCTATTACCGATATATTTGCAGCAAGACAAGCGGCGGGGCTTGTAACGTAATCATAAGCAATCATTTGCGGCAATTTAATCTTTTTGCCGCTTATAAGCGTTTCCGGAAGAGCAGGAAACTCTCCTATCGGCTTATCCCCGCGCAAAACGTTAATTAAAGCCGAAAATACTTTAACCGTACCGAGATAGTCTCTCGCCTCGTAAACAATTTCAAATTCACCGGATACGTAAGCCGTAAATTTACCGTCGGTTAAAATCTCTGTTTCGTCCGTATAAATGTTGCGCGCGCTTATTTTTAAAGCTTTTTCGCCAACGCCACCCGATATTTCGGCGTCAGGCAATATAAGCGTTTCTCCCACGTTTATCTCGGTTTTTATTGCGGTTGACGTTGAAACCGATACGGCAGGCGCAACCGTTAAGACTTTAAGAGCATAACTTTTTGAAACGCTGTTCCCCGCCGAATCCGAAACGGAAAAAACGATTTTGTAAACTCCGGCCGTTTGCGGAGTTATCGCGCCGTTTGTTATAGCAACCGAATTGCCTTTTTCGTCTTCTGCCGAAACTCTTACCTTGTCCGATAAAACTCCTTCTGTAACGTCGTATGCTTCGCAAGAAAATATTTTATATTCTCTACCGACTGCAGCCGTAAGAATATCGGCGCGGGTGTCCGCCGCGGTGTATAAAGTCGGAGCATTATCGTCAATTGCCCCGCTAACTCCTAAATCTACCCCTGCTATAGACTTTATTAAAACTTTAGCATCGTAAACTTTCACGTCGTACGGACTCATAGTTATATTGACAAGTCCGCCGGAAAACCCTTTCCACTCGTTTCCGAGACCGACGAGTTCGCTGTTTGTCAGGTCGGCAAGTAAAATTCTTTCGGATGAACCATGCGTCATGTGATAAACTTTATTGTGAGCGTAATCAAAAGCAAGCCCTATCGGAGTACTTACCGAATTGAAAGCGTCTCTTTGGTCTACGCCGCCAAAAACTCCGTATTGAAAAAACGATCTAACGGAAACATAACCGGTAGTGTTTTGCGTAGCGACGGAGATATAGTACCCGTAAGCCTCGCTACGCGGGTCGTCCATATATTTTACTTCAAAATAGTTGTTTTCATCGTAATAATCGGTTACACGTATCAAATATCCGCGATAGTCGCTTATACCTTTAACCGCAGGGGTAAAGTAAAACGTAACTAAATCTTCGTTCATTGTGAACGAACGTATGTCAATGGGGTGCGCGGTTTTTACCTTTGCTCCGTCAGAGTGGTGGTTTACCGCAACTCCGCTATCGCTAACGTTAAAGAAAGAAGGCGTTTCTTTCACCCCGAGTATATCGGAATCGCTTTCGTTTTTCAAAATAGCGGAATTAGCATATACGCTTTCGTCCGCACCGACGTTAAACGTTTTTATCGCGAAAAAAACGGAAAAAACCCCCGTTATAACGCATAAAAGCGATGCGATTAAAACTTGTTTTGTTTTCGTCATGATTTACCTCGTTGTCAGCCTTTTAATCCCCCGAAAGAGAGTGAACTCATAAACGTTTTTCTACCTGACATAAAAATTATAAATACAGGTAAAGAAACCAACAGCAACCCCGCAACCTGCACCGTCGTACGTGAAAATTCCTGTATTTGCAAATACTGGAACTGATATCCCAGATACCCTATAAGCGGATAACTCGGTAAAAGCGAAAGGTTAACTTCCCACGACTGAAAGTGTACTATAAATTTCATTATAAACAGAGTGAGAAAAGTCCCCTTTCCGAGCGGAAAATACACGCTTAAAAATATCCGCATAGGAGAGGCTCCGTCGATTGCAGCCGCGCTGCCGTATTCGCTTGAAAAACTTTGCCAGGTTGCGTAATAAACGAGCATATCCATACCAAACGCGCCGCAAGTATACAGCGGATATAAATACATATTGTCATATATACCTATCTTTCTTAAAAAAACTATTGTCGTTGCAAGCGACGCTCCGAAAGGAAGGTATGTAAGTATAACGGTAAAAGGATAAACGAATTTAACAAACTTATACTTTCTATACCTACAGGCAACATAACTTACGCAGGCACACGTTACCATTGCAAAGAAAGGATTAGTGAAGGAATAAAAAAGCGTATTATAAATAATTTCAGGCATAAAAACCTTGCGCCTGCTTATTCCTCTACCTACGTAAAGATAGGTTTTTTGAAATACTATTTTAAAGTTATCCAACGTAAGCGCGCTTGGTTTAGGAAAGCCGCCGGGGTTTGCTATAAAGTCAATGTTTCTCCTGAATGCGGTGAGTATGGCGAAGATAACTATCGTCAGCATTATAATACACCAAACTATGCATACAAAATAGGTAAACACGGGAAATATATAGCGAGAGAATTCAAATTTGTGTTTTATTTTATTTTGTTTTTCCATATTAGTATTCCGATCCCGGGTCGAGTTTGTTTAAAAACCATCTGCCGAACAGGCAAGAAGGAACGGCTATTAACCCGTACATTAAGTCGTAAGCAACAGTATAACCGTAATACGCTTTGGATGACCGTGCGCCTATTATTTTGGTATACATAAAATATTGTAACGTTTGTATGCTTTTTGGAGCATATTCTCCGTATAGCGCAAACGCGGGAGTGGATACGCCGATCCAACCGTGTAAAAAGCCCATATTGCTTACAACGATTAACCCCCATATGTTAGGAATCATAATCCACTTAAATTCCTGCCACATGGTTATGCCTTCTAACCTGCCGTACTCAAACATATCTTTCGGTATACGCGCCATTTGCGATATCATAAGAATTTTAGAACCGCCAAGTGCGGAAAACACCATATATACTATACAGGTGGGTAATATGTATGGGTTAGTTTCGCTTTTTTCAAGCAAATTAGGAATTTTTAAGCCGATTGTGTTACCCCAGGCAGGCAAAGCCCTTTCAAGTAAAATTCTGAAAATAAGGATCAAAACAAGACTCGATATTGCGCTCGGCATAAAAAAGATAATATGCATAATCGTTGTACCGGGTAGTTTTTTTGCTATAATATATGAAGTAAACCAGTTTAACGGCTGAACCAAAAAGGTAAAAATCACCGATATTATTAAAGCGTTTAACAGCATACCGCCTATGCCGTCCGAGCCGCTGAAAATATCGCTTAAAACGTTTCCGAAATTTTTAAAACAATCGTTAAAAGGTAAAAACTCAAAAGTTTTTGTTGTTATATTATATTGCTTAAACGCCATCAAAATATTTGCACCGTTTAAAGCGAAAAAGAAGAAAGCCCATTGTATAAACGGGAATACAAGGAGAGATATGCAAAAAATAATCTCCCCTTTATTCTTGCTGTTTTGAGGTTTAACGACAGCTTTTTTTCCGGCGGTTCTTTTTTGATGTATTTTTATTTTAACGTCGTAAAAGAAATCGCTGATATTACGCTTTATTTTTTCAAAGAACGTAATTCTGTCTTCGTTTTGGTATTTTTTTCTCATTATTCACCTTAAAATTCTTTATTAAACCTATCGCAAATTTTTCTGTATTCCGTTTCCCACTTTTTTTGAGTATAAGTGTTGAGTAAAGCGTTGTAATAATTGTCGACAGTCATATTAATGTCTCTGAACGCATTTAGCGGCGTAAGTCTGATGTTATTCGCGTTGGGTTGAAAATCACCGCATATACCGTTAATATTAAACGTAGATAAATCTCTATATTCCGATAAACTCGTGGCTCTCAAAATCTCCACGTTTTCGTCGTTATAAATATCCACGATGCTTTGGCCGAAGGTTGTCAGAGAATCGTATTCTTTATCCGTAAGTTTATATTCGTACGGAAGAACGGTGCCGGTATGACACGTAAAAGTTGCAAGGGAAGAACGCGAGTTCTGGAATTGTATCCATTTACCTGCAAGGTCCTTAACACCCGACTTTGCCGAAATTATCGCAGCCGCGCCGCAGTTCATAGAATAAACATATCTTTTACCTTCTTCGGCTTGTCCTTCCATTAACGGAGTCGGCAAAAACTTAAAATTACGCTTACCGTAACCGTATTCTTCGCTTTCCGCCGCCATATCGTCGAAATGCGGACGCGCCTCGTTTTCCCACCAGGCTCCGTCTAAAAGCATAGCGATTCGTTTTCCCTGCGTCATACTTATTAAAAACTCGCCTTGTGCCGTAGTCATTTTTTGGCTGCCGAGGAACGCATTAGGCGAATAATTAAGAGAGTTGCCTACTATGTGTTGAATATAATCCAAAGATTTATAAACTGCTTCGCTATCCATTAAAAGGTAAGCGTTTTTAGCAGTTATATCAACGGTTTCACCCGTACTTCTAAGCACGGATTTGCCGTTATACGCCTTGTGTGCGCTTACAAGGTCTTTACCGCCGTACTGCGCAATAACGGGAGGAACAAGGTTTGCATAATAAAACGTATCTGCACCCGTCCAGGTAAAAGGAGTGTGTCCGTCCTGACGGATACGGTCGATTAAACTGTAAAACTCCTGCATCGTTTTCGGTTCTTCATAACCGTAGTCGGCAAACATATCCGCATCGTAAATAAATCCGAAAATAGAGTCGTTAAAGGGAAATCCGTAATATTTACCATCTCCCGATTTATACGTTTTAACAAAATAGTCGTCCATTCTGTCAAGCATACTCTTCGTAGCGGCTTTACCCGTTTTAGCGGCAAGTTCGCCGTCTTCATCGTAAACCTTTTCGTTTACTACTGCGGTAATATCTTCAGAAACGTTGGCTGCCGTATAATTTTTCCAGTCCGGATTTTCGCTGTAGAAAACGTCGTAAGTCATAGTATCGCTCGAAATTCCGGTAATTATATCGCTCTGTTCAAGTTTTTCTTCGTAATCGAGAAAAACCTGTACGCCGACCTTTCCGTCTTCACCTTGATAATTCTCGTAAAACTTTTCAAATTCGACTTTTACGTCTTCCGCCCAGGCACCGCCGAGTCCTCCGCCGTAAACATATACGCTCAATTGTGTTTTTGATTCGTCTACTTTTTGATCGTTTCCCCTGCACGCCGCGAGAGAAAACGCCGATGTAAGACAAATGCTTGCCATAAGAACACTTAATAATCTTTGTTTTGTCTTTTTCATTGTTGTTCCGCCTTTAGTTTTTATTTATCGTAAACTATCAATATAATAGTTTTTTCCGCTTTGTTGCCGCTTGGGTCTTTTACCGTATAAACTACTCTGTACGCACCCGCCTCGTTAGGAATAAAACATCCGTCGGTTACGTCGATTTCGTTTTTCCCGAAATATACTTTCACTTCCGGCTCGCTTACACCGTCAGCCGAAACATCCGGCATAGGAATAGTTACCTTATCGCCTTTTTTAACGCTTTCGGGAAACACCGCTTCGCCTATTACGGGTGTATTGTTATTAGTCTTAACGGTAAAAGCATACCTTTTTACCGATTCCAACCCGCTTTCGGAATCTACTGCGTAATAGTTAATTTCATACGAGCCTTTTTCAAGCAAGATATTATTGCCCGTTAAGTCAAGTATTTTTCCGTCTTTCGTAACAATTACGTTTACGCTCGTCGGCTTACCGCCCGACACAGCCGTTGCTTCGGGAATCGTTAACGTTTCCGAAGTGAAATATTCGTTTTTTATTTCACCGTGTACCGTTATAACCGGAGCGCATCCGCTTTTAACCGTTATCGTTCTGTCTAAATACGAAGTAATCCCCCCGGAATTAGTTACGGAATACCTTACTACGTAGTCGCCGACCGACGCAAAAGTAAACTCCCCTTCGGTAATAACGAAGTCGGTTGAACCCGGTGTTTTTAACGAAACGGTTACGTTTTCGATTACGCCGTCTATCGGGTCGCTGACCGTTACGTCGTATGGTGATATATAAATTTTGTCAACTGCGTTTAACGCATAAATTAAATGACTTTTACCGTTTTTAAATGAAATATTTGCACCGCCTCTCGTAACGATAAGTTTTACCGTAACCGAATAACCGAATTCCGCAAACTCATAATCGTATTCGCCGCCTACCGTAAAATCGATTACATCGTCGGGATAAACCATTTTGTCGTTAATGAGATTAAAACCGGGCACGGGCTTAATACCGTATCTGAAGTATGCGCCGAGACCGAGTTCCTCAAACGAAACCGCTCCGCGGGTGGTTTCCGTCCTGACGACGGAAGAGGTTATAGCCCCGCTTTCTATAAAACTGTACCCGTATAAAGCCAAATTTTCTTTCGACACGCCGTTGCCGCCGAGTTCAAACGTATCCGTAACGGAGAGAGAAACCATACCTTTCCGATAAGACGTTATAACTCCGCCGGAATTTTTCTCGTCGTCGAGTTTTTCGTATGATGGTTTACCTATGTTTTCAAAAAGTACACTCGTTTCTCTTCCTGAAAAACTAACCGTATATGCGTCCTTAAACGACAATTTATCAAGACCGTACGTCGGGTTGCCGTCGTTTTCACGTATCCAGGACGAGCAAGACGAAGTGCCGTCAAATCGCGCTATACGGAACGTTCCGAAAACTCGCGTGTCGCTTCCTTTAACGATAACGTTGAGAACGTCGCCATCCCATACGAGCGCAACCGTTACGGCATCCCAGTTTTTACCGCCGAAAGAAGGTATTCCGTTTTGCGAATTGAAATGAGTATCGATAAGACCGTATTTGGAGCCGTCGACTATTCCCCCGCCTTCGTTGTGCAACCCGCGATATTTACCGTGTTTATCGATAACGCCTATCGCCGTAGTGCCGTTTGCACCTTCTTTCAGCGATATGATAAAGTAATCGTTCGGATTAGCAACCCCTGCTACTTTGAAAGAGAACTCTTGATTTGAAAACGTTTCGGTAAGGGGAAAAGAGAAAGCAAAACTCACGTCTCCGTTGAACACGCCGTTAAATTTACCTGACAACGCGTTATTATTATCAGGTTTAATCATTACGCCGTAATGCCCGTATTTACCGCCTACGGAATAGTTTTTATATACGTTTCCGATTACGTTTGTAAAAATTTCGGACGAGTTTACCCCGCCGGTCTTAACTGTAAAATCGTAAATACGAACTTTGCCGAAAACCCCTTCTTCTATCGGAGCGGTATAAATAAACGAATAATCGCCGTCGGTAAGTTTTAACTTATCGCCGGGCTTAACGTTTTTAAGCGTTTCGCCCGCTTTAAGTTTTACGTCGGTAATGCCGTTTTCCGATACAGACGCGCCGCTTATTTTCCCGTAAAAGGCTGCGGGTACCGTTACGTACGAATCGTATTTAACCGCACCGAAATCGTCTATCTTTATGGCGTAACCGGTTTTATAATTTTTTTCCCACAACGTTTCGGGGTTAAGGTTTCTGTCAAAATATTTATTTGAAAGATTTCTGCCGCAAACGTCTTCGATTATAAGCGAAACGTTGCAATCGCAAGCATTTTCCAGCGAAACTTTATAACCGCAATCAAAGTTAAGCGGCTGTAAGTCGCTTGTTTTTCCGTCGAATCTTGCAAGAACTCTACTACCCGAAACGCCTTCTGCTTTAACGGTAAACGAACCGTTTTCATAGCCGAAAGATATTGTGCCGGAAGCAAGGTTCGGTTTTGAAAAATCTAAAAGTCTATACCCGCACTCGTTCGGACTAAATGCAAAACCAGGCTTTCTCGTACCTTTATTGTAGGTAAACGCTTGAATTAACGTAGACCCGCTGTTAAGCGACGCTTTGGCGTATTTATCGATAACAAATGCTTTACCGCCGTAAATCGCTACGTAAAAGTACTCGTTTTCGTCGGTAACGCTTTCTGCCTTGATAAAATAGGATTCGTTAGCCGCAACGGCGTTTGCAAGTGAAACGGTAATAGAAAATTTGTCGGTAAAAACTGCGTTTATAGTTGACTTGCCGTAACGCGCTTTACCGTTTAACGCGTTATCTAAAAGAATTCCCGACGTTGTTTCTCCCGCGTATTCGTACGAATAATCGACTACGCCCTCCGTCGAAAACAGGTTCGCGTTATCGATATAGTTATCAATCGCCTTAAAGAATAAATCTTTATGGTTATCATCCGTAACGCCGCCTTCCGCCGCAACGTACCTTAAAACGTATTCGCCTTGCGAAATGCCGTAATATACCTTGCCTGCGTATTCGCTTATATCCGTCCATACTTTAGCCGAAACGCGCTTAATAAGCACTTTTTCGACCCGCATAGGCGAAAAATCCGTATAGTCCGTATACACGTACTCAGCGTTAGGCACGTAAATACCGCGCTCGGACGCTTGAGTTGCAAGCACTTTTTCGCTTACGGTTATCGTTTTAGAAACCTTTTTACGGTTAAACACGGTAAAGTCAGTCTCAAAAAAACCGTCTGCCGCAAGGGCGTTTCCGACGAAACGGATTATATATTTCCCGGGCGTGCCGAACGGCTCGATATAACTACCGGCGTAAGACGTAACGTTTATCCACTCGCCGTTCTCCGCTTTTATTAAAATATCGGAAACGGGCGCGACGGAGCCGTCCGCTTTAACGTATTCCGCTTCGGGAACGTAAAAAAACGTTTCCGTATCGTAGTACTTGTTTACGAGTTTATCGTTTTTAACGCGAACGTAGTTTTTACCCGTTGCGTAAAAAGCGTTATAATCCGCATACCAGTCCGGTTCGTACGCTTCGGTAAGAGAGCCGAAACTGTACTTGCCGATAGAATTTATAAGCACGTTTGCGGTTTTACGGAGATTAGCCGTGCCGTTTAAATCGATACCCGACGAAAACTCCATAACGTATTTGCCGGAAGGTATAACCTCGCGAATATAAGGCAACCCGAAAGAAACGTTATCGACAAAATCCGTTTTACCGTCAAACCGCGCGATTAAACGCGTGTTCCACGATCCCTGCGCTATAAAATTAGCGTAAATTTCAAAATAATTGCCGCTTTCCTTGAACGAAATCGTACAGTAATTACCGTTATATGCGGCGGAGTCAACCATATCGACGCCCCAGCAATATGCCGAATCTTCGGTATTATCTTTAACGATGTACGAATACCCGTTTAAGTAGCCCGAATAAGCGTTCTGCCTTTTAATCATTTTGGTCGAAAAGGCTTTTTCTCTACCGCCCGTATAATACGTTACGTAACAGCCTAAATACGAGCCGCCAACCGAAACGACCCTTACGTCGAAAAATTTAGTCGCGTCGAGCGCGTCTTTGATTCTGATATTGAAAAGTTCGGTGTTGCCGGAACGGTTACCTATAGGATTAGTAAGCAAAAATTTAATTTCGTTTTCTTCGTCCGTCCCGAAAATCCTTTTCAGTTCCGCACGATATTCGTTACCGCCCGTTGCGCTCGACAAAAGAACGCCGCGCGCCGCAGCCGTTTGCTCTCTGTTAGTCCCCTTTCCTGCAGCAACCGCGCCCGAATAGACCTTAAAATCGTTTTCTATCGGCTTTTTACCCGCAACGGTTATCTCTGCGGTGAGAGTATAAGTTTTATTCGCAATAAACGAAAGCGAAGTAACGGGTTCGCCGTTTAACAGCCAGCGTGAAAAAACGTCGCCGTTGCCGAGAACGGGCGCGGCCAGAGTAAGCCCTTCCTCGCCGAAAGTTCTTTTATTAGGGTTATATTTAAGCGACGAAACGTTAAAGTTGTTTGAAAAAACGTATTCGACGCGAGCCTCTGCCGAAGAATTCCATTCAGGTCTCGCAACGTCGCTCTCACTTAAAACCGTGCCGTTTACGGCGTGTAAAAGAAGTTCTTTAACGAGATGTACGCCTTGTCCGCCTATGCCTGAAGAAATATCGACCGTAAATTTACCTGACGGCAAAATCTCTGAAATAAGCGGCAAGCAAAAGTCTTTTGTCAGGTCGCCGCTACTCTCGGTGCCGTCAAAAGTCGCCACGTTACGAAGCGCTTGCCACGCCCCCGACCTGAAATAGTTTGCACGTATCTCTAAAAGCCCTTGCGCGTTTTTAACAAGAGCGATTTTAGAATATTTACCGTTGTAACCGGCTGTCGCTTCTCCGTTGTAGGCGCAAAGCATTGAGCCGGTTGAATACGGATACGTACCCCCGGGGAACATATCGTAAGTATTATTTAAAATACCGCCTGCGATCGTGCGCGCGTGTAAAACGCCGTTATACCTGACGCCTATCCCGTAAAGATAAGTGCTTAAAGTTGCAATTTCTACGTCGAAAAACTTTTCGGGGTTTTCATAGTCGGAAATACGGAAAGAAAACACGTCGTTAAATTCCCCCGCAGGAAAATTTTCTTGCGACGTTCCGAGAATATTAAATTCTATAGAGTTTTCTTCTTCAACCGAAAAAACGCCGTTAATCCCGACCGACCACTCGCTATTAGCCGCGTCGGTTTTACTTGAAAGTTTAACGCCTTTATTGAGCGGAGTTACCGCATTACCCGTTCCTGCACCGGTCTCTACGTCTGCAACGTGCGCGTACACGAGCGAAGAAACGTTTACCTTATTTTCCGCACTCGCTTTAACTGCAAAAAAGCCTATAGAGCAAGCGACCGAAACCGAAAACAAAAGAATAACTATCGTAAATTTGTTCAGTAAAGTTTTTTTAGTCATATATTTCCACTTAATTCTCAGTCAATGCCGATTATAGGCGTGTCTAAACCCGGTTCGGGTTTTACTATGGGCGCAGGAGGAGTCGGCTTTTTCTCCGGCGGTTTATTAAAAACGATGACGAGCGTAACCGCAACTGCGGCAGCCACCGTAAGAATTATCGAAACTATAATTGTTAAGAGTTTTTTATTTAGCATATCGTTCCCGTTTATCCGCCGACAAAACAATATCGGCAAAAGTATTGCGATTAAACTCGCTTTAAAAAAATCTTTTGCAGTTCGCCGCAAAGTTTTTGCGGCGAACTGCGGTATTTATTGCCTTTAAGGCAAAAGTTTTTAAAGATTACTCTTCAAAAAAGTCCCAACCGGTGCCGAACTCGTACTTATTTGTATTTGCAGGGCTGGTGGTTACGACGTCGTTAACGTCAAACGCGTTGACGTCGATTTGCGGCTTAACGTATTTTTTTGTCATTTTATTAAACCCCCATTACGCATTTTTGTATGCAACTGCCGAAACGCCGTAGTTGTAAATCGCCTTGGCAAGCTCGGCGGATTCGGGATCGATAGTCCCTTTGTCAACCGTTCTCTTAACGTAAGCGTTTACGCTGTATACGAGAGTGCCTGTAACGGCGTCGTCTCCGTTATATAGCGTTACCTCAACCGAGTACCCGAACTGCGTAGCCATTACGCCGTCAAAATTGATGAGATACGCGCTTCCGTCTTTAACGGTGATAGCCTTAAATTCGCTGACGGCAACTTCTTTTACAATCGTATCGCCGTTTTTAACCTTAATTTTTGCGGTAAGGTTGGCGGCTTCTCCGTCCGCGCAGGTAAACGCAAACCCAAACGCGACTTTTTCGTTAAACCAAAGTTTTGCCGAAATAAATTTTACGGTTCCCGTTGCCGCGGGTATAGTAGCGGCCGCGTCGGGCGACGAAACGAATTCCGTGCCGAGCGCGAGTTGAGCGTCGGTTAAACCATCGGTCATATTCTCGGCTAAACCGTTTGCCTTTTGAGCGGCTGCACCGAGTTTTAACAGGTCAACCGCGAGCGTTTTAATCGCAGAAGTTTGCGCGTCGGAAAGCCCTAACTCTGCCGCGGTCTTACCAAGGATGGCAACGAGATAGGTTTTAACGCTGTAACCCGTTTTACCTGCCACCACTACTCTTTCGCCTGCGGCGTTAACCGCGGTAATCTCTATATCGATTAGTTTATCCATATAAGGTATAACTACTCCGCCGAAAGAGAATTTTAATCCGCTCGAAACCGTTTCGTGCGATTTAACGGTATAAGTAACGCCTTCGTAAATAAAGTTAACCTGCGCATCGGTATAACCCGCGTCGAGAGTAACGTAAACGTTTAGCGTAACGTCTTCGGTAAGCGTAAGGTTTACGCCGGATATTTTACCGCCGACCGGTTCGGTAACGGTTATTACCGAATCGAAAGTTTGAGTAACGCCGTCTATTACAAGCGTTGCGGTAAGCGTATATTCACCCGCTTCGGTAAATACGTACTCCGTAAGCCCCGCTACGTCTATGCCCGTTTCGCCTTTTTTAAGCGAATAGGTCAACGCCGCGCCGACGGGCAATTCGTCTATCGCGGGGAAGGCGTACCTTCCGTTAGAAGTTGTAAGCGCAATATTAACGAAGTTGTTTTTAACGAATTCGGCTGCAAGCGTTAATTCGCCCGTCCTGCCTGCGGAAATCTTAAATAAATTATTCTCGCTTTCACTTCTCCACCCCAGGAATATATATCCTGCCTTTACGGGTATCGGTAAATTCGCTTCGGTGCTAATATTGTATTTGTTAAAGTCGTTAGTATAAATTTCACCGTCTACGAAATAATTGATAGCGTATTCCGCCAAAACGACTTTTGCATAAAGCGTTAAATCGCTTTCAGCGTAAGTTACCGTCGTAATAGGCTCGCCGGTAAAGTCCGCCGTGTTATACCACCCTGCAAAAACGTACCCCGTTTTTACGGTGGGCGCACTTAACGTATAAACCGCCGTATCGGTAGAAGAGATTTCGGTAACGTTATCCGCCGCGTTGGCAAGCGCAAACTCGCCGAGTTCGTAACCGATTTGCATTTTACCGCTGAAATACGCGGTATACCAGGCGGGCGCGTCTTCAGACGTATATTTGCTGTTAAAGTCTACCGCGGCGCCGCCGGCGGTTATGCTTTCGATAAATAAATCTCTGTAAACCGCAACGTATTCGGCGTCGGTATCCGTGCCATCCGCGCTCGAAATTTCAATCGTATAGCCATCGGTACCAAGCACGTCGGAAATATTCGGTAAAAGGGTGCCGTCAAACTTTGCCCAGCATTTTTCTACCCAACCGCCAAAACCGGCATATCCTGTTTTTGCACCCGTTCCGTATACGCCGAAAACTCCGCCTTCTTTTTTAAGGGTAACGGTTTGCATATAATTAAACCCGGCTTTTGTACCGCCGCCATAGTCTCTTTCTCCGAGACTGTTATAATCACGGTGTGATAAAGTGCCTTGCAGACTGGTGCATTCTTTCAATTCGTAAGTTTTAGTATCATTATTATAGCCGATAGTTACGTATTTTTTTGCGCCGCCTTCCGGCTGATACATTACGCACATACAGTCGCGCTGGCCGTTACCGTATTCCGTTAAAAAGACGTAAAAACAACCGCTTCCGTCTTTAGCCGAAATTTTTATTTTTAAACTCAAACGGTTTGTATTCCAAGCACCGCGGTCGCCGTTAATGTTACCGAAATTAATCGCGGTCTCTTGCTCCGTGCTGAAATATCCGTTTATTTTAAGATTATACGCCCCTTCTCCGTCGATTAAAGCGCCTACTACAGGGTCAGTAGAATAGCCCGTAGGTTTCCCATCGGTGTAAACGGTGGCAAATCTTTGAGTGTTGGTATATCCGTAATTTACGCTACCCGCACTTAAGTTAAACAGTTTAGATTTATCGAATATTTTGTTTGCGATAAATATCTTATATTCCTTAATGTTGCCATCATCATAGCCGCCGTCTATAGCGGTATACCTTATAACGTAATTGCCTTCCGCCGTAAAATCGTAAGTAAAATCGGTAGTTTCAGCCGTAATCGTTTTAAGTACCGCTCCGCCTGCGTTTAACAATTCGATTTTTTCAACTTGGCGCTTCACTCCGTCGGTTAAATCGGTGTATTCCGCGCCGAGTATGGTAAACGTTTCGCTTAACGAATAAAATTCATTATACGCTAAATCGTCAATCTTTAAAGTTTTAACAAACTTTGCGTATATCGTTTGCGCATCTACGCTTGCGTCGGCAGTAATACTCGTTACCGGCGTGGTATATGAAGCGTCCGCATACCACCCCTTAAACACGTAACCGGTTGCAACGTCAACGGGGTCTTTTAAATCCACCGCACCGTCGGAAGTCGCAATTTCATCGGGATTGTCGCCTTTTTGGGCAATTCCGCCAAGTTCGTAGTTTATAGTGTTCTTTTTATTCAAAATATCCTGCAAGTTGGTATACCAAGCGGGCGTATTTACGTTTTCCATACCTGCCGTGCCGAAAACGGTATTTTCAAACGTGCCGTTTACGGTTGTACCTACCGCGCCTATCATTAGCGGGGAATAACGCATCATCCCGCCGCCGTCGGCAACAAGTAGCCTCGTGGGGATACTTTCGTCTACGTAAGAACCGGTATTATAATAAGTGGCGTTATTAGCGCTTGAAGAAGATTCGTAAAAACTAATCTTAAAATTGCCGGAACTGAAAAGTTGGTCTCCGTCCGGCATACCCGCTTTATCCGTTGTGTTGTTCCCCCAACCTAAATTAGCATCACTCGGGTCATACGTACCGTTAAGCGGAACGATTTTTTTATCGACACCTGCCGTATCGGTCATATATAATCCGATGTGACCGTTTTCGTCTCGTTTAACCGAAAAGGTGGGTTTATTCGTTGCCGCGCTCCACGCCGCACCCGTATCCATTACGTAATTCGGAGAAATACCACCATAATGCGGAGCGAAAAATCTATTTGCCGTATTTAAAAACGTTGTAACAAATTGACTACCGTTTCTGGCATTTGCTTTTTGAAACGTGTTCCAGTAAACCGCTACGGCGTAAACCTTAAACGCGTCGCCCACAGCAGGCGTTTTAGGAGAATGGGTATAAAAGTAAACGTCTATAAATTTGCTTTCGTCAACCGCGTCAGACAGCCTTATAACGCCCAAAACGGCAAGGCACTGCGTATTTGTATTATATACGTCGGAAAACAACTGATGAGATTTTACCCCTGCCGAGCCCATTTGCGGTAAGTCTAAAATAAACTTCACCCTTGTTTCACTCGTAGTGTCACCTTTTGCGGGGACTTTAAACGCGCCGTTAATAACGGTTTTGCTATACTTAAAAGCCGCGCTTGCGTCCATTGTAGCGGTTAAACCATCTGCGGCAGTATAGTCGTCGGAATCTACGCGTAGCCCCGTATACGTACCGCCGTGCGCGCTTTGCTGTACCGAAACGGTTTTCATTTTACTGTCGCCGCTAACGGTAAACAAATCACTTACCGCAACTTGTCCGGCGTCTGCTTTTGCCTTACCTTCGGATAAGGTTAAACTAAACAAACCGCCTAACGCAGTCGCCAACGTAATAAGCAAACAAACCAAAATACGGTTTATGCTTTTAACGTGATTTTTTGTCATTTTACACACTCCTTAAAAATATTTTTTGCAAAAAGGGCAAACTTTTCCCTATGCTTTATTTAATTTTACAATCGATGACAAAAAGTTACAATACGTATTCGTTACTAAAAAATATAATTTGGTAAGATTGCGTTAAAAATCATTTTATTTTAATTTTGCCGTTTTTTTATGATTTGGATATAAAAATTACAAAATTTATTCTTTTTGTTGACTTTTTTATATTTTGTAGTATACTTTTATTATAAATGGCGTTTAACATTTTTGTAAGGAGCAATATGACAAAAAACAAAGCGATTTATTTAAATAAAAACAAAGGGATAAGATGTCCGGTAAAACAATCCGGCTTGCAAGACGTTAACGTGATAAGTTGCTCGTACGAACACAACGCGCCGTCAAGCGCAACTTCGAGCAATGCAAAATTCGGTTATTATACCGTCAGGTACATTATTGAAGGGCGCGGCTACGCTACGATAAACGGCGTTACGCATAACCTTGATCAAGATATGGTTTACATTTCCTTTCCTGATGCTGATTCGACGATAGTGCAGGATAAAAACGAGCCGTACGCCCTTGCCTGGTTTGTGGTTGACGGACTTGCGGTTAAAAATATTTTAAGCGAAGTCTGTTCCGGGCAAAAAGACATTATTTTAAAACTTGCGCCGGACGAAAAGTTGCGTAAAATTTTTACCACAACGCCTTACAAGTGTAAAAACGACATAGAACACTCCGATTTTATCGCGCTTTCTGCCTTTTATGAAATTATGTACAGAATTGCGCGCCAAACGAGAAAAAATACCAAACCCGCTTCTAAAACAAATTCGCACGTTAAAAACGCCTCGCAATACGTTCAGGATAATTATGCCGACCCGTTTTTATCCGTTACCAAAATCGCAACCGAGATCGGAATTGCGCCTAAATACCTTTCCACTATTTTTAAGGCGACAACGGGGATAGATTTAAATAAGTATATTACTAACAAACGTCTTGCCGAAGCAAACGCATTATTAGAAAAAGGCGTTTTTTCGATAACGCAAATTTCCGAAATGTGCGGTTTTACTTCGCCCTACTACTTTTCCACGGTGTACAAAAAGTATAACGTGATACCGCCTTCTATAGTCGCCTCTAAATATAAAAACGAAACACATTCGGAATTAAACGCAAAAAGTATTTCCCCCACGATAAAAAAATCAACGCAAGGGCGGGATATGTTACATGGCCATACCCCCACGAATAAATCAACCTGATCTACCCTGCTTAGCCACAGGTGATGGCGCTTGCGGCTGCACAAACGCAAGCGTAAATCGGTATTTCATATATATATCGGCTGCTATGCCAGGCGAGAATACAGTATCGCCATATTGTACTTTTCGGCAAGATTATTTATCGCGTTAAACAGCGAAGAATCAAGCACCTGTTTTTGAGCATAGAAAAAGCCGAGCGATTATTCGCCCGGCATAGGTTTCAGTATTCATCATCTTATTATCATTCCGAAATATTCGTTAGAAAAGAAAAATACGAACTCTAACTTATCGTCAGAGTTCGCATTATTCACTACTGGCGGAGAGAACAGGATTTGAACCTAAAAATCGTTCCAAAATTGCACATTTTATCGATAATTTTGAGTTTTTCCCCATTTATTTACCCTTTCGTTTTTATCAGATTGAGCGCCGTTTAGGCGCGTTTATATGCTAAACGGCGCGACGTCTGGTTTTCGTTTTGATAAAAAACCGTTCGCGCCACCGATTACGCGCGCGAGAGCGCGCATATACGCTTAACACGCAATAAAGTTTATACAATACGCCCGCGCTATATGCGCATTATTTAATTTTTATTTTAAAAAGAAAATTTTAATTTAGAAAAGAAAAAAGCCGCGAAGGGTGATAAAATTTATATATTCGGGTGATAAATTTTATCACCCCGTGGCTACCGCCCTTTTTTTGAAAGTGTACTTTCAAAAAATTAGTCCGCTTTGCCGTATTCTTCTACGCAAAGTATATCGTTTGCATCGAGGTCAAGCACGGCGCAAAGATTTGCAAACGTATCCAAAGCGGGCATTTTACGCCCTTTTATGTAACTGCATATTTGTGTCGGTTTTACATTCAAGCGACGGGCTATCTCAGTTTGAGATAGTCCGCTTTGCTTTATGGCTTCGGTTATTCTCTTGCGAATTTGGTCAAGTGTAATCATAATTTTGTACCACCTTTGAAAATATTTTAACCTATTAGGTCAAAAATGTTTGACAAATAACCCAACAGGTCATATAATATTCTCAAATAACCTATTAGGTCAAATAAATTTAGCATATATAAACGCAAAGGACGGTAACAAACAATGATATCGCAAGCGACTTTAAAACACAATTTAAACATAACAACCGCCGCGCTTAATCGATGCATCGGCGCGGCGCGATTCGTCGCTCAGACAGCCGACGCGGACAACGGCAACTACAACATTGACGATTTAATAAACGATTTAAATGTCGTTGCGAACAAAATGGCGATACTTTGCGTCGAATTTGACGCGCATAACACTCAACCCGCATACACGGCGAAACAATCCGCTTTCGTCGTTCCAAAGTTAAAGTAAAAGGGCTGCCCTATCGGCAGCCCTTTCATCTTTTTTTGCTTATTTGTTTTTGTTTTCCAATTCGCCGACCGCCCAACGCAAAAACTCGGCTTTTTTCATACCCGCCGCCGCTATAACGGCGTTAATGCGGGCAAGTTCGGCGGGATCGAGATTTACAATAAACGGCTTGTATTTTCCGTTTATCTTTTTTGCGTATCTTGCGTCGGCGGCTTTCTGTGCCTCACTCCGTGCCATTTTGTACCCCCGTTAAAACAAGTCGTTTTCGGCGATAAACGCTTTTACGTCGTCGAAAGTAGGGCAATCGGATTTAGATATTTTCGCCGTCGCCGTTACGTTGCAATCGCTTAATATGGATACCGTCCACGATTTCGCGCTTTCCGCTACCTTGTAAGTTTTACCGTTTTTTTCGATCGTCATATTACACCTCCGTTTTTCGATTTGACAAACCCGACTAAATATGATAGAATAGGACTTACGAGGGGCGGTTTCCCGCCCGCTCTGCCTCGCCGATTTACTCGGCTTTGGTTTGTGCCTTGCTTGTCTTTGGCTTTTTAAGTGTTATTGTAACTTTGACTCGTTCGACCGTGTCGTTACTTTCAACCGCTTTTGCCAAGTCTTGCAAGGCTTTTGTTATGTTGTCCATATTCGCACCTCCTTTTTAGATTTCAAAGATTTTTGTTTCTCTCAACCTTTGTAATCATATTATATCATAGTTACTATGATAAGTCAACCATTTTACATTCTTTTTTTCAAAATATTTAAAAAAATTTAGTCTTTCGATTGCGGGAGACGTTTTATTTTTATACTGAAATTTTAGATAGGGATAGAAGAGATAAATTTTATCTCCACGGGGCTATCCGTCCTTTTACACGACGAAAAGGGCTTAAAAGCCCTGATTTTTAATTATGTAGTTATTCTATATATAAAAGCCGGGGGAATCGCGCCGAAATCACTCTTTAAACGTGCGCGATTCTCTGCTAAATTTTATTTAAATCAATATCGTCCAAATTATTGCAGAAATCATCAAGATCCTGTTGCGTATAATTTCGCTCATATTCGAAGTGCTGCGCAGTCTTCGCGCGGGGGTTTTTATCCGCCGTATCTTTATTTTTCGGATAGAACAGGCGCGTAACGACGTAATCTTTATGCTTACCGTATTTACCGTCAATCGCGCGTATAATTCCGCGCTCGCATAAACTTTTAAGCGTTGTGCTAACGGTTGCCGAAGTAAATCCCGTTATTGCCTGAAGCCTTGATATATTCCCCACGTAACAGCCCATTTCGCCGTAAAGGCTGAAATTTAAAATAACCGCATGGATAATCCATTCTGCAGTTGACAATCCGAGCGTTTCGCGTATATAAGGGCTTAAACTGTAAGTTACGTTATTTTTATAACTCATAACCTCTTTATACTCTGTGCTGTTCCTGATATCTTCTTTATTTTTTCTCATTTTCTCTATTTCCTTCGCTTTTAAAAGAACTCTATTTTGTTATGAATTCTCGGCGTCAAATGCGGTTTAAACGTGTTCCATATCAATATGGCGCGTTCAAAGTCTTTTTCTGCGCCGTTAAACTTGTAAAGCGGATTTATAACGTACTTCCCCACGTTGCTGCGCTGATATTTAATAGCGCCGTTAAGTTCGAGACGCGCCCGCCAGTATATCAGACGTCGTATACGGCTGTTTAAAGCGGTTTTTTCAAGCGGCTCGTCGCTATCTTCCATAATCTCAACAAGCGCTTTTTCTGTTATCGCTAACGTGTTAGTTCCGATTTTATAAGGCGACGCGTCCATATACAGTAAATCGCATAAGACGTCGAGTAGTAAAACCGCGGGGCGAACGGCTTTAAATCGCCCGTCGAATATGCTTATGTTTTTGTCTATATTCATTTTTTCGCTCCTTTTTTAATTTTTGATTTTCAAAAACGCAATGAGAGCGTTTTTTTACTTAAAAAACGTATTTTTCCCGTGCCGGACGTCGACGTCATCATAGCACAGTACTTTATTTCAACTTGTGCAAAAAATTTCCTATGCTACGCAACGTAAATTTTTTGCAAAAACTTATCGGATATTTTTTTTATTTATAACCCGATATTACGTCGCGTCGCCATTTTTTCGATTACGCCGTAATAAAAATATCGCTAAATTCCGACGGAACGAAACGACCTCGAATTTCGAGGTCTCGCAGTCGTTCCGCTCGAAATTCTTTACGCGATATTTTTAATTTTACTTTCCTGCGCTTCGCGCTTCTCTGTTAAAGTAGCCGTTTCGGAAACGTACTGCCGACCGTAGCCCGTAACCCTTTCACTTAACACACCTTCGCCGGCAAGACGTCCGTTTATTTGCTTGTCGTATCGCGAAGGATACTGCCGTCTGAACTCTCTGTCGTCATAATTCGCGACTATTCTTGCCGGCACGACCCTGAACCTTCGACCGGCAACAACCGCGCCGTTAACGTCCGCGCTGTCGCCCTTCATTGCCGTTTGAGTGTTACCCATTATCTCCGTACGTTGAATACGAAAACCTATTGACGAAATCAATTTGTCAAAGCGTGATAAAAACTTAGCAAAAGCCGGCATATAAGGAATACTGCGATCGAACATATCTGTTAAAAAGAACGTAAGCATATTCCGCAGCGCAATAAGCAATACGGGTTTACAATGCCACGTTTGCCCTTTTATACCTTCGTTCGCGCCCATAACTCTGCGGCACTCGATAAACATATTCGAAGGATCTTGCTCGCAACAGATAACAGACCACTTCAAAAACTGACGCCCCAACCGGAACATATCCGCAATGTCAAGGTTATTCTTCTTGTCCTTACTAACTTCATTACCGAGCGCAGTACCTATTTCGTCAAGCATTACCACCGAATAAGCAGGTAAACGTTTAAGACCGCGTAAATGATCTAACTCAAGTTCATGGCAACGTCGCCCGGCGCTGTCGGTTATAATCAGATTCGACCACAAACACGGTATGCAAGTATGCATTATATAAAACGAGTAACTTTGTTTAATTTCGTAGTAGTCAAGCAGTTCGTCAGGATCGTTTCGCGCTAAAATTTCTTTTTCCCGGCTATGCCATAAAAAGTAATCCATTTGCAGGTCTCTCCACTTCAGAAGCGCGAGTATAAAAATCTCGTGTACGCCCTGCGAAGTTTTACCGACGCCGGGCGGACCGTATTTACACTTTACAACGTTGCCGAAATCCGCCTGTAAATCCTGCTTGTACATTATCGCGAATAACGCGTAAAATTTACCGAAATGATAAATCGAAAATGTAATAACGAAAAGCCGTATACTGAAATTAATGTCTATCTTTGCAAACGTTTCGGGATAAAATCTTTCCGTCAGCGCAACCGTAGCGACGAATAGCGCTATCGGTAAAGGCGCGGCAAGAATTTTCACAATTGTATTGCTATTACTTTTTATAATCGTTGCGCTTTCAAGAAAAGCGATTAACGCAAAAACGGCGCACGTCAGATTGTAAATAAAATTATCGGCGTTGAAATTTAATATAATCAATACGAGCGATATAATCATGGGAACGGTGTTATACAAAAACCCGGGCATGCATACTTTCAATTCGCTCATGAATATATATCGGGATAAATTCAACGGATTATAGGACTTCGTTTTTTTCGAAGTAGGACGGGTTAAATCGCCCATTGTAACCGTATTCTTAGCATACCGTTTCTGCTTCTCGTTAAGATCCTTCGGTATATCGAAGTAATTTGCGATCCGTAGCGCAGGCAAAGTATTCCCGGCATTTCTTTTAAAAAGATCGCTTGCGCGTCTTATTTTGCGACCTGTGGAGAAAATCTCCCCTTCGAGCGCGCCGTTCAATACGTTGTTTCTGCGATTCGCTTCTGCTTGTTCGGCTTTGCGCCGCGCTTCGTCGTCTTGCCTTCGCTTCATTGCTTCGGCTCTGATTGCCGAACTCGCTTGCCGTTTTAACGGATTATAGTTTCTGAGAACGAAATTATCGCCGCGCAGTTCGCTTTCAGACCGAACGGTTGCACCGTTGACGGCAGGAGCAGTAAACTTTATGCCTGCAATTTTTTTCATGCTCATTGTGTTTACTTTCCTTTCTCAACCGAATAACTTCTTGGCGATTTTGATTATAAGAAGCGATACAATCGCGCAACCTGCGATTATTAAAAACCATTTTAAAATCTTGCCCGTTGTGCTGTTATTGAACCACTTCGACACGTTCTCTGCCGCGTTTGAAAAAAAACTTTTTATTTTCGCGGCTGTAGTATCAAAAAATATATCGCTCGAAGATTCGTTGCTTTCCGGATCTGTCGCGCCGGTACGATTTATACTCGATACGGTACCGAATTGATCGATATAGAAAAAATGCGAATAGTATATTCCGTTTTCGTCGTTTATCGCGTCGGCAACCTGCCCCGCAAGTATAGGTACGCATGCAAACGGTTTTATAAAAAATCCGAATATCGCTTCTCTTGCGTTGTTAAAGCCCGCAAGTTTATTGCATACTTTATAAAACGCCGAGCCTTTCACTTCGCGCGCAGTATTTAATACGACTGTTCCGCAACCGCTGTTTTTTGCGAATATCGAACTTATATTGCTCATCTTTTCCTGAAAAGTTGCGACCGAAAAATACCCGTAAATTTCATCTCTCTCAATTTCGTTTGAGTATCTGAAATACATTTGCTCGCTTGTGTTAAGCATCATAATCGACCAGTCGCGCATGTAGTCGAAACTGTCGCACCACGCCGCGTAATTTGTAAGAGGAACTTTTAACTCGCTTATTTCTCCGCCCTGCGACGGTACGACTTTAACGGAAGCGAAGCCGTAAGTAACTTCTATCGTGTACGTCGACTTGTTGTCGAACGTAACAAGTTTTTGCTTCTTGTCCGGCGCGGAAGATAAAAGCGTCATGTCGGTTATACCGGTAATTTCTTCAACGTCGGTACGAGTTAAGTTGTTAAAATCGTAATCTGCCGCTTTTACTTCGAACGTTTCGTTTTTCATCGTGGCAAACGGCGTATTTTTATACCGTTCGAACCATGTTACGTTTACAAACCATTTGTTCGAAAAAACCGCGTTAAACGGTATGAGCATGGGCGTTTCCGTCGACGACGTCGCGCAGTTTATCGTAAACGTTGCCGCCATAGGATCGTGCGCGTTAAAGTCTATACTCGCAAGTTCTGCGTTTTTGCTCGTGAATTCCGCTAAACGGTAGCCTTCGAATTTCGAAAACACCGGGAACGTATTAACCTGATAAGTCAGACTGTTGGAAGTAAGCGGTAAAAACGCGACCCCTTCGGCGTTAACGGTTGCGCCGTCTTTAGTTACGTAATCTAACTGAACGAGAGTGTTATAACGATATTTCACGCTTATATTAAACTCGTAATTATCTTCCGTTCCGGTTGTTTTTCCGTCGACGCCGTTAAATTGATAGAACGTTGCGCCTTCGAGTTCCGGAACGCTTAAAGCAGCGTTAACGGTTGCGCCGTACTTTTTACGAAAGTTTGAAAAATTACCGGCGCTGTCGATCAGAGTTAAATATTCGGTATATTTCATCGTTTCGCTTGCGTGAACCGTACTTTCTTTTATAGTGCCGTCTTCGAACTTTAACGCTGCATAATCAAGCGTAACGCGCGCGTCGAAGTCTTGTATGATTTCTGCCGTTGCCGAAATCTTTTGTGTTGAAAGCAGATTTACGGTTTCCGCGTCGCCGTTCACCGTAACGGTAAGTTCATTATCCCCGGGCGTTATATTTATCCCCGAAGGAGTGCTTGCGTTGTAATTAAAACTTGTTTTATTTAATATAAACGACCACTGCGCCGAACTGTAAAACAAGTTCTGAATATTCGAATAATTGAAACGTAACGTTTGCGATCCGTCTTCGTTCACCGTGCGAGCGGAAGGAAACGCGTAAAGCGTGAGCGCGTTGGCGGGATCGTTGTTTTTAATCTGAATTGCGAAATTTTCCCACGCAAAATCGTTATACGTTATCGTTAAAGTTCCTGCGTTTGCGTTTTTGTCGTAAGTATATTCGTAACTTTTTGCGCCGCGCATTATTCTTTGCTCTGTCGTAGCCATTATATCTTCGCCGTCGGCGTTTTCGTAATAAGTTATATCTTTAAAAACGGCGTCGAAATAAGATATGTCGGTTATGCCGAGCATGTATTTAACTTTCTCAAAAACTATATCCGCGGCAAAAACGTAAGTACTCGAAACGTTAAATATACTTTCGTGCGTTTCGGTCCGGATCGTGTTATAATCCGTGCATTTTTTGTATACAAGGCGAACGGGAAACGTCGCCGTCTGAGTCGTTACCCCCGCAAGTTCTTTAAAGTAATCGAGAACGTAAGGATATTCTTCGGTATTGCTGTATTTATCGGATTCGTTTTCTAAAACCTTTTCGGCTATGTACTGAACGCTTCTTTCAATCTTGTTAGACGTCTTGCTTAAAAAGACTTTCGTATATACGGGCTTTTTAACGTCAATGTAAATCGGAATAAGACCTATTTTAAAAGGTACTTTTACCGTCTTATATGATTTTTCATAGCGCATGAATTGCGCGAAATAAGTATACTGCGCTTCTGTATCTGCGGGAAAATTAAAAGGCAACGATATATAATTTTCACCTTTATAGGTTATAACTTTGAATTCTTCGCTCGAAAGCATGCTTTTAGAATTGTCTACGCAGTAATACGTGCGGCTTTCGCCTTCGCTTTCGTTTATTTCAATATCACCGCTTGCCGTGTATTTGGCAGCGTCTTTTACGCGCGTCAGAACGAGATAGTAATCGCATTTCCCGTTTGCGTTAACGCTGTTAAGTTTAGTATAAATGTCAGACGTTACGTTTACCATAGTCCGCGCTCTGAACGCGCCGGTACCGTAAATCTTGTTGCCCGACGGATCCGTCGTAATCTTCGGAACGCCGAGCGATACTCCGCCGTATATACTGAATTCCGGCGCGTCAACGCTTGCCTGCGCCGCCTTCGGATATAACGAATTTAAGCCCGCAATCGAAAAGACGGCGAGCATTACGGTTAATATTATTATTAAAAGGGATTTTCTTTTTAACGCTTTCATTTCCCTGAATTTCCTTTTTAATTTTTCCCCGCGATCATCGCTGACCGCGAGGCTTTGCGTTGTATTTACTCTTTTTATTCTTTCAGGGTAAATATTACACGGTAGATAGTATCTACCTTATCGCCGTTATGAACCATAACCTTCATAACGTGGTCGCCCGCAGTGAGCGACGAAAGATCGATCGTGGATATGCCGGAGTCAACGTATCTGAGTTTTTTATACGCGCTCTTGTACTTGTTCCACTTCGACGTGCAATCGTCGGTAACGCTGTTAAGTTCTACAGGCGTTTGCGTGTCGATCTGATAGGTTATTTTTTTGGGGTTGTCGCCGACTGCCCATACGCGTATTGCCGCAGGCTGCGTCTTATACTGAATGTCTTCGAAGTATTCAACCGCGCAATAATCTTTCGTTACAACGGTATATTCGTTGTCTTTCTTGTCTTTGCAAGCCTTAACGCCGAATATCGCGCCTAACACTATACCGGCGATAAGTACCGCCCCGATAATAACCGAGATAAATTTTTTCATTTTCGGAATTCCTCCTTGTTAAATTTTAAACCGCTTATCTCATGCGGGTTTAATCAATAAAAAGTTTCAAGCCACGCGCTCGTGTGTTTTACGTTCTGTCCGTCCGCGCGGTAGTTCATACCGTTATAAGTTGCGTATATCGTGCAGTATGCCGAACCGCTGCTATCGAATACCGTTGCACAGGCGTTCATTATAGGCTTTAACGTGTATACGTGAAGCGTTTCGCCGCTCGAACTCTTTTTTGTTGTATAATCGTAACGTAAATTTTCTACGCCCAGAGAATCAACGTTTATAAAAATTTTGGTGACGGGTAAATTCGTTACTATTTCTCCGTTTAATATTTTTACGGCGTAATGCTTTTCGTCGTAATTTACCACGGCAGAAACGATTTTAAACGCTTCGAGTTCTACAGTCTGAGAAGTAACGGGATACGTTATACCGTCGCTTGCAACGAGATATACGCTTGCCGTTACCGCCGAATTCTCGTTTACACCCATTGCGGCGTCGTTAGTCGCTTTTAAAGTGGTAACGTAATAATACGACGTGTCGGTATATATCTTTTCGCAATCGATTACGAGTTCTCTAAAACCTACCGGCGACGAAACGAATACGCGCGTTACTTCGGCGTTCGTAACGATTTTGCCGCTTGCGATATTAACCGTAGCGCTGTTTTTTTTGAATTCAATCTCGCTCGAAGTAATTTTAAAACCTTCCGGGCGTTCCGGATTTATCGTTTCGTTGCTTGCTTTCATCTGCGAAATCGTTACGCGATCGCCCCCGAGATACGATAGCGCTATAAACGCGTTTCTCCGCGCGACGTATTTGTTTGCAAAATAGCCGTCGAGTTTTACGGAAAGTCTGAATAAATTTCCGCCAAGCGCCTGAATTGTAATTATGCCGTCTTTATCAGGCGTTACCGTTGCCGTTTTAACGCTTGCGCCTTCGTATATATTTCCATTCGTTGAGTACCATTTAAAAACGGTTTTCTGTTCGTCAGAAAAGCCTGCCGTTAAATATACCGCCGAAATATCTTCGCATTTAAGCGTGAACGAATACGTGTTTACGTTACTTTCAAGCGCGCCGTTCAGAGTGGAGCGGAAAGTTACCGCATGCGCCGCAAGAACGTCAGGCTCGAAGCCGTAGCCGCTCCGGAATACGTAACCGCTTTCGTTTACGTTTAATTCGAGCGTGTTCGCTTTATTATTAACAACCGTATATTCCATAAAACCCAGCGTATCGCCATGATCGTACTCCGTTTGAGTTTCTACTTTAAACCAGCCGAGAACTTTCCCTTTCGTTACGTAGTCTGCGCCGATAACGCCACCCGCTATCATTACCGCAACAAGAATTAAACTTAGTATTTTTTTCATGATCATTCTCCAAAAAAACGATATCGGCAAAACGGATATATTTTGCCGCAGGCTTGAATTACCCCCGGCAAGCAATCCGCTTTCCCCTCCTTAATTTAACCGTCGGGGCGCTTTTGAGCGCCCGTGTCCGACGGCGCGATGGGTAAGAGAAAATGAAATAACCCATCGAGTGGTGGCGGCTTTTATTTTATCTGCTGCCGCCATTGCAGAAGCAAAGGGAGATGTGTAAGCACCTTAAATCAGATCTGCTTGAATAAAAATTTTTCTAAAAATACGCATTGCTTTTTATTGAGCGATACACGGTTTCCGTAACGATCCGCTCCGATAAACAGCACGTCGCCGTATAGCCGATAATTACATAAATTGCAGGTAAATAGTTTTTTTTCCTGCATTGCGCTGTCAGACATTACGCAAATTACGTCCGAAAAAAAGTAATTTTCGGAATATTCGCTTTTAAAAAACCTGATAAATCCGTCGTCTGTAGCGTCAACGTAAATATATTTGCCTTTTTCCCCGGGGGCAATCAAAAGCGCTTTGATTTTTCTTCCCGGCATATACGCTCTTTTCGCTGCAGCGCGTATAAAAAAATCCGCTGCGGTTGCGTTATCGTAGATATCTACAAGCGGAGCGGTGTATTTTTTTCTCTCTGAAGTTGTTTTCATTTTCTCTATTTCCTTTATTTTTTTCAACAGGAAAATCACCGTTGCGGTGAATTTAATATAATAATATCACCACTTTGGCAACATGTCAACACTTTTTCACCATTTTGTTTAAATTTTTTATGGAGATGTATTAAAATGCTGAAATTTCGAGAATTAAGAAACGAAAAAAATTTAACTTTAAATCAATTAGCAAAAATTTTGAAAATTACGCCTCAAGCATTATCGAGATATGAAAAAGGAGAGCGTGAGCCTGATTTTAAAATGCTTTGTACCCTTGCCGACTTTTTCGGAGTTACGACGGATTACCTTTTAGGACGCGAAGACGATTTCGGCGTTATTCCGGCGCCGAAAATTACTTCGCCCGCCCTTTCCGACGACGAGCGAGAATTGCTTGCCGTTTTTAAAAATTTAAATCACGATAAACGGCAGCAGGTTATAGGCTTTGCCCTTGCCTGCGCTATGTAATATTAAATAAAAATTTGCCACGCGGCAAATTTTTAACGTTGCATTAAGATTTATTCGTATATTTTTGTTACAATCCTTTCAGGAGGTACAAACGAAAAATGTACGATATAAAGCACCTTGTAGCAGACCTTGAAACTATAGCAAAAGCAGTAAATCGCGTCGTAGGCGCGGCGCGATATCTGCAATCGCAGTACGACGCAGATTATTGCGGCGTAAGAGTCGGAAAGCCTTCCGAGAGTACCGTAACTAATTCAATCAAAATCAACGAAAAGGAGAATGAACAGGGAAAATTTGAAATTGTCCCCATAACTAAAAAACAGGAGGACAACACAACGTTTAACTTAAAAGATACAACGCTTCGTATGCATGGGAATTCATACGAAATCCGCTTTCGAAAATTGGGAATTGAAAAATCGTTTTCATCAAAAAGCCTTGCCGTAGTTCAGGCGAAGGCGAAAAACTTTTTGCGGGAGATTAACAAGCAATTGCGCTTAGGACAGTATGCGCCGAAGTACGAGTTTAAAAAATTTGCCGATTACTACAACGCAAACTACCGAAAACCCGCGCTTTGCGAAAATGCTTATGAGAATTTACTAAGAGTTGTTAAATTACACGTTACACCGTATTTCGGCGATTGCGACCTTTCTAAAATCAAAGCGCAGGAACTGCAGGAATTTTTCGTTAAATTTTTGCAAGCCGGTAAAGGCAGAACGGCAGAAACGCTAAAATGCTATCTGAACGGCTTGTTCGATACTGCCCTTCGGCTTGGCAAGATAAAGCAGAATCCTATGCTGTCGGTAAAAATTCCTAAACATTACCGCAAGCACGGAGTTGCTCTGACGTTGACGGAAGAAACAGAACTGCTCAAAAAAATAGAAGGCAGTTATTTCGAAACGGCAATCAAAGCGTTATTGTATTCGGGAATGAGAGTATCTGAACTGCACCTTTTGAAAAGTGCGGATATAGATTTCGAAAATAACACGATTTCCGTTACGACGACGAAACAAAAAGACCGGGCTAACGTGGTAAAACGCGTTTTACCTATTTTTTCGAAGTTATTGCCCGTTCTGAAGGCGGCGAACGAGAAATCGCCCCTGACGGTGGACAGCAAGCGCGTTTCTTTCGTTTTTAAAAAACTTATGCCGGAACACCACCTGCACGAACTCAGGCACACTTTCACCACTCGCTGCCGCGAGTGCGGAATAGATAACGAGTTGACGTCGCTATGGACGGGGCATACTTTCCCGGGAAATACAACGGCTATAGTTTATACGCATTTTTCAACAGACTATCAGCAAAAACAAGCATTAAAACTTGATTATTGAGCGTTTTTTTCCCCGCAAAAATCCCCGCTTTATATGGGGATTCAATAAAAAACGGCTATATCGCTGAACACAATTACAACAAAAAAGCCAAAAAAATACCGATTTTACGCAAAAAAATTGCATAAAATCGGCATTTTGGCGGAGAGAACAGGATTTGAACCTGCGATGCCCGTTAAGGCATACCCGCTTTCCAAGCGAGCACATTCGACCGCTCTGACATCTCTCCACACCGTCGCTTTGCTATTATATAACATTCGGACGGATTTTGCAAACGATTTAAATAGATTTTGCATATATTTTTAAAAAACTTCAAGCAATTAAAAATACCGAGGCTTTATTCGGAAAATTTAAACGTATTACACAGAAAGCGCAACCGCAAAATTCGCGTAATTATTAAACAAGCCGCCGCAAAACGCTTGTCAGTTAATATACTCTTCGTCGCCTTCACCGGCGTATTCGCCTTCGTATTCAACGACAAATCTATCGAAAATTTTCTGTAAAAGTTCTTCGTTTTCGACAGGCAGAAGCACCGAGTTTTTTTCGTCTATTTCAAAAATAACAACGTCGTCGGGGTCGGAACCTTCAATATCTTCGGCAGGTTGAAAGAACGCGTATTTTTTTCCTTCGTAATCCATAGTTCCAAGATGATAGAATTGATTTTTAGTTCCGTCGTCGGCAATAAGTTCGACGATTTCTTCGGTTTCTTCGGCTATTGCGGTAATTTTGTTTTTATCCATTTTTATTTCTCCTTTTCGCAAGATAAGTTTCAAGAATATACGACGCGGCGATTTTATCTATCACCGACTTTCTTCCCGCTCTGCTCACGTCCGCTTCCAGAAGAACGCGCCTTGCTTCCATAGTGGTAAAGCGTTCGTCTTCGAACACGATCGGAATATCTGTTACGGTTTTCAGTTTTTCGACGAAAGAACGGGTTTTGACAGTCTGTTCGCTTTCCGACCCGTCAAAATTCAAGGGTAATCCGCAAACGATAATTTCGGCGCATCTATCCCTAGCGAATTCCGCAAGATATTTTACGTCTTTTTCAAAATTTTTACGAAAATAAGTTTCGCATGGTAGCGCCATACTTCCGAACGGATCGGAAACGGCTATTCCTATTCTTTTATCGCCTATATCGAACGCAATACATTTCATAACGCTATTTTACCACATTTTTCGACTTTATTGCATATTTTTCGTCAAATTTCTCATACTTTTTCCGACGGTATGAAAATTATCGTCAAGGAGGACTTAATGGACGGCAAAATGTTCATGATCGGACTGATGATCGGCGCGCTCGGCGGCGCGTTTCTGGTAGCCAACTCTCAGAAAGCGAGAGAAGCGGTAAAAACGAGCCAGGAACAAATCAAAGAAAAAGCCGAGGAACTGACTAAAAATTGTCAATGCGGCAAAAAGTCCGACGAATAATAAAAAACGCCTGCGGGCGTTTTTATTTTGCCCTGAGCGCAGACGCTTCGCGTCGGATTATTTCAACCGCCGCGTCCACTTCTTCGACCGTGTTTTGTCTGCCGAACGTAAATCTTAAAGATTCTTTCGCTTCTTTATCCGAAAGACCCATTTCTTTCAGAACGTAAGACGGTTCCACCGAGCCTGCCGAGCAAGCCGCGCCGAGCGAAGCGCAAACGCCGTTTAAATCGAGAGCGCAAAGCAACAGTTCGCCGCTCACGCCCGAAAAGCGGATATTCGCGTTTCCCGCAAGCCTTCCTTCTCTGCCGCCGTTAAGCGAAGCGAAATCGAGCGAATAAAGAATTTTATCGATAAACAAATCTCTCAAATTCTTAATTCGTTCGTTATCTTTTACAAGATTTTCTCTGGAAATTTTCAAGGCTTCGGCAAGTCCTACCGCTCCCGCCACGTCAGACGTGCCGCCCCTTAATCCGCGTTCCTGACGACCGCCCGATATAATCGGCGGGATATTCGTTCCGTTTTTGATATACATTCCGCCCACGCCTTTCGGTCCGTAAAATTTATGCGCCGAAAAACTCATCATATCAACGTCGGTATCTTTTACGTTTACGTCGGTAACGCCCATTGACTGAACGGCGTCGGTAAAAAACAGTCCGCCGTTTTCATGCGCGAAAGCGCAGGCTTCTTTAACGGGCTGAATCATACCCGTTTCGTTGTTTGCAGACATCAGGCAATATAAAAAAGCCCCTTGTATATCGTAATCTTTCGCCGACACCGTTCCGTTTTTATCCGGGCGGACAAAAACCGTTTCCACGTCTTTTAAATAAGAAGCGGTTTTAATCATAGCCGCATGCTCTACGGACGAAAGAACGAGTTTTCGTTTTTCGCCCCTTACGGCTGCCGCGCCGCGAAGCGCAAAATTATCGCCTTCCGTTCCGCCCGACGTAAAATAAACTTCGTTAAATTTCGCGCCTATAATTGCGGCAACGGTTTCCCGCGCTTCGTCAAGCCCTTTCATCGCCGCTCTTCCGACTGAATGAAGAGAATCGGCGTTACCGTAAATTCCGCTCAGATACGGCATCATTTTTTCAAGAACGCGCTCGTCAAGGGGGGTTGTGGCGGCATTGTCAAGATATATAATTTTATTCCGCGTTTCGCATGTCATAGTTATATTTTAGCAAAACGCTTGCGTTTTGTAAATAAAATCAACCCGATTTTACCGCGCTTCGGTAATAAAATACCCTTTATCCACGCTTTTATCGTTTAAAATTTTTTTAAGCGCGTTTCTGAGTTTATCGTTTTCGCATTTTAGTTTCGTGTTTTCGTCTTTCAGATCCGCGTTTTCGCGTTTCAGGTCGGACGAAAGCCTTTCTATCATTCCGTTTATCCCTTCCTGCAATTCTTTAAAATCGAGTTTTTTCGCGGCTCGTTTCGCGTCGTAAGGATTTTTATATTTACCGCCGCCGCTTTCGAGTTCTTCTTTCGTTTTAAAAACGAGAGCGGGATTGTCTTTTAAAATATTTCTGTATTTATTCTGATACCTTAACGCAAGTTTATCGTTTCCGCCCGCAAGTTCGGATATCGTTTTTCTTACCGACTTTCCGTCCGAAATCCCTTCAAGCACGCTTTTTACGAGTTCTTTTTCCTGATTTTTGCTGAATTCTTCTATAAATGCGGGGAACATTTCGTCGCTGATTTTAAGTCTTAGTTGCAGTTTTTTGTCTTTTCGGCACCCCGCAATCGTCTTGTAATAAAAATTTCTCACGCTGCCCGCCGCTCTTTTATATTTTTCGGCGTGACGTCTGAACGCGCAGGACGCGCCTTTTCCTTCCGCAAGCGACTTTTTTACTTCTTTTATAAGTTCGTTTCTTTCTTTTTCGTCTATTTTTCTCATATAAACCTCCATAAGACTACCCGAATTATTGACGAATTTTATAATTACGATACATACGGAAGGATTATTTTTAATATAATTGTATATGAGCGTTAAAACGTATTTTATTTCAAACATTCCCGCATACCTGAAAATAAACGGAAATTATGCGGGAATTATCGGAAAAAACCCGTCTTTTACAGAAGCCGCCGAAAATTCGCTTTTCGAGTTTTTACCGCTTGACGAGAACTTTTCGCCGTGCTATTCGGAAATAAACGGCTCTTTTTACGTTAAAAGTCTTAATCTTTGTAATGGAGTTGCGCTGTTTCCCGTTTTTCCGCGTCTGAAAGCACTTCCGTATAAAGTGATTTTTCAAAAAAACTATAACTTTTCTCAAATATTTTTAACAGTTACCGTCATTACGGACGGCACGCCTAAATTCTTTATAGACGGCGCTGTCAAAGAAAGCGGCGAATTGCCGTTTATTCCTTACGACGCGGACGTAAATATTTTATCCGACGCCGTTATTATTTCGTTCGGCGGCGAAAAAACCGCGGTTTACGCGTATATACCGAACGAACGCGGCGCGACTCTTTTATTCAAAGACGTTGTAAACTCTGCCGAAATATCGTCGGGCGCGTTGATTACAAAAAAAATAAAGCGCACGATAATTCCGGTAGAAATTACCGAAACCCGTCGCTTCGGCGGTGAAAGCGATCCTTTGCGCAACGTTACCCTGCTAAAAAGCGTTTACGCGATAAACGAAAAATTGTTTACCGCGGCGTTTATGGAACTCATTGCGGTCGGAGCGGACGTAAAAAACTATCTTTCGCCGACGTTGAAAACCAAGAGCGACAAACTGAAAGAATTTATAGGAAACGCCGTTTACGTATTTCCTTCTCCCGAAAAAATAACGGACGCCGTCGTCGTAACAGACGAAAAAGCATCCGTTTATTCGCTTACCAAAGAAAATTCGTTGATAACTAACGTTATAGAAAGATAAAAAACGTAAACCGCGTTTTAAATTTTTCTGCTTTCGTGCGGGCAAAAATAAAGTATCTGCCTTTTTGCGGCAATTTCCGAAATCAGCGCGGCGGTTTTTTTCATGTGGTTTTCGTCGAGCGGAGAAAACGGGTCGTCCATCACGATGAACGGAAGGTTTGCCCCGTACATATTGTCTATAAGCGACAATCTGAAACACAGCGCGCAAATCGCCCGTTCGCCGTCGCTCCAGTGTTTTTCAGAACGCGTTTCGCCGCCTTTTTCGAATTTCACGTTGAAATCCGAATCCATCACGATTTTCTCGCCGAGAGTTTTTTCGACTATGGCCGCGTATTTGCAAAACGTTTCTCTTACGGGCGCAACGTATCTTTCGTTGATGGCGGCTTCGGAACTCTTAAGAGTATCGAGCGCCGCTGTAATGGCGAAATACTTCTTTTTATACTCTTCAAGTTTATCCGTTTCCGTTTCGAGTTCGTTCGTTTTATCGTCGATTAAAGCCGTTTCCGCTTCGCATTCTTCTATCTCTTTAAAAATAACGGCTAAGTCTTTCGCTATTTCGCTTTGCTTGTTCTGAACGGCTTTTACGTCCGTCTCTTCGCCGAACGGCTTTTCGTATAATTCGTTGTCTTTTCTGTATTTTTCCGCTTTCTTTTTATATAAAAGATACGCTTCGTTTTTTGCGGAATAGTCTTTTATCGCGCCCGTGAGGGCGTTTAACGTTTCCGAAAGATTTTCACCCGCTTCTATGCCGTATTTATTCAAAACAGCCGACACTTCGCGTGCGTTTTTTATTAAATCGGTTTCCAAATCAGCGGCTTTTTTACGGGAATTTTCATATTCTTTCACTAATATACGATATTCCGCGCTTTCTGCTTTCAGGGCGACTGAAAACGCGTTCGGGTCGCTCCCGTCGTAACCGAAACGCGATAAATAAGACACGAGTTTTGAATAATTCTCGTCGCGCCGTTTTATTTTTTCGTGAAGTTTATCCGACAAAACGGCTTTATCCGATAAAAGTTCTTTGTATTTTTCAAAATCGCGTTTAAAATCCGCGAGATCGAAAACAGTTCCTTTACCCGAAAAATAGCCGTACGGCGCGATAAATTTTCTTATCTCGTTTTCATAAGCGTTTTTTTCGGTTTGCAATCCCACAAAAATCTCGTCCGTTCCCTGCGTTTTGGAATTAAGATATAAAAACCCGTCGGAAAACAAGAATATTCCGCCCGCAACGAGCAAAGCGACGCCCGCTATTTTATTAAAAAACAACGCGGCAACTCCGCCCGCAATGAATAAAACGGCAATAACGGCGGCGATAACGTATCCGCGCTTCCCTTTTTTCGCGCCGCCTGCAACGGGTATGCGGGCCTTTAACTTCTCGTCCGCTTCGCAATATTTTTTTTCGACGTCAGAAAGCCTTGCAATATCTTCGTCTTTTATAAGATTTGATCCGAATTTTCTTTCAAGGTTTAAAAAAACGGGTGATTCTTCGGCGTTTTTAACTTCGTTTATATCTTCGTCGTCTTTTTTTATCGAATATAAAAGATTGTCGGCAAAAGCCGCGTCTTCGTCGGACGGCGTTCCGTTTCCGAACCGCAACGCAAGTTCTTTAAGCCTTTTCTCTTTGTTTTCGGGGAATTTTATTTCCTGTGCTTTCGCTTTAAGCGCGACTATTTCTTCGTTAAGCGCAACGAGTTTTTTCATCTCGCCGTCATCGGGCAGAGAAAGCGGATATTCTGCCGATATTTTTTCAAACTCTTCTTTAGCCTTTGCGCTTGCGTTCTCGTAATCTTCAAGCGTTTTCCATTTTTCGAAAGTAACGTTTTTAGCAGCCGCGTCCGCCAGAATTCCCGCGTTTTCTTCGGTTTGCTTTCTGAGCGCGTTGTATTTTTCGTATTTTTCGCCGAGCGAATTTTCTATAGCGCGCAGGTTGCGCAAATCGTCGCGCAGTTTTTTCACCTTTTCTTCGGTTTCGGCTATTTTTCCGCCGCCGCGCACCTTGTAAATTTTACGCGCGTTTTCGAGAACGGAATAAGCGGATTTAAGATCGTAATCTCCCGAAACGTAACTCCCTAACTTTCCGTTCACGTCTTTGGTGGAGCAAATTTCAGAAAAGTCCGCGCCGAAAAACGCCGTTCTTATAAAAGAATTTTCGTCGAGAGAAAATACGGCGTTTCCTATATCCCCGCCGAAATCTTCGTAAATTTTATTGTTTTTGTAAACAGTAAGAATATCGTCCGTTTCGCTTTTCTTTCCGAAAAATCTTTCTATTTTATAAATATCGCCGTCTTTTTCGAACGTAATGCTGCCGCCGAATTTACCGCTGTCAAACGGATAAAAACGCTCTCTGTCGCAAAAGGTTTTAGTGTTGCTTTTATACGAAGAAAGCCCGTAAAACATTGCTTTTATAAACGAAGCAAGAGTAGTTTTTCCGCCGCCGTTTTCAAGATAAAACTCATTAAGCCCGTCGGAAAACTTATAATCCGCGTTTTTTATTTTTCCGTAATTTTCTATATGGCACGATAAAAGTTTCATATATCTTCTCTCCCCGCAAGCGCCTTTAATCCGCAGGTGATTACGGCTTGTTTTTCTTCGGGCGTATAATCCGAATTCAAAACTTTTCTTATAAATTCGCCGCGAACGGAAACGTCGCCTTCGTAGTCGCTTATATCGGTTTTAATAACCGTTTCGTCTTTAACGGTTATATAATACGCTCTCGGAGCGAGCATCGCGGCAACGTCTTTTTCTATCCCCTCGGCGTCGAAAGAAATTTCACCCGTGAGCCTTATTCTGTAAAGGTCGTTTTTATTAAAATCTATTCGCTCCTTTACGATTGTTCCCGCGGTGTAAACGTCTTTCGCGCCGGAAACGTCAACGCTGACGTCGTTGATTTTACGTATTGAATTTTCTATGAATTTTTTTTCTATTTTATCGCCGTTAACGTCAAGAAGAATAAAACCTTTCGCGCCCGTTTCGTCAAACCCGCGCCCTTCCGGACACCCCGGATACGCCCACTCGCCGCGACCGTCTATCGTGCCGCTTTTATAAGAATGAATGTGACCGAGAGCAAGATAATCGATATTTTTATCTTTGAGTTTTTTCAGGTTTATAAGATTTTCGCCCGCGCCGTCGGGAATCTGCCCGTGAAGAGTAACCACGTTTATATCGTCTTTTTTAAGACTGAGCGTAGAATACGCCGACGAAAAATTATCGCCGCAAAGTTCCGCGCCCGTTATAACCACGTTGCCGTAAGCGTAACTTGTCCACGTTTTTTCAAAAGTTTTTAAGTTAGGCAGATTTTCGGTGTAAGATTCGAGAACGTCGTGATTTCCCCTAAGATACAAAAAATCGATGTTTTCGTTCGCCTTCACGGCGTTATAGAAAAATTCTTTGTCTTTTTTCAGCGGACGAACGGAATCGAAAACGTCGCCTGCGAGTATTATCGCCGAAACGCCTTCTTTGCGCGCGTAATCTATAATTTTATCGAACGCCGTTCTTACTTCGCGTTTGCGTTCTTCGGATTTTTCCCTGTCGAGTTTTCTTTCTATTTTCGATCCCAGGTGAATGTCTGCGGTATGTATAATCTTCATAAATATATTTTAACACGCAATAAATAATTTTTCAAGTTTTTATCGCACGGTATGTCGGGCAAAAGCATTCCGAAAAATATTATCGCGAATTTTTATCGCGTTTTATATTTTTTTAAAAAACCGTTGCCGATTTTTTTATAATATGTTATACTTAAAGAGCAAAAGCCTTGGGGATTCCATTCGTTATCCCTAATCTTTATAAAAGGAAAAATTATGTTTAAAAATTTACGGGAAACAATCAAGGCGTTAAACGCCGACGTCAGAGACGTTGCTACTTGCGAAAAAGCAAAAAAATTGAGAAAAACTCTGCTTTCTGTGGGATTGACTTTGGCAATTTGCGGATTTGCGGGCGTCTTCGTGTGTCTTATTTTATTCGTAACCGCAGGGCCCGACGCGTTTGGTCCGAACGGTTTTACGGCAAGAATCATCGTTCCTTTTTTACTGTTTATTCCGTGCGGTCTTATAGGCGCGACAGGCGCTACGCTTGCGTCTTTCGGGCTTAAAATCGTAATAACGGGTTATACTGCGAATTTAATAGACGAAACGGTGGGCGCAAGATGCGGTAACTGCGGAAAAACCGTAAACCCGGACGCTGTTTTTTGTCCCGCGTGCGGAGCGAAAATAAAAAAAGAATGCCCCGCCTGCAAAACCGTTAACGACGGTAGCAATAATTACTGCGATAATTGCGGAGCCAAACTTAACTGAAAATATAAACGACGCATTGTACCCCGATGCGTCGTTTTTTTATTTTTAGTATTTTAGTCACTCGTGGCTAGCCACAAGCGACTGCGTTTGAACTCGGTCTTGCGTCGCGTTTTCAGGCTAATACATTGTTCCGCAATCGTCATAT
>CAKQKI010000012.1 GCA_934248055.1 uncultured Clostridia bacterium | reverse complement strand
ACTATACGTACACCGTCCGAGAATTTGCAAAAAAGCGCGTAAATTGCGGCGTTTTTGCAAGGTTCGTATTATTCTTGTCTGGCATACGGCGTTAAACGCCGCTCGTAGTACTTTAAGTACAACTTCGGGCGTTTGCCTTGCCTGAACGAGCCGCGATGCGGTCGGTTTCTCATCCGCAAAAATGCTCCGCACCGAAAAGAGCGCATTTTTTGATGATTTTTTGCGAACGTGAGGGTTGCTGTACTTGACGTTTCTTTGCCCGAACGGTCGCGGAAAATGGCGAAAAAGACGCCTTTTCGGTAATTAGTGATGACGAATGGAATCCCTATCTTTTTTCCCGTTTGTGAACAAGTTGTAATTTTTTTTTGAATTTTTGCAATATCCGTACTACGTTTGTTGACTATTACTATAATTGAGATATAATATTTATAAACACGATTGCACGGGGGTTTTATTTTGGCATTTTTATCTTTAAGTAACGTAAAAAAAGAATATCACGCCGGCGCGATAACCATACCCGCCGTAGAAAACGTTTCATTCGATCTCAACGAAGGCGAATTCGTGGTAATTCTCGGCGCGTCGGGCGCGGGAAAAACCACTCTTTTAAATCTGCTGGGCGGAATGGATACGGCAACGAGCGGAGAAATAAAACTCGAAGAAAAAAACATAGCGGCGTTCAACAAGCGCGAACTCACCGACTACCGCAGGCACGACGTGGGATTCGTATTTCAGTTTTATAATCTGATGCCTAACCTTACAGCGCTTGAAAACGTGGAAATCGCAGTTGAAATATGCGATAATCATCTCGACCCGAAAACCGTTCTCGAATCGGTAGGTCTTATCGACAGGCTTGATAACTTCCCCGCGGAACTTTCGGGCGGAGAACAGCAAAGAGTTTCGATTGCCCGCGCGATTGCGAAAAATCCGAAGTTGATACTGTGCGACGAGCCTACGGGCGCGCTCGATTACGTTACGGGTAAAAAAATATTAAAACTTTTGCAGGACTTATCGCGCGAAAGGAAAAAACTCGTTATAGTAGTTACGCATAACGCCGCTCTTAAAGAAATGGCGGATAAAGTTATAAGAATAAAAAGCGGAAGAATAGAAAGTATAGAAATTAACGAAAATCCGACTCCGGTCGAGGAGATTGAATGGTGAAAACGTATTTTAAAACCGTCCGCAGAATGTTTAAAAAACATCTTATACGGTTGCTTTCGCTTATCGGTATCGTGCTTATATCGATAGGGTTTATATCCGGAATCGGTTCGCCGACCGATATGATTAAAGACAGTATAGAAAATTATTATAAAAATCGTAACGTCAGCGATTTTATAGTAAAAAGCAAATCCGGCAGTTTTACCGACGAGCAAATCGCCGCGGTAAAATCGCGTTACGGCGAAAAAAACGTGGAAACGGGAATGTCTTTGGATATTAAGACGGGGAAAAAAAGATCTTTAAGAATATACTTTCTCGATCTTAAAAACTCCGAACTCAACGACCCCGAACTGTTGCAAGGCGAAAAAATCACGAGCGATTTCGAACACTCCGCTTACGCCGAAGTAAAAGATAACGTAATAAAAGGATATTCCGTCGGCGACAACGCGGAAATAGACCTTACTTCCGCGCTCGGTCTGCCGTACGAATATAAAATAACCGTTACGATAAAAGGAATAGTTCAGAGTCCTTTGACGTTCGGAAAAGACGGCGAGCCGAGTTACAATAACCCCGAAGATACCGAAATTCCCGACAGCATTGCGGAAATCAACAAACTCGACCTTCTCGAAAATATTTTATACTGCCCGCTCGAAGCATGCCATTTTATACCGAAAGGCGACCTTTATATAAAAGCGGAAAACCGCAAAATATTCAATTCTTATTCTTCGGAATATGAAAAATACGTAGAAGAAGAAAAAGCCGAACTCACGGGAATTCTCGGCGAAAACGTACGCATAATAACGCTCTACGATAATTACAGTTTTAAATCCATTATTTCAAGCGCGGATAAAGTTCGCGGCATAGGCAATATTTTAATGGTTATTTTCATCGCCGTAACGCTGCTCGTGGTGCTGTCGTCCATGATGCGGCTTATGGACGAAGAACGCTCTCAGATAGCGTGTTTGAAAACTCTCGGTTACGGCTCTGCGGGCATCGTAATGAGATACGTTTTCTTTGCTCTCGTTGCGCTTGCCGCAGGCGGCGGAGCGGGATTTTTCGTCGGATACGGCGTTTCCCGGCTTATATGCTACGTGTTCGGATACGGTCATTCGATGCCGCCGATATCGGTAGTCGTGAACCCCGCATATTACTTTTTATCTTTCGGCGTAATCGTTGCGGTTACTCTTATAGCCGTATTCGCTCTCGGAATGCGGCTTGCAGAAAATTCGCCCGCAAACCTTTTAAGACCTAAGCCGCCGAAAAAAGGCAAACGGGTTTTTCTCGAAAAAATAACGTTTATCTGGAAACGGCTTTCGTTTAAGTATAAATCGTCGATAAGAAACGTCCTCAGATATAAAACGAGATTTTTAATGATGCTCGTGTCGGTTGCAGTGTCTGCGGGGCTCGTTTACGCGGGGCTTGCCCTTCTCGACATGTGCCTTTTCGGCGATTTCGGCTCGCCCGCCATTATCGGAATAGCGATAGTTGTGGTTATTTTTGCGGGGCTTCTTACGATGGTGGTAATAAATACCCTTACCACTATAAACATAAGCGAACGTGAAAGAGAAATCGCAACGCTTATGGTACTCGGCTATCACGACTCTGAAATCTGCGGCTACGTTTATCGCGAAATATATATCAGCGCGTTTTTGGGAATTCTTCTCGGCTATCCCGTGGGGATAGGTTTTGCAACGCTCGTTTTTAAAACGATAGGATTCGGCGCGACAAAAAACGTGAGTTGGTTTATGTGGCTGCTCGTTCCCGTTATCGTTTTCGCGTTTACCTTGCTCGTAACGCTTATTTTAAGGCCGAAAATAGTAAAAACGAAGATGAACGAAAGCCTTAAAGCAGTAGAATAAAAAAAGAACTACGCACCGCGCGTAGTTCTTTTTTTATAAGCGGCATATTTAGTATAAATGACCGAGTTCAAACGCAATCGCTTGCGGCTAGCCACGTTTTCGTAAATTCGGCGGCGGCGTACTCGGCGTATTCTTCAAGTTTTCCGAGCGAATTCAGATAAGAAATCGTCGTGTATCTGTTGCGGAGCGTAAGCGCGCGCAGAATCGCGTGTCTGATTTCAGATTCGTCTTTTACGGGAATCGGATAATTCGTGTCTTTACAGAATTTTTCCACTTTCTCAAAAGACGGCATATATTTTGCTATCAGTTTTTTCACGAACGCGTCCTTGGTTTCACCATAAAGTTTTTTCAGCATAATATACTGCAAAAGCGAACCTTCGCACACGTCTATTCCGTGCAGGTCGGGAATTTTTCCGCTTGCGATGCTCTCCGTTTCCCATACGTGCGCGATGACATGTTCCGCTCCCGACGCGGGTCGCGATACGCCCGTATAAGCCATACCGAGCCCGGAAACGATTAACCCGTCGATGATATTATGCACGGTTTGCTCGCTTCGCCCTGCAAGCCGATAGCCGTTTGCAAGACATTCGTCCGCGGCTTTCAGCACGTCTTTGGCGATTTCTTCGCAATAGTATTCGCCCGTTTTTTCGCGCGAAAGTTCCCAGTCGAAAATAGCGGTGTATTTTCCGAACATATCCCCTATCCCCGCAAGCAGCAACTCGTACGGCGCGTTTTTCATAATTTTGATATCGGCAATAATGACGCGGGGCGTCGTGCATTTAATCGTATGCTTTGCGCCGTCTACCATCATCGAAGAACCCGCGGACGCGTAACCGTCCATACTCGGCGCGGTACCGCAAATGCCGTAAGGAATTCCAAGACGATATGATACGACGCGGCAACTGTCGTTGATAACGCCCGATCCCACGCCGAGAATAAAATCCGGAAGCGGCGAAAAACTGAAAATATCCGATTCGGCGGACACGTCGTTGGCGTGTAATAAAATATTGCCCGCCGCGGCGTAATCGGGAACGCAGTTTTTCGGTAAAATCAGTCCGTGCGAAAACTGCCCGCTTTTAATAAGTATCTCTTCCACGCGCCTGCCGCACGCCGCGTAAGTATTTTCGTCGCTTACCATATAAATATTACGGTATTTATCAAGAATTTCGGGGATTTTTTCTAAAATATCCGAGCCTGTCTCAATGCGGTCGACAGGGGCTTTGTGTACCTTCATCGAACAGGTACAGGTTTTTTCTATCATATTTACTCCTTAGGGATTCTGTTGTTTATCGTGTTTTCGGTTCATGCTTTCCCGTTCCGCTTTAACGGACGGTTAATCCGCGCTTTTTTTCTCATTATAATAACAATTGTCGAAATAAACAAATACTATTGCTCGTTTTTTATTTTGATTGATAATCGCGCAAAACGAGCGGGTTTTCTTGCTCGTTTTGCGCAAAACGAACAAAAACACCGAAATTGCAGCGTTCTGGCAAGCATTCATCACACGTTTTATAACCCTGTCAGAACACGCTATGATTATAATATCATTTACTGACGGAAAAAGCAATAAATCCCCATTGTTTGATAACCCTGCAAAATCAATATATGTCGGAAATGTTGAAATCCGATAATTAAATATGGTATAATAAAACGGGCAAAATAAAAAGCGGCGCAAAAAAAACGTAAATAACACAAAAAAAGTCCTGATTGACAGAACTTTTCGTTTCGCCGATGCGAATAAGTGGTTAGACAAAGTTTTATTTGAACTCGCTTTGTTATTTTGTAATGCAAGTTTAACACAATAAAAATATAAAGTCAAGGAGGAATCGAAAAAAAATGAAAAAATTTTATTTAGGTACGGACATAGGCACAAACTCGGTCGGCGTTGCCTGTACGGACGAAGAATACAGGTTGCTTAGGGCAAAGCGAAAAGATTGCTGGACGGTAAGGCTTTTCGATGAAGCAAAAACCGCGGCGGAAAGGCGAAATTTCAGGACGGCAAGAAGAAGACTGGCTCGCCGCAAGCAACGCATTCGCCTGCTTCAGGAACTTTTTGCGCCGTATATTGCGGATAAAACCTTTTTTATTCGTCTTAACAACAGTCAGTTGTTAACCGAAGATAAGGACGAGTTGCTGTTCGGCGATAAAAACAACCTTTTTGCCGGCGAGTACGACGATAAAAAATATCATCGCGATTTTCCGACAATTTTCCATTTAAGAAAGGCTTTGATATCGGGCGGGAATTATGATCTTTGCCTGTATTATCTTGCGATTCATCATATAATCAAATATCGCGGTCATTTTTTATTTGAAGGCAGCGTTGATGAAATGCGTGATTTTTCGCGATTGATAAAGGACTTGAACACGGCGATATACGACGTGTTCGGGGACGAAATCTCCGGGTTTTCCGAAGCCGCAGCCGAAGACGTTAAAAAAATATTGCTCGACGGTTCTATCGGAATCAGAGATAAACAGATTGCCCTTGAAAAAATACTTGCGCTAGCCGATAAGACGAGCAAAGAAATAATAAAAGGCATAATCGGCGCGAAGATATCGGCTGCAGTTTTGTTCGGCGAAGAGTATAAAGAGCAAAAGAGTTTTTCTTTCAAAGATCTTACCGACGAAGCGTTCGAAGGAATGCTTGCCGATTACGGAGACGATTTTGCTTTGCTCAGGGCGATGCGTTCGATATACAGTTTTATCACGTTCGAAAAACTGCTCGAAGGGCATAAGAATATTTCTTCCGCAATGATTGCCGTATACGAAAAGCATAAAAGCGATTTATTAAAACTTAAAAACTTTATTCGTACCGAAGCAAAAGCCGACTATAATAAAATATTCAGAAGCACGACCGAAAAAAGTAACTACGCAAACTACGTCGGTCACACGAGCAAAGACGGTAAAAAGACGAAAATCAAGCATTGTAAAGACGAAGATTTTTTTGATTATCTTAAAAAATATCTGAATTCGCTATCCGACGTTTCCGATCGCGCGTGCCTTGAAGATATTCTGACCGAAATAGATAAAGGCGCCTTTTTACCTAAGATTTTGCATAGCGACAACGGGCTGTTTCCGCGACAGGTAAATGAAGCCGAACTTAACGAAATTATCAAAAATATGGTTAAAGCGCACCCCGAAACCGCCGCTTTTGCCGATAAAATCCCTGCGCTTTACAGATTCAGAATCCCCTATTACGTCGGACCTTTGACGGGAGAAAACTCCTGGGCGGTGAGAACGGACGCAAAGGTCACGCCGTGGAATTTCGAACAGGTTGTCGATTTTGCAAAGAGCAACGAAGAATTTATGCGCAGAATGACGAACAAATGCGCCTATTTGCTCGGCGAAGACGTTTTGCCCAAGTCTTCGATATTATATCAAAAATTCGACACTCTCAATCAACTCAATAAACTTCGGGTGAACGACAGGCTGCTCCCGACGGAACTGAAACAAAAGATTTTTAACGAGTTGTTTCTGGTTTATCCGAAAGTGTCGGACAAAAAGATTAAAGAACTTCTCGTGCGGGAAGGATATTTGTCCGCAGATGAATCAGAGACGATTACACTCGGCGGAAAGGACGGCGAATTTAAGGCGTCAATGTCGTCGTACATACGGCTTAAAAAGATACTCGGCGATTTTGTCGACCGCGATTTGCAATCGGGCGGCGGCGTTTGCGAAAATATCATACTGTGGCACACTCTCAACACCGACAAAAAAATCGTTGAAAACCTGATAAATAACCATTACGGTTCCATCGCGGAAATCAAGAACGCATTATCCCCGTTAAAAGGTTTGACTTTCAACGATTTCGGCAAGTTATCGGCTAAGTTTTTGAACGGCATAACGGCAATAAACAACGTTACGGGCGAAGTGGTAACTATTCTGGACGTGTTGTATGACACAAACGAAAATTTAAACGAGATTCTCAACGACAAAACCTATAATTTTCAGGAAGTGATAAGCGCGGAAAACGGCGCCGAAAGCGACAAGGCGGATTATTCTTCGGTAGAAGAACTGTACGTTTCGCCGGCTGTTCGTCGCGGGATATGGCAAACCTTGTGCATAATCGACGAATATGTAAGAGAAATAGGCAAAACGCCCGATAAAATATTCGTCGAAGTAACGAGAGAAGACGGCAAAAAAGGCGACGATGGCAGAACGCAGCCGAGAAAGCGTGCGCTTCTGGAAAAATATAAAAACGTGGGCGAGGCGTATGCGGACGTGATAGCCGAACTCGGCGACGAAAAATACAGCGATATAAGACTTCGTCAGGAACGGCTGTTTTTATACTTCCGCCAACTCGGAAGATGTATGTATTCGGGTGAACGCATCGACCTTGAAAACCTTAACACCAACACTTATGACGTTGACCATATTTTGCCGCGCTCGTATATTAAAGACGACAGTCTTGACAATAAAGCGCTTGTTTTGCGAAGCAAAAACGCGCAAAAGAACAATATTTATCCGTTGCCCGCGGGCTTTACCGATCAGCGCGGTTTTTGGAAAATGCTTCTTGAAAAAAACCTGATTTCACGCACGACGTATGACAGGCTTACGAGAACCGAGCCGCTCGGCGAAAGCGACTATAAAGATTTTATCAATCGGCAAAAAACGATAACCGATCAGACCGCCAAAGCCGTAATAGAACTGCTTAAAAGAAAATATCCCGAAACAAAGATAGTTTTCAGCAAGGCTAAAAACGTAATCGATTTCAAAAACAAGTTCGGACTGTTTAAATGCAGGGAAACCAACGACCTGCACCACGCCCGCGACGCATATCTCAACGTGGTTGTGGGAAACGTTTACGATACCGTTTTTTCAAGGCAACTCGATACGTATCGTAAAGACGGCGAAGTATGGCGCGCGTATAACCTTGAAAAAATGTTTACGCGTGACGTTGTCGGGGCGTGGAACGACGATATAAGAAAAATTGCCCTTTCGACTTTTGCGAAAACTTCGATGACGGTAACGAGATATGCGGTTTGCAATAAGAACGGGTTTTACGATCAGACCGTTTACTCTAAAGACGAAAGCGGAATCACCGCGCCGAGAAAAGGTAGCGGACCGCTTGCCGACTTTGCGAAATACGGCGGTTATAAATCCCAAACGACGGCATATTTTGCAATCGTATCTTCTACAGGGAAGAAAGGCGAAAGATTAAAAACGATCGAAGCCGTCCCCGTGCTTGTTTCTTACAGGCTGAAAGACGACGCGGACGCCTTGATTAAATACTTTAACTCCTATTTGAAAGAGCCTGAAATAATTATTCCCAAACTGAAAACAAAGCAACTTGTCGCATATAACGGAACGCTTTGCTATCTATCGGGAATAACGGGTTCGCAAATTGCGGTATATAATGCAAATCAACTGTTTACCGATAATAAAACCGACGAATACGTCTGCGCCCTTCAAAAACTTTTGGATATGGACGGCAAAAAAATGATAAATCGGGAAGAGACGGAATACGTTATAAAGACAAATCGTTACGGCGTTCGTAAACTTGTCGTCACGAAAGAAAAAAATCTCGAACTTTATAATACGTTAAGGAGAAAACTTGGTTGCGACATGTATTCGGGAATATCGTCTTTTAAAACTTTCAGATTAAATCTCGATAACGGCGAAGAAAAATTTAAGTCGCTTTGCACTCTCGATCAGTCAACGGTTATTATTCAAATATTAAAAGTTTTAAAATGTAATGCCGAAATGGCGGATATTACTCTTATCGGCGGAAGTTCAAAAAGCGGAAAAACGCTGATCGGTAAAAACATAACCGACGTCGATTTTAAAATAATCGATCTTTCTCCCGCGGGGCTTACTAAAAGAATAAGGCAGGTGTAATATGGGGTTCAGAACGGTAGTTGTAAATTCAAGGAGTAAGTTAGAAACCCGACTGAACTTTTTGATAATACGCGGCGAAACCGAAAGGCGCATTTATATCAACGAGATAAACACGTTGATTATTCAAAGCACTGCGGTTTCGCTTACCGCCGCTCTTTTATCCGAACTTACGCGTAACAACGTCAAAGTTATATTTTGCGACGAAAAATGTAACCCTTCTTCCGAACTGTTGCCTTATTACGGTGCGCATAATACTTCAAAACGCGTTAAAACACAAACTCGGTGGAAAAAAACCACCAAGGAGAAAGTGTGGCAGGTACTTATCAAAGAAAAAATTTACCGTCAGAGCAAACTTCTTTTAAACAACGGATTTTTAACCGAATCCGAAATGTTAAGCAAGTATGCGGCTGATGTTTCAGATGGCGATAAAACTAATCGTGAAGGTCATGCCGCAAAGGTGTATTTCAACGCAATTTTACCAGACGGGGTACATCGGCGCAATAATAATTTTATAAACGGGTGCCTTAATTACGGATATGCGGTATTGCTATCGGCGGTCAATCGCGAAATTGTTTGCGCGGGATATATTACGCAACTGGGCGTGTGGCACGACAACGAATTTAACTTTTTTAATTTAGGTTCCGACTTAATGGAGCCTCTTCGACCGATTGTAGACGAAACCGCCATATCTATCGAAAACGACGATAAAGATTTTAAACGAAAAATGGCAAACATACTTAATTACAGCACGATATTTGCCGGCAAAAATACAACGCTCGATATCGCGATACGGCAATACGTAAAAAGCGTTTTATACGCGCTTGAAGAAAACGACGTCGGCTTGATTACCTTTCCCGACTACGTGAAAATTGATTTATGAATAACAGATTTATGAGATTGATGATTTTTTTTGATTTGCCTATGGAAACTTCCAAAGACAGGAGAGAGTATTCCTGTTTTCATAAATTCCTGATTAAAAGCGGGTTTATTATGATGCAAAAATCGGTTTATTCCAAACTCGTGATAAACAACGTAACAAGCGACGCCGTAAAAAAGAAGGTGGCGGAAAATCTTCCGCCCGCGGGCGTGGTGGAGTTGCTTGAAGTAACCGAAAATCAGTTTTCGCGTATCAATTATCTTGTGGGCGAAAAACAAACGCTTGTGGAAGAAAGTATGGAGCGGCTTATTGAAGTATGATAAGAATTTCCAACAAAAATATCGAAACGCCTGTTTTTTTAGAAACGGTCTCCCCTTTTGTTTTGTCCGTCGAAAATTCAAGGGAATATTATAGATTTGCAAGCGATTTAAAAAATGCGTTTTCGGGCGAAGAAAGCGAATTCAGTTTTTGGAAGGGAGATAAATGCTTTTCGCCCGATAAATACGGGGATATTATCCTGAGCCCGTTTTATTTCGACGCGGCAGATAAAAAAATAATCAATTTACTATATAAAAAATTACAATCTAACTTTAACGACGGCGCATTCATTACCGAATTTAACACGATAAACGCCCGCGTGGAAAATTTTTTGTTTGACCTATGCTCCACCGTGGATTTTTCACTTGAACACGACTGCCTGTGTTTAGAAGACCTTTTGAAATCCTGCTCGGTCAAGCCCGCTAAAACTTATGATAGTCTAATTGAAAAACTCATTTGTTACGTCAATATTTTTATTTCGCTTAAATCGGTCGACTTTTTTGTGCTTATCGGGATAAAAGACGTGCTGACTGAGAGCGAAATAAGTGAATTATATAAACATTGCGCGCTTAATAAGGTTGCTTTATTCCTGCTTGAGCGCGGAAGGGGCGAAAAAACGCTCGATAGCGAACGAAAAATAATAATTACTGAAGATCTTTGCGAAATAGTTGAAAATATTCCTGAAATATATTAAAATATAATCGAAAAACAAAATAACCGCGCGGCGGCGCGTGCTTTTGACCTTATTTGAGGTTTGAGAGCTTTGTTATTTTGTTATACTCTTAAACATTCAAAAACTGTTACGACTTGCAAACAGTGTTTGAGAGCTTTGTTATTTTGTTATACTCTTAAACAAGGCACATAAGAGCAAGCAAGGGGGATATGTTTGAGAGCTTTGTTATTTTGTTATACTCTTAAACGCTTATAGGTCACGAAAGCAAGGGCGGTTGGTTTGAGAGCTTTGTTATTTTGTTATACTCTTAAACCTTACGGTCGTGATTTAATCTTGAATTGGCGTTTGAGAGCTTTGTTATTTTGTTATACTCTTAAACTAGAGAAAATGAAAACAACAACTTCAAGAAGTTTGAGAGCTTTGTTATTTTGTTATACTCTTAAACTCTTCGCAGGGCGCAGGGACCCGACGCCGGGTTTGAGAGCTTTGTTATTTTGTTATACTCTTAAACATCGAGCAACGGAGCAAAAGCAACACAAAGGTTTGAGAGCTTTGTTATTTTGTTATACTCTTAAACTATCAGGCAGGAACAATACCTTTAAGACGGGTTTGAGAGCTTTGTTATTTTGTTATACTCTTAAACCCGTAACGTTATCCATTTGATACGGATAATGTTTGAGAGCTTTGTTATTTTGTTATACTCTTAAACAACCTCAATACTCGGCGCGTATGATTACCGGTTTGAGAGCTTTGTTATTTTGTTATACTCTTAAACTGAAAGGTACATATCGACCGCCGTCATCATGTTTGAGAGCTTTGTTATTTTGTTATACTCTTAAACGCCTATCGGCGCGGTATACGGGAACGCAACGTTTGAGAGCTTTGTTATTTTGTTATACTCTTAAACCCCGCTTTTGCGAGTTTTGCGGCTGTTTCGGTTTGAGAGCTTTGTTATTTTGTTATACTCTTAAACCAGCAATCAAGGGCAGAACGTAACACTCGAGTTTGAGAGCTTTGTTATTTTGTTATACTCTTAAACTAAACGGCGTTGACGGCGTGCATTGACTGTGTTTGAGAGCTTTGTTATTTTGTTATACTCTTAAACATTTTCGTATGATAAATCAGTCCTTTCTATGTTTGAGAGCTTTGTTATTTTGTTATACTCTTAAACTATCGTTTATGCAATTACGGGAAAGCGTAAGTTTGAGAGCTTTGTTATTTTGTTATACTCTTAAACACGACCGCACCGCTGTTTATCGCCGTTTGAGTTTGAGAGCTTTGTTATTTTGTTATACTCTTAAACAAGAAATCGACGAACTATTAAAAGAATACGGTTTGAGAGCTTTGTTATTTTGTTATACTCTTAAACTTAATGCTTCTTCAAACACATTAGTTGTTAGTTTGAGAGCTTTGTTATTTTGTTATACTCTTAAACCTTCGTTATATACTGTTTGTGCTACTTGGCGTTTGAGAGCTTTGTTATTTTGTTATACTCTTAAACGTTTAGGAACAACGGGAGCGTATAGTTACAGTTTGAGAGCTTTGTTATTTTGTTATACTCTTAAACTTGAACGATAACGTGCCGATTTTGCCCGACGTTTGAGAGCTTTGTTATTTTGTTATACTCTTAAACAAGGCTTCAACGGCTTATAGGTATCAATCAGTTTGAGAGCTTTGTTATTTTGTTATACTCTTAAACGAGCAAAAATCAAAGCATTGTTCACCAAGAGTTTGAGAACTTTGTTATTTTGTTATACTCTTAAACGTCGCCATAATCCCACCCGTAGTATTCAAGGTTTGAAAGCTTTGTTATTTTGTTATACTCTTAAACTATCTTTGATTTATTTGCCTTGTTGTGTGTGTTTGAGAGCTTTGTTATTTTGTTATACTTTTAAACCGACGGTTTCGTCATAGTACTTCCATTTGTGTTTGAGAACTTTGTTGTTTTGTTATATTCTTAAACGCCGCCTATGCCGGACAAAAATAATTAAAGCCTTGTTCTATGCTGTGTTTTTGACTAATACTGTGTTGCGCTAACGTGTTATACGGACAGTATTAAACGCTCACGCGCCTTGTCTTAGCCTAAAAACTCGGTTACAGCGTTTTTTGTCAGCCGCAAGCGGCTGCGCAACGTCGGCAACTGCTCATTTCATTTTATAATAGTTTTTATAAGTCCCGTTAGTCGTAGAATCGGCGCTTTCAATAAACAGTTTGAATTTATATCCGTCGGAATCGGTATCGAACTCGTAACGGATTTCAAAAATCCAGACCGAGCCTTTTACAAAATAGCCGCTCTCCAAGGTCTTATTCCTTACGTAATAGAATTTATACAATTTGCTCGGATTATTACCGAAATAATCTGATAACTTGTTTTTTTGTTCTATCACATACCAGTTTTCGTTTGTATCCCGGCTGTATTTTTCGATTTTCGGATTGCCGAACATGCCGTTATAATGCGTTTTCAAATACGAAAAATACGTTTCCGCATTTGCTTGAAAGGTCGCTTCGTCAGGACAGTCCTGAAAAAACGAGTACCCGTCGTTAAACCAGGCGTCGCTTGAATTCATTTTTCCCGACAACCCTGTCGGCGCAGTCAAGCCCGCAAGCCCTTTTGCCGACAATTCTTCTTCGGTAAACCATTTTGCGCTGTCGTGAAACGAAGTTTGAGTTTTTTCTCCGCCATTGCTTTTCCCGCACGCGGATAATCCTATGCACGTTACGGCTAAAATCGCCGCGCAAATAATCGCAGATAATTTCTTTTTAAACATATATTTACAATCTCCTTAATTATATTATTGCTCTTTTAATATACGTTTTTTTCAAAAACGACTTTCTTTTCGGCTATATTCGTTCTCGCCCTGTAATCGACTTTAAGCCAGGCTGAAGAATGTGAGTGCGTCTCCGTATTTGCCCAAAAAGATTGCGGATAATTATACGCGGTTGACGGCAAGGTAAAGCCAAGTATATTTTCAAGTTCGTTATACGTTAACTCTATCATTCTTTCACCGTTTCTGAAAAGATATTCCGCTAACGGCTTGTACTTGTTTCCTATCTTTCTGTTCGGAAAAACCCTTTCAACCACAGAGCCGCCGCTTATCCGACTTTCTAAAAACTCTACTTTTTTCTCAAGAACCTGTATTCTGTTCATAAGTTCCAGAACGATATTACTTAATTCCATGTCTTTCTCCTTTAATTTCGTTGATATGCCAGACAAAAATAATTAAAGCCTTGCAAAAACGCCGCAATTTACGCGTGTTTTTGTTGCAGGCAAGTATAACTCTGCGTTTTTAGGCTAAGACAAGGCGCGTGAGCGTTTAATACTGTCCGTATAACCCGTTAGCGCAACACAGTATTAGTCAAAAACACAGCGTCAGACCAAGGCTTCAATTATTCTTGTCTGGCATGATAATAACATAAAAAAATTGTAATGTCAAGTATTTTTACAAGAAATTACAATTTTTTATATTTTTTTACATTGTATTTATTTTTACAAAAAGAAGTCGTCTTTTCGTTATAAAAAGGTTCAAATTCCCATTAGGAACGTCGGGCAAGAATAAGGAGCGAAAAAACGCTCGATGCCGGGCAAAAAAGCGGCAGAATCAACGTTCTGTCGCCTTAAATCATATTTTATTTATTTTTCCTTGCCCTTCCGCATTCGCGTCCGAATAAACAAATGCGCCGTAGCCCCAGCCGGATTTTTTTCCTGATTTAACGTAATCTATATATTTTTTCCGCAAAGAAGTATTTTGCGGTAGCTTGTCAAGGTCTTGTTCTTTCGTATCGTAGAGCCGCCACGCCCAGGAAAAAAAGTCATCATAATATCCGCTTTCCATCAATTCGTAATCCGATATAAATGCAAATAAATTCGATTGAGACGAAAGCATTTGCTTTACGGCGGGGAATAAAAGCCAGGATTCACATGTGAAAACGATTTTATCGTCGCCGAAAAACGGTTTGAAAAAGTCTGCCGCCAACCGATATGCTTTGACCTGTTCGTCACGTTCAAGGCGCGCGCCCGTCCGAGGGATATGAACTCTTAATAACTTGTCGCCTTTTTTCAGTGTTATTTTATTACCCGCATAATCGATCGGTGAGTATGAAACGTCGAACTGCAACCTGCCAAGCGCAAATCGCGTCAGATGATAAAATCCACCGAACCAGTCCACGAATACGCCCCATATTCCATATATTAAACGACATTCTATACACTTATAAAGCAAGTCTTTCATCGAGTTTTCCCATACGTCAAGCGGCAAACCTTTTTCTTCGTACCGCCCTTTCAAATACTTTGACATAAGTATCAGCATTATCAGCGCGCGTGTGTACGGATGCACGGCATTTTCCCAAGACAAGTTTTTTACGTCGTTTATCATTTGTAATACGTCGGTATTTATATCCTGCCGATAACGATCGACGATTCCCATAAATTCATTATAACACGCTTCTTCTGCCTGAATCTGCTCGTAAAAAAATATTAAATCCCGAACAGCCTCATCCGGAAAGTTAAATTTATTCAAAAACCAGACGTAATATTCTTTCATTTTACATTTATTCCCGAAACAAATTATAAAAGGCTTTTTATATCGATAACTTTCCCTTCTTTCATCGACTTATCGGCAGCGTAAACGCATAAATGCCCGTTGACGGAATCATCCAGTTCCGTTCTGCTGATCGACGTGCCGTTGCCTTGTATAAAATCCATAAAATCTTTTGCCAACAACCCGTCGCCGCCGAAATGTCCGCCCGTCTCGCTTTGATCGTTGTTATTGAAATCGAATATTTCTTCCTTGCCTGTATCGATATTCGCTCTGTTCTCTTCGTCGAATGTTCTCAAATGCAGTTTTCCCGAGCCGACCCAGCCCTCCAACTCGCCTTTCGTTCCTAATATATATAAATCTCTACCCGCTCTTTGCGCCGACGGATACAGTCCGTGAGAAGCCGTCGATCCGTTTTCGAATTGAAGAATTACCGTCTGATGATCTACAATATCCGCATTAGTTTTCCAAGCGCATACGCCGTGCGGATTATTTGTTTTTAAGGATTCTTCTTTTTCTTCTTTGGTCAGTTCGAAATATTCTTTTCCCGTACATTGCCAAGGATACGACACCAAATAATCGTTTTCAAGCAACATTAACCTTGCGCTGTACTGACAACTATCCGCAAGCGGACAATCTACAAGGCATCTCGTACCCGATTCCTTCGGGGCTTTTTCGGGAATAATGAAATTCCGACCGCCAAAACTCGAAACTCTTACGGGTTTGGTAGCATTATTCAGCCAACATATAATATCCATATCGTGGCAACACTTAGCGAGCATAAACGAAGAACCGCATTCTTCTTCGTTATTCCATTTTCCCCTTATAAAAGAAATACAGTTATGCGCAACGCCAACCCTTTCGTTGGTTTGAATATGCACGATTTCACCGATTTTTCCGCTATTGATAATTTCTTTCGCTTTTCTATAAAAAGGCGAATAGCGCAAAACGTGGCAGATCATAACTTTGTTGTGATGCTCGTCCGCCACTTTTTTTAATCTCATCAAATCTTGCGCGTTATTCGTGATCGGTTTTTCCAAAAGCATATCGTAACCTTGTTCCAAAAACGGTATGGAAGTTGAAATATGCAACTTATCCATCGTACCGTTAATCACGCAATCGGCGATTTTTCCCGATTTTAAAACTTCGTCGATATTCTTAAACCGCATATTTTCAGGCACGCAATATTTATCCGCATACAAGTTCAGTATATGTTCGTCAGGATCTACGATACCGACAATCTCAAAATCTTTTGAAATATTCATTGCTTTTTCGGCATACAACCTTGATCTGTGACCGCAACCGACTATTAAACATTTGATTTTTTTCATTTCTCTATTCTCGTATTTTTGTTATTATTAGTTTTTTAAAAAACAGTATACGGCGCTGATTTATCGCCTGTTATAAAGCCTTTCTTTTTTCCCGCGTTCCGCACGTAAAACACCGCGTCGTCATTAAAAATTTCGAACACGAGATATTGCGCTAGCAGCGGCGTTATCTGAATAAAAACGATTTAGTCTTTAATTTCGAAATCTACATAAATCGCATAGTGATCCGACGCATAACCGCTTTCTTCTTTTTTAGCGTAAATTCTATATTTTTTAACGGCAATTTCTTTTGAACCCATAATATAATCGATAGGCTCATTGCTCCCGTCAAACGGTATTTTCCCGTAACCGTGAAAAGTATTGCCCGACATACTATCCGTAGCCTTATATTTTAAATCATTCAATAAACTTGTTGCAATTTTATAAGTAGGGGTATTTTCATACGTATTAAAATCGCCCGATAATAGCATTGCCCCGACGTTTTGTTTCATTCTGTTAATCATCAGTTTAATACCTTCTTGTCTTGCCGTTTCTCCCGTATTATCAAGATGAGAATTAAAGTATGAAAAAGTTTTTCCAGTCTTTTTGTCTTTCAAATAAACGTGCGAAGCCACTCTCGGCCATTTGGCGTCCCAATCTATTCCCGGAGTATCGGGGTGAGAATTCAAATAATAACTGCCCTTTCCCAGCAACTCAAATCTTTCTTTTCTATAAAATATCGGCGTACCCTCGGCTTCCGCTCCGTCTCGCGGTAAATACTCATAGTCGTAATCGCGTAAAAGATCGACTATATCTTTAAATTGATGTAACGTCAGTTCCTGAAAACCGTAAATATCGGCATTTATTTCTCTTAATTGATTGCAAATTCTCGGAAGTCTGTTTTTCCACTTGTTTTCTTCTGCTTCTCCGTCAAAATCTACTCTCAAATTAAAACTACATAATCTCATAACGTTGCTCCTCGCTTGTTTTTATTCTGTTTTCTGAAATTTTCGACTTTTTCTATACAAGGCATGGACGGTAGTATTATACGTACACCGTCCGAGAATTTGCAAAAAAGCGCGTAAATTGCGGCGTTTTTGCAAGGTTTCAATTATTCTTGCCCGACATCGTTTTGCATTATTTTTTAAAGCGAAAATTTGAAATTATCTTTTTTCGCATCATTCGTTTCCGATTTACAATTTTACCTGTTTATTTAACGATCATATCCGCAAGGCGGCGAAGCGAAAGACGATTACGCATATACGGGTGATATTTCCACGCCTTTTTCATAAGTTCGGGCGATTTGCCGATTTCTTCCGCCGTGAGTTTGCAACCCGCTTTTTTCATCGCCGCTTCCACTTCTTCCGCGCTCGGCACGCCGTTTATAATCTCTACGATTTTATCCCAGTTCTTTTCGCAAAATTCGGGAATTACCCCGTCGGTAGACGTGCCGTTAGCGTTAATCTTCTTTACGTCGTCCGAAAGAGCGCCGTACGCCGCGTATACGTCGTTCCAGTCCACTTTTTCTTTTTGAAATTTCGGGTGCTGCAATTTAGCAAGTTCTTTGTAATATTTCAGCACGATAAGCGTGGCTACGCCTACGTCTTCGCCGTGATAATCGGGAATTTTATTTTCGAGCAGTTCTATACACTCGATAAAATGCGCCATTATATGTTCCGTGCCGCTACCGGGGCGCGAAGTTTTCGTAAAACTCATCGCAATTCCCGTGAGAAGCAAGCCTTCAAATACCGCCGCCGCGGATTCTTCGTTGTTTTCCGTGATTTTATCCGCCATTTCCATAACGTGATCAACTGCAAATCTTGTGAGTTCCGCCACTTTTTCGCAGTATTCTTCTCCCTTTACGAGATGAGAAACCCGCCAGTCGACAAGCGCGATATACTTTGAAACCATATCGCCGAAACCCGCCGATTTCAGTTCCGCGGGCGCGTTTGCAAGTATCTTCGTATCGGCGATAATCACTTCGGGGCATTTTGCGGAGTAAGTGATTTTGAAATTGCCGTCTACGATGGGCGCGCCGTACGATGCGAAACCGTCCATACTCGGCGCGGTGGCAAACAGGCAAAGCGGCGCGTTCTTTCTTGCGCACGCAAGCCGCGCGATATCGTTCAGCGAACCCGTTCCCACCGATAACACCGCTTCTATGCCGTTTTCGAGCATATCTTCGATGATTTTCACGTCGCTCATTTTCGCCACGCGCAAGGTATCGTAAATATAGTACGTAACGGCGAAATCTTTAAGCGATTTTTCCACGCCCGCCGCCGCTTTCAACGTGGTTTTGTCCGCCACAAGCAGCAAATTTTTCGGGAATCCGTTTTTCTTTAAAATTTCGCCGACTCTTTCCGCCGCGCCGTGCTCAACGACGATATCTTTTATCGCGCACTCGTGCGCTTTGCCGCATTCGCAATACGAATATTTTGAAATAAGTTTTTTAAAATCGATCATTTTCTTATGCCTCCATGATTTTAAGCATTTGTATTGTTTAGCAGTTTTCCTTTATAAATTTAATCACGCCGCTCGACCAGCCGTGGCACAAACTATGCCGATAACCGACGTAACAAAACGCGCCGAAATCGCCGTGTATATCGGCTTTTCCTTTCACAGGCAATACGTCGATTTTTCCCGCATTTTCAGCCCATGAAACGTCGAAATCTTCCCAAAACGTAGTCGCGCCGAGATCAAGCATTTTTCCGTAATATTCTTTCATAATCTTCGCGGCAAGTTTTTTATCTCTCGACGCTATCGCCGTAAGGATAAAATAACTCATAAAGGTAGATAAGCCTGCCGCTCCGCCGCTTATAAGCAATTCGTATTCATCGTCTGAAATTTCGCCGAGCGCGTAATATTTTAAGCCGATTACTTGTTTTTTGTTTTCGACCGAAAACGAACCCTTTTTAAGTTTTTCAATCATTTCGCAGGCATACTCGGTTTTTTTGCCGTACATTTTTAAAATCTTCGCCGCTTTTTCAGCCGCCGCAAGATTGATACAACGCGTTCCCGCCGCTTCGTCTTTATCGCCGCGCGTCGGCCAATCGACAAAAATATCATAATTCAACTCGCCGTTTTCTCCGACGTTTGAATTTAAAAATTTTACTAAATTTTCAAGATAATCTATCTGCTTATCCAAAAAATCTTTACAGCCCGTAAACTGACAGTAATCGTGTAAAACGATGATCCACCACATGGAATACGTGGGCATATCGTTCATAAACGCGGGTAAAACCGTGGCTTCTTTTATAAAGTCGAGCGATTTTTCCAAGATTTCCGTTCTTCCGTACAGCGTAGTAAGCGCAAGCATTTCGGGATAAATATCGCCTATCCACACAAGGCGGTCGCGTTTTATTCCGTCCCATAAATATTCGCCGCCCGCACATAAATCTATCGTGCGTTTAGCGGCGTTGAAAATTTTACTTATCTTTTCGTCGTCGCCTTTATAATCGTATTGCGGCAAGATATTCAGAATTTCTTCTTCCGCAACGACGGCTTTGATATTAACTTGCGCGCTCCCGATAAAATCGATTCTTATAAACCGAAATCCCGTCTGCCCGAACGTAAGATCGGAAAGAGAGCATATATCGCACTCGAAATCGCGCGGCGAATGATCGTTCGTGCTGTTTTTATAGCCTATATCCGAATACGCTTCGTTAAGGCTTTCGCCGAACCGAAGACGGATTTTAGTAAATCCGCCTTCGACTTTCGACGTTAAAATTCTTATTCCCCCGCGCGTTTCTTTTCCGAAATCGAAACAAATAAAACCTTTTCCCTTAACGATAAGGCAATCTTTTTCGCCAAGACCTATCTGTAAAGGTTTTTTCTTTAAAACCGAGCGGGCGTTTTCAATATTTTCGCTTTGTATTATTTTTACGGGTAATAGATAATTCATATCTTCTCTTATAAACTGTTAACCGTAACGAACGTTAAATATTCGTTCAGGGTGGTTGCGCCTTTGATAAAGTTTTCTCCGCCGCCGCGATAACACAAAAGTTTCTGCTCTAATTCTTCTATCCTGTCGATTTTCCCTTTCAGGTAATCGTCGATCATCTCTTTGCAGTGTGTAATTCTCAGTATGTTTCCGCCGAAACGAATGTCCTGAATATCGAACCCGCCCTGCTTGTTTTCTATATACCATTGATTTTTAAAGCAACTATAAAACTCTTTCATCTTTTTAATCAATTTCGTATATTCGTTATCGGCCAACGCTTTCAAAGTTTCTTTATCTCCGCTTTGGTAAGCGCGACGGGTTTTTAAGCCGAGATCGAATTTCAACTCGGTAACTTCGTCCAACGCTTTAATAGTTTTGAAAATATAACCCCATTTTCTGTTTTTCGTACAACGTTCGATTAAAAGAGCCGCTCTTTTGAAAGTCGGCTTGTCGTTTTCGTCAACCGTGCTGTCTAAAAAACCGTTAAACAAGTCGTTATAAAGCAAATAATGCGTGGGATCGCACAGCGCGCCGGTGGGGTTTTCGGGGCTTGTAGATTTCAGCCTGTCGGCGATTTCGATATTTATAAAATCATCGAAATCCATACCCATCAATTTTTTAAAGGTCGCTTTACTTGCTTCGATATCGTAATTACCCTTGGCAAATTCCGCCGCGCACACAAGCGTGGGCATAATTGCGAACAGCGACGTTTCCGTACCCGTATTTCCCCAAGCCGTGATCACGGCTTCCTTTATGCCGCATTCTCTGCACGCTTCAAACGCCGCTTTCGTCGCTTTGATACTATACGTGTTATCGGGAATAAACCCGAGATAATTCCACACTCCGCCGTCGAACACGATGTTGTCTGTAATCTTCTTGAATTTATTTGTATAGTCTATATAATGTTCCTTATCCAGACTGTAATAATCCCAGTAATGAATTTTTACGTCTTTTGGCATGGTTTTGCGTACTTCTTCCGACTTATCGAAGGAAACCTTTCCCGTGTCGTACGCGCCGTATGCAAGGCGAAAATACATATCGCCCCACATTTCGGGTTTTACGTTGTATTTTCTCATGATTTGAAGAACCTTGTCAACGTGTTCCCGCATAATTTCAACGGGGTCGCAATCGCCGTGCAAATCCCGATATTTACCTTTGCCGAGCGAAAACGCTTCATCCATTCCGAGATGAATTATTCCCGACGAAAAGCAACTTGAAATCGTTTTTATCATATTTTCGATCAGAACGTAAACGCGCGGCTCGCCTACGAGCAAAACGCCGCCTGCGTCTTCGAGATCGCGATATTCTTTCCATTTAAAGATGCTTTCAAGATGAGCGAGCGTCTGAATGGTGGGAATAACCGTAATACCCGTTTCTATACCGAAAGCGTCTATCTGTTTCATTTCGTCGATAGAATATCTCGGGCGCATATACGAAAAAAACGGCTCGTTTTCACACTCGTAATTTTTGCTTATTTCAAGGTATAACGTGTTATAGCCCAACTTTTTAATATACCCCATAAAAGTTTTAAGCGTTTTTAAATTGTATATGCCGTTAGAAGTACAAAGCAATACTCCCATTTTTTCAAATTGATTTTTTACTTTCATAATTTTTAATTTCCTTTTTTTAATAATCGACAACAACCCTGAATTGTCCGTCGCACTCGAAAATACCCGCGCGTGCAAACGAATATGCGGAAGTGTAATCGTCGCATTTAAAATTATTCCAACGCCCGTAGAACGAAAACGACGACGGTCCTACCCAGAATGATTCGATTTTTCTTTTGTCGTGGAACGGCCCGAACAAATTTCGGCTACCCGTAAGCAACTCTACTTCGATTTCGTTCTTGCCTTGTTTTGCAAATTCGGATATATCGAGCGTGTCGTTAAACATATAATCTCCGACGTATTTACCGTTGACGTATAGTTTTGCAAAGTGAATTCTTCCGGTTATTTTTAACGAAACGTCCGTTTTATCGAGTTCTATTTCTTTTCTTAAACGGATTTTACCCGCAAAGAACAAATATCCGTCGAAAATCAAATCGTCTATCACGGTTTTCGGTTTGTCGATATAAAATTCTTTCGCCGTAAAGAAATTTTTCAAATCGGTTTCTTTCAGCCCGTCTTTCGCGTACACGCCGAAATGCCCCGATAATCGCAACGTGTCGATATAAGTGTTATACACAAGGCAATTTCTGAGCGTTTCCGTTACGCCTTCGCCGTACAGCGCGGTAAAAACTATATCGTCTTCGTAAAAACGTATTTTTTCGATTATCTCGTTATGACCGATTTTTACGCTGTTCGCGATTTTTGCCGTAATCATATTCGGGTCTATCTTCGAAGAGCCGTCGAACACTATTTTTTCGCCGTTTACCGTAAACTCCGCAGCCTGACAATTTTCATATATAACCCGCATATCGTCCGCAATATAATTGCAATCGAATTCGAATTTAAGGTATAAATCCCCGTTGTATTTTGCCTTAATCAGATATTCGAAAATACCCGGAACAGGGTATGACGGCGTGTAATTTATCCCGTCGTATGAAATTTTCGCCGTATCGAGAACTAAATAGTTTTCGTCGGACGCTACAACTTCGTAACCTTTTGTCGGCAGAACCACGATTTCGTTTTTCTTTTCGGCAGCGCTTTCGCCGCGATAACCGACAAGTAAAATTTTAGATTCGTACGGCTTTAAAGAAAACTCTTTTTCCTGCTCGTAAACTTCTTCGGAATTCAAATCGAGAAGTTTAACTTCGCCCGTAATATCGAGCGAACATTTTGCCGTTTCAAAACCGTCGATATTAAGCGCCATTAAAAAATCGCCCTGCGCGGTGTGCTTTAAACACGTGCGCACTTTGCCGCCTTTATATTCAAAACGATATTTTTGCGCCGATTGAATTTCCGCAATCGAAGTATTCGTTTTAAGATAGTCGTAAGAATACGGCTCGCCTTCGAGATATTTCGGTTTTTCGCCGAAAAGAAGCACTTTTCCGCCGTTTAAAACAAACTCTTTCACGGCGCGCTCGGTAAATTTACCCATGGTAAGCGTTTCGGGAACGATAATAAGATACTTATACGAGCAATTTCCGCACACGAGCGAAGCGCCTTTTACAGAGCCGTGCTTTTCAAACAACGTTTCGTCGAGATAATGGAAAGAAATCTGTTCGTTTGCAAGATATTCGCTTACGGTCTGAAAAGTTTTTCCCACCTTGTCACTCTCGCCGCTGTTATAGGTAAGATACGCCGTACGAATCGGGTGCAAAACCGCCACTTTCACGTCTTCTTCCGAGCCGCGCATTAACGCTCCGAGCCTGTCGAAATACGCGTTGAATTTCGGCAACACGTCGTCTGCCCAGGCGTTGGAAGACGAAAAATGCACGGGGTAATCGTTCTTTCTATGCCCAAGTTCGGAATACGGCAACAGGTGCATGCACATTACGTTTATTCCGTATAAAAACTGAAATTCCGCAATCGCTTTAAGTTCCGTGGGGGTTACGTCCCACCCCGTTAAGGCGAACGTTTCGGTAAGCATTTCTTTTTTTCCGAGTTGCGCGCCTACGCTTACGAGTTGCTTTGCTAAAATTACCGTTAAAAACCTTCTGCAAAGCCAGTCGATACCCGGGATATGTTCGTATTCGTAAAAAGGCATAACTCCCGCGCAATAATACATTTGCTGCGTAATGCCCATTTCTTCGATATAATGCCCCGTGAGTTTAACTCCGTGCGCATCGCACCAGTTATATATTTTTTCGGAATAATTATGTAAAAACAACTGTTGGCAAGCGATATAATATTTATATCTGAACTCTCTGAACCCCTGCTTTTCGCAGTAAAGAAGACCAAGCCCGTCTAAAATATCCGCGCCGTAATTCTTTTTGAAATATTCTTTTATAAGATGCGGATACGGCGTTGCCGTACCGTAATACTGCGGCTCGTCCGTGAAAAAGCCTTTTACGTATTCGCTTAATTTCCCGCCGAAATACTCGTCGTATTTTTCATGCGTTGCCGCGATAAATCTATCCACTACCTTATCGTCGAGAATATCAACGGTCGTTAAAGACGTGTTTTTGTAGATATTCAGCGCATTATCGCATTTATCGCCTTTTTTAAGTCTTTTTATTTTATCGGAAGAAATATCGTAAGAAACGAGCGCGTTTTCGTCAGAAACGCCATATTTAAAAGTAAGATAATTCTCCCTGTTGTTTTCGTCTTCCAAAAGTTTGCCGCCGACAAATCCGCTCGGCCAACCGTTTTCGTCGTACGCCCACGCGTCCATGCCGAGTTCTTTTGCTTTTATAGCGCACGCTTTTATCGCGCCGAACCATTCTTCAGACAAATATTCGGTGTTTAAACCCGAACGCGCGTGCATAAAAAAGCCGCCGAAACCTTCGTTTTTCATCCACTCAACCTGTTTTTCGAGCCGAGCGTTTTCAAGTTTGTCATTCCAGGACCAGAACGGCACGGACTGCCGTTTTACGTTGTGAAATTTATATTTATTCTGTTCCATATTCCGTTAGAATCGTAAATATATATTACGGCGGAAAGCGGCAACGCTTTCCGCCATATTTATCTTTCTTTTTCGTTCATATTTATAATTGCTCTTCTTACTATCGATACGTAAATTATAAGCGTGAACTACTTTCCATGCTTTATAAACGCCGCATTTTTAAATCGTTGGAGCACCGGTTGCCAACACCCAACCATCAGCAGTTTTAGTGAGAGTATAATCTTCGGCAGCAATTGCTACACCACTATAATATGAAGCTACCGTGCCTTTTTTGATATACACTACGTCACCGGTCTTCCATCCGCAAGTCGCGTCGTTGTCATTACGCTTAATGTTTACAACCATTTGCTCTCCATAGTTATTAAACTGCAAATAAATCCACTCGGTAGTAGTCTCTCCGCCGCTTGTAAGTTGTACTTGCGTATAATGACTATAATTTTCCCCTCTGCCGCCGTTTGGAATCGAAGTTAAGAACGCATTACCGTCTACAAATCTACTAAGCGTATATTCTGAGAAATTATCTTTCTTCTCATAATTATTGCTGTAAAATACATAAGTTTGATCTAATGCATACTCAACTCCGTTTATGTTGAATATTGTACCTTTCGTAAACGTTACAACCGCTGACCCGGGAAGATTTTCAGCGTCAAACCCGATTGCAAACACACCTTCATGGTTGTACACCGTGAAGTTGGTTGCCGTTTTATAATACACCGTAAAATCACCTTCGTTCGTTCCGTTGGAAGCTGTTACAAAACCGGTAATAGTATCGCCTTCCTGTAAACCGGACTGAGCGATAGTTAAATTCGTATCGAATATTCTTTTTGGGGCTAACCAATCAGTATAATGTTGTGTAACACCGAACAAACGTTTTTTGACTGCGGTCCATTTAGCATAAACGCTCATATTCGCCGTAATATTTTCAAACGAAGCCGCCACGTCGCCGCCGTTTTCGGTCACCCATTTATCAAAAGTATAAGTGAATTCTTCGGTAGCCGCTTTTGCGGGAGTTATCGGCGTTACGCTTTCGCCGTCGTTTACGTCTGCGGAAGCAAGCAGAGTTGTGCCGTCGTCATCGTAAAATTTCACGGTGCTGTACTTAATCTGCGTAGCGGGTAAAGTCATACCTTCGTTTAACGTAGCCTGAGTAGTATCTACTCCCGAATTGATTTTAAGATGCATATCCGCAAGCGCCGCGCCGCCGTTGATTTTGCCTACGAGCGCATTATAATCATCGGTCGTTGCAATCGTTAAAGCGTATTCGCCCTTGCCGAACCAGGCGTAATGTGGAGCGATTTGCGCGGAATAGTCGGTAGTAGCATATAAAACCGATTTAGAAAGCGTAGCATACTGACTGACCGTGGGCATATTCGTTTTTCCGTCGGGATATTCGGCGTATTCGTATTCATAGCCGCTTGCGGTTTTCGTTTCGATACACGCCACCGCAACGAAATCGAGTTTTCTGTTGGATTCGAGAACGTCGCTCACGCCGCCAAGAGCGTAATAGTCTTCGCCGCTTTTATAAATCGCGCCCGTAGCGTTCACGTAAAGGCAATGCGAAGCGTTGTAATCGTAAGCGCCGTTTTCATCACGGACGATAGCCTTGGAATAATCGTAACCGTCTGCCGTTTTGACTTTGCCGAGATATTTTGCAGGCATTACGATAAAATACAGCGATTTGTTTTCGTTGCTTGTAATTTCGTTATACTTTTCGGCATTCATTTTAGCAGAAAACGCCATGCCGTTGCCGTCCAGGCGCAAGCGCACGTTATTTTCCATCCGGAACGCCGCGGTAGTTTCGGCTACGGCTTGTTTATGAGAGCCGTTCAGCATAATCGCGCCCGCGGCAAAAGTCACTAACGCTATGAGCGCAAGGCTCAGAAGTTTTGTTTTGAATGATTGTTTTTTCATGTTTATTCCTCCCACTCAATCCATTCTTTGTCTTTCTCATACACCGCTTTGTCGGACGTGGTAATTACGTCTGTCGCCGCGTTGCGCTCAAGAATCGTTACGTCGATTTTAAGTCTTTCGTACCGATTCTTTTTATTTGCGATATTGTTCATAAATTATCCTCCTTGAATATATTTAACGGTTTTACCGCTATTTCAATCGATGGGCAAAGGCTCGGAATACTGAATCACTTTCCACTTTGCTTTAAGGGTAATATCCGAAGTTACCTTATCCGTTGTAAAATTCCATTTTTTATCGCCGTAATACCATCCGTCGAATTCTATTACGGTGTTTGCGTTACCGCTCGTTTTAACGGGAGATTTCGGTTCTTGCGCAAATCCGCCCTTTATCACTTGCTGCGCCGCAACCGCGCTGCCGCCGTCCGAATCGAAAGTTACCGAGCAACGCTCCGCGTCGGGAATTTCAGGCACGGTTTTACCGCTTTCAAGACCGTAAAACGAAGAAATTTTAAGATTTTCCGCGCTTGCGGAAAGCGCTTTGTCTTCGTCTAAAATCATAAGATAATACCCGCAATCGGATTTAACGATAACTTCGGTATTGCCGTATTTATAGGTATCTCTGTTGTCGATATTCGTAGAATCGAGAAAAGCGTTTTTTGAAAGCGATATAACGTTCCAGCCCGGCTTTAAGGTGTATTTACATTCGTTTTCCGTACCCGCGTTCAATACTACCCAGTCGCCCTGCATGATTCTCGCAACGATATCTTTATTAAGCGGGTTATAAACGTAAAAGTACACTCCCGTTACGTTTTCGAGTTTATTTGACCAGTATTCTCTCGCGCTTACAAGACCTGAATGGAAATTTATTCTCAAAAACGCGCCGTCGTGATTTATGCTTGCTATCTCGAACACGTCGCCGTAAACTGAATCGCTTGCGGATTTTACGGTGAATTGCATCGTGCGATCGTAGCAATCCGCGGCAATATCGTTTTCGTGCCGTTTTGCGGCGGATATAAGCGCGCTCTCGCTCTGCGCGTCAAGCACTATATACGGCAATTTTCCGTATTCTTCCTTGTACGCTGCAAAGTCGGCGTAGTTCGTGATTTTATCGCCGTACACTTCGTACATCGACTCGATAGAAAGCAGTTCGTTATCCAACTCGGCAGACTTGCTTTTCAGGTCGCTTATAGCGGGCAAAGCCTTGATTCTGTCGATAACGTCGTCTATCTTCTTTTGCTCGGCTTGTTGCATTTTTTCTTCGTATTCTTTTATAAAGGTCTGATAAGCGCCGTCTTTATACAAATTGAACGAAGAAATTTTGAACGTGGACGACGTTCCGTTTGCAAAGTAACGCAAATGTCCGCTGTCGTCGGCGCCGTTTTTCTGCGCATAAACGTATAAATAAGCGGAATTATTCATTGCCGCAACGAAATCCGAAACGCTTAAAGAAATCATATTCCAGCCGCTTTCTAATTTCCTTGGCGCAAGATAGGTAAGCCCCCAGTCTGAATTTGAAATTCTCGCCTTTACGGAATACGCGTCCGATAAGGGGTTATACACGTAAAACACTACGAAATCGTAACCGTCTATAACCGCTTTCAACTTTTCGTTCGCTTCGCTTACGGTGTGGAAATTGAATTTTAAGCCGACGCCCGAATACGTGGGATTTTTCAGTTCCACAACGTAACCGTACTCTTCATCGTAAACCGCGGCTAAAACGTTGTACGAAGGATCGTCGTCGTGCATAGTGGTATACGGATCTCTTTCCCCGCTCGCGGCGTTTTTAGTGGAAATTATTTCTCTGTCCGCCGCCTTTTCAAAATCCAGCGGCTGATTCGGCAAGTTGCTCCACTTTTTAATAATCGCTTCCGCTTTTGACGTGTAATCGGCGTTCAGATAGGTCAATTCTTTTATTTTCGAGTACGAAGTGTAAACCGAATTAAGAATTGTCGCGTCGGAATATACGAATTTATCGTTGAGCGCGTCGATTAAGGCTTTTAACGCCGTTTCGGATTCGGCGGTTACGTGGGCTATATCTTCTTCAATCGTATCGACGCTGCCTTTCAAAAACTTTTTGTCGCTGTCTGTGAGAGCGTGATAACTTTCAAGCAAATCGAAAGCGTTCTGCAAATCGTCTTTCGTAAGCGCGCCCGTAACGCGCCGCAAATGAAGCATATAAGTATTCAGAACGGCGTCACGCGAGTTAAGACCGATAATAAATTCTTTTATCTTAACGGTTTCGCCCGCCGCAGTGTCGAATCTCAGACTTTCGGCTTTATCGAAATCATAGCGATTCGAGCGGAACGCCACGGTATTCCAGCCTTTCGTAAGAGAAACGGCATACGCTTCCTTTCCTTCGGAATCAAGCACTTTCACAGTGTAATATTTGTCAACGTAAATATTCGCGTAAGCGTTGATTACTCCGTGTAAGTCGGTTCGCGTTTTATTTAATTTAATCGTCATTCCGTTCGAAGCGGACGTAAACGAAGTAACTCCGTCCGAAACGTTTTGCGAACCTCCCGTTACGCCGTAAGACGTCAGCGCGTTTTCAAATAACCCGTCGATACCCGACGAATAACAGTTGATTCCCGAAAAATAAAGTTTACCTGTAAGCGTTTCCTGCCCTACGCCCGTAATTTCAAGTTCGTTGAAATTTATTCCGAAAGCCGAAGCGGGAATTTCCACCTTTACCCAGTCGCCTACGGGTATGGTACGGTTATTCGTCCAGGTAAAGAACATAATTACTTCTTTGTCGGTAGCGTTCTTTACGTAAAAACTTATATAATCGTAATTCGACAAAGGCGCGCTCGTGGTAAAATTCCACGCCGCCCACGCAGAAGCGGATTTTCCGTCGAATACGAACGCGGTGCTGCCTTGTTCGTCACCGTACTTTTCGGTTTTGCTGTACTCCGTTTTTGCCGTGGTGGAATAAGTCGAAGCAAGAGTGAAATGATTTACGCCGAAAAATCTGTCCGTAAACAACACGGGGCTCGACTCTTCCGTTTTTTTGTTTTTATAAAGTTCCGACATCAACTTGGAAACGGCGTTTTCGTATCTCGAATAATTCGTAACCGCGCCTTTATAAACGTCGGGTAAATCCGAATACAAATCGTACGCTCTGCGAATCTTCGGTTCGTCGCTTTCGGAAATACCGTTAGGAAGTTTTTCTATAACGTCGATAACTTCGTCGATTTTCGCTTTATACTCTTTATCTTGTTCCGTCAACTGCGCGCCGTAATTCAGAACGAAAGAGTCAAGATAATAAACGAACGGTACCTGCGGCTCGTCCGTGCCGGGCGTGGGTACTCTGCAAACGAACTCAACGCCGAAGCCGAGTACGTTATCGCCGTTATATTGCATAACGATATTGTTGATCGGCAATTCGAGTAACGTCCATTCGCGTGATTTTACCGTGTATTCTTTCGTAAACATAGGAAACTTTTCGGAAGTGCCGTTTTTTCTGAGCAAATTGAAATTTACCGTGAAAGAATATATCGTATCGTTATACACCCAGCACGCAGCCGATTTTAAATCCTGTAACTTTAGGTTTTTGATATTAGAGCAGTAAATTATCGGCTCGGGGTGTCTTCCCGAACGGTAAGTGATTTTTAAACTTCCCTTTCCGTCTTTAATGAATTTTTTATCGGTGTTTATCTCGCCTTTATAATCGGCGGGATAATCCGTTCCGACGTTGAATTTGATCGAATATAAATCGTCGATCGAATCAAAACCGTTAACAAGTCCTGCAATTTTCTGTTCGTCGGATCCGTTGTCGGCGGGGTTCTTGTCTTTTTTACAAGCCAACACGCCGAGAATAACGGAAAACAGTAGCAGTCCGCACAACAAGCCGCGTAATAATTTTCTTTTCATTCCCTTAACCTTCCCGCTTTTCATAAATTAAATTACTTAAAGTGAAATTGACGTCCGGGCTTAACACGTAATTTCCGCTTGCGTCAAGCACCGTATTGCTAAAATAAAATCTTACGTATTTTATCCCCGACAATTTCGGGTTTAACGAACGATTAAAGTAAATACTTTCTTTCTTCGACGCGCCCGCCGCCAGATATACGCCGCCGGCGTAATAATTATTTCCTTCGGAATCTATAAAGCCTATATCGAATTCGATCGCTCTGCCGGTGGTATTCGTAACGTTAAACGATATATCGGCAGCGCCCGTAAGTCCGTTCACGCCGAATTGAACGTACGTGCTGTATCTTCTGTTTTTGTTATCGCTGCCGCGGTCTACCGACTTAATGCAGATTTCCGCCGTTCCGTTATTCAGCGTAACCGCGCTGCCTTCCGTTTTTTCGATAACGCCCGCGGAATCGGAGAACGAATTTATCGTTACTGCCGTTTTTTTGTTTTCGGGCAACACGCCGTTTTTAAGAGAAATAATTCTTTCCGCAAGTTCTTCGCGGGCGGCATATACCAAAGAATCGTCTAAATAATACTCCGCGTTACAGAAAACCGAAGCGTATAAATCGGCAAGATAATCGTTTACTTCGATCTTTGCGAGTTTGTTCTTTTCGGTGTACTCGTCCAAAAGTTTTTCAAGAACGGAGATCATTTTATAATCTTCCATAGAATCTCTGTACGTTACGAGCCTTGTGGACGGGAACGGATTTTTACTGCCGTATTTCGCGCCCGGATAGAATAAGCAACCTTCGCCGTTCCATATAAGCCCCGTGCGCCCCGCCATAGTGTAAGGATCGAGAAACGTATCGAAGCCGTACGCGCTCGGATAATACAACGCCGTCTGCCAGTATAAAAACCCGTTTACGCTATAATACTTATACATTAACCCCGCGGCTCTGTTGCCGTAATTATAATCGTCGATATGAAACGAAGGATACGGATACTGACAGCCCGTACAGGTATACGTCCATAAATTTCCGTTATTGTATTTTTGCGCCGCGTCGATATATTTTTCTGCCTGAACGGGATCGGAAAAATTGTCTATAAGCGGACAGAACGTAGCCGAATCGTAAACGCCTACGGCGTCGCTCATAAATCCTACGTTCGTAAATACCATCGGCACGTTTTCTACAGCCGTAACGATTTTTGCCTGATAATCGGCAGAAAAACTTTTATAAGCGCCACTCTTTTTAATTTCTGCGCTTAAATACGAATACAGTTGGTCTATTTCGCCGCCGACGCCGAAAACGTTCTTTGACTTTTTCCAGTCGTCAGGACGCATATCCGCCTCGTCAAGCCCGGAAACGTAAAACACAACGTGATCGAGATAAGGCTTTTCGGGCGAAGATTTTTCAAGCAATCCGTTAAGATATTTCAAAATATCCTGCGAATCGCCCGAAGGTTGACCGTCGGACGAATACGCCCTGAAATCGCCGCCCAAAGCAATGGGAACGATAATCGTATTGAACGCTTCGCTTCTGTCGTAAGCGTCAACTACGTAATCTATAAAACCTTCGTAAGTGCCGATTTCTTCCGTCGCATTGTAATCGAACGTTCCCACGGGATAAATACACACATCGTATTTCAGCGCGGTTTCCATATAATTGAGAATCATTTCGTCGGAGCAATCGTATTCGCCGTGCAAAAGTCCCCAGGTGTAAAGAAGAAAGGCGGATTTAAAGTCGCTCTTTCCTTCGAAGCCGAAATCCCATACGGTAACGGTAACGGGTATCTTTGTTTCCGCGCCGTCAACCTTTAAAGTAAAGTTGCCTTTATAAGTGCCTGCTTTCGTATCTTTCGCCGTTTTTACTTCTACGTAAACGCTTTGATTTTCTCCCGCTTTGATAGTGTTTTCTTTATATTCCAGCGCTTTATTCATATTAAGCAGCATATCGGGAATATAATCGCCGACGGCGAAAGCGGGGTTCATCTCCGCGTTCGCGCGCTTCGCTATGGCAACGTATTTCTGATGATAAATACTTACGTTTTCTTTTGAAATCACGTTGCCTTTGTCATCTTTCAGGTCGGAGCCTATCAATTCGTACGAAGAAACGTCCTTCTTCGCCGTAAGAACGAGTTGCGTGCCTTCGCTTTCGTTTTTCATCATCGAAATCGAAATGCCTTCGCCGAGATTGTTATAAGAAACGTTTTCTTTTCTGTTTTGCAATACTTTAGTTGCGCCGTAAGTAGACCATACGTTCACGATTTCGCTTACGTTGCCTTTAGTGTTTTCCGTTTTTTTATTGCACCCGACAAAAACCGCCGTCTGCGCCATAAGAAAAACGGAGCATATTATTCCGATAATTTTTTTCATGCATTTACCCCCGTTTTTTAAAGAGTGTTTTTTATTTTTTGCCAGTTGTCGGAAACGTATTTTTGATTTTTATCGATAATTTGCTGCACGGTGTATTCTTTATTCCTTAAATAATAAGGCGCCAGACCGAGACCGCCGTTGTTGAAATTGATAGAAACGCCGCCCACGGAATAAATTTTTGCCTTGTCCGCAAGATTAACGCTTACGAAGCAACCTTCTTCGATTATCGATTTGATGTTTTTTCTGAATACCGACATATCGCTTTTATTTGCATACGCGCCCGAAGAAAGTTTAAACGGCAGAGTTGCTCCGTTCATAGAGTCGTAATAAATCTTAAGCCCTTCGTCGGAATACATAAATTTTAAAAAATCTTTCGCTTTGTCTTTTTTAGTGCCGAACGAAGGCATAAACACCTGACCGCAACCGCCGCGCTTATATTTCATCTGACGGGCTTCACGCACGATTTCCACGTCGCCGTCCGTTACGCCGGAAGGCTTATCCGAATTATCTCCCGAGTTTTTATGCGCGTCTACAAAATCAATGACTTCGCGCAATTTCGCGTCGGATTTATCTGACGAACTATCGAATTTTTCGGTAATATCGCTGATAACGGGCGTAGGAATAAAGCGAATCGCTTTATCTTTATAATTTTCCATTTCGATATCGAGCCACGCCCCGTTTACGCAGAAAGCCGCCTGATCGCTCAGGAAATAACCCTGCATGTCGGTAAAACTGAGTTCGTCGGAATTACCGTGCTGATACCCTTTTTCTTTATTGAGCAGACGATCTATAATCTGCAACGCTTTTTTCTGTCCGTCGAAAGTATATACGTATTCGGAAACTTCGCCGTCGGGATCTTTTCCGTTCAGGAAATATCCGAAACTTTCTAAGCCTTCATACTGCGCCATCCACATATGCAAAAACGAAGAGTAGTATTCCGCTTCCGCAGAATAAATAAACGGCGCGATATTTTTTAAACTTTCAATCGATTTGCTTTTTGCAACGATTTCATCGCAAATTTCAAACATTTCTTCGGTCGTACGCGGAATATCGGAAACCGTATAGCCTAATTTGCTCCACACGTCAAGATTAAGAACGATTCCGAGTACGCCGTTTTGCCAGGGTAAAGAATAATAATTGCCGTCGATATTGTTTAAATTAAGATAATCCGGCGACATTTTCTTCTTAATCGTCGCGCCGTTCTCACCCTTTAATTCGGCGTCGTAAAGGTCGTTAAGATTTTCATAGTAAGAATCGTACTTCACGCCGTCAACGGTAACCGCGCCCGCGCGCACAGCCGAAAAATAATTTTGCTTTTCCGTGACGAAAATATCGGTTTTGTTCGACAACGAAGATATTTCCGTTTCGATCGCGTCCTGACCTGCGGATCCTATTTTTTTCACCACTTTTACTTTGTTTCCGGTTTTGCTTTTATATGCGTCTACGATATCATTAAGCCATTTTACGCCGTAGCCCTGCTCGAGCGCGGTAATTACTACCGTATCGCTGTAATCTGTTTTTTTACAACCCGTCGACCCGAACGCTAACAGCGCGGCGAGAACTCCTACGCAAATTTTTTTAAAAGCCTTCATAAAATTTTATCCTCCACAATATATTTTAAGGTTTTCAGCCTTTTAAACCGCCGAGATACACTTTTTCCATAATCGAATTCTGAAAAATCGCAAAGAGTATCAAAGCGGGCATCAACGCAATCAGCACGCCTGCAAAATAAGCGGGCGTATTCGCTTTATATTTGGATATTTCGCTGTACGCGTAAATACCGTAAGCCAGATTCGGATACTGATCCATATATAAAAGCGTGGATTCATATCCGTTCCAAGTACCTATAAACGACATAACGGCAAGCGCCATCATTCCGGGAAGAAACATAGGCAACATTATTTTGAAAAACACCATATAATGATTTGCCCCGTCTACAAACGCCGCTTCCGCATATTCCCACGAAAGCGATTTCCAGAACGCGTACATAAAGAAAAACCAGCCGCCGTATAAAGTTATATCGGCATACAGGATCATGGGGTTGTTTATAAGCCCTAAATCGCCGTATAATTTATATTGCGCGCCCGCCGTACCGTATAAAGGTAAAATAGTAAGAAACAGTCCTAAATTATAAATGAATTTTGTAAATTTGTTTCTGTAAAAACACAAAATATAACAAACCATCGCCGTTGACAACTGCGAAATAACGACGTAACCCACCGTTCTCCACACGGAGTTCCATATCATGGTGACGTATCCGCCGTATTCGCTGATATCGTTCCATTCAGAAAATGCCAGAATAAAATTTTTAAAATTCAGCGGTCTGGAAAACGAAAACAGTTTTCCCGCAATCTGGTCGGCGGTAAACGTTTTCATATCCGTTTTCGTTGCGATAGCAAACGCAAAAACGAAGAAAAACAAAATAAACGCGCAGTACAGTATAAACAGAATAAACGCAATGCCGAAAGTAATTTTTCGCGATACAGACGAGTTCTTTTTCATATCAATTTTCCTTTCCTTCGTTAAAAACCACACGTTTTAATATCATTACCATCGGGAACATTATTACGGTCATGGTTATACCGATTGCCGACGCATAGTACAAATCTTTATACCCGTTCACGCCCGACACGAGATTATAAATCTGGAAGGCAAGCGTCGTCGTACCGTACTGACCTTTCGTAAACGCAAGAATCGGTCCCGACGCGCCGAGAATACCCGCAAGCCCTAAAATAAACGACGTGGAAAGCGTTGCCCATATCATAGGAATAATAAGATATATCAATTCCTGAAACCACGTGCAACCGTCGAGTTCGCCCGCTTCGAGAACTTCTTCGTTGATACTGCCCATCGCGCCGCCGTATACGATAAGATTGCCGCCGAATCCGAACATCACGTTATACACGAGAAGAGTAACTATCGCCCCGGGTTCGCGTATCAGCGGATTAGAATATTCTTTGCCTAAGACTTTATAAATCGCCGCTATCGGCCCGCCCGAAGATAACGAATATTTAAAAATAATTACCAAGGCGGAACTCGTTATAATCTGGGGAAGATACGCTATAAAACGAAACGTCCTGTACCCCGGGATTTTTTTGTATATAAAATAACTCATCAATATAGAAACGGGCATTATAATCAACGTGCCCGATAAGTAAAAAAGCAATGTGTTTATAATGCCGACCCGCAGAGTTCCGTCCTCGTCGACAAAGAAACTGTCGAAAACTTTCCGAAAGTTTTCAAGCGTAAAATACATCTTCGTTGCGCCGTCGTGAATAGGGCGTTGAAACGCCATAAACAGCGAACTGATGTTTGTGTATACGAAAAAAATCAAAAAATTGATTATAGGTATCGCCAGAAAACTTACCATAAACAACACCCTGTACTTATCGATTTTTCTCTTTTTTAACGCAATTGTATTATTTTCTGCAATTTGTTTCATCTTTAACCCCTGCTAAATCGCCGCCCGATAAAATTTCGGGCGTTTACCGCGGCTATTCATATTCATAACGGGTATTTCCGTATTAAATATATCATTTATAAGAGTCGATTTCTACCCCAAAACCTTATAAAATTTGCCCGTTTTTTGATTTTTGAATTTTTTTATCGGAAGCGCCGAAAAATTTTTTAAAATATATCGACGTGTATTTTTTAAAGACTGCTTTACGAATTGTTGTAATCCGGCAATATATGTATTAAATCGTAACGTTTCGGCTGGGATTGAAACGAAGTTGCAGGTTCAAGTCCTGTTTTTTAAAAAAACAGGTCAAAATGCAGATACTCTTGGGGAAATTTCAGAAATATTAAATCAAACAGCGTAAACGGTCTTGCGGTTTAGGTTCGGTTTGATTCGGGTATAAGCGCAGCACATGTGCTTGTCTTTGATACAAGTACAAAACGCACCCTGAATCAGGGTGCGTTTTGTATAATAAGTTTTATCGCTTTTTAAAGATAAAAAACGGATTACCGATATAGAAATAATTTGAAGCATCTCCGGGAGTTCCCAAGCCGAAAGCAGCGTTTGACGGATTGTCTTTCTGAATACGAATTATAAAAGTATAACAAACATTTTTTTCCAAAGCGCTACCTGTCACGTCTGTTCCGTCAGAGGTTTTCAGAATCACCAAATCATTCTCCAACGGCGCACCCCCTGTTTCCGTAGTTGCAACCCCGCCTTTTACAATGATAGCATATCCGCCGGTCCAGATATACAAATCGGGAACGTCCGAAGTAAATACGATATCATAACCGTAAAAATCATATCTTCTTGCAATTTCATGCATTGCAGTAACTCCGACATATCCGTTCATTTCTTCATTTGCAACTATAATTCTTTCGCCCCAGATATCCGTCATATAATGAACCTTATAAAAATCCTTATACGGGTCTTCCGTAACTTTATCGGAAAGTTCCGCGAATGGTCCTATCTGCTCTGCTCTCGCAATATACAAGCCGTTTGTAATCAATTCAGGCGGCATTTCAAATTGCGAATAGAACGTCTGATAGTATTCACTCGAACAAGCAATACTGTTTGCAAGATATACCGTTGCCTTTGTTTTAAAAGAAATGGAAGAAGATGTTAAATCGTCTTTTCCGTTTTTCAGATTGATAACACCGGTATAGACTTTATTGTTTTCAAGAGTTTTAACAACTTTGCCGTCATTCCCATAATAAAGAACCGAGCTTGACTTTAATCCGTTCAAAACGCCCGCGCCTTCCACTATATCGCCTGCATTATTCACCGCGATGTCATTCGGATTTCCTTCCGCAACTACGAAGTCAAAAACGAGATAATCAAATTCTTGTTTTGTAACGTCTTTTGCAAAAATTTGAGATTGTTCCGTCATCCATTTTGTAACTACTGTTTTATCCGCAAAGCCCAAAGAAGTTACATCTCCCTCAAATTGCGAAAGCGCGCCGGCAGGTGTTCCGTTTTTCGTTTCAAATTGCGCATCTTTTTTCTTACCGTTTATACTTTTAACTGCAATTTCTTTTTCGATTACCTGCCCCTTATATGTTACAGAAATATTGACTTTAGTATCACCGCTTCCTACCCCCGTAATTACCCCGTTTTTTACACTGGCAATCTTGGGATCTTTGGAAATCCATGTTAAATCAGCAGGAATAACCGTCCCGTTTTCTTTTAATACCGCAGTAACGGTCACTTTCTCACCAATAGATATTATTACACTGTCCTGATCGACGCTCAACGCTCTTCCTTTCGTAGAAGCCTTTACTTTTACCGAACAGGTAGCAACTTCTTTCCCTAGTGTTGCCGTAATAATCGCATCACCAAGTTTTAAAGACGTTAACTTTCCGTTTTCCACCTTAACTCTTCTGGGATCGGATGACTCCCATTTGATTTCCCCTTTTTTATTTGGTTGAAGGGTAAACTCTTCATACTGTTCCATTTCCAATGAAGTTTGATTCAAGGAAAAAGGTTTTTCTCTGCAAGCCCCCATCGAAAGCGTCCCCACGCAGAAAACAAGGACCATCATATACATCATTGCTCTTTTTAACATTTTTTTTCTCCTTTATAATTATTCTTTTATTCCACCCATCGAAATATTTCCCATCAATTTTTTATGACAGAAAACAAATACGATAAGAATAGGAACAATTAAAATTAAACAACCGACTAATCTCATCGGCGTATTACTGATTTCCGGGATCGTAGAAAAACTGTAAGTATACAAACCGTAAGCAATCGTAGGAACAGAAGGCATATAAGTCAACGTAACGGTATAATCGTTCCAGAATTCCACAAACTTGATCAACATGATCGTCATGAAAGTACTTTTTACAAGCGGCAAAGCAATGGAAAGCAAAACTTTAATATTTGAAGCCCCGTCAATATGTGCCGCCTCGGAAAAATCATTAGGTATTGTCTTAAACGACGCAAAAAAGATCAGATAATACAGCCCTAAAAAATTCGCTTTACATATCCATAACCCGTAAATATGATCATAAAGTCCCAACAATTTCAGAAGTTGTAACTCTGAAGGCAAATTTCCCACGATAGGCAAGGTCATTGTAACAATAACAATCCCATAAATTACCGAATTAAATGCAAAACGAAACCGAGATGTAGCATAAGCAACAATACAACACGTCAAAGTGGCAACAAAAGCACTTCCCACCGCATATAACAAAGAGTTCAAAAACAGGATCTCAATGTATACCGTGACCATTTCTCCATCAACGCTTTTTTGAGCACGGAAATATTTGAATGCCGTCGCAATATTTTCAAAATGCCATTTCGGCGGTAAGTTTAAAGGATTTTCCAAATAATCCAAACTACCTTTAAACGAAGTGTAAAACATCCATACCGAAGGGACAAGCAGTGATAAAAAATACAGACTTAACAGTAAAAATGCAACAATCATTAATACGTTGACGTTTTTTTTGCGAATCAGTCTCATGTCTTTTCCCCCTTTTTTCCGCTTTGCCAGCATAATCCAAGAACATATCTTACTAAATACACAAGAGGAATAGTTACGAGAGAAAGTAAAATTCCAAACGCTGACAATATCGGATAATCGGCAAATCCGTTTGTTTTGACTGTTTCTCTATATAGCCAATATCCGATTGTATATACGTATTCTTCCGCTCCGCCTCCATAAAAAGCATAAATGTTAGCCTGATTCACAAAAATACCGCCCACTGCAACAATGACGAATGTTGAAATAGTGTCCCATATCAACGGAATGGTAATGCTAACTAATTCTCTGAAAAAACCGGCTCCATCCAACTTTGCCGCTTCAACTACACTTTCAGAAATATTTTCCATTGCGCCAACGTACAACAAGATTGACACTCCGAATCCGGCCCATATATTATAAAAAATAATCGTTCCGAACGTGGTATCAGGATTAGACAGCAAACCCTGTGCGTCAATTCCCATTTTTGCCAGTAATGCAGGAAAAGCGCTGTCTGCAATCTGTTTAAACATTACTACCAAAGCAATTGCCGGAATAATGCTGGGAACAAACAAAACAATTTTGAAAAAATTTCGGAATAATCCTTTTTTATAGATATAATAAGAAAATAAAACACCACAAATTAAGCCAATCAAGGTTCCGATCGCAAACATTTTTAAAGAATTAAGAAATGCCACGCGATACATCGTCAACTGTCTGAAATTTTCAAACAACAATTTAAAATTTGAAAATCCGTCAAAGAAATAAACTCCGTTTCCGTCGTACTTTTTAAATGCCAAAAACAATGAATTTACGTTTACGCCTATATAAAATATACAAAACTGCAGAACGGGAAAAGCAAGCAAAATACTGTAAAAAATCAGATCTTTCGTTCTTTTTCTCGTTAAAACTTGTTTTAAGCGTTCTTTGTCCATTCTTTAACCCATTACACGTTTCGGAATTTATTTTTCCACACACTTTCCGTCCAATATGCAGACATTCCCTCAAAATAATTTTTTGCACTGACAGAATCTTGGATCATAGCAGTAGAAGGATAAGTATAGGTCTTTTTCCCTGTCTTAGAAAGCCACAGAAGAGGCGGATACCATAAATCAATACTATAGTTCTGCATGATCTTGCTTGCAGAATCCATATATGCAAATTTTGCATTTTTATGGAAATCTGCCATCTGTTTTCCCCACGGTCCCAATTGTTCATATTTATCGCCCATATCATATTTCAAAGGACGACACACGTTTGTTGTCAACGTATACTGCCTCATTGCTTCATCCGTATAACAATATTGCAAAAAGGCCTTTGCAACGCCCGCCAAATTTTCCGGCACTTTCGCATTGATAAAAGAAATAAATCCAGTATTCTGAAGGAGAGTCAATTCTCCGGTTTCTCCATTGCCCTTCGGGAAAGGTATGACACCGAATTTTCTCTGTCTTATGGATGCTTCTTCCCCTTTTTAGCCACTATTTCGTTAAAGACGGGAGCCGCTTCACTTTGCCACCAGTTACCGTCAATCAACATCGCCGCTCTTTGTATACTGCTGCGATATTTTCCTATAACAAACTGACCTTCTGCGTCTTTATGCGTAAATGCGGAACTGGTTGCAGTTTTATTGTTGTAATAAAGTTTATTAGAAGTAAGTCTTTCTAAAAATTTCAAAGAATAATATTTGCCGGGCTGCTGATACAGCAAGTATCCATTGCTTGCATTGATATCAACAGGATCGGTAGAAATCACAGGATTTCCATTAGAATCAAAAGAAGTTACCCTCCCTTTCATCTGTCCGTTAAAATTATAATTTAACTCTGTCTGTTCTACGCCCGCATAATCTGCCGCCATAGCCGTAAGAAATGAACTGACATACTCCTGAACGTTTCCTCCCCACATCACAGGGATATAATTTTTTTTCAAAGACAGAATCTTATCACATAAACGAAAGAATTGATCGTAATCCACAGGAAGTCCATTGTCATATTCCGTTTCTGCAAGTCCATCAGGACCATTTGATCTTTGAGCGGTAGCACCGGTTACAAAATTCCCGTCAGGCCCGAAAAACAAATTGTTTTCTTCAAACAGTTCGATATCATAAATAAGATTGTAAAACGTTTCACTAGAAGGGATGGCATAATATTTTCCGTTAACCGAAGAATAATATTCTTTCTGAGTATCACTCATTTTGGATTCGATTGTAGCAGTCTCCGCAGCATTGCTATCTGTGGTTTCTTTTACGAAATCATAAGAAAGCGGTTTCGTGACAACGTCTGATATGTCAAGAAAATTCCCTTTGTTCGCAAAATAACTGAAATTTGCACCCTCAGCAAAAATAACATGTTCGTTAATACTATCCATGTTTTGTTCCATACTCGTTTGTGTAAACGCTCTGGAAGGTATCACTCTTATCTGCACGCCTTTTTTGCCAGCCTCAAAGCTTACGTTTTTATATTTTTCTTCAAATTTATCTTTAATATCATAAACCCAAGTAGAACCCAAGCCGCCGTCAAAAACGCCTATTTTTAATTGTGTCATGTTTTTATTGACAGGTTCTTGACCATCAGATCTCCGATCACAAGCGGCAAAAGATGCGGTGATCAACAAACAACTCAGTGCACAACAAAAAATTTTAACAAATTTATTCATTTGACTCCTCCTTATTTAAAAAACAATATAAAGCGAATCGCCCTTTGCAATATTTAAAGATAACGCACCGTTTTCAACTGCTAATTCTTTTTTGGAAAGACCGGAATAAGCAGTAACTTTTTTCGTTCCTTTTTTCATGTTTAAAGTAATAGAAATATCATCCCGAGGAGTTGTGGGAGTGATCATAACGCTTTTTTCTCCCGTATAACGATTGAAGAAACACCCGATCAATACGTCGTCTCCGGAAACACTTTTTATACAATCAAAGGAAGTTAAACTATCTTTATATAATCTGAATCTTTTCTCCGTTGAAGCAGTATGTAAAATAACTCCCTCCGAATCGCTTAAAAGCAAACTTTTACCGATTTTAAATACTTCCTCATTTACTTCTTTTACGTGATCATAGTGTTCTGTCTTTGATCCGTCAGGTGCGATCATTGCAGGAGAAAACGTTTCGGAACCACTATTAGGAGTCCAATAACAAAAATACTGCAACCCTTTTACGCCAAAAGCCAAATTAGTAAACACTTGCCAACGTATATCTTCTCTGGACGGCACGCGCTTATGATAATTACCTTTCGAATCCCCGATTGCAAGAGTCTGAATAAAAGACCACAAAGGAATTCTTCTTTCAGCAGTCTTTGTACGAAGAATATCAAGATTATAATAGTAATCTTCCGATTCATACCTTGCAAAAGGATTATCTTCGTTCACTTCCAATAACGGATAAGAATCATAAGAATAATAATTCGGATTTACCAGCTCCATCCAATCATCCACATATTGCTCATAAGGCGCACCTGCTCCCCCTTCCCCATAAGAAGGAAACATATTGATGTGCCATTGTTTTCCGGGATAATTTTTATTATACTCTTGAATCACGTCATTCAACGCATTAAACATTGAAATATTCGGTTCATCTTTTAATAATTGCCCGGCGTAAGCAGGATAAGAATAATACGTTTCTATTTGATCCATAATCTCCTGTATTGTTTTAGGAGTAGGTGCTTTCGCGTAAGACTCTATCAATCCGCTGACCTTTCTATCTGCCACTAAAAACTTTAATCCGCTGTTTCCCGCATAAGTCAAAGCTTTCCTGATTCTATTTTCATCTGATTCAAACCATTCAAATCCGTTTACAAAATTGATTCCGCTTTCCGCCATAATATCGTATGCTTCCTGCGTTCTGGATGCATCCGGAGGAGTAACCCACATTCCGATATGAATATTCCCTATCCCCAATATATCGTAAGGATTTGTTGAAGGATTTTCCAATTTCTGATTTTCGCCACATCCCGCTACACCGATTCCCATAGTTGAGATCATAGTTGCGGACATAATACCTGTCGCCATCGCTTTAATAATTTTTTTCACTTTTCCCTCCGATTGTTATATACCTTTTTCTACATTATAACATCTTTATTTTTACATATTCAATCCACAATATGAAATAAAAACACCGAAATTTATCATTTTTCTTGACTTTAATTAATTAACATGCTATAATTTATATGGTATTTTTGATTCTAAGGAGGCCTTAAATGCTTACTTATAATGAAAAAGACATTTCAGTTAATCCATATTCAAAGCTGACTATTTTTTCAACTGCTCACATTTTACATAAACATACCTTTTTTGAGTTTTGTTTAGTCATTGACGGACAAAGCAAAAGCATTATTAACAATTCTGCTCCTCAGATATTAAACAGGGGAGATTTTATATTTATAAAGCCTCAAGAATCACATATCATTTCTGCCATAACAAAAAATTACATTCATAGAGATTTTTACGTTCCTGTAGATAAAATGAAAAAAATTTGCAACATTTTATCAGATAATTTTTATGATGAACTGATTAACTACTCCTGTTCTCCATTCTATTCTTTATCTGCCAGTGAATTTTCCGCAATATCAAACGCAGCGGTTCTATTTGACACTTTTTATCCTCAAACAAGCAACGATTATATACTTACTGATCTTTGCCTTACATCCATAGTTTCACAATTACTTCTGACCATTATCAAAAATAAAACTCCCGAACGTTCTACTCTTCCAAAATGGCTGAATAACTTATATTTACAGATTACCGGATTCAGATTCATTAACAATACAGTAGACGAAATTATTAAAACAACAGGATACTCGCACAGTTACGTCTGTAAAGTTTTTAAAAAATTTTTTCACACAACTTTACAAGAATATCTAATGCAAAGTAAAATTATTTTTTCCTCCAACCTATTAGGACAAGAAAAAATAATCGATATTGCATTTACTTTTGGCTGGGAGAACCCTAAAAATTACACCATCGCATTTAAAAAATTTTTTGGAATAACTCCTCAAAAATACAGGAAATTATTAAAAGAAGGCATTTCTCCGCTGCCTTCAAGAAAATTTTCCGATCTTCCTCATTTTGAAAATTTAAAAGACTTTAAAAAAATTACAGAGAAAAAATGAATACCGTATCTCTTCCCTTTTTAATTATGGTGAAATATACTATCCATCTCTCTTTTTTCAAACTCTCTGTAAAACCGATTGTCGGCGCGGCGCACTCTCCCGTCGTAGCCTAAAAGCATACCGATTATTTTATCTACCCTCCCTACGTATGGCTCCATATACTTGCTTCCGTAGAACAGCCTGCCCGTTTTCGGCAGGTCTTTTGCAAACGAAAATCTCTCCTTTCTTATTCCGTCGCTCGTTCCCATGTCGTCCCACATCGTATCAAGTATCTTGTTTCGCTCATCGTCTTTAAGAAAATAGATTTCGTCTGCGACTTTCATCGAATGGATCAAAAATTCACGAATTCGGCTCCACGGCGGGTTGGTAAATATGTAATCGACTCGCCCTTCATAGTCGAAAAAATCACGAGCTTTTTCAATCTCGCACCACTCGGCGTTCGGTAAAAATTGAAGCATATTTCCGCATCCTGCGCATGGCTCAAGTCCTTTTCCTTTCAGCTGAAAATGTTCGACCAAAGCCTTTGCCAAAGGTATCGGAGTCATTATTTCATTGAAAACTCCTTTCGATTTACTGTTATTATTATAATTTTTCTCACCGTAAATAGGAAATCACCCTTCGAAACGGCATAAAAAAGAGAAAACTTTTGCATTGTTCTCTCTTAAAAGATTTGTATTAAATTGTAGGTGTCAGGCGGGGATTAAAACGAAGTCGCCGGTTCAAGTCCTGTTTTTTGAAAAATAGGTCAAAATGTTGCTCATGAATTCAAATATTCCGCAAAGTGCGTAAACCACAAGATAAGGCAACAAAAAAGCACAAGACCACTAAATCTTGTGCTTTTTTGTTTTGTAGCTTTTTCGTACTACAAAGATGGCTCCCCGTGTAGGATTCGGACCTACGACCCTCCGGTTAACAGCCGGATGCTCTACCGCTGAGCTAACGAGGAATAAAAAATGCGGCAACTCCATATCCTCCCGAGTCGTGACCAACTAAGTACTTTCAGCGCAATCGAGCTTAACTTCTGTGTT
>CAKQKI010000011.1 GCA_934248055.1 uncultured Clostridia bacterium | reverse complement strand
TACGAGCGGCGTTTAACGCCGCATAAATCGGTTTATCACCGCAAAAATAGTTAGTGATGACGAATGGAATCCCTATGCCTTTATTCTCCGAGATACGCTTTTTTAACGTTATCGTCGTTTAAAAGTTCTTCGCCCGTACCCGTTTTCGTTATAAAGCCCGTTTCGAGTACGTAAGCGCGATTTGCCACAGACAATGCTTTTTTAGCGTTCTGTTCCACCAAAAGTATCGTGGTTCCGTTTTCGTTAATTCTTTTTATCGTATCGAAAATCGTATTTACGAACAACGGAGAAAGTCCCATCGAAGGCTCGTCGAGAAGAAGAGTTTTCGGGTGCGACATAAGCGCGCGCCCTACCGCAAGCATTTGCTGCTCGCCGCCCGAAAGCGTTCCCGCCACCTGCGAAGAACGTTCTTTGAGCCTTGGAAAAATATCGTAAATATTCTCGAGCGTTGCTTTTACTTCCGCTTTGTTTTTTCTGGTATACGCGCCTAAAATAAGATTGTCTTTAACGGAAAGTTCCTGAAATACCCGTCTTCCTTCGGGGACCTGCGAGAGTCCGAGAGAAATAATTTTATGCGCGGGAATTTTATTCAGTTCGTTTCCGTCGTAAATAATTTTTCCGCCGTTTATGGGAATAAGTCCGCTTATGGCGTGCATAATCGTGGTTTTTCCCGCGCCGTTCGCGCCGATAAGAGCGACTATTTCGCCTTCGTTAACGGTAAACGACACGCCTTTTATGGCTTTGATAAGCCCGTAACTTACTTCTAAATTTTCAACTTTTAAAAGTTCCATTCTATTCGTCCCCCAGATACGCTTTGATAACTTCGGGGTCGTTAAGAACGTCTTTCGTTTTTCCATAGCACAGTTCTTTTCCGAAATTAAGCACCGTAAGTTCGTCGCATATACCGCTTACGAGTTTCATATCGTGTTCGATTAAAAGAATCGTAACACCGTATTTTTCCTTGACGAAAGTTATGGTTTTCATAAGTTCTTCCGTTTCGTGCGGGTTCATACCCGCGGCAGGCTCGTCGAGCAGCAATAATTTAGGGCTCGTTGCGAGAGCGCGCGCGATTTCGAGTTTTCTCTGTTTGCCGTAAGGCAGATTGTATGCCGGTTGATTTCTCTCTTCCAGAAGACCGAAAGTATCGAGAATTTCTTTTGCTCGTTCGCGCATGGCGATTTCGGTTTTATAATATTTAGGAAGACGGAAAATGCTTGAAAAAACTCCGCATTTGAATTCCGCGGCGTTTGCAAGACCAACCATAACGTTTTTAATTACCGAAAGGTTGTTGAAAAGCCTTATATTCTGAAAAGTACGCGCGATTCCCTTTTTGTTTATATACGTCTGACTGAATCCCGTAAGATTTTCGCCGTCAAGATAAAACTCTCCGAAAGTCGGCTTATATACGCCCGTCAACAGATTGAACACCGTGGTTTTTCCCGCGCCGTTAGGACCTATAAGACCGTATAAACTGCCCTTTTTTATTTTAAGATTAACTTCGCTTACGGCTTTCAGACCGCCGAAAGATATTCCGAGATTATCCGTTTTCAAGATATATTCGCTCACGGTTTTTCCTCCTTATTGCCGGAAGGCTTATCTGGTTTATCGGGAACGTAAGTTATATCTTTGGTAATATCGGTCGATAAAACGGCGTCCATCTCGACTTTGGTAGGTATTTTGGACCAGTCTGCGCCGAATTCTTTTTCGACTGACGGGTCGTGCGCTTTTTCGCGCTTTCTGAACAATTTGACTGCTTTTTCTCTTATAGAAGCGAAAAGTTTTTTAAAACTGAATTTTTCACGGAATTTTTTAAGATGCGGCGCGTTATTGTAGATAACGAGAATTATAAGAATAAGCGCGTAAACGAGATTTTTAAGCGCGGCGAGATTTCCCGTAAGTTTAGTCTGCAACCTGTTGTTTATAAGAGTGATAACGAAAGCCGACACAATCGAGCCGTTGGTGTTTCCCATTCCGCCGAGAACTACCATAACCAGAATGTCGATAGACTTGTTATAATCGAAAGCGACCGCCTGAATGTTGTTCTGAGAATTCGCGTATAAAACGCCTGCTATCCCCGCGAAAAACGCCGAAAGCACGAAAACGAAGATTTTATACGGCGTTACGTTTACGCCCGTAGCGCGCGCGGCTATTTCGTTATCGCGTATAGCCATAACCGCCCTGCCGTGCTTGCTTTTTATAAAATTCTGCAAAACTACGATCGTAAGAATAACGAGAACGAAACAAATAATATAAAGTTCCGCTTTATCGTAACGCCTGTGGCTGAAACCGAGAGCGCCGCCGAGCGCGTTTATATTCTGAAACACGACCTTTATAATCTCGCCGAACGCAAGCGTTACTATGGCAAGATAATCGCCTTTAAGTCTTAACGCGGGAAGACCTATAAGAAAGCCGAACGCGGCAGCGGTCAATCCGCCCGCAATTACCGATATGAGAATAGCGGCAAGCGGAGAAGACGCCGCAAGCGACGGAAACACGTACTTACAAAGCACGCACCCCGTGAACGCGCCAACGCTCATAAAGCCCGCATGCCCGAGCGAAAGTTCGCCTAAAAATCCCACTACGAGCGAAAGAGAAACGGCAAGAATAACGTTTATGCTTATTTCTTCGAATAAATACAGAGTAGACGATTTTACCGTCGATACGGACGACGCTATGACTAATATAATCGCAATCGCCGCGACAATCATATAAGATAAATGATTTTTAATTTTGAATTTGCTTTTTACGGCACCGAAATAACTGAATTTCCGCTCTCCCATATCACACCTTCTCTCTCATTTTTTTGCCGAGCATTCCCGTAGGTTTTACGAGAAGTATGAGTATAAGTATAGCGAATTCTATTGCAACCGTAAAACTCGAAAGCCACGGAATCGCAAGACAGAACGTTTCTATAACGCCGAGAAGCAATCCGCCGAGCATAGCCCCGGGAATAGAGCCTATACCGCCTATAACCGCCGCGGTAAACGCCTTGATTCCCGGCATTGCGCCCATCTGAACGGATACGTTAGGAGATTTAAGCAGATAAAATACGCCCGCAACGCCCGCAAGCGCGGAGCCGATAGCGAAAGTAATCGTTATTATCATGTTAACGCTTATTCCCATAAGTTGAGCGGCTGATTTATCTTCCGATACCGCAATCATCGCTTTGCCCGTTTTGGTATGATCCACGAAAAGCGTGAGCGCGACCATAATAGCCGCAGCCGCCGCCAGCGTGACGATAGTGGCGACCGAAATTTCAAAAGAACCGAATTTAACGCTTCCCAAATCCGCAATAACCACTATTTTGCTTGCCGAACCGAAAACGAGTTGAGCGGTGCTTTGTAAAAGATAACTTACGCCTATCGCGGTTATCAATACCGCGAGCGGCGACGCGCCGCGCAGCGGTTTATAAGCGATTTTTTCTATAATTATACCGCAAAGCAAGCACGTTACGACGGCGAAAACCATTGCAAGAACGGGTTGCCCCGTTACGTTCATAAATACCATTATGGTATATCCGCCGACCATTATAATATCGCCGTGCGCGAAATTCAGCATTTTCGCTATGCCGTAAACCATAGTGTAACCAAGCGCGATGAGCGCGTAAACTCCGCCTAAACTCAAACCGTTTATAAGCGTTGTGAAAAACGAAATCATTATATCTCCTCTTTTTTTCTTTATAGTATGCGTTTGTCCGCCGGGCGCGGGGCGGGTTTGCCGTAACTCACCCGCCTGTTTTTTTACGCCGCTTTGTGATTAACGCTGTATTTGAGAGGAGTTTTTTGTACAAGCCCTTCCGCATTCCAGGTTATTTTACTGCCGGTAACGCCGTCGAAAGAGAACGAAGCGTTTTGGAAAACTTCTTTAAGCATATTGCATACGTCAGACGCGCTCATATTAACTTTAACGTCCTTTCCCGCGGCTTTTGCGAATTTAAGAGCCTCGTAAACAGCGTATACGCAATCGTACGCGGAAGCGCCGAACTGATTGAGAGAATCGGATCCGTATGCAGCCGTGTAATTTTTTACGAATTCGCCCGATTTACCTTCTTTGGAACTCGAATCGAAGTGCGAAAGATAAGATATTTCCTGATCGAAACTTTCTACGTCAAAACCTTTAACCGTCTGAATTCCGTCAAACCCGTCGCAACCGAAGTAAACGGCTGTCTTTTTAACGGACGCTTTTGCCTGAGTTATAAATTTAGAAGCGTCTGTCGTGTAAAGCGGCATAAAGATAAAATCGCATTGTTTAAGCGCTTCGATTTGCTGAGAAAAATCGGTAGACGTGTCTTTCGTAAAATTTCTTTCGGTTATATCGTAACCCGATCCCTTCATGGAGTCCATAAAGTTTTTGTGAATACCTGCCGAATAAGGATCGTCACTCTTATATAATACGCCTATTTTCTGAGTTTTCTCGATATTTGCTTTAACGTACGCCGCCGAAGCAACCCCCTGCCCCGAATCCGAAAAACACATCTGATAAATATTGCTTGCGTTTTTGGTTACGTCGTCTGCCGTAGCGGAAGGAGCAAGAACGAATACGTTATCGTCTATTGCGTAATTCTTGAATTCGATACACGACCCCGAAGTAACGCAACCGAGAGAAGCCTGCATTCCTTTTTCATACATATCCGAATAATTGCCTTTGACTTTTTCCGTGCCTGCTTCGTCGTCGCGAATATCCCATTTAAATTTAAAACCGAGTTCGCTTTCCGAAACTTTGTTGATTTCTTTAACCGCAAGCGCGGCGCCGTTCTTAACGGCAACGCCGTAAATAGAATAATCGCCCGTCAAAGGTCCGCTTGCGCCGATATAAAATTCGGTGTTCTTTGCGGCGTAATTACCGCCGCCCTTATTACAACCGGCGCCCACGGTCGCGCACATTGCAACCGACAAAACGACTGCCGCCGTTTTCAAAAAGTTCTTCTTCATAGTTATATCCTCCTAAAAAATATATTATCAAGCGTTTCGCGCTCAATTACCCGCTGTTTGAACGCGAACGGCGTTCAACGGTAAAAAAATAAGGTCGCCACTTTATTATGACGACCTTGCTTTTACCTTATAAATCACTTTATTTTTAAGTACGGCAAAACAAGGTCTTCTTTTTAATGAGGACCACGAGGAGAATGACTATGACGTTTACGAAATTAACGTTTCTCATAATTTTGCCTTTCCCAAAAAGTTTATGTTACTATTTTATCCGCATAACACTCGTTTGTCAAACGATTTTAAGGCGTTTTTTATATTTTTTTTAATTTTTTTTACTTTTTTTATGCGTTTTACTTAAAGATATCATCGCTGCTTATAGGTTTTATATTCCGCCATTACAACCGCTTATATCTTCGTTTTATTTAACTTGAAAAAGATTTATCGCTGCGTTTTCAAAAAAGTTGCGGCGTTTTTTTGTAAAAAAGCCGTTTTTTTAATAATCATTCTTCTTCCGCCGCTTTAATTCTCTTATACATATCCTGCATTTTTTTGTCGATTTCGGCAATTTTACCGGAACATTCAAGCATTTCTTCGTTGATGCCTTCGGGGAGTTTCGATTTATCCGCCTTATATCTTATATCGTGTTCAAGGCTCGCCCAGAAGTCCATCGCTATGGTACGGATCTGAACTTCGGCGATAACGTGTTCCGTTCTGTCCGAAAGATACACGGGGATTTTAATATCGAGATGAAGGGATCTGTATCCGTTATAGTTGGGCGTTTTGATATAGTCCTGAATTTTTACTATTTCCATATCGGTCTGCCGTTCAAGCATTTCGGCAACGCTGTAAACGTCGTCTATATATCCGCAAACGACGCGTACGCCCGCAATGTCGTTCACGTTTTTTTTCGCCGACTCTATCGTCACGGGATACCCCTTTTTAACGAGTTTTGCTATAATGCTGTCGGGCGATTTAAGACGCGATTCTATATGGTGAATGGGGTTATGCGCGTACATTACGCTGAATTCGTTGTTCAGCACTTCGAATTTCAATTTCAACTGTCTTACGGCGGAATCGTATAAATGCATCATTATAAGATAATCTCTCGACCCGCCGTAAAAAGCAGACATATCACCGTTTCTGTTCGTCTTTTCCATTATATATCTCCGTAACCTTATAAATCTTCCTGCTTTCCGCGGTAACTTTCAAAGCGCCGCCTATCATATAACCTATAACGGCAAGAACGGTGTTTCCGTCTGCGATAACAGCCGTTTCGTCGCGCCGTTTAAGCGGGATTTTTTTATCCGAAAAATATTCTTTCAACTTTTTTTTCGTGCCGTCGAACTTTATAAGCATATCGCCGTTTCTGCGCGTTCTTAAAACCGCGGCGGACGGCAAATCGTCTGCGGCGAAATATTTTCCGCTTTTAAAATCGGCAAAATCGTTTGCAGACGCTTCTTCTATTTTTATAACTGCGTTTCCGAAAACAAACTCGCCCGTTTTTACGGGATAAACCGCTTCGCACTTTTCTTCTTTTTTATATAAAGCGATATTATCGTATTCCTTAATCGCGTAAACGCCTTTTAAAATATCCGCGCGGCTGCCGTTTTCAAGGCGCTTTAGCGAATAAACGCCGTCTATCTGCGCTTTTGTAAAATCTTTTTTAACGCCGAGTTTTTTAAGCGCCGAAATCACTGCGCGCTTAAAAATAACTTCGTCCGCGCAAATCGGAATTTTTACCCCGAATTCGTCTGAAATAAGGGTTCTTTCCGCTATTTTGTCAAGATATTCGTTTTCTTTTGAAAGCGTTTCGGCAAGCCTTGCCGCCGCGCTTTCGGCGCGCGGGAATTTTTCTTTTATAAGCGGAACGATTTTATGCCTTATAAAATTTCTGCTGTAAGATATATCCGAATTAGAACCGTCTTCTACGAACGGAACTGAATTTTTTTCGATATATTCGTCGATTTCACGTTTTTCCGTTCTTATAAGCGGGCGGATAATATATCCCCTTTTTTCGCTTATGCCCGTAAGCCCCCTGACGGAAGTTCCCCTGAAAAGATTGAACAATATCGTTTCGAAATTATCGCTTTCGTGGTGAGCGGTTGCAATCTTGTCGCAAAACCCCGATTTTACGGCGCGCTCGTAAACGCCGTAACGCAAAATTCTTGCGCCTTCTTCGAGCGACAATCCGTTCTTTTCGGAATATTCTATCGCGTCTACTTTCTCATAAAAAAGCGGAATACCCGATTTTTCACAGTAATTTTTAACGAAAGCGCTGTCATTCTCGCTTTCTTTTCCGCGAATGGAATGGTCCACGTTCACCGCCTTAACGGTTATGCCCGATTCCTTTGCGCCTGAAAAAAGCAGAGAAAGCAAGCACATACTGTCTTTCCCGCCCGAAACGGCAACGGCTATCGTTTCGCCTTTTTTAATATCAATCGGCTTTATCATTTTTCTCGAATTTAAACATTTTTTCCATTATGCCCATAAGCATTTTATGCGGCAGAACTTTTGCCAAAAAACGGGCGAATCTCGCGTACGCGCCGGGAACGAAATAATCTTTTTTCGTTTTGTCAAGCGCGTCGAGCGATTTTCTCACAACGTATTCCGACTCATACATACAGTCGAATTTACCCACCTTTTCACGCTCGTCGGCACTGTTGAAAAACTCCGTTTTCACCCAGTAAGGACAAACGCACATAACTCTTATTTTGCGCTTTTTGAGTTCGAAATTCAGCGAGCGCGTAAACGAAAGCACTGCCGCTTTCGTGGCGGCGTAAACCGAAGCGTGCGGCACCGGCTCGAAGGAAGACATCGAACCCATTTCTATAATCTTTCCGCCTTCGCGTATATACGGCAGCACGGTCTGAGTCATAACGATAAGCGATTTTAAATTCAGATCGCACATTGCCGCGTTTTTATCGGGGTCGGAATTTTCAAACACGCCGAATTTGCCGAATCCGCTCGCGTTAATAAGCAGTTTAACGTCGGGCTTTTCGCTTTCGAGTTTTTCTTTTATCTCCGCTATGCTTTCGGGTTTTGTAAGATCCAGAGCGACGGGGACTATTTTTGCGCGGGTTTTTCCCGTAAATTCTTCAAGCCGCTCTTTTCTGCGCGCTATTACCCAGATTTCGTCAAAATCGTAACGCTTGTCGGACTGCAAAACGAAATCTTTACCCATTCCCGACGACGCTCCCGATATTATCGCTACGTTCATAAAAATTCTCCCTTTTTATTTTTATTTTAGCATATATTTACTTTTATTACAAAACCTTTTTTGCGTTTTTTATAAAAGTATTGCGATTTTCGCGTTCCCGACCGAAAGTAATAACATTAAAATTCGTCGGGCATTAAAAAACCCGACTGCCGTCGGGTTTAGTTTTTTACTTATTAAAGATTTCTTTATAAGCCTTGCCGAATTTCATAACGGGTTTTTTGGAAGCCGCTATTTCAACTTTTGCGCCTGTAGCAGGGTTAACGCCTGTTTTAGCGGCAACGTCTTTGATTTCGATAGTGCCGAAGCCTAAAAGTTGAACCTTTTCTCCGTTTTTAAGAGTTTCGGTAACCGCTTCGATGATAGCGTCGTACGCTAAGCCTGCGTCTTTCGCGGTAAGTCCCGTTTTAGCGGCAACCGCTTTGATAAGTTCGCCTTTGTTCATAAATACTAATCCACCTTTATTTTTTTCTCAAACGTCTGTTTAAGTAAGTTCATTATACATAATTTAAGTATCCTTGTCAAGAGAGAAAATAATTTTTTTTTAAAAATACCGTATTTTATATCTTTTAAGCGCGCGTTACATATTTTTTCGCCAAATAAAGATAGTAATTATATGTTACTTACGGGAAATTTGAAAAAAGATTGCGAAGCGCTTAAACGCACCGTCGACTCCGACGATATAGTGTTTTTTTCTTTTCTTATTGACGGCGTGGACGCGACCGCCGTTTACAGTGACACGCTTGCCGACAAAAACGTGATCGGCAAACAGGTTGTCGAGCCGCTTTCGGAATTAAAAAGTAAGCCTTGCGAAACGGAATTATTAAAAAGCGTTACTCTTCCCGGCGCAGAAAAACTCTGTGACATATCCGACGCCGCCGATAAAATAGTAGACGGCGACGTTATAATTTTAACCGACGGTCTTAAATTCGCAATATCGGCAAAATCGAGAAATCCCGCCGTCCGCGCCGTTACCGAGCCGCCTACTTCGTCGGTTCTTAAAGGTCCGCGCGAAGGTTTTGTGGAAAACATGCATACCAACGTAAGCCTTATAAGGCAAAGGCTTAAAACTCCTTTTTTCAGATATAAAAAACTGAGCGTGGGAAAATATTCTCAGACTTCCGTCGGAATCGTTTATTTAAGCGGCGTTGCCGACGAAAATCTCGTAAACGCCTTAAAAGAAAAAATCGAAAAAATAAACGTTGACGGAATCGTTGACAGTTCTTATATAATAAAATGCATTTCCGACAGAAAAACGACTCTTTTCCGTCAGGTGGGAACGACAGAAAAACCCGATGTTCTCGCGGCAAAACTTCTGGAAGGCAGAATTGCCGTGATGGTAGACGGCTCTCCCATAGTTCTTACCGTTCCGCTCGTTCTTGTAGAAGATTTTCAGTCGGGCGAAGATTATTATATAAACGCGTACCGCGCGAATTTTTCACGTTTTTTAAGACTTTCGGCGGTAATTCTCGCAATTTATCTTCCCGCGTTTTTCGTATCGGCGCAACTGTTTCATCTGCAGATAATTCCGCTGAATTTCCTTCTCACGATAGTAGGCAGCATAAAAGGAATTCCGCTTTCGCCGAGCGTTGAAATGTTTCTGACTTTATTCATATTCGAAGTTCTGAACGAAGCCAGCATACGAATGCCCAAATACGTGGGAATAGCAATGTCGATAGTGGGCGCGCTCGTACTCGGCGAAACGGCGGTAAGCGCGGGCATAGTTTCAACGCCGACGATAATTATAGTCGCGCTGTCGGGCATCTGTATATACACCGTACCCGATCTTACCGAAACTATTTCCGTTTTAAGGCTTATTTTTTTAGTCGTGGGCGGCACTTTCGGCGGATACGGAATAATACTTTTATCCTGCGCGATACTGACTTATCTTTCGGGATTAGACAGTTTCGGAATACCCTATCTCGCCCCCTACGCTCCGCTTATAAAAAACGATTTGCAAGACGCGCTTACAATGTCTTTCTACGCCGAAACGATAAAAAGGCCTTTAACTTTAAAGCCTGAAAACAAAACGAGAAAGAAGGTTTAAAATGAAAGAAAAAATTTCCACACGGCAACTTGCCGTAATAACCGCGGTAGGATTTACCGTAACTAAACTTCACGCGTTGCCCGCCATGCTTGCGGGAATGGCGGGCGAAAGTTTATGGATTGCGGCGGCAATAAACCTTATAGCCGACTTTATTCTGCTGTGCGCCGCCCTTAAAATAACCGCGAAATATCCCGATTGCGATTTATTCGGCGCGGTTAAAAACGAAATCGGAAAAATACCCGCGCAAATAATTTTCGTAACTTACGCCGTATATTTCCTTGTAAAATCGATAGTTCCCATCGCCGAACAAAAAAACTCGATAGAACTTACTTTTTACGAAACGCAACCTACCGTAATTACCTTTATGCCGTTTTTTTTCATTGCGTTTTATATCGTGATAAAAGGCTATCTTAGTTTTGCAAGAAGCATGGAAATATGCCTGTGGCTTTTTATCGCGGGAATGGCAATAACGATTTTATTGTCTGCGTTTTCAGGAAATTACGCAAGGCTTTTGCCGATAATTCCCACTGACCCTATAAAAACGGCAAAAGCCGCCTATAACACGCTTTTCTGGTTCGGCGACCCGCTTTACGTCGCTTTTTTCTGCGGTAAGATAAAACGGGATAAAAATCACGATAAACGCGTTATAGACTCGTATCTGATATATTGCGCGCTCGTTATCGTTCTGCTCGTCGTTTTTTACGCGGTATTCGGTTCTATCGCGCAAAGGCAGTATTACGCAACCCTTAAAATGAGCAAGTACGCCGTGAGTTTATCGGATATAGGACGATTTGATTTTATTGCCGCGTTATTGCTTGCGGGTACAACCGTGTATCAGGTAACGCTTCCTTTGGCGTTTGCTTCGGAATGTCTGAATTGCGCTTTCGCTCTTAAAAGGCGGTTCGTTGCGCCGACGGTTATAATTTCCGTTTCGGCTTGTCTTACCCTTATCGTTCGGAACGATTTTTTTAAGGCGGTTGATTTCATGCAGAGTTACGCTTCTTACTTTTTTATCGTTTTATGCTATATACTGCCCGTTTTATTCGCGGTTTTTAAAAGGAGAAAAAATGATATTCAGAAGGGCTAAAATTTTAATCTATTTATTTATAGGATTATTTATATGTTATTTTACTTCCGATTTTGCGCTTATCAACATAGAAAAAACCGCGCTTATAGTGTCTATCGGAGTCGACAAGGCGGCGGAAAAATATTCCGTAACCGTTCAGATAGCCGTTCCCGAAGCGACTGACGGCGGCTCTTCGAACAACGAGTCGGTTATAACTTCCGACGGAAAAACTCTTTACGAAGCGGTTACTAATATCGGCGAACGCACGGGGTGGTATCCGAAACTCAGTTTTTGCAATCTTATAGTAATGGGCGAAAGCGTTCTTTCCGAAAACGTTATGACCGTTCTCGATTTTTTTCTCAGGTCTTATAAAGTAGAAGATTCGTCTATAATATGCGCGTGCGAAGGAAATGCGAAAGATTTACTTTTGTCGCACTCCCCTCTCGACAACATATCGGGGATGTCACTATCAAAAATTTTCGTTCGTGACAGCAGCGGAGCAAGCAAGGTGTTAACGAATTCTTTAAAAGATTTTTCGATAGGATATTTTTCGCGTTCGGGATTTTCGTTTATGCCGAAAGTAAAACTCGTGAAAACAAGCGGCGGAGAGAAAGTCGGCAAAGGCGGTCTCGAAATAGAAAACGGCGGTTCAGGCGCTACCGGCACCGCGTTTATTAAAAACGACGGAGATAAAAACCCCGAAAGCGCGATAGCCGCCGCAAGCGCGGGTGAAAAAAAAGAAAGCAAAAGCGAAAGTTCCGACGGCGGCTCGGGCGGCGGCGAAAATACGCCCGTGATTTACGACGCGTCTACGGCAGTCGCATTTGACAAAGGGATTTATAAAGGCGAAATCACCGCCGACGAAGCGCTATGTTATTCTCTTACGAAAAAACATTCCGCAGAAGCATATTTTGGAATAAACTCCGTATCTTCGGAAGGAAAAACGGGAGAAGTTCTTATAGGAATTCATAAAGTAAAAAACGAAGTATCTTTCAGGTATGTAAACGATTTGCCCGTTTTGAAAATTAAACTCAGGCTCCGGCTGCAGATAACCGACGCCGACTATTCCGAAAGCATAGGAACGATTTCCAAAATAGGAACGCTGAGCGACAAAATGCTGAAAGACTGCGAAAAGTATTTCGAATTTCACCTTAATTCGCTTATGCAAAAGGCTAAAGACTGCGGTTTTGACGTATTCGAACTCAAAACGATGCTTTACAGATATGCGAACGCCCGATATAACTCCGATAAGTTTACGGTTAGTCAAAACACTTCTCTCGAAACGGAAATTGTTTGTTTAAACTATATTTGATTGATTATTTTTCCGCATTCTGATATAATTGAGTAATGAATTACGAAATTATACTTATCGATATGGATAATACTCTTCTCGATTTCAACGCTGCCGAAAAAAAGGCGCATAAAACGGCAAGCGCTCTGCTCGGCGCAAGATGGAGCGAAGATTTATATAAAAGATATGCCGAAATCAACGAAGAATGCTGGAAGCAGTACGAAAAAGGAAAATTAAAGCGCGAAGATATAACCGTTTTAAGATACGCGCGGTATCTTGACGAAATAGGCGAAAACAAAGACCCCGTCGTTTTCGATAAAACTTACAGACAGGCTTTATCCTGCGGCAGGCAGAGAAAGAAAGGCGCGACCGCGACCGTAAAAGCCCTTAAAAAAACGGGGGCGGATATTTATATAGCGACGAACGGCATTTCCGCCGTTCAGAAATCGCGGCTCAACGGTCAGCCGTTTATGAAATACGTGAGCGGAGTTTTCAATTCCGAAGATATGGGCGCGCCTAAGCCCGAAGAAGCGTTTTTCAGACGCGCCGAAGAAATTTCGGGTCTGAAATTCGGCAAAGAAACGATAATTATAGGCGACAGTTTGTCAAGCGACATAAAAGGGGGAATCAACGCGGGTATAGACACTTGCTGGTATAATCCCGACAATCTCCCCGTCCCTTCGGATATGAAAATAACTTACGTGGCGAACGTTCTTACCGATATTCCCGAAATACTTAGCCGTAACGACCGTAACGACCGCAGATATTAAAAAACAAAACCGCAGATTTTTAATATCTGCGGTTTTGTTTATAACGTTCAGCGTTCGAATTGCGAATTGTAAAGTTCGTAATAAAATCCGCGCTTTTCAAGAAGTTCGTTATGAGTGCCTTTTTCTATAACGTTTCCGTTATTCATAACGAGAATAAGGTCGGCGTTTTTAATCGTAGACAATCTGTGCGCGACTATAAACGAAGTTTTGTTTTCCATAAGCGCGTCGAACGCGCTCTGAATTTTTTGTTCCGTGCGCGTATCGATCGAAGACGTTGCTTCGTCAAGAATCAGCATAGGCGGTTTTATAAGCATAACGCGCGCTATGCATAAAAGTTGTCTCTGCCCTTGCGAAACGTTTTCTCCGCCAGACGCGAGAACGGTATCGTACCCGTCGGGAAGCCGCATTATAAAATTATGAACGTGCGCGGCTTTGGCGGCGGCTATAATTTCTTCGTCGGCGGCGTCGGGCTTGCCGTAAGCGATATTTTCTCTCACAGTACCCGTTTTAAGCCACGTGTCCTGCAAAACCATTCCGTAGTTTTTCCGCAAAGACTTTCTCGTTACGGAGCGTATATCTTCGTTATCTACCGAAATCGAACCGTCGTCGACGTCGTAAAAACGCATAAGCAGATTTATAAGCGTAGTTTTGCCGCAACCCGTAGGACCGACTACTGCAACCCGTTCGCCGCTTTTAACTTTAAGCGAAAAGCCGCCGATAAGCGGTTTTTCTTTTACGTAAGAAAAATAAACGTTGTCGATTTCGATATTGCCTTTCGCGTTTTCAAGCGGCATGAGTTTTTCGTCGGACGGCTGATCGGGCGTTTCCAGAAGTTCGAAAACGCGCGTTGCCGCCGCGGCGGCGGTCTGAAGTTCGGTTATAACTCCCGTTATTTCGTTAAAAGGTTTAGTGTACTGATTAGCGTAAGACAAACAGCACGAAAGTCCGCCCACCGTAAACGCCGCGCCGTAAAAAGAGTAGCCTTTCGCCACTAAAAACGCGCCGAGTATGCACACGGTAACGTAAACCACGTTATTCACAAAGCGCGTGCAGGGATTTATCATCGCGGAATAAAACGCGGCGTTCTGCCCGCATATTTTTAATTCTCCGTTAATTACGGAAAATCTTTTTTCTACGTGCTTTTCATAGCCGAACAGTTTTATTACCTTTCTGTTTGAAAACGTTTCTGCAACAAGCCCCGAAAGTTCTCCGCGTTTAGCCGCCTGAAGCGCGAACATATCGTGACAGCCTTTCGCAATAAAATAAGCCACGAAAAGCGACAACGGGGTAAGCAACACCACTACGAGCGCGATAATTGGGTTATACGAAAGCATAAAAGCAAGCGTCCCCGCAATCGTGACCACTCCGCCGAAAAACTGCGAAAATCCTTCTATCAGACCGTCCGAAATCTGATCGACGTCGCTTCCCACTCTCGACATTATATCGCCGTGCGAGTGAGAATCGATATACGAAAGCGGCGCGGAATTAAGTTTTTTGAAAGCAAAACGCCTGAGATCGCGTATCGTGCGCATCGAAGCAAAGTTTATAAGAAGCGAACTTAAATACTGAAAAGTTATAGCCGCCGCAATCAGAAATATCAGAATTATCGCGTTTTTAAAAATTATATCGAAATTTACGTTGTTTTCTCCGATAATATAATCTATCGTTCTGCCTACTACTACGGGCGCGAAAAGCGTGGCGGTTATCTGCGCGGCGGAGCATAAAAGCGCAAATAGCACCGCGGGAACGTAAGGCTTTAAATAAGCAAATAATTTTAATATCGATTTTAAATCCGACTTATTGTTTTCAGGGACTTTTTTCGGTAATTTTTTCATTTTAACTCGTCCCCCTTGTTTTGCGACAAGCAAATTTCCCTGTAAACGTCACACGAGTTCAAAAGTTCTTCGTGCGCGCCTTTTCCGACGACCTTGCCGTCGTCGAGAACGATTATAATATCGCAATGCCTTATACTCGTAGCGCGCTGGGAAACGGTAACCGTAGTTAAATTTTCTTTTTCTCTCAGTAAAGTCAAAACCTTTCTTAATTTTGCGTCGGTTGCGAAATCGAGAGCGCTCGAACTGTCGTCAAGAATTAAAATATACGGGCGCGTTACGAGAGCGCGCGCTATGGTAAGGCGCTGTCTTTGTCCGCCCGAAAAGTTCTTTCCTTCCTGCGCGACGATATAATCGAGTTTTCCGTCAAGTTCGTTTACGAAGTCGAGAGCCTGAGCCGTTCCGAGCGCGGCGTAAATTTCTTCGTCCGTCGCGTCGGGCGCGCCAAGCCGCAGATTTTCTCTTAAAGTTCCCGCAAAAAGCGTCGCTTTTTGCGGACAAACTCCGAAAATTTTATAAAGTTCGGAATTTTTATATTCTTTAATATCGTTGCCGAAAATTTTAACCGTACCTTCGGTTGCGTCGTAAAGCCTTGTTATAACGCTCACAAGAGTACTTTTACCGCTGCCCGTTCCGCCTAAAATGCCGACGCTTCCGCCCTTCTGCACTTTCAAATCGACGTTTCTCAGCGAAGGAGAAGAACTGCCGCCGTAAGTAAGCGAAACGCCGCTTAAATCTATCGCGGGGGCGGAGAAGTCGCAAGTCGCGCCGCCGCCTTCTTTCATAGACGGCGTAATCGAGAAAACTTCGTTGATTCTCGCCGCCGAAGCCGACGCTTTGGTAAACGTTACGAGAAGGTTTGCAAACACGACCATCGCGTTTAAAATCTGCGTCATATAGTTTACGAGCGCGATTATTTCGCCTTGCGTAAGATCGCCGTAATAAACGGTTTTGCCGCCGAAATACAATATGGCTATAATGCCGAGATTCAAAACGGCGTAAGTAAACGGATTGAGAAGCGCGGAAACCGCGTTTACCTTTAAAGACGACGAGCAAAGTTGTTCCGACGCGTCCGAAAAATCCGAAATTTCCCTTTCTTCCGCGCCGAACGCCCTTACCACTCTCGCGCCCGAAAGATTTTCACGCGTTAAACGGGTAACTCCGTCGAGTTTATCCTGAACGGACTTATATTTCGGCATAGTAGAAGACATAATGCAAAACAGCGCGACGGATATAACAAACGCCGCCGCAACGAAAATAAGCGATAATTTAACGTTTATAGTCATCGCCATAACTATCGCGCCCACCGCGATAAACGGCGATCTCAAAACGAGCCTTATAAACATTGCCACCGCCTGCTGAGTCTGATTTACGTCCGACGTAATGCGCGTTATCAGCGAAGCAGCCGAAAATTTATCGAGTTCGGCGTAAGAAAACGAATTGATATGCTCAAAAAGCCCTTGTCTGAGATTAGTGCCGAAACCGAGCGAGGCGCGACTTGCAAAATATTGCGCCGTGAGCGCGAACGCAAGTCCGAAAACGCCGAGCGCAAGTATTATCGCTCCGCCTTTTAAAAGCCCCGAATAATCGCCGCCGCGGGCAAGCGGCAAAGCGGAGTCTATAACCCACGCGACGACTATCGGGGTTATAAGTTCGAATACCGCTTCGATAAGTTTGAATATCGGACCGAAAACCGTTTTAAGCCGATACCCTTTTAAAAACCTTAGTAATTTCGTCATACCGAATAATTTTAGCACAAATATTTTCGTTTGTAAACAGAATAACCCCGAAAGACAACTCGCGATAAAAACAAACGACCCTTATAAAACGCCGCCGTTTTTTAAGGGTCGTTATTGCGCGGCAAAAATTTAAAAGCCGCTCGGAATTATTTATGAGTTTTTGTCTATAAATTCGCAGTAGTCGACGTATTTCATGGGTTTGGCGTAAAAATAGCCCTGTATAACGTCGCAACCGAACGATTGCAGGCGTTCGAAATCTTCTCTCGTTTCAACGCCTTCCTGAGTAACTTTTATGCCGATTTTTTTAATCATTTCGATAACGCTTTTAAAAAGCGTACGATCTCTTTCTTCGGAAAGACCTTTTTCAAGGAAAAATTTATCGAGTTTAATCTCGTCTGTGGATATGGTTTTTAAAATATTATACGACGAATAACCCGTTCCGAAGTCGTCTATCGCGCATAAAAAGCCGTTTTCGTGTAATTTATTTACGACTTCCGCAAGATACCCGTAATTTTCGTAAGCAAAACTCTCGGTAAATTCAAGAGTTATAAATCCGTTTTCTATATTGAATTTATTCTTTATTCTGACGTAATAATCCACAAAATCGGGTTGTATTGCCGTAACTCTCGACACGTTTACCGAAACGGGATAGGATATTTTTCTCTGCGCGACGCGCGCGGCGATATTTTCGCACGCTTTATAAAACACGAATCTGTCTATTTTGCATATAAAGCCGTCTTCTTCGAAAACGGGCAGAAACACGCTCGGAACGCGGTAACTTTCGATTTTCGGATCGTACCAGCGGATAAGAATTTCGCACCCGTCCGTTCTTCTCGAACGAATATTATACTTCGGCTGATAAAACAAATGAAATTCGCTGTTTTCGAGCGCGCTTTCCATTCTGCTTTCGATTTCCGCCTTTCTTATGCGCTTTTCTCTCAGCATATCTTCGTAAAAATTAACGCAGAACGAGCCCATAACCACGCCCGAAGAATCTTTTACCGTTTTCAGTTTTACGAGCATTTCGGAAACCGTTTGTTTTTCTTCTTTTTCTATTTCGTAAACCGAAAAAGACGCGCTTACCTTATAATCGCGTTCTTTAAGACCTTCGTATTGAGAAAGCCTTAAATACAAACCGTTCAGCCTGTCGGTAAAACTTTTTCTGTCTTTGTAATAAAGCAGCGCCAGAAATTCCCCGTCGCCCGCATACGCAAACGTTTCGTCGATAAACAAGGCGTGTTTTATCGCTCCCGAAGCAAACAGCGCAAGATTTTTGGATTCTTCGTCGCCGAATTTCTCATAAACGTAACCGAAATTGCTGATTTTAAGCGAAACCATTGCAAAATTTATGCTTTTATGCCGTTTAAGAATAATTTCGGCGTCGCTTTCGAACTTTTTCGGAGTAGCGCAATTGAGAAACGAATCTATCATTTCCAACTCGTAAATTCTTTTTTTCGCATAAACGCGGCTTGCGATTACCGAAATCGTCATAATCGCCATAACCGACGCAAGACCTAAAAGCACCGCCCATATACTTTCGATTAAATCATACCCCGCGCCGTAAACGGAAGATATTTTGTAAAGCCCCGCAAGAGCAAGACAGCCGTTTTCCGCGCCGAGAGAATTTACCGCGAGAACGTAACCGTTGCTTCCCGCGCCTATGGTGAACGAAACGCTTTTACCGCTTGCCACCGAACGGACGAATTCGTCTATTTCCGTTCCCGACAACAAATTTTTCAGCACTCCGCTTTGAAGCGTTTCGTTTTTTATCTGAAAATCTTTCGAGTTTTCGATTTTGTCGATAGGTTTTCCGTCGTGCCTTATAAGGACTGTGAATTCCGAAGAGTCTACCGTTTTTTTATCAGATTCGCCGCCTTTTAAAATGGCGTCGAGAGATAATAAAAACCTGTCGTAAAGAACGGCTATACCGTCGATAAAATCGCTTTCGGTTTTCTGAAACGCCGCTACGGTCATAATTCTGTTATCGTACTGAAACACCTTTGAAAGAGTGTTGCCGTTACCGTTTTTAAGTTCGTCAAGTTCGTCGTAACCGCGTATTTCTTCGCCGTTAGCATTGATAAAAACGCCGTTTTTAAGATAAAACGCTTCTAAAAAATCATCGCTTGCTATTCCCGAAAGATAAAAGTTTTTAAATCTTTCTTTCAATTCGCTTTCCGTGGCGCATTCCGACAATCTCTGAGCCGCATACTTCGTTTCTCTTTTTAAATTATCGCACGTTGCTTTAACGTTAAGCGAAATCTCTTCGGTGTAAAATTCTGCCCTTATGGCGGCTCTTTCTGTTACTCCGCGCGAATATTCCGTGCCGAGCGCTACCGCGTGAGCGATAAAACACACGCAAACGGCGACCGCCGTTAAAAACGCGATCGTGCCTGCGTATTTTTTAAAAAACTTTTTCATCTTTCATCGCTCCCGTTTTCTTTCATCAGTTTTTCTACTTCTTCTTTAACTCTTCTTTCGATTTCTTTTTCTTTTTCGGTTTTTATCACGTCTTCGTTTTTAAGAACGTTTATCATATCGGGAATATAAACGAACGCGCACGAAAACAAAAACGCGGATATTATAAGTATAAGCCCCGCCGGCGAAGCGAAAACGCGCCCCGCGAAAGTCAGCGCCTTTAAATTTTTGCGATACACGGCTACCACGTCGCCGCTCGTAACCGTACGGTCGTCGACGGCGGAAAGAATATTGTCGCCTTTGGTTCTATAACCGCTTTCGGTAACTTCCACTATTCTGTGCGTTATCAACCGACCGTAAACTTCGGAATTTTCGTCGCGGCAGATAAAAGTTATAACGTCGTTTACTTTAAGCGTTTTGCCGTCGTATTTATCGGCAAGAATAAAACTTCTCGCTTCGATTGCGGGTTCCATACTCGCCGTTTCAACCCACATCAGCGTTTTTCCGAACAAAAACAAAGGTTTATCGTTCGCCTTTTTAAATACCGAAACGAAAACCGCGCCGATAACCGAAAACGCTATGAGCGCAATCATCGCCGCGCCGAATATCTTTTTTAAAGCGCCGAATATCTTTTTCATCTTTTTCCGCGCCTTTTACCGAAAAGCGTATTACGCCGATTCAATCCGTCGGGTATCGGGTTCTCGTTTTCGTAGGAAATAAAACTTCTGCTGTCGTCAAGACCGAATTCGGTGGGAACGGTATAATTGTTGTCTATTCTCGTTATTCCTTCGAGTAAATCGGTTTTTATATCGTTTTCGCCGCTTTCGGTCGTTTCGGATAACGTTACTTCTTTATAAATTTTTCCGCTTTCTTTTACGGCGGATTTTTCCGCGTCTTTAAACGTTTTCTCGATAAGTTCGTTTTTTTGCGTTCCGAAAGAAATTCCGCCCGAAAGTTCTTCGTTTTCCCTTAAAACGTTCGTTATTTTTTCAAAAACAAAGGCTTTTCCTTGGAAAATACCGTCCGTTTTTAAATTTTCGCAGGATAGGTCTTCGGCGCGGATTTCGATTTCGCGCTTCTTTGAAAGAATTAAAGAATATTCTTTTGCAAGAATTTCCGTCATATTAAGGGCGTACTTGACGCTCCTTTCGCTTTTAAGTTTTATAAACGAAGGAGTATCGGCGTAAGTTTTTACGTAAGACGCGTCTTTTGCGCGGTATTTTTCGGGAATTTTGCTTACTTCGAGCGCAAAATACGCTTTAAGGGATTTTCCGCCGAAAGTTATTCTTATAAGCGGTATCCGCCCGCGCCTTAAAGTAGCGTAGCGGCTTGAACATCTGAGTTTAACCCCTTTGTATTTTAAAACGGAGTTGCATACCGCAACGAATGCGCGCTTGGTCGTTTCATCTGAAAAACAAAGCCTTTCCGCAAAACTTTTTACGGGTTTATGAGTTTTTTCAAGCGCGCGCTCGTCTGCCGCGAGCGCAACGAGAACGGCAAAATCGAGATCGTCCGAATCGTACTCCGTTTCGCCTTCTTTTTCAAATTTTTCAACGTGTTTATCGGGTAAAACCGATGCGGGCGAATACGTTTCGGGAATAACCGAATATCCGTAACTTTCCGTTTCGCCGTAATCTTCGTTAATGCCGCGCCTGAACAAGTAATAAAGCACGGCGGCGTTTTCGTAAAGCCGTTTCGCCGTATCGGGAGAAATTTCACGGTTGGTTTCTTCCACGGTAACGCCGTAACCTGCGTCGTCGTAACTTTCTATAAACTCCCACAGCGCAAGACATTCTCTGAAATACTTGTTTTTTATTATCGCGTTCGTTCGCATAACGGGCGGACGAATATAATTCGCTCCCATCTCTTTAACGAACGACGAATTCATATACCCCGAAACTATCGAGTGAATTTTTTCCACTCTTGACAAAAGTCCGCTCCCCGCAAGCACTTTTTTTGCGTTTTTGCAATCTTCGCGCTCGGAATATTCCACGCTGATTCTGATTTTCGCCTTACCTTCGCCGACGTGAAAAGAGTTTTCGTAGTCGAGAGAAGTTGTTTTTTCGTCCGCGCCGCGCTCTTTTAAAACGTCGTAACGCTTTCCGACGAACAGGTACAGTTTTTTTATTAAAGTGTTTAAAAATTTATTTTCGTAAGTGAGAACGGAATCTTCTCTGAAAACGTTCAGCATTTTTACGGGAGTTATTCCACCGCGCTCGTCTGCTTTAATATAGTCGGTGTGACGGCAAAGGTGCGCAACCGATCTTCCCGTAACTTTTTTTGTGAGTTCTATGGGTAAAACTTCTTCCGTTTCCGCTATAAAATGATTAGGATTTCTTATAAGTTCGTCGAGAGAATTAACGCAGTCTTCTATCGCGCGCACCCAGATTTCGTCAACGGAGCGCAACATAAGTTTTTCGGAAAATTCGACTTTGCAGTTTCCTTCGGAAAGCGCAATCGCAATATCGTTATAAACGCCGTGACGGGATAATAATTCTTCTATCGTAGATGCGGTATCGTTATAAACGCCGCGTTTTGCTTCGTTTATAATAACGTCGCCGCGCGGCGACGTTTCGTTAAAACCGTCAATTTCGTCGCTTTGTTTCAAATCGCTTTCCGACGCCCTGTTTCCGCCGCGCACGATTCTTATAAGTCCGCGCGTAATAAGATTGTTGAAAGTATCGGATTTAAAATTAAAAGGATTTACGGGCGCAATCGGCTCGCTTTTCAATTCAAGCCCGAAATTTTCTGCAACCGCCGATATAACTTTCAGCGCGTAACGTTTTCCGCCGTCGCTTTTAATTTTCAGCATTGCGGGGGTTTTTGCACGTTTTTTTATTTCTTCTACGTTTTTTGCCTTGTATTTTCCGCCGCCTATCTCATCGGGGTCGACAGCAAGATATAAACACAGAGTTTTTCCGACGAACGCGACCGACGCAAACCTGTCGCGCCCTGCCGTAAACGTCACGCCCGACCAGCCCGTTCTCGATTTGATTTTGTCGTATTTTAAAATTTCGGTTGCGATATCCGAATAATACTCTTTAACCGCGTTATCCGCAAGTATGAGTTTAGCCGTAAACGATTTATCGAATTTTAACTTATTCACCCAACCCGAAAAAGCGGCGGAATGATTTTCCGTCGCGCCGTTAAGTTTTTCGTTAAAATCGTTCATAAAACGCCTCAATACGTTTTCTGCAGAAGTTGCAGATACGCGACGCTTTCTTTCATCGCGCCTTTTCCGAACAGGTTATCCATAAAAGTTATAAGCGGACGAATTTCGTCTCTTATAAGCGAAAGATTAAGGCTTTCGAATTTACGGAAAACTTTCGTTGCGAGCATATAATCCACGCCATCCGTTTCGTTTCCGCCGCACGCCGCGTAAACGGGAACGAACCGTTTTAACTGTTTCATTATACGGTTGCCGAACGCCACGCGGAATTTTTCGATAACGTAGTTGTCGAGTTTTGTTATTTTATCGATAACTTCGTCTTTTACGGGGAATCTGAGAACCGCTTCGTCGTAAAGCCGCTCAACGTCTGAAAAAGAAACTCTTTCGGGCGCGGTTGCGGGAGCGTCGAAAGGAACGCCTTTACTGTCGAGATTTATAACGAAAGCGCGGTCGTAAACCTTATCGGAAACGGAGAAAGTGCTGTCGTCGTTATTTATCGTGCCTACGTACCACACGTTCTGCGGAATTTTAAGATTGCCGCTTTCGAGTTTTACGGGGTCGTCTTCCCACGACGACGGAACGAGTTCGATTTTCCATTCGTCGGGATCGGGCATTTCTAAAATGGAAAGCATTTCGGCAAAATAATATTCTACTCTCGAAATATTCATTTCGTCGAGAATTATAACGTTGATATCGTCGTTATACCCCGCTTCGTAAATACGGCGCAAAACTTCCGTTTCGTTGAATTTTCTGGTAAACTCGTTGAAATAACCGAACAGTTCGTTTCTGTCGCGCCAGGAAGGCTGAACGGAAGCGATGGTAGAGTCGTTTAAAAAGAATTTTCCCATAACGTAGGGAAGCGAAGTTTTACCCGTACCCGATATACCTTGTAAAACGATAAGTTTTGTTGCGGCAAAACCCGCTATCATAAGCCTTATCGTACGCAAATCGTAATAAAGCCCGTTGTTGAAGCATGCGAAATCTCTTAAATTCACGCACAGGTTTTCAAGCGTAACGCCTTGCGCGTATGCGGGCGGATGAAAATACACGTATTTTTTATCGACCGCCGAAAGCCTTTGAAATCTTCCCGTATCCGCGGTAAGCGCGGTATCGCCGTCCTTTGAAGCCGCTTCGCTTCTTGCGGCGGCAAGTTCTTTTTCGAGATCTTTTTTCATTCGCTCGTAAGAAAAACCCGCCTGCGTTACTTTAAACTCGATGATTTTGTCTTTTTCGGCGGTAAGCCTTATAACTTCTTTGTTAAGGTCCGAAATTTCTTCGAGCAGATCTTCGCTGTCGTTTACGGCTTTACCGTATCTTACGGCCTTTCTTATGCCGAGCGCGATAAGGAAAAATATTCCCACCCACACCGCAAGAACGATAAAAAACGTAAGCACGGAAAAAACCCAGTCCAAAAAACCGAAGTTCGCGCCTTCGGTCGCCCAGAGTTTAAAGTAATAAGGTACGTTAAAGGTCTTTATAATACCGAAAAACAACCCTTTTATCACGGTTAAAAGCCCGTCGAGCATATTGCCGAAAAACGCTTTGAACCAAGTTAAAAATCCGCTCATAATATCTGTCCTTACGATTATGTCGCCGCGATGAATTTATTATTTCCGCGCTTAAAATTACTCTTCTTTTTCTTTGGTTTCTTTGCGTGATAAATATTCTTCTATCGCGCGCTGCTTAATAATTTCTTCGTCTTCCGCGGTGATAAACTTTTTGCCTTCGTTTTTGATTTTTAAAAGCGTTTTTACGAAAATAACGAGTTCGTAAACGAAAAACGCGGTAAGCGGAAGTATTATGCACAAGCCGAACGTTACGGGTTTTCTTAACCCCGTGAACACCGCGCCTAACCCGCCTATTTTCCTGCCTGTGTAAACGGCGATTATTCTCGAAGCGTAAACTTCTTCGGTACTGCCTTTGCTGTACTCGAAGTTATCGCCCTGAGTTCTGTAATATCTGACCTTATCGCCGTCCATAACTATTCCGACGATACGGTGCGTATTGTATTCCCCCGCGGCAATTTTACCGTCGCGGTTTATATCGTATTCGAAAGTAATGATGTCGCCGACTTCGAGTTTTGCTATTTCCTGCTCGTTATCGGCAATGTATTTCCCTATTATCAGATCGTTTTTCTTAAATCCGCTCGGTTTACTTTCAGCAACTCCCGAGGGTTTATCCGCATTCATAGAATCGGATAATACCGTTAAATAGCATTTTCCGCTAATCGTAGGAACGTTTTTCTTGTTCGCGTTAGCGGAAACAGCCACTATCGTTACAGCCACGGCAAATATAACGAACAGCCATAATACCGCGTTCACCGCTATGCCGACGGCTTTTTTTACTTTTTGTGTTTTAAGGTTTTCCATTCCCATAGTCCTCTTTGGAATTATTTGTTTTTCGGCGGTGCGAGCCGTTTAATAAGGTTGCCGCGGCGGCTTTCCGCCGCGGCAAAAGTTAACGATTAAAATTTAGTTGTGTCGAGAACGAAGTTGAAAGATGCCGTACCTTTCATATTCGCCAGGGTGCCGTTAGTTTTAACGTTTTCGGAGTTGCCGTCGATAAAGATATAAATATCTACTTTAACGCAAGTTCCGTCCTTTTTAAGGTCGACGTCGCCCGCAGAAATCGTAACTGCCGCGCCTTCCGCAACGGTGCTTTCAAAATAAGTGCCGGTAGTGGCGTCTGCAACTACTACGTACGCTCTTAAATCTATTCCCGTTTCGCCCGCTAACGTGCAGAACGCGCTAATCGTGCCTTTATAATCTTTGGTAGAATCGCCGCTTATGCCGACGTAAACGGTGTATTTAACGGCGTAATTCGTGCAAAAATCGCCCGTCGCGCTACTGTTGAAAGTAACTATTTTGCCGTTGGTTACGTTGGTATTATTAGTAGCGTCTCCCGCATTGTCGCGAAGTTTACTGTTCGCGGTGTAGAACGTTTTATCCGCAACCGTGGTAGTTCCTACGGTTATCGGGTTTCCGCTGTTATTGTAAGCAAGGGGGTATTTTTTAAGATTATCTCCCGTTACGAGAGTGGAAAGGTTTACGTCAGCCTGAGTGTAATTTGCTGCGATTTTTCCCGTTTCGAGATCGGCTTCTTTAGCGATTACGGCATACATAGTGTTTGCTTTCGCTTCGACGCTCATGCCGTTCGCGGCTACCTTGTTGTTCATCGAAAACCATGCAAACGTCGACGAACCGAGCATTACCGCGCTTACAAGCAACATGCAGAACGCAGGTATAAGTTTTTTAAACTTTTTCATAATGTTTCTCCTTAAAAATAAGTTTTTTTATTTCTTCGCAAAACGCACCTTTTGCGAATATTTGCTTTTTAAAATATAATCGTTATAATCTATATAATCGCGGTTAAAGTTTCTTCGCGCGGCTTTTAATTTTCCCGTCAGGGAATGGAAAATTAGTCGGGAAGCAATCAAAAGCCGCGTTCGGAATTATTTAATATCCGTGCTTTTAATGCTCAATATTTTGTTTTAAACGTTCGGGGTTACTCGTCTTTTATAATTTCGAAAACCATATCCGTTCTGAACTGACCGCCGAGAACGTCGTCCGTGCAGTCGGGATCGTTGCCTTCGAGCCATATAACCACGGTTATTTTTGAAATATCGCCCGGCATAAAGTTTTTAACAACGCCTTCCGTTACTATATCCGCGCTTAAAAAATTAGTCATTTTTCTGTTTACGGGATCGGTTTCGGGTTCGCCGTTACCGTTCGTTTTAGGTTTTGCGTAGTCTGTAAAATCGCGTTTATAATCGTACGCGCCCGTTTCCGCTTTATAATAACCTTCGTTGTAATAAACTCTTATTCTCGCGGCGGCGTCTACTCCGAGCGTGGCGCGCGATATTAAAAAACTGTACTTATACGAGCAGGTTTGCGTTCCCGTGTTTTTAAGATAAAACGTGTACGCAAGATAGTTTTCGCCGTTATGCGAACCGTTCACGTCGTTCAGATCTTCGGGAAGCACGCTCGCGGCGATATTATCTATATTTTTTGCGGGCGTTGCGCTGAGCCGCGAAGTCTGATTTTTAAACCCGTCGTTCTCGCAAAGCGCAATCGCGTAATCCCTGTCGCCGTAATTTTTAATGGTTATAGTAAAACTGCCGTAACCGTCGAGCGCGATCGACACGAGATATATAATAACCAGAAACAAAGTAAGCGCGCATACCACGGGCGGTATTATTCTTCGGTAATTTCTTGCCCTTTTTGCTTCTTCGGCGCTTTGCTTCAACGCCGATTTCGGTTTTTTAACGTCACTCATCGCCGCCGACCTCTTCAAGCAAATTTTCCGAATCGACGCGTTTTTTCACCGCGCCGAGACTTCCCGAGTATTTTTCCGACGGAATAAAACCGAAGCAATCTCTCGCGCGGAATTCGCGCAGTTCTTCGTCGCTTTTCACGTTTTCGGCAACCACACTGCCGCCTAATCCTTTAATAAGATTTATAAGCGGCGCGATCGCGGGGGATTTTTCTCTGTTTAAAGAAAGCCCCGCAATTTTCGTATCGGTAAAAACAACGTCGGGGCAAACGCTTATAACCTTTTCTATCGGAAAATCTTTTCCGCCGTAACCGTCTGCCGCCACTTTAAGCCCCGCGGCGCGTATATCGCGGAACGCGTTTATTAAAATTTCGGTTTCATACTCGAACGCTTCGGGAAAAAATTCAAGATAAATTCCTTCGCCGTCTGAATTTTCGCCGTAAAGAACGCTTTTTATAAGATTATATAAATCGGGTTCGTTTAAAAGCGAAGAAGCGCACCGCAAGAACACGCATTTTAATTTTACGCCCGCTTTTTCGGCGGTTTTTTTGATTTTGCATATTTTTTTTACGGCTCTTAAAGAAATATCGGTAAGTATTTTTTCGCTTACGCCCGAACGCATATAATCTTCGGGAAAAAGCGTTCCTTTTATAATACTGTTTACGTAAACTTCCGCGCGGTAACCCGCCGTATCGCCGTAAGAACAATCGTAAATCGGCTCTAAAACCACGCCGAGCGGTTTAACTCCGCTTTCCAAGGTACGCATTACGTAACTATTAAGTTGATTTTTAAGCGTATCTTTACCGTTCATAGCGTTTTAAATAAAAAAGGTTGCAATCACAAAAAAGATTGCAACCCGGCTGACTTTAATAAAAAAAGGTTGCAATCACAAAAAAGATTGCAACCCGGCTAACTTAAAAAAGTCCACGTGGCTTTGCGTCACCGCCTCACGACGATTTTGCCTATTTACTTATTATTATAATTTATATCAGCCTTTTAAATCTGCCCGAAATTCAGCGCGGCAGCCTTAAAACAGCCAACTTTACCATTATATTATCATTACTTTAAAAATTTGTCAACCGTTTTAAATATAAATTTAATTTATTTTTTACGGTTTTCCGCCGTCAACGATTAGTCGCAAGCAACTGCGCCTGAATTCGGTCGCTAAGGGGTTTCCCACTTTGCTTTTATATCGTCGCCGCTGCCGTACGTTCCGCTCGTAGCCGAGAAGGGATAAACGATTATATCGTTATTTTTTCTATAATAATTTACGGGCGTTTCAATTTCGCTTTCCGCAGAATTATAATTTTCGCGCCTGAAATAAATTTCGTCGTCTACGCTCGCCGCGTTTTCAGCAAAACCGAGTTTAAATCCCACGTCGGCGTAAGAAGGATATGCCGAAGGAACGGAAAGCGGAGCGTCGTCCGCGCTGCCCGACGGCATGCTCACAAAGTCGACCGTTTGCATAAGATACGGCAACGAACCCGGCTCGCCGGGGGTAGTGGTTTCGTCGCCGCCGTTCGCGCCTATATCGAGATACATTAAATACGCGTTTAAAAGGGACGAACTTCTATCCGCTCCTATTACGTAATCGCCTTTTTTTACGGGAATTTCAAAATAATACGCCGCGTTTGCGGTAAGCAATTCTCCGTCTTTTTTCGTTAAATCTTCGAAAGAAAACACTTTAGTGTAGTTTGCGGTATCGGTCAGTTCGTAATCGTAAAAAACGTTACCGTTCTGATCTTTATAAATGTTTTTTATGCGATGAAACACGCTTATTTTTATTGCTCCGTCTGCGTCTGCGTTCCGCTCGACTTTATATAAATCGAACAGCGAATTATTTCCTTGTGCTGTCAGGTAAAAAGCCCCTACTATCGTTTTGATTTCTCCCGCTTCGGCAAGAGTAAAGTTAATGCCGCCTTCTACCAACTGATAATTATTATGTGAAACGAGTTGTTCAGAAGCCTTATCGTAAAGCAATATCGGCTTATTTATCGAATCGTAACCCGTTTCGCTTATTCTAGTATAAAAATGGAATCCGTGCACCATTTGCGAATCGACCATGGTATCGTCAAAATTCTCTCTTACTTTTTTATAACCTTTAAAGTTTAAATTCGAATAAGTTTCCCGCGGGATATTGCTGTCAAAAGTACTGGTAACGTTTTCATTCACGTCGTCTTTAATAACGTAAGAGTTATAACCCGTACCCGAAGAATCCGGTAAAAGCGTGAGCATGTGGAAGTTTTCTTTAACGTAAGTCGTTGCGGAGCCGGGATTTACGCCGAGCGATTTATAAATGCCTTTTTCAGAGCCGCTTGCAAGCGGTTGCACGCGGGTAACGATATATCCGCCGTTTTTATTTCCGCCGCCTACGATATATCCCGTATTTTCAGCGCCGATAAGTTCTGCCGTTGCGTTTTCATTTTTATAATAATCGTTATAATGAAAACCGTTAACCGAGTAGTTTACGCTTTCGCCGTAATCTCCTGTTAAAACGTTTAATCCCATACCCCCTTTATCCACGTTTTCTTTATTCACGTTGATAGGCAGAACGGTGCCGCTGCATAAGTTAGAATAAAGGACACTCGTGCCTTTGTTTGCCCAGTAAAATTCGATTCCTCTTCCGCTATACCAGTTAAGCCCCCAACTGTCGGACGTTGCGCTATAACTAAGCCCCGCCGGTGGTTTAGTAACGACTTTCGCAACCATATAAGTAAGCCTTCTGTTAAGGGTACGCATATCGATAGAGCCGCCCCACTTTGACTTGTCGCCGGGGGCGGTTCCGTCCTGCGGTGTTTCCGACCACGCCACTACGGTGTTATCGTAATCTCCCACGAGCGAGTATTTCGAAACGACGCTGTTATAGCCGATTTGTTCGCCTTTTGAGTTTATAATGCCCGTCACGCCGCCGTAAGTAGTCGCTTTTACCGTGATTTTACTGCGGTAAACGCCCGTATTTTGCAAAGAGCCGCAAACGTAACCCGCGATAAGCCCCGTAAGAGCCTTGTTCGATACGCTGTTCACTTTTATTTTATCTGCGTAAAATCCGCTTACGCTCATTCCCGAATAGTAAAAATCCGTCGCTTCGGTGTTGCCGTCGGGCAAAGGCTCGGTTTTTTCTTTTACGTTGACGCCCGTCGCGTAATTTTTTGAAACGAACGAGTTATCACCGCTCACCATAAAATCGCCCGTTATACCGAAAAGACCCACTATATCTACGGGATTACCGATTTCCTGACCGTTTTCGTCGGTTTCGGTGGTTTTTAAAATATCGCCCGTGAATTTAGACGAGAGCGGTCGCTTTTTAAGGTCGGCTTTGCTGTTCGACACCGTAAAATTCGATATAACCTTGTTATTGCCGTCGAATTTGCCGATAAAAGGATATTCGCGCGTGCCTATCGGCGGAATGGCAAGACCGCCGAGATCGAGATTGCCGCCTTCGAACGAAAGTTTGAAAAAACTTTGCGCCCGCCCGTTGTTTATTTTGCCACCTAAATTGAAATAGCCGAGATACTGAAGCCAGGCAAAATTATAAAAATGCACGGGGCTTGTGATAAGATAAGGCGTTTCTTTACTGCCGTTGCCGCCCGCAAAGTACGCGGTTTTTGTTGAGCCGCGAAAAGAATTCGGAAAAATTACCGAATTTCCCGTTACGAGCCAACTGAAAGTAGAAGCGGCCAAAAGCGCTATGCTTGCGAATAACGCGGGTATAAAACGGAATATTTTTTTCATTTTGCGCCGCCTCCTTTAAAAATTTTTATCGTTGAAATTGCCTTTTTTCGGCTTTTATAAAGCGGATTTTTCGCGCTGCCCTTTTAAATTATTCCGCGTTTTAAGCCGCGGTAATCTGAATTTCGAAATCGCGCGTGAAAGGAATTACGGAATTTTCGTCGTTTTCTATAACGGGGTTACCTATGTTTACCGAGAAAACCGTTGACATAAGCAGCGGGTCGTACGATAAAAGCATAAAAAAGCAGATTTCGCCGTCTGCGTTTTCTATAGCGTTATGCCCCGTTGCGATTATAGCGTCTTGCGGCAAAGAGCCGTCGTTAAGCGTGTTTCTATCGAAAAAACACACGGTTTCTTCGGGTAAAGACGTGAGTTTATATCCGTCCGCCGTTTTTGAAAAACCGTTCTCGCCGAGATTAAGAAGCGTAAACGACGCAACGCTTGAAAGATAATTTCCTTCGCCGCTCGCCGTAAGCCAGTGACCGTCTTCCTGCGCGGTGCTTTTGCCTAAAAAATAAGTCGTTTCCGTTTTTGCGGTAACGCTGATCTGCATTGCCGATTTAAGTTTTACTTTTACGAGCAACTGATACCTGTCTTTTAAAATATCGTATGGTCCGAGATCGCAATCGGAAGCGTTTGCGGGCGGAACGAACGTATACTCGCCCGAACCGTTATCATCTGCGGGGATAACGTAATACTCGCATTCCGACACTATATAAGAGTCTTTTATAAGCGCGCCCATTCCGCCGCCGCCCGTAGTTTTGTTTAAGGCAAACCAGGAAAACGTGAGCGTTACGAGAGAAAAAAGGCTCAACGCGCACGTAAGGAGCGAAGAAATCATTTTAAGTTTAAGTTTCGATTTGCCGTTCATGCGCGCGCTCCGTAAAAAACGAATAAAAAAAGCCAAACTACTTTAAAGTAATTCGGCAACCGGCTGGCTCGTAGAGCCCCTATGGCTTTGCGTGATAGCCTTGCGACTATTTTGCGATTATACAAACACCCTTATTATTCCGTTAAAATCACTCTGCCGCCGTTAAAAACCGACTATCGGCGGTTAAGATTAACTTTATTATACATAACGACGTAAAACTTGTCAAGAGTTTTTCGGGCATATTTTTCTAAAAAAAATTGCCGTGATTCGGGCTTAAAAAATAAATAGCGGGCAAAATACGGGCGGTTTTATTGTAAAAACGGGCGGTTTTGCAACGTTTTATTATAATTATTTTAAAATACATTCAAAATCTTTGCATAACGCGATTTTTTTTGCTATACTTGAGTTAATAAATATCGATTATATTTTCAACGTTACCGTAGGGATTCCGTTCGTTATCACTACTGCTTGATTTTCTTAAAAAAAGGTGGCTTTATGACCGAAAACTTACTATATTGCGAAATAAACGCTTTGTGCATAATACTTCTGGCGATTATGGCGTACAGGGCTTCTAAATTCGGGCTTGACACTAATTCCAAAAAAAGATCGTTTATCGCCACCATTTATTTTTCTATGCTTGCAAACGTTTGCGAAATAATATGGCATATCGGCGTTACGAAAATTATAAAATTTCCGCTCGCGATTATGTATTTTATAAACGCGGTGTATTATTTCGCCATTTCGGCGGCGGCGATTTCCTGGTTTGCGTTTTCCGAAACGGTTCACGACAGAAAAAGATTTTCGGCGCATACAATATTCGTATATTTTATTCTTCCGCTTCTTGTAATGTTCGTTCTTATGATGACGACGCATTTTACGGGGTTATTCTTCACTTTCGATAAAAACGGCAATTACGTGCACGGACCCGCGTTCTTTTTTCAGTATCTTCCCGCGGTCGTTTACGCGCTCATAGCGACCGTAAAGAATTTTACGTATCTTTCTTCGTTTAAATATTTTACCCGCAGAGAAACGTACGCTTCGTTGTTCGCGTTCGGAATTCCTTTGATAATATGCTCGGTTTTACAGGTTATATTTGTAAATCTTCCTATATTTTCGACCGCGCCCACGATTTCGCTTCTTCTTATTTACACCAACTCTCTTACTTTTCAGATTTCGCTCGACCCGCTTACGGGTATTTACAACAGGCGAATGATAATAGACGAACTTTCTTCCGCTATCAAAGGGTTAAAGAAAAATAAAAAACTTTACTTTATTTTTATCGACGCCGACAATTTTAAACTGTTAAACGACGAATTCGGGCATCACGAAGGCGATAAAATTCTCCAACTTATAGCCGACACGCTCGTTGAAATCTGTTCCGACACGGGCGGCACCTGCGCAAGATACGGGGGCGACGAGTTCGCCGTTGTTCAGGAACTTAACGAAAACGAAGACGTTCTCGATATATGCAAGAAAATAGAACGCCTTGTATACGAGCGCAGCAAGACGGATAAATTCAGCGCTCCCGTTACCGTAAGCGCGGGTTACGGCGAATATTTGAAAAACGGCTCTACCGTTCACGCTCTTATAAGATATGCAGACAGGCAGATGTATTTAAGAAAAAGCAATAAAACTCATCCGAAATTGAGTTACACCGCCGATATTCGGGGGGGGGGGGGGGAAGCCAACACGATGAATAACGAATGTTTAAATTCAACCCGCGCGCTCGAAAAAGTTGTTTTAGATAAACTTTTTTCGGAAAAATTCAACGGTGCTTTGCTTATAGACTGCAAAACTCAACGGATCGGCGTTATTTCGGATCGCCTTGCGGGAAAACTTCTTTCTTATTTAGACGATAGCGACGCGCGCTACGACGACAAGATAACCGCTCTTATCGACGAAAAAGTATCGAAAGCCGACGCTCCCGCCGTGAAACGCAGCGTGGAATTTTCAAGAGTTATCGACAAGTTGTCAAGGCACGCCGTTTACGAAGTAGACTTCAACACTCTCGGAAAAAACGATATTTACGATTTTCACAGAATTTCGTTTCAATACCTTTCGCCAGATAAAAAATCGATACTTCTTTTGTCGGAAAACGTTTCTAAAATAACTACCGGCGAAACGGATCCTTTAACGGGCTGTTATAACTCCGCGGGTTTTCACAGCCGCATAAAAGAGTGGCTCGCGTTAAACCCCGGAAAAAAATACCGACTGCAAAGATATAATCTTGACAGGTTCAGGGATATCAACGGCGCGTACGGGCATGAACTCGGCGATAAACTTCTTCGCGATATTGCCGACTATATGAAAAGTTACGACAATAAAGACAGTTTTTCCGCGCACCTTAACGCAGACCATTTCGCAAGGTTCTGCACGGAAGACTTTATGTCCGTTCAGGAGTGTTACGACGCCTTTATAAAAAGTTTTGAAAATTATAACCTTAAAATTCCCATAACAATGCATATGGGGGTTTACGACCTTTGCGAAAAGAACGCGGATTCTTACGCCATGAGTTACAAAGCCCTTCTTGCCCTGCAGGAAATCAAAGGCAATATGGACGTTAAAATCGCCTACTACGAAAGCGGCATGGTAAAGCGCGAACAGGAAAGGCTCGAACTTTTAAACGACGTTGAAAAAGCGATTGTAAACGAAGATTTTAAAGTGTATTTTCAACCGCAGGTCAACTACGAAAACGGGCGTATTTTCGGCGCGGAAGCGCTTATTCGCTGGAAACACCCGCTGAAAGGAATGCTTTCCCCGTCGACGTTTATTCCCCTGCTTGAAAAAAGCAATTATATAGGTCAGGTGGATTCTTACGTAATAGACAAAGTTTGCCGTTACGTTAAAAAATGGATAAACGCCCTGCCCGACGAAAACGTTCAGGTTTCCGTAAACCTTTCCCGACAAGACGTTCTTAACGACGAGTTTATGAAAAAACTAGAAAACACCGTTGCGCTTTACGATATTCCCTTTTCGTCGATACGGCTCGAAATAACCGAAAGCGCGTATATAAACAATCCCGCCAAACTCGTGAAAGAAATAAAAACGCTGAGAAAAAAAGGTTTTGCCGTGGAAATAGACGATTTCGGCGCGGGATATTCTTCGCTCAACGCTTTAAAGGATATGGACGCCGACGCGTTAAAACTCGATATGGCGTTCCTTTCGGAAAACGGTAATTCCAAAAAGCAAAAAATCATAATATCTTCGGTTATCGATATGGCGTATAAATTAGGATTTCCCGTTATCGCCGAAGGCGTTGAAACGAAAGAGCAAGCCGATATGCTTTCGGGTTTCGGCTGTAAACGAATGCAAGGCTATTATTTCGGTAAGCCCGTACCCGCAGAAGAGTATGAAAAACTGCTTTACGATAAAGCAACTCTGCCCGTTAAAAAGTAATTTTCAATTCTCGCTTGCTAATATCCGCAAGCGATTGCGTTTGACCCCTGTTTGTGGCTGAAACCAAAGCGTCACACGGGAAAAGCCCCGTAAAAACCCGCAAAATTTTTTTATTAAAGCAAAGGAGAAAAAGTGAAAGAAATTCCCGAATATTTTAATCGGCCGCTTAACGAAGCGGCTGAGCGCTTTAAAAAACTCCCGCGTGACGCGTCTTTCTTTTTTGTAACCGACACGCACTACCGCGACTGCGCGCTCGTGGCGACTCCGCTCGTCAGAGCGTTTTATGAAAAAACGGGCGTAAACAAACTTTTTTCGGGCGGAGATTACGCTTTTGCGTTCGGAACGAAAGAAGAATGCATTGCGGATACGGAAAAATCACTCGATTATCTTGGCGAAGTCAAACCCGAAATCGACTTCTTTTCCGCGCGCGGCAACCACGACGTAACTATCAGATTCTCGCGCGAAGAAGACGCGGGTTACACTCACCCGAAAGATTTGACGAACGCGATTATCACGAGCAAAAACTCGCCCGTAACCGCGGTTATGACGGGCGAGTCGTGCTATTACGCGGATTATCCCGAAGAAAAGGTGCGCTACGTCGTCGTCAACACGAGCGACAGTCAGAGCGACGACTCGAATAGATACTGGGGCGTTAATTACAGCGTAAGCCGCCCGCAACTCGAATGGCTTGCAAGCAAGGCGTTTAACCTGAATGACAAGCCCGAATGGTCGATAATCGTTTTCGGACATGTTCCCTGTTCAGAACGACTCGACCCCGAAGGCGCGCCGCTTTTAAAGCCGCTTAATAACCTGCTTTCGGCGTTCAGAAACAGGCAGGCTTGCGAATACGGCGATTTTAAAAACGCAAAAGGCGAACTCGTTGCGTATATCTGCGGGCATAATCATGCCGATCTCGACGCGACGGAAAACGGCGTTCTTCACGTTTCGACGGGTTCGGAAGCGTATTATAACGACGACGTGTGGCAACGCACGCCCGGAACGGCAAGCGAAACCGTAATAGACGTATTCGCTCTCGATAAAAAGCGGCGCAAACTTTACGCCGTGAGAATCGGCGCGGGTAAAGACCGCGTGTTCGATTACTGAGAAGATTTTCTATTACCGATTTATAAACGCAAGGAAAACTAATATGAAAGAAAACAGAAAATTATTGAAAGACGTGCTTGACGATATTCGTCAGGATATGAGCGACGAAGAAGTTCTCGCGCTGCTTGCAGACCGCAAAATTTCGGTACGACCCGAAAGCGAAAAAAAATACACTTTAGGACAACGCGCCGCCGACGCCATCGCAAAATTCGCAGGAAGTTGGGCGTTTATTTTTTCGTTTGCAGGCGTTCTCGCGCTGTGGATGATTATAAATATAATAATGGCAACAAAAGCGTTCGACCCGTATCCGTTCATATTGCTCAATCTCGTGCTGTCGTGCGTGGCGGCAATTCAGGCCCCGCTCATTATGATGAGCCAGAATCGACAGGAAGAAAAAGACCGCAGAAAAGCCGAAAACGATTATAAAGTCAATCTTAAAACCGAAATTATGATCGAAGCGTTGTACGATAAGGTTAACGCTATTCTCGCAAAGCAGTCTGCGCTCGAAAAGCAATTGCAGTCGGACGAAAATAATAATACCGAAAAACGATTATGACAACCCGTAATCACAAAATTTTAAGATTAAGGCTTCCGTTTCCGACTAAAACGCTTTACAAAAAATTTTGCCCGTCGTATAATAGTTAAGTTATGAATTTATTTGAATTTCTCGATAAATCGAAAACCGCGTATCACGCAACCGAAAACGTGCGAAAGATACTTTTAGAAAACGGTTATACGGAACTCAGCGAAACAAACGAATGGAAAATTATTGAAAACGGAAAATATTTTTTAACCCGTAACGGCTCCGCGCTTATCGCATTCAGCGTTGGAAAGAGCCGTTCTTTTAACGTGGTTGCGGCGCATACCGACAGCCCTTGTTTCAAAATAAAAGCGTCGCCCGAAATCGCTTGCGAAAATTACGTTAAACTTGACGTTGAAAAATACGGCGGCGGAATATATCACACGTTTCTCGATCGTCCGCTGACGATTGCGGGAAGAGTTACTCTTTTAAACGGCGAAATTCTGGAATGCAGAAATTTCGTTTCGGAAAAAACTTTCGTCATACCGTCCGTCGCGATACATTTCAATCGCGCCGTGAACGACGGAATAAAGTTAAATCCGCAAACGGACTTATGCCCCGTTATATCTTCGGCGGCGAAAAAAGGTCTGACCGAAGAACTTAAAAAATTTGCCGACGGTTCGGAAATTGCGGACTGCGATCTTTTCGTCGTTCCTGCCGAAAAACCCTTTTACGCGGGATACGATAACGAACTTTTCTGTTCTCCGAGAATAGACGATCTCGCAAGCGTTTATTGCGCGCTTAAAGGCTTGCTTTCGGCAAAACCCAAGGCGATTAACGTTCTTTACGCGGCGGACAACGAAGAAGTGGGAAACAGAACGCGTCAGGGCGCATGCTCGGATTTTCTCGTTTCGGTTTTAAAACGTATTCATTCGCTCACGGGCGAAGGCGAATTCGGTTGCGCGGTTGCAAATTCGTTTATGGTTTCTTTCGACGGCGCGCACGCCGTTCACCCTAACCACCCCGAATTTTCAGACCCCGCAACGAAAACCCTTCTTAACGGCGGCGTTGTGATAAAGCATCACGCAAACTTCAATTACACTACAGACTCGTTGTCTTCCGCCGTTTTCAAAAGAATTTTAAGCGGCGCGGGAGTTAAATATCAGGATTTTTACATGCGTTCCGACCTCCCCTGCGGCAGTACTCTCGGAGCGAGCAGTTCGGCGCAATTCCCCGTTTTATGCGTTGACGCGGGTCTTGCTCAACTTGCCATGCATTCGGCAACGGAAACGGCGGGCGTAAGCGATATAGAAGAAGGAATAAAGGCAATGACCGCCGTTTATTCTTCGGCTATCGTCCGTGACGGCGACTTAAAAATTAAAATAATATAGGGATTCCATTCGTCATCCCTAATCTAAGGAGTTTTTAAATATGAAAAAATCAGTAATTTCATGCTTATTGTTCCTTTTTACGCTGACTGCAACGTTTGGTCTTGTCGGCTGTAATAAGGATAACGACAAAACCGCACATCGTCACGCGTTTACCGAGCAAAAAACCGAACAGGCATATTTTGCTTCCGAAGCCACCTGCACGGAACCTGCAAAATATTACTATTCTTGCAGTTGCGGAAAAAGCGAAGGCGATAACAGCCACACCTTTACGAGCGGCAAAGCGCTCGGTCATCAATTAGGCAACTGGCAGACGATAGACGGTAAAACGGTTAAAAGATGCACGAGAAACGGTTGCAATTATTGCGAAACGGCGTCGCAAGGACTGGAATATAAAGTAAATCAGGACGATGATACTACGTGTACGATAACCGAGAAAGGAACTTGCACCGATAAAAAAATCACGATACCCGAAACGATTGACGGATATACGGTAACTGCTATCGGAGAAAAAGCGTTTAAATCTTACGGTATTGCAAGCGTAGTGATTCCCGACAGCGTTACTTCTATCGCTAAAAGTGCGTTTTATGAATGTAAACATCTTTTAAGCGTTACTATCGGAAGCGGCGTAACTTTTATCGGCAACTCTGCTTTCGGCGGTTGCGAAACGTTAGTTGAAATTATAAATAACAGTTCTTTAAACATTGAAAAAGGTAAACGTGACAACGGTGACGTTGCTTACAGCGCGCTTAACGTAAAAAAAGGCGGCGCAAGCGAAATAGTTGCCGAAAACGACTTTTTATTCTATACCTACGATAACGTAAATTATTTGTTAAGTTGCCTTTCAGAGCCTTCGATATTAAGATTACCCGAAAATTATAACGGGCAAAGTTATCGGATTTACAAAAGCGCGTTCTTTTCTTCCTTCGATTATTCGGAACTGATAATTTCTGAAGGCGCAACTTTTATAGGTAATTTTTCGTTTTCGGGTAATGATAAACTTCGCAGCGTAACTATCGAAAACCCTGAAATTTCTATAGATAAATACGCGTTTGCGGCATGCCGCTATCTTAAAAAGTTTATTTTTAACGGAACGATACAGCAATGGAATAACCTTAAAAAAAGCGATGACTGGGATTTATATGTCGGCATTGAAAATACAGGGAAATCTCACCCGTCTTATACCGTAACTTGTACCGACGGCACCGTGAATAGTTAATCGTGAAAAAGTGATTTTACTTATAGTTTTTATATAAAATAATGCGACCCCGAGATTTTTACTCGGGGTCGTTTTATTGTTATAGAAAACCACGCGTCCGACGCGTGGTTTTCTATAACAACAAAAGACGGGCTTTCCCCCGTCTTTTTCAACTGGTGCGGATAATAAGATTCGAACTTACACGGTTGCCCATTGGATTCTAAGTCCAACGCGTCTGCCATTCCGCCATATCCGCGAAAAAAGGGCTTTATCGTCCCCTTATATAACAAGTAGCCGCGAACGCAAGCATTATTAAAGCGATATAACAATCATACTTTTATCTTTTTTAACGTTTCGCCCACTTTGCCGTCAATATACAAATCGGCGCGAATATCCCGCATGACTTCCCCTTTGTTTATAAGAACAAGGCACTTTCCGCGGAAATAATCGATAAGCGCGCTTGCGGGATAAACGGATAAAGAAGTACCCGCGACTATTAAAGTATCGGCTTTGATTATTGCGTTTATAGCGCCGTTTACAGTGGCGTCGTCAAGACCTTCGCCGTATAAAACGACTTCGGGTTTTACAATTCCGCCGCAGGCGCAATAAGGTATATCGCCATTTCTTGCGGCAATATATGTATCGTCATAAAAGGCGTTGCATTTAAAGCATCTGTTGCGCTTTACGCTGCCGTGCAGTTCGTAAACGACTTTGCTTCCCGCAGCCTGATGAAGCCCGTCTATATTTTGCGTTACTACCGCTTTAAGTTTACCTGCTCTTTCAAGTTCCGCCACTTTGTAATGCGCGGCGTTCGGCTTAATTCCGTTGACAAGCAATTTGTCGTAATAAAACCTGAAAAACTCAGCCGTATGCGAAAAGAAAAAATTATGACTTAAAATTTCTTCGGGCGGATAATCGTATTTTAACGAATACAGTCCGTCAACGCTCCTGAAGTCTTTAAGACCGCTCTCCGTGGAAACGCCCGCGCCGCCGAAAAACACTATGTTTTCGCTTTTGTCAATAATGCGTTGCAAAGTTTTCGCTTCGTCGCTCATATTATTCTTTTACAACCGTCTGATTATCGTATTTATTCAAAAGATTTAAAAATTCGCCGAGAGCAAAGGTTATTTCTTTATCTTTGGAAAGTATTACGCCTATCGCGCGGACGGGCAACGACGGCTGAGCGTCAATCTCGAAAAGTTCGCCGCGTTCTAATTCGTCTTTCACGTATTCGCGGGGAACGCACGCTATGCCGAGTCCGCTTTTAGCCATCTGCACGCAAAGTTCCAAACTTCCGAGTTCGAATTCGGGCGTCAGGTCGATATTTAACGAATGTGTGAATTTAATAAATTCCTGCCTTGTAGACGTGCTTCTTTCAAGCATTAAAAGCGGGTAATCCGAAAGCGCGTTCAAAGTGAGTTTCTGACCTTTGAGGGCGGCGTACTTGTCGCTCGAAACGAAAACGTCGTGAAGTCTGCCCATCTGCCCCGTAAAAATAACGTCGCGATCGTCGATAGGCAGATTTACAAAGCCTATATCCGCCCTGTCCGTTTTGACGGCGTCTATCGTTTCGCGAGTGGTGCCGTTGACGAACGACACGCTGACGTTAGGATAAGCGTCGTGAAATTCGGTTATATATTTCATAAGCACGTGAGTTATAACGGTGTCAGGCGCGCTGATTCTCAAAGAGCCGACGGCGGTTTTGTTGAGTTCGGAAAACTTGTCTTCCGCTTTTTCGAGAAGAGCGATTGCCGACGATACGTACTCGTAAATCTGTTTTCCGCCGTTTTCGGTAAGGCGCATTCCCCTGCTTACCCTGTTGAAAAGTTTTCCGCCGAGTTGTGTTTCGAGTTGTTTTATCGCCTGCGAAACGGCGGGTTGAGAAATAAACAACTCGTCTGCCGCTTTGGTAATGCTTCCGCATTTGGCAACCGTGTAAAACACCCTGAAAAGTTCCAGATTTACCATATTAACTCCTTTAAATAACGCAAAGGTTATTTACCTACGCAGAATTTAGAAAAAATCTCGTCGATTATCTCTTCGTTGGCGGTTTTGCCCGTAATAAGACCGAGTTCGCTCCATATATCTTTTATATCTTCGGATATAAGATCGAGCGGAACGCAGTCTGCGTTTTCTATCGCCGAAACGGTTTTATCGTAAGCGTTTTTAAGCGCGTTATAATGCCTTTCTTCGGTTACGAATTCACAATTTTCGTCAATACCCTCCGAAAACGACCTTTTATAAAGTTCGTTTTTCAATTCTTCAAGTCCTTCGCCCGTTTTCGCCGAAATTATCAGTCCGTTTTCCGTCGACCGGCGAGATAAATCCGATTTATTGTATACGGTTATGGTTTCTTTATCGCCGACGGCGGAAAGTATCTTTTTATCTTCGCTGTCAAACTTTTCGCTGCCGTCGAAAACCGCTATCGCAATATCCGCCGTTTTTAAAATTTTAGCGGACTTTTCTATGCCGATTTTTTCGATTTCGTCGTCCGATTCGCGAATTCCCGCGGTATCGAAAAGGTAAAAATTAACTCCGTTTATTTCGATTGCGCCTTCGACAACGTCACGCGTGGTACCCGCAACCGACGACACTATCGCCTTATCGTATTCGAGAAGACGGTTGAGTATGGAAGATTTTCCCGTGTTCGGCTTTCCTACTATCGCCACTTTTACGCCGCTTTTTACTTTTGCGCCCGTTTTGTATTCTTCAAGAAGTTTTTTTATTCTGCGTTTTACGCTTTCAAGCGTTTCTTTAACTTCGCTTGTCGCCGTTGCCTGCAAATCTTCTTCGGGGTAATCCATGTCGGCGTTCACTCCGGCAAGGCAAAACGTTAAATCGTTCTGCATCGCGGTGATTTTTTCGTAAAGTTTTTCACGATACAAACTGTACCCTGCTTTCACCGCCGCACGACTTTCGCCGTTTATCATCGAGATAAGCCCTTCCGCGCCGTCAAGCGAGAGTTTTCCGTTTATAAACGCCCGTTTGGTAAATTCGCCGCGGGTAGCGGGAGCCGCGCCGAGTTTAACGGTTTCGGCAAAAACGCCGCGCGTAATCTGCACTCCGCCGTGACAGTGAAATTCGACCATGTCTTCGCCCGTGTAACTTTTAGGGGCTTTGAAAATTACTGCCATTCCGAAATCGGTAAAATCGCCGCAATCTATTTCCCCCACGTACATTTTATACGGCTCGAAATCTTTGGTTTTTATTTTACCGAGCGGTCTGAACGCTTTTTCGAGTATGTCGAACACGCCTTCGCCGCTCATTCTGATTATAGCAACTCCGCCTACGCCGTTCGCAGTGGAAATCGCCGAAATCGCGCGCTCCATATCAGTTAAAGAAATCGTCGCCGTCGTCGGACCTGTCGCGCTTGTCAAATCCGCTGTTTCCGCCGTAACCTACGCCGTTGTCGTCAGACGATTTTTTATTGTTGCTGAATTCGGGGAAAGGATCGTCGTCGCCGTCGCTGCCGCCGCGGTAAACGGTGTAATCGTTCCTGTTATTGTAACCGTTGCCGTCGTATCTGCGGTAGTTATTGTAATTGTAATTATTCGCGCGCGAACGAAGATAGTCGTTATAATTCACTTTTTCATTGTTTCTCACCGTGAAAAGGAAAATTCCGAACAGACATTCGACGAATATGGAAAGTATCGAAAAAAGCAACGACCTTTCGGGCTTGTACTGTCTGAACACAAGAAACACAAGACTTACGTACATAAAAATATATACGAGATTTACAGCGCTATTAAGATAGAAACAAACCGTCCAGAGTACTCCGCTCTGATTAAGCCATTCTTCTATAAACGGATTTGCCGCCTTTATAATAGCCGAACCGTTCATCATTTCGTTTAAAAGCGTAACGTAAAACCCTGCGTTTAAAAGCGCGTTCATCAAGAAATTGAAAAACGACGTAAGGCAAACCCATAATCCGAGATTTTTGATTTCAACTCCCCAAACGACCGCTTTGCCTATCAATTTTCCGATTAAAACGTAATTTAAAAACGGAATCCACGCAAACCATTTGTTTTTTAAATTTTCGCGTTTAGCCATCGCATAAACGGCTATCCCTTTAAAAACGTAGCCGACTATCATCATAATCAGCGAAGTAATCGATGAATATGCCACGAGCATAGTCAACAGTTCCGCCATAATAACACCTCTTTAAATAAACATAAACACAATCGCCGCAATCATTCCGACGATAAAAAGCACCGTGGGAAGAATTCCGATCGAATTTTTATTGTAAGGAACAAACCCGTTGCGATAAAAAAACAAAGTGTCTTTTCTCGAACGGATATCTTTATCGTCCGTATAATACGGCAGTTTTACGCATAAATCGCTTTCGTTTATCGTCGAATAGCAAATAAGCGGTACCTTTTCGAATTTCGACGGCTCGGTCTTTATCCCCTTTATTTCGTTTTCACGTTTTTTAAAGTACTTGTTTATATAGTAAAGCCCGCCGGTTATAAGGAATATAACGCCGATTATTATCATCGCGCCGCCCGTCATACCGCTTGCGTCTTTGGCGATTTCGCCCGCTATATCGGGAAGAGCCGACAACACCGACAATAAAAGATTATACGCGCAGTGCATTATCGAGCCGTAAATATGATTTTTCGTTATCATAACCACGGCTGCAATCGTAAGCCCTACGAGAAACTGAAGAATAATCATTCCCACGCTTCCGTGCATAAACGCAAACATAAGGGAAGAAGTTATTGCGCCGTAAAACAATCCCCGCTCGCTCATTCCGCGCATTATAACGCCGCGGAACAACAATTCTTCGCAAACGGCGGGAAAAACGGGAACGACCACCGCGCCGTAAAAATAAACGAAAACGGGATTTGATTTTTCTATCACGCTTTCGGGAATTTCAAGCCCCAGATCGCCGAAAACAGCCGTCATATACTCGAAAAATTCCGTATGGAGCGGCGAAAAACACAATCCCACGCCAAGAACGAGAATCACCGCCGAAACGGCGTCTGTAAAATTAGTATTGAAATTATACCCGCCGCCCGAAAACGCATTTACGCGTTTAACGCGGTAAAATATCGCCGCAACTCCCGCAATCGCGCCCTGAGAAATAAAACTCATGACTATCATCATAAAGAAATAGTCGTTGAAAACAGTGTTTTTAAGAACTTTCGTGCATACGTATTTTACGGGAATAGCAGTAAAACCGAGCGCGAAAAAGGCTATGAGAATAACAATATAACAAATGGTCGCGTCGACTGCGTTAAAAGTATTCGGATTATAGAATTTTTCGCCTTTCAGGCTTTTTGTAAGTTCGTTTTTTATAGGCTTGGTTCTCATTTTACACCTTGAAACGATTCGTCGCTCCGCCGCGCCGATATTAAATCTTCAACGCAAGCCGCCGCGCCGATATTAAATCTTCAACGCAAGCCGCCGCGCCGATACGGGTTAATACGCTCTTGCAAAAATTACTGTATTTTTCGCTTTTTTACCGCAAACCGCGCAGGTTTTGCCTTCTGCGGATTCTTCGGTCATCACTCTTGCCGAAGCCTGCGTTTTTTCTTTGATTTTATCTTCGCATTCTCTGCAACCGCACCATGCCGCTTTTACGAAATTTTTGTTTTCGACCGCTTCGAGTATACCGTCGACGCTGTCGGCGCATTTTATTCTTTCGTTCATTCTCGCGCGGGCAGATTCGAGCATATCTTTCTGAACTGTTTTTAAAAGTTCTTTTATGCTTTCGGTATCGCCGAGCGCGTACTCGTATTTTTCAAGAGTATCGCGGCGCATAACGGTCATTTTGCCGTTTTCGATATCGCGCGGGCCGACTTCTATTCTTACGGGTACTCCCTTCATCTCCCATTCGTTGAATTTCCAGCCGGGAGTAGCGTCACGCTTGTCAAGTTCGGTTCTGAGCCCCGCGTTTTCGAGCGCGGCGGCAAGTTTTTCGTTTGCTTCGAGAACGCCTTCTTTATGCATGCATACGGGAATAACGACCACCTGAACGGGAGCGACCACGGGCGGAAGAACAAGTCCGCGCTTATCTCCGTGAGTCATTATAACCGCGCCGATAAGACGAGTGGAACAGCCCCACGAAGTAGAATAGCCGTATTTAAGGGTTCCGTCTTTATCGAGAAATTTCATATTGAACGATTTTGCGAAATTCTGCCCTAAATAATGCGAAGTTGCCGATTGCAGACTTTTTCCGTCGTGCATCATCGCTTCCATTCCGTAAGTAGCAACCGCGCCCGCAAATTTTTCCTTTTCGGTTTTTCTTCCCGTAAGCACGGGCATTGCAAGACAGTTTTCGGCAAAATCCTTGTAAACGCCGAGCATTCTCTGAGTTTCTTCTTCGGCTTCTTCTTCGGTGGCGTGAACGGTATGACCTTCCTGCCATAAAAACTCGCTCGTTCTTAAAAACGGACGGGTGGTTTTTTCCCAACGCATAACGTTTGCCCACTGATTTATCATTATAGGAAGATCCCTGTAACTTTCAAGCCATTTTGCGTACATATCGCAAATAATCGTTTCGCTCGTGGGGCGGATAACGAGCGGCTCGGCAAGTTCCTGCCCGCCCGCGTGAGTAACGACCGCCACTTCAGGCGCAAAGCCTTCTACGTGTTCCGCTTCTTTCTGTAAAAAACTCATGGGAATAAGCATGGGAAAGTACGCGTTTTTCGCGCCTGTTTTTTTAAAGCGGACGTCAAGTTCTTTCTGAATGTTTTCCCATATACCGTAGCCGTAAGGACGGATTACCATCGTGCCTTTTACGGGGCCGTAATCCACGAGTTCGGTTTTCAGTATAACGTCGGTATACCACTGCGGAAAATCTTTCTCGATATCCGCGATTTCTGATACGAATTGTTTATCTTTTGCCATAAAGACCTCTTGTATATATAAATTGTTACGATAATTTTATAATATTATATCCGTTTTTTACCAAAATGTAAAGCGTTTTTAAAAAACCGCGACCATTGTGCTTATTTTTCTTTATTTTCCGAAAAATCTGTGCTAAAATATAATCAAGGCGTTACCGCATTATAAAAATAAGGAGAAGTAAGCAATAAATGGAAATATCCGATCTTACAATAAATACGTTACGCATTCTTTCCGTCGACGCGATAGAAAAAGCCAAATCAGGTCACCCGGGAATCACGCTCGGAGCCGCGCCCATGAGTTACGCGCTCTGGCAGGAAGAACTTAAATTCAATCCCGCCAACAGTAAGTTCGTCGATCGCGACAGGTTTATTCTCTCCGCAGGTCACGGCTCTATGCTTAACTACGCGTTATTGCACCTTTACGGTTTTAAAGTTTCAATCGAAGATATAAAGCAATTCCGTCAGACGGGTTCTCTTACTCCCGGTCACCCCGAGTATAACCATACCGACGGGGTTGAAATTTCCACGGGTCCGCTCGGTCAGGGTATAGCAAACGCCGTAGGAATGGCGATAGCCGAATCTCATCTCGCTTCCGTTTACAACAGAGAAGGTTTTCCCATCGTCAATCATTACACTTACGCTATTTGCGGCGACGGATGCATGATGGAAGGAATAGAGTACGAAGCGGCGTCGCTTGCAGGCACGCTCAAACTCGGCAAACTCATAGTTTTATACGATTACAACAACATAACGATAGAAGGCTCCACCGATCTCGCGTTTACCGAAAACGTGGCGCATCGGCACGAAGCGCAGGGCTGGCAGGTTATAGAAGTCAAAGACGGTCTTAACCCGTCGGCAGTACTTCGCGCAATCAGAAAGGCGAAAAGAGAAAAGAACAAGCCGTCGCTTATCATCTGCCACACGACTATCGGTTACGGCTCGCCCAACCAAGGCACGTCGGCTACGCACGGCGCGCCGCTCGGAGCGGAAAACGTTGCCGCGCTGAGAAAAAATCTTGATTACAATTACCCGCCGTTTACAGTGCCTTCGGAAGTGTATTACCACACTTCGCGCGCTGCAAGACGCGGCAAACGCGCCGAAAGAAACTGGAAAAAACTTTTCAAGGCGTATGCGGCGCAATACCCCGAACTTGCCGAAAGATTTTTAAACGACACTTGCGGCAAACTCCCGACAATCGACGATACCCGCCTTTACGATTTTGAGAAAGACGACGCGACCCGCAATACGAGCGGCATAGTGTTAAACAAACTTTCCGAACAAATCCCCGCCCTGTTCGGCGGCTCGGCGGATCTCGCTCCGTCGTGCAAAACCACTATCAAGTCTTCAACCGCGTTTTCGGCGGACAACCGCGCGGGCAGAAACGTGCACTTCGGAATACGCGAACACGCCATGAGCGCGATTTGCAACGGACTTGCCGCGCACGGCGGCGTGCTTCCGTTTTGCTCTACGTTTTTCGTTTTCGCTGATTACATGAAAAACGCAATGCGGCTTTCCGCTCTTATGAATCTCAACGTCACTTACGTTCTTACCCACGATTCGATAGGCGTGGGGGAAGACGGTCCTACCCATCAGCCTATCGAACAACTCGCTTGTTTAAGGTCCACTCCGAATATGAAAGTTTTCCGCCCGTGCGACGGCAGAGAAACGGCGGCGGGGTGGATTACGGCTTTATCGACAAAAGGTCCTACGAGCCTTATTCTTTCCCGTCAGACTCTTCCGTCCTTTAACGGTACGGGCAAAGCCGCGCTTGCCGGCGGTTACGTACTTGCGGACAGTACCCGCAAAACGCCCGACGTTATACTTATCGGCACGGGGTCCGAAGTTCAATACTGCATGGGCGCGAAAGAAATTCTGAGAACGAAAGGAATTGACGCAAGAGTCGTTTCGATGCCCTGCCAGGAAATTTTCGAAGAGCAAAGCGAAGAGTATAAAGAAAGCGTTCTCCCCCGTGAAATCCGCGCGCGCGTTTGCGTGGAAGCCGGCGCGACTATGAGTTGGTATAAATACGCTGGGCTTGACGGCGCCGTTCTCGGAATAGATAAATTCGGCGTTTCGGGCCCCGCGAAAGAACTGTTCGCAAAATACGGTTTCACAAGCGAAAACGTGGCAAAACTTGCGGAAAAAGTCTTTGAAAATCTTAATTGTAAATAATTTTTAAATCGCCGCGAGCGATTTGGTCCGGACTTTTAACGGCTTAGCCATGAATGACTGCGGATTGCGAAATTCAACCTTATGCGGAATTTTGCAATCCGTAGCCACAAGCGACCGCGTTTGAACTCGGTCTTGCGTCGCGTTTTCAGGCTAATACATTGTTCCGCAATCGTCATATACGAGTGTATTATGCCGCTTGCGCGCCGCGTCTTAACCTGAAAACGCGACGCAATACTTGCAGACAACCAAAACGTCGCTATTTTCGATGATTTCTGTCGAAGGCGACTTTGTTCGTACTTGGTGGTACGGGCGAAGGCGAATTCGGCATAAAGCGCGTAAATATCGGCGCTTTGGCGGGTTCAAACGCAATCGCTTGTGG
>CAKQKI010000010.1 GCA_934248055.1 uncultured Clostridia bacterium | reverse complement strand
TTGCCCAATATTCCCCACTGCTGCCTCCCGTAGGAGTCTGGACCGTCTCTCAGTTCCAATGTGGCCGATCACCCTCTAAGGTCGGCTACCCATCGTCGACTTGGTGGGCCGTTACCTCACCAACTATCTAATGGGACGCGAGCCCATCCATATCCGATAAAATCTTTCATCATAAGAAGATGCCTTCAAATGACAATATGCGGTATTAGCACACATTTCTATGTGTTATTCCCCAGATATGGGCAGGTTGCTCACGCGTTACTCACCCGTCCGCCACTCACGATATTGCTACCGTTCGTTCGACTTGCATGTGTTAAGCACGCCGCCAGCGTTCGTCCTGAGCCAGAATCAAACCCTTAAGTTTAATTTCTTAAAGCTGAACTTGCGTTCAACTGCTCTAACGATTTAATTGTTCGTTTTTGCTGACTGTTTTTGGTACATATTCAAATATACTCATTAAAATTAACAGAAATCTTTTAATTACAAAAAATGTCTTGTAACTCAATTCATTTCCTTCTATTCAGTTTTTAATCTACTTTGAGAAGAACTACAGTTCTTCGAGTGCTGTTCTCGTCGACAGCCTAACTATAATAACATAATCGATTTTGTTTGTCAACTGTTTTTTCAAAGTTTTTTCGTTTTTTTCAAAAACTTTTTCAACTCGTTTTCAGTCGACTTTTTTCAGCCGATTACGCCGTTCGGGTTAAGCGATTCGGGTCGGATTTTGTCGACCCCGCGACTCAACAGTGCCCTAATATTAAACTACATTTAAAGAAATTTGTCAACGGTTTTTTCGCTTTTTTTTCAAAAAAAAATATCATACTATATATTGTGTTTAAAGGCGGCGTTTTCGCCGTTTTTCCACAACGGCGTATTTTAAAATCGCGTTATTCGCCGAAAAAAAACAAAAGCCGCAATTTTATACGAATTGCGGCAACGCTATAATACGGTATTTTTATTTCTGCGGGTTATATAATATTCTAATCGAGATTTATTCCCCTTGCGATTATCCTTTCCGAAATAAAGAAACATAAAAGGGTTATTAAAAAATAAGTAACTATGTCTATGATATTTACGAACTGATAACTTTTCGTGGTTACGGGCAGGCTGTTTTCGGTTATGATAATCGCCTTTACGATTTTACTCACGTTGAAAATCACGTTCCATAAAACTATCGCGCCGATCACGACGAGAACTTTCCAGCCTTTTCTTGCGTTTTTAAGAAAAAGAAAAGCGGCGAACCAGAAGAAGAACACGGAAGAAAACGTCAACAGAAGTATAACCGCGCCTTCGATATAATAAAGAACGTCGTAAAAGCCGTACCCTTTTTCTACGGCAACTCCGCCGAAAAGAACTTTTATCTGCTCCGCCGCGAAGATAAAATCGTACCCCGCGCCGGAAGAGTCGCCGTCGTAAATAATCGCCCCAAACAAATAAACAGACAAAAAAACCGACGTTATTATAATCACCGCATAGGTAAGCGCGACTAAAAATCTTCCAAAAAGGTGATCTTTGGGTTTTACGGGCAAAGTGTAAGTAAGGTATGCCTGATCGCCGCCCGTTTCCTTGCTCAGATTAACTATAACGACTACCGCGCCCGCGATTCCCGTGCCGATTATCCCCATAACAAGAAGAGTGCAAAGCAGATAAAGCATTCCCGAAAGAAACGCCTGCGAAGCGGAATTTCCGGGGCGCATGACGTCGGAAAAAACTACGCGCATCAGAATTCCGAGCAAAACCGCCGAACCCATCGCGCACGCGGAAAGAATAAGCACCGGTTTTAACGGTTTTCTGAAAGAATATTTAAAAACTTTCAATAACATCTGAATTCCTCCCTGAACAATTCGTCCAAAGTAAGCCCCGTTTCTTCTTTTCTCTCTTTAACGCTGCCGAATTCGAGAATTCTGCCGTTTGCGATGAAAGCGTAATCGTCGAGAATTTCTTCAACGTCGCGTATGAGATGGGTAGAAATAACGATAGAAGAGTTTTCGTTGAAATTTTTAAGAACGGTATTCATAATAAACTCGCGCGTTGCGGGATCCACGCCGCCGATAGGCTCGTCGAGAAGATATAGTTCAGCCCGCCTTGACATAACGAGAACGAGTTGCACTTTTTCTCTCGTTCCCTTGGAAAGTTCGCCGAACCGTCTGTCCGCGCCGACGCCGAGAACCGAAAGCATTTTTTCGGCGCGGCTTCTGTCGAAGTCGGAATAAAAATCTTCAAAAAACGAGAGCGTTTCGCAAACTTTCATATTAGACGCGAGATACGTTCTTTCGGGAAGAAACGAAACGAGCGATTTCGTTTTTTCTCCAACGGGAATTCCGTTGACGGTAACTTCGCCGCTCGTCGGCTGCAAAAGCCCCGCAACGGTTTTTAAAAGAGTGGTTTTTCCGCTGCCGTTAGGTCCCAAAAGACCGATTATTCTGCCCTTTCTGAGATGCAGGCAAAGCCCGTCGAGAGCGATTGTTTTTCCGTAGATTTTCGTAAGGTCGTTTACGTCAAGCAGCATTTTTCTCCTTTTTCGATTTTTGCGCTTATAATTTCGCTTATATATAGTATATATTATACTAGCGATAATATATATTGTATTAAGCGTATCCGAAATACTAAAATATCGCTTTTTCTATAACTCCGCCGCCAAGACAGTATTCCCCGAGATAAAACACGGCATATTGCCCTTCGGTTATCGCGCGTTGTTTTTCGGCAAATTCAACGAAAATATCGTTATCGCGGATATTTACGCGAACTTTCTGTTCTTGCTGACGATACCTGAATTTAGCCGTACATTCAAACGTTTTTTCGTCGGGCGTTCCCGGCATGAAATTGCACGAATTCATTATAAGACCGCGGCTGAACAACCTGTCTTCTGCGCCGTGCGCAACGTATAAAACGTTGTTTTTAAGGTCTTTTTCGATAACAAACCACCTTCCGTCGTCGCCCGACTGCCCGCCTATATCGAGCCCCCTGCGCTGACCTATCGTATAATACATAAGCCCCGAATGTCTGCCGAGCGTTCTGCCGTCGTAAGTTTTTATATCTCCTTCTTTTGCGGGAATGTAGTGCATAAGAAATTTTTTAAAATTTCTTTCGCCTATAAAACAAATCCCCGTGGAGTCTTTTTTATCGGCGGTTACAAGCCCGTTTTCTTCGGCGATTTTTCTTACTTCGCCTTTTAGAAGGTCGGATAACGGAAACAAAACGTTGCTTAGTTGCGGCTGAGTTACCTGATTTAAAAAATAAGTCTGATCCTTATCGGAGTCTTTTGCTTTTAACAGGTAATGCGCGTCGCCGTCGTGACGGATTTTGCAATAATGCCCCGTTGCGATATAGTCGGCGCCGAGTTTCATAGCGTATTCTCTGAACGGTCCGAATTTTATTTCGCGGTTGCATAAAACGTCGGGATTCGGCGTTCTGCCCGATTCGTACTCCTTTAAAAAGTACGAAAAAACCCTGTCCATATACTCTTTTGAAAAATTTACGGTATAATAAGGAATATCGAGAAGAGCGGAAACGCGGCGCACGTCGGAATAATCTTCTTCCGCGGTGCAATGCCCGCCGTCGTCACTTTCTTCCCAGTTTTTCATAAACAAGCCTATAACGTTATAACCTTGATTTTTTAAAAGCAACGCGGCTACGGAACTGTCCACCCCGCCGCTCATGCCTACCACCACGGTCTTCTTTTTCATATAACTAATTATAACAAAGGTAACCGCCATTTGCAAGCATAAACTTTACTTAATTGAAATAATGTGATAAAATGTGTATATGCAAAAGTTTTTAAGGGGGAGAGTTTTTAAGGCGTGTTTTATCGCGTATATTCTTCTCACTGCGCTCATTTTTTATATGGCTTTGGCGGACGGAACAAAAAGTTCGGCTCAGAGCGCGAAGGTATCCGACGTTTTTTCCGACGCCGTATCTTTCGTTACGGGCGGAAAACTCGACCTTAAAAGCGACGGCAAAAGTAAAGATTTTCCTAAGGCAATAAAGTTGAAAGGCTATGACGGAAGAACGCTTAAAACAGGCGAAACAATTAACTTTTCTTATGAATTTTCGCCTGCGGGCAATTACGATTTCACCGAACCCGAAATAACCGTTTCCGACCAAAGCGTTATTCTTATAGAAAACAAAAAAGCGACCGCGATAAGCGAAGGCGTTTGCACGATAACGATAAAAGAGCCTAAATCTTGCGTTACGGACGAAGTAACCGTAACCGTGAGTAGCGAAAAGTATAAGCCCGAATTTAAAATACTCGGCTGCACGCCCGATAAAGACGAAAACGGAAACGAAGCGTATTATTACGACGAAACCGATAAAACGGGTACCCTTTACTTTTTAAAAATAAAAAACGAAGGTGTAAATTTCGAACTTTACGTAAACGGAACGAAAATCGAATCTTCAGATAAAAACTTTTTAATAAAGAAAAACGGCGTGTTGTTTTATACTCGCGGAACGGGTGATTTCAATTACGTTTTAAAAACCGACGACGGGCGGGAAGAATCGTTTAACGTTACGGTTACCGATAAAAATTTAACCGCTCCCGAAAAACCGCTTATCAGATTTAACCGCAATGAAATAACGGTTGAAAAAGGCGAAACGGTAAAATCGGAATTCGATTCGGATAAAGGCAACAGGGTTGCTTCTCAAAAATTATGCCCCGCCGTATACGACGGCGATAAAGTAGAATTAAAAAGCGGAAATATCACGGGAAAAGCCGTCGGAAACACCGACTTAACCGTTTATTTCGCGGGTAAAGACGGAATAGAAACGGCAAGTCTTAAAATAAAGGTCGTTAACCCGTCGCCGACGGGGGCGAAAATGCTTTCCACGAACGACTATCTTATTTACGGGCAGGATTTACATATAAGCATAGTTAAAAACAACGTTACCCTGCCCGACGACGATTTTATATGGAAAGTGTCCGACGAAGCCGTGGCTAAAATTTCAAGCGGAAAACTGCACGGCGCGAATTTAGGTAAAGTAACCGTAACCGCAACGGCAAAAAGCGACCCGACCGCAGTTTACGAAAAGGTTTACGAAGTGAGATACTCTTACTTTTTTCTGATAAGAAAAATAATAGGTCACTTTTCCGCGTTTCTTTTGCTTGCAATTTTTGCGATAATAGTATATTATAGATTAGCGGAAACGATAAACGAAACGCGCGCGGAAATATACGGCCCGCTGTATTCGCTGTCGGCAGGCTTAATAACCGCCTGCTTATCCGAAATCCTGCAACTCGGCATTTTTACGGGCGGAAGAATCGCTTCGCTTACAGACGTTCTTATAGATTTTGCGGGGTTTGCGTTCGGAACGGCAATCGCGCTTCTCGTGTGGTTTTTTATGAAAAAAACACGGAAAACCGCTTCGTTTTTATCAGGCTTTTAATATCGCGGCATTTATTTTTACGCGCCCGTAGCGCAATTGGATAGAGTATCAGATTCCGATTCTGACGGTTGCAGGTTCAAATCCTGTCGGGCGTACCAAAAAATTTAAGACGGGGCAACTCGTCTTTTTTTTGTGCGGAAAAGTTCTCTTTCGTCGGCAAAGCCGACACCTTCCCCGAAGGGGTAAGCATGAGCAAGGGTAAGCCGCATTTAAAAAAATATAAAAAAAATTAAATTATTTTAAAAAAACACTTGATTTTTTATTAAAGCGGATATATAATAAATTAGCACTCTAAGATTGAGAGTGCTAAAAATATATCGTGCGGCGATTATTCGCCGAAAGGAGCAGAATATGAAAAAATTCAAAACGGAATCTCAGAAAGTGCTTGATCTGATGATAAATTCGATTTACACAAACAAAGAGATATTTTTAAGGGAATTGTTATCCAACTGTTCGGACGCGATCGATAAACTTTACTACAAATCGCTTACCGATAATATTTCGGGGCTTACCCGCAATGATTTTTACATTGCGATAAAAGCCGACAAAGAAAACCGTACTTTAAAAATTACCGATAACGGCATAGGTATGACGGCGGAAGAACTCGAAAGCAATCTCGGCACGATAGCGAAATCGGGGTCTATGGATTTCAAGGCGGACGAGAATATTAAAAACGAAGACATTAACATTATCGGTCAGTTCGGCGTAGGGTTTTACTCTGCGTTTATGGTTGCGGATAAAGTAGAAGTCCTTTCAAAAGCCTACGGCTCGTCTGACGCGCATCTCTGGGTTTCGGAAGGCGCGAGCGGTTACGATATAAAGCCCGCCGAAAAGGAAAGCAACGGCACCGAAATAACGCTTTATCTTAAAAAGAATACCGAAAACGACAATTACGACACTTATCTCGAAGAATACACCATAAGAAATCTCGTTAAGAAGTATTCGGATTATATAAGATACCCTATAAAAGCCGAAGTAACCAGATATAAACCTGCCGAAAAGGAAGGCGAAAAGGAAGAAAAATACGTCGAAGAAGAAACGCTCAACTCGATGATTCCCATCTGGAAAAAGAACAAAAACGAAGTAACCAAAGAAGAATACGACGAGTTTTATAAATCGAACTTCTTCGATTCGGACGCGCCCTTGAAAACGATTTCGATGTCGGCAGAAGGCGCGGTCGATTTCAAAGCGTTGCTGTTTATTCCCGAAAAAGCGCCGTATAACTATTATTCGAAGCAGTACGAAAAAGGGCTTAAACTTTACACGAACGGCGTTATGATAATGGAAAAGTGCGCGGATTTACTCCCCGACTATTTCAGTTTCGTTAAAGGTCTTGTGGACAGCGAAGTAACTCTTAACATTTCGCGTGAAACGGTGCAGCAGACGCGCCAGATCAAAGCGATAGCGCAAAGCATAGAAAAGAAAATCAAAAACGAACTTTCCGATATGCTTAAAAACGACAGGGAAAATTACGAGAAATTTTTCAAGGCGTTCGGTCTTCAACTTAAATACGGCATTTATTCGAGTTGGGGAATGAATAAAGAAGCCCTTCAGGATTTGCTTCTTTTCTACTCCCTTAAACAGGATAAGCAGATAACCCTTCGCGAATACGCCGACAGCGCCGCCGAAAACATTTGTTACGTTTCGGGTAAAAACGCCGAAGCGGTTAAAAGATTGCCGCAGGTCGAAAAATATCTTGACGACGGCAAAGACGTGCTTATGATGAGCGACGACGTTGACGAATTCGCCCTTAAATTTATGAACGAATACGACAAAAAGCCGTTCAAAAACGTAATGACGGAATCAGGCGAAACGCAGGACGAAGCGACCGCTGACGAAGACAAGGAAATTTTAAGCGCGGTAAAAGACGTTCTCGGCGATAAAGTAAGTAAAGTTACGGGAACCACTAAACTTAAAAACCATGCCGTTTGCATGTCGGGCGAAGGCGAAGTTTCGCTTGAAATGGAAAAGGTTTTAAGCGCGATGCCCGGCGCGGACGGAAGCGTGAAAGCAAACAAAGTGCTTGAAATAAACCTTTCTCATCCGATTTTCGAAAAACTGAAAACTCTCGGAAAAGACAGCGAAGACTTCAAAAAACTCTGCAACGTTTTATACTCGCAGGCGATGCTTGTTTCGGGGCTTACCGTTGACGATTTAACGGGCGTGGCGGACGATATATTCGACCTTATTTCAAAATAAAATTAAAAAGTTCGGGGCGCAGCGGAATCGCTGCGCCCCGTTTTTATTATGCTTCGTCTTTTTTCTGAAAAATCGTTTTCACGTCGAAATTTATAATAAAGGAACAAAACTTTTTATCTTTGTGTTTTTCGGCAAGATAAAATATAAGTTTCGTTATAAAGTACGCTATAACCGCCGAAATCGCGCCGACTATAACCCCGGCAAGAACGTCGGAAAAATAATGCGCTATAAGATAAACTCTTGAAAAGCCCATAAGAACGATTACCAAAAATCCCGCCCAACTTTTTTTCTTGTTGAAAAACAAGAACGCCGTAAGCATTGCGGCGGCGGTTGCGGTCACATGCCCCGAAGGAAAAGAATAACCGCTTTCTTTCGGGCTTCCCACGTATTCCCAGAACCCCTTGTATTCTTCGCTTAAAAACGGGCGCGGGCGCGCAACCGCGTCTTTTAATATTATGCTCGTTATAAGCGCGCCGCAGGCAACCGCTCCGAAAAGACAAACGCCCGCTCTGCGCGTGTTTTTATAAAGCATTAAAACGATTGCCGCCGCGAAAAAAATTATCCCTTTTTCCCCGAGAAAAGTTATCGTTTTTGCAAAAGGAGTGAAAAAACCGCCCGCGCTTTCGGCTAAGGAATGCATTGCGGAAAACACCGCACCGTCAAGGTTGTGAAAAGCCGTGTTAAGTAATTCTGCCATATATTTCCTTTTTTCTTGATTTAATATATTTAATTATATATTTTAAAAAATATTTTTATTACTTTTCCGCTTCGGGTTTACTGCCGAACGCAAGCCGCCTGATACCTTCTTTATAAATTTTATAACATTTTTCGTAATCTTTTTCGGTTATAAACTCGTTCGGTTTATGGCAAACCGAATCGCCTTCTTCGCTCGGACCGAAAGCAACGCCGTGCTTTAAAGCCCTTGCGTACGTGCCGCCGCCCGTGGTTATGGGTTTACTGTTTTTACCCGTAACGGAGTTATAAACGGACAAAAGTTCTTTTACGAGTTTGTCGTTTTTATCGACGAAAAGCGGAAGTTGACGGGATTTTTCGGTATAATTTATTCCGTTTAATTTTTCTTTAAGAATGCCGAAATCAACCGTGGACGGATAGCGTATATCGCAAAGAACGGTTATGCTTTCGTCGTCGCACGAGATAACGTCGGGCGAGAAAGTAAGGCTGCCCGTTTCGTCGCAAAGAGTTTTCAGCGACAATAAATCATTAAACAAAAACTCGTAATCTTTTTTATCGAAATAACCCTGTTCGGTCAGCATGGAAAGAATTTTTTCCATCGCGTTTACGCCGCATTCGGGAGTAGAGCCGTGTGCAGTAACGCCGTTTGCGGTATAAACCGAACCGTTTTTTTCAACGCCGTGCTTTTTGGCGATTTCTTCCGAAATATCCGCCGATAAAACCGCGGTCGCTTTGTCGCAAACCATATTTACCCTGTCACCCCCGTAAATTTCTTTTACGGCGGGATGCTTTTTAAATTTAACGGCTATGTGATAAATGCCTTTTTCGGCGTAAATTACGGGAAAATCGCCGTCGGGAGAAAAGCCTTCGTCCGACATAACGGCTACCTTTTTATAATGATTTATACAACCCCAGCCGCTTTCTTCGTCGCAACCGAAAATCACTTTGATTTTTCTCGAAGGGATATAACCTTCGTCGATAAGCGATTTTATCGCGAACAGGCAAAGCGCCGCCGCGCCTTTATCGTCTACAACGCCGCGCCCGATAAGTTTTCCGTCTTTTTCGGTAAGCGCGAATGGCGGATACGACCATTTTGACTCGTCGCCTGCGGGAACGACGTCAAGATGGCATAAAATCGAAAATCCGTCTTTATCGGGCCCTTCGCCTATAACCGCTTCTCCTACGAAATTATCGTAGTTAAAGGTTTTAAATCCGAGATTTTCCGCGTCGTTAAGCGCGGTTACGAGCATTTTACCTATATTTTCGCCGAACGGGAATCGCCCGCAAGGTTCGGTTTTAACGCTTTTTATTTCTATCCATTTTCTTAAAGTTTCTTTTGCCTGCAAATAATATTTATCCATACTTTGATTATACACTAAATTATAAAAAAAGTCTTGCTTTTCTTTGTAAATTTACGTTTAATTATGATATAATATATCACGGGTATGGAAAAAGACGATAAAAACGTGCATGAAGGGCATCGAGCCCGACTGCGCGAAAGATTTTTAATGGGAAAAGAAACGTTTAAGGAACATGAACTTCTTGAACTTTTACTCGGATATTCGATACCGAGAAAAGACACGAACGGAACGGCGCACGCGCTTATAAACAGATTCGGCTCTTTATCGAAAGTAATAAGTGCCGATCCGTCGCTTCTTATGGGCGTTGACGGAATAGGCGAAAAAACCGCGTGCCTTATAACGCTTGTAAATTACATAAACACGGTATCGTTAAAATCAAGCGTGAGAAACGCGGAAATCAACACTCTTGAAAAAACAGTGGAAATTTTAAAACCGCTTTTCAAAGACGCCGACCACGAAATGCTTTTCGTTTTGCTTCTGAATTCGTCGAACAAGATAGTCGACTTTTTGAAATTCGACAATAAAAAGACGAACGAAGTATCTCTTAAAGACTCCGAAATTTTAAGCGCGGTTATTTCAAACAAGGCGTCGTCTGTGATTATAGCGCACAACCACCTGACGCCTGCGCCAAACCCGTCGCACGACGACGATAAAACGACTTTTAATTTTCTCGTTCAACTCGGAACGTTTAAAATAAATTTGCTCGACCACGTTATTTTCGGAACGGACGACGAGTGTTTCAGTTATGCGCAGAACGGAAAATTAGATATTTATAAACGCTCGGCGGGAATACTGCCGGAACGGAGGAATAATATATGAAAGTAAGAACGAGATTTGCTCCGAGTCCTACCGGATTTATGCATCTCGGCGGACTTCGCACCGCTCTTTACGCGTATCTTTACGCAAAACACAACGGCGGCGATTTTATATTGAGAATAGAAGATACCGACAGGGAACGTTTCGTTGACGGCGCTCTCGAAGTTATCTATTCGTCGCTTAAAAATTCGGGGCTTAATTACGACGAAGGACCTGACGTGGGCGGAAATTACGGACCGTACGTTCAGAGTGAAAGAAAAGAAATTTACGCGGAATACGCCAAAAAACTCATTGACCTTGGCGGTGCGTACTATTGTTTCTGCACGAAAGAACGGCTTGAAAGTTTAACGGACGAAAACGGCAACAGAAAATACGACAAGCATTGCCTTTCTCTTTCGAAAGAAGAAGTTGAAAAAAGACTTGAAAACGGCGAGCCTTACGTGATACGGCAAAATATCCCCACCGAAGGAAAAAGTTCTTACGAAGATCTGATTTACGGCACGATAGAAGTAGACTATTCGGATCTCGAAGACAATATTCTTATCAAGTCCGACGGAATGCCGACTTATAACTTTGCAAACGTTATAGACGATCATCTTATGAATATAACCCACGTTATACGCGGAACGGAATATTTGTCGTCTACCCCGAAATACAATCTTATGTACGACGCTTTCGGCTGGAAACGCCCCGTTTACATTCACTTGCCGCCTATAATGAAAGACGCTACCCGCAAACTCAGCAAGCGTTACGGCGACGCTAATTTCGACGATTTCGTAAACAAAGGCTATCTCGAAGAAGCGATTATAAACTACGTGGCTCTTCTCGGCTGGTGTCCGAAAAACAACCTTGAGAAAATGACCGTTCCCGAAATGGTGAAAGAATTCGACCTTACGGGTATTTCAAAATCCCCTTCTATTTTCGACGACGTTAAACTTCGCTGGCTTAACGGGGAATATTTAAAAGAAATGTCGGACGAAGAATTTATCCGTCGCGCCGAGCCGTTTTACAAACAAAGCCCCGTTTCCGGAATTTACGACTTTTCAAAAATCGCGAAACTTATCAAAACGCGAATAGAAATTTTAAGCGAAATACCGCAAAAAATTTCTTTTCTTTATAAAGAAGACCCGTTTGATAAATCCCTTTATGAAAATACAAAGCAAAAATCCGACGCGGAAACGGCAAAAAAACTTTTGCCCGAAATTATTGACGGAATAAAAGAAATAACCGAGTTTAATAACGACGGTTTATTCTCCGCTCTTTCGGCGGTTGCCGAAAAGGCGGGCGTTAAATCGAAAACTCTTTTCTATATTATGAGAATTGCCCTGACGGGACTTACCGTAACTCCCGGCGGAGCGACGGAAATAGCCGAAATTTTAGGAAAAGAAGAAACTATAAAACGACTTGAAACGGCTCTTTCTTATTTATAACGAAATCTGAAAAAGCGGCTTTAAAAGCAAAGTAAAAACCCGTTTTAGAACGTAGCGATAAAAATTCGCCGCCGTTTAAAACGGGTTTTTTATAAATTTTTCAATCGTTTTTAAGACTGTTTCCGAGATACGTGCCGAAGCCGCTCGTTTTTTTGTTTGATTTAATCATTTCCGACTTAAACCCCGAAGATCTTCCGCGGCGATCGTCTTTACCCCTTCCGTTTCTGTTATCTCTTCTTTCGTAACGGTCGGAGCGATTTCTTTTATCGTACGGCTTTAAATTGTCGGGAATTATAACTACGTATCTGTTGGGTTCTGCGCCCTGCGATTCGGTTTTAACTCCTTCGTAGTCCGAAAGCGCGGAGTGAATAACTCTTCTCTCATACGGGTTCATCGGTTCGAGAGTTACTTTCATTCCTAATTTAACCGCTTTGTTTGCAAGCCTTTCCGCCAACGCTTTTAACGTTTCCTGACGTTTTTCACGGTAATTTTCACAGTCTACTACAACTCTTTTATATTCTTCGTTGCCTATATTCGCAACCGCGCCCGCAAGGGTCTGGAAAGCGTCGAGCATTTCGCCGCGATAACCTATAAGCGACGACGACGTTGCGCTTATTAAATTTATATAAACCGTTTCGTCTTCTTCTTTAAGTTCCGTTGCGGCGTTTATTTTTAAAATATTAAAAAGCCCGTCTAAAAAATCTGCGGCGCGCTTTCCGTCGTCCTGCTTCGTTTCAACGTTGATACGCGCTTTTTTCGCGCCTATTCCGAGTACGCCTTTATTGCCTTCTTCTATAACCGTTACTTTTAAATCTTCTTTTTTAACGCCGAGTTCCTTAACTGCGTTTTCGATAGCGTTTTCTATCGTTTTCCCTGTAAATTCCATTATTTCTGATCCTCTTTGTTTTTAGCAAGGTAACCGTATCTTTTACGATACTTTTCCTCTTCTTCTTTTTTTAATTTCTTTTCAAAACTCTTTTCAACGCACTTATTGATAATAAGAGTAGACCCCATACTGAAAACCGTACTTATTATAAGATACAGCGAGAATGAAGCCGTGTACATAAACGCGAAAAGACCGAACATCACGGGCATCATCCAGTTCATCATTTTAGCAGTCTGCGCGGCCTGACCGTTCGCTCCGTCTACCGACTGAAGTTCCATCTGCGCTTTCTGCGTTTTCGTCATAACGAGTTGCGATACGAGCATCGATATTATCGATAACGCAACTAAAACGAGATAGCCGTTGGGCTTTTTCATTTCGTTCTTAATATATTCCGAACCGAAAATATCGTCGTAAGCGTTAGCGTTTGCAATAGACGAATTTATGTTTTTTTGCTTACAACCGCTCGAATACTTAAAAGTGGCGTTCGTGTAAGCGTTTTTATCTACGAACGACTTTTTCCAGGGTAAATCTTCTATCCATATATTTTTAACCCATAAAAAGCGCGACTTGCTCTGTTCTTCTTTGTATTTTTCCGCCGCGGCGTTCTGCGCGGCTGTTTTTACTTTATTTACGGCTTCTTCGCCGGAATCAATATAATAAAATTTAACGGTTTCGATATTATCTCTCGATACTTCTTCCGTTTTTTCTTCCGAGCCTTCTTTATAATAAATTACGTATTTTTTGTCGTTTACCGTTACTACTTTTTCTATATCGTAAACCGTTTCGCCTATTTTTACGGTTCCTTTAACGTTTTCGTCGTTTCGTATGCTGTCCGAATACGCTACCGCCATATCGTTGAACGTTCTTATTTTACAGAACGAAGAATATTGCTGAAACGCCGTTATAACAACTATAAAGAAAACGAGAGTAACGAGAGTTGGTAAGCACGCCGCAAGTTGAGAATAACCTTCTTTTTTATAAAGCGCCATCATTTTCTGATTGTAAAGTTCTTTATTGTTGGCGTACTGCTTCTGAAGTTTTTCTAATTCCGGACGCATTTTTTCCATTTTCAACGCGTTCTTTTTGTTTGCCGCGCGCGAATAAATATCGAGCGGCAACGGAAGTATTTTAAGAATGAGCGAGAAAATAATTATTCCCATCGCTATATATCCGCCGAATGAAAAAAAGTCGATAACTTTTCCTACTAATTTGGTTATTCCGCTTAAGTTTACGTTATTTAGAATACCGTCGTAAAAACTTATTTCAGTGGCGAGAAGATTAAAAAAATTCATACTTTTCTCACGGGGTTAAAAAACCCATTTTAATTTATTGTAACTGTCGGGCACCGGATCAAAACCGCCGGCATTCAATGAATTACACCTTAAAAGCCGCCAGACGATAAGTCCCGCAGCAACAAAAAAATTTCTTTTTAAAAACGCTTCGATGGCATACTCAGAACAAGTGGGAGTGAATATGCACTCCGATTTTAAAACGGGCGATATAAATTTTCTGTAAAATTTTAAAATTAAAATACAACCTTTTTTAATCATTTAAAAGTTGCCCCTTTTTAAGAGCGTATTTAATATCTTTATCAAAAACTTTAAAATCGTATGACTCCGCTACTTTCGGAAGAATAACTATATAAAAACCGTTTATGTTTTTATCGTAATTTCTCATCACCGCGCGAAGAATTCTTTTTATTCTGTTTCTTTTTACCGCTTTCCCGTGTTTTTTACTTATTCCTATTCCGTATTTTAAAGTTTTGCTTTTTACGTAAACAAGGGTTAATGATTTTGTGTGAATCCTTGTTCCTTTTCCGAAAACCACATCGAAATCTTTTTGTTTTTTTAGTCTTTTATCCAAATTTTTATTACGCGGAGAGTTTATGGCGACCTTTCTGTCTTCTTCTTTTAAGCACGTTTCTTCCGCTTTTGGTTGACATTCTTTTTCTGAATCCATGCACTTTGCTTCTCTGTCTTTTCTTGGGTTGATAAGTTCTTTTCATAATATATACTCCTTAATAAATGCTGTCTTCGCATCTTTCTTTTTTAATGCTACCTACGCATTATACTTTTTATTTAATTATTTGTCAAATATTTACGCGTTAATTCTGAGAGGTAAAACGAGATACAGGTAATCGTCGCCCGAAAAAGGCTTTATAACGCACGGATTTATCTTCGTGTTGAAGTGAAGATTTATAAACTCGTCGTCTATAACCTTTACGCAGTCCGTTAAAAATTTAGAATTGAATGCTATCGATAAATCTTTTCCTTCTAAATTTATAACTACGTTTTCGCTCATTTTTCCTACTTCGCTGCTTGCGGAAACGGTCATATAATTTTCTTTTATATCGAGCCTTACTATTTTTTTAGCGTCGGTTGCCACTACCGACGCTCTGTCGATAGCGGATAACAACTGATTTTTATTTACTCTTACCACCGATATAAAATTATCTTTGATTATGTTTTTATAATCTATATACTCCCCTTCCAAAAGACGTGAAACGAGAACGGTTCCGTCTACTTCTACCATCATAACGTTCTTCTGAACGATAACGGTTAAAACGTCGTTGTCGTTTTCTAAAATTCTTACTATTTCGTTAAGAGTTCTCGAAGAAACTATTATTTTAAAATCGCCCGTGCTTGCTTCTATTTTTTTTCTCATTATTGCAAGGCGGAAACCGTCCAGCGCGACGGAAGAAATTTTATCTCCTTCTATTTCGAGAAGACAGCCTTTTAAAAGCGGTCTCGCTTCGTCCTGAGAACATGCGAAAGAAGATTTTAAAATAAGTTCTTTAAAATCTTTTTGTTTTATAGTAAAAGATTTTTCCCTTATTTCTTTATTTATAATAGGAAATTCTTCGGGATTTAAAGTAGAAATATACCCTTCCGACGAAGAATAAGAAATTTTAAGTTGATTGTCTTCCTGATAAAGTTCTATTTCGTCTTCGTTTTCAAGTCTTTTCGTGAATTCAGCGAAAAGTTTGCCGGGAACGACGGTTTGTCCTTCCGTGAACGTAGAAGCCTTTATGGTTTTTTCTATAGATATTTCGGTATCGGTTGCGGTAAGAATAAGTTCGTCGCCTTTCACGGATAACTTAATACCTTCTAATATAGGATTAGTTGTTTTTCCGGAAATTGCTTTTACTACTTTTAAAACCGCAGACGAAAGATCCGCGCCGTTTACGACTACTTTCATAAATAACTCCTTTAATAATTTAGTATAATAGTAACAATAGGGAAAGTCAATATGTTTATAACCTTAATATTTTCGCTGTTTATCGGAAAATTTAATCGACTATACGGTGTTGAAGGAAAGTTATCGTGAAGTTGATAACTTTAAAAAAGAAAAAATAAAGGGAAACCGTAAAAACACCTATTATGAATTACTTAATATATTATATATTATTACGGGGTAAAAAGCAATAAAAAAAAGAAAATTTTTAAAATGAAAAAGTTATTGACATAGTTATTGACAATGTTGATAACTTTCTTGATATATTGTTTTTTTTATGTTAAAATAATAATATGTTTGACCTTATAAGTAAAGAGTTTTCTTTAAAAAAAGAACAAGTTGATATGTTTATAACTTTTTACGCCCTTTTAAAAGAATGGAACGAAAAGTTTAATTTAACTAACATAACGGAAGAAAATGAAGTTGAAATAAAACATTTTTACGACAGCCTTGAAGGATGCGAATTTTTTCCTTATAAAAGTAACGTTATAGAGATAGGAAGCGGGGGCGGTTTTCCGTCGATCCCCGTTATGATAAAAAGAAACGATTTAAAATTTACTCTCGTCGAAGCGACGGGTAAAAAATGTTTGTTTTTAAAAGAAGTTATAAAAGTTCTCGGATTAAATGCGGAAGTTTTGAATAAAAGAGCGGAAGAAGCGGGAAAAGACGACTCTTTAAGAGAAAAGTTCGACGCGGTTACCGCAAGAGCGGTTGCAAAACTTAATACTCTTTCGGAATACTGTATTCCGTTTATTAAAAAAGGAGGAATTTTTATAGCGTATAAAGGAAACGGCGAAAAAGCGGAAGAAGGAAACAACGCGATAAATATTTTAGGATGCAGATATAAAGAAACCAAAAATTATTTTCTTCCTTTAAACGAAGGAGAAAGAAATATTTTCGTTTTTGAAAAAATAAAAAACACTCCTTTAAAATATCCCCGCGGAAACGGAAAAGAAAGAAATAAACCATTATGAACGATTTCGATAAAGAAACGACCTGCTCGTTTACGGGGCATAGAATTTTAAAAAAAGATTTTTCGGAAGAAAAATTATATTGTTTTATAGAAAACATTATTAAAAAAGGATATAAAACTTTTCTTTCGGGTATGGCGATAGGATTCGATACGGAATGTTTCGAATGTCTTATAAAACTTAAAGAAAAATACAATATAGACGTTATAGCGTGTGTTCCGTGTAAAAATCAGGCGGAAAAATTTAATATAAAAGACAGAGAAAAGTATTATTCTCTTTTAAAAAAAGCGGATAAAATAATAATTTTATATAACGAATACAACGAAAAATGTATGTCGGAAAGAAATAAATATATGGTGGATAATTCTTCGCTTTTAATTGCGTACTTATACGTTTCAAAGGGAGGAACGTATTCCACGGTAAAATACGCGCTTAAAAAAGGAAAAAAAGTAGAGTATTTTTGTTCTTAGCGACGGCGAACGGAAAATCTATAATTATTTTAAAAAACCCGTTACGGCGTCCGCTATTATTCCGCTTATTCTGTCTATTAAAGAAAGCCTTATTTCTCCCGAAGAAATAAGGGATTTTTCTTTTTCGGCAACTATCGAAATTATTGAAACGTCGCCTATTTCGTCGAGAAACTTATTTACCCCGAGTCCGGGGCGGATACCCCTGTCGGAAACTTTTATTTTTCCTATATCTTCGCTTTTTCCAACGGCTGCGTCGATAACGATAACTTTACTCGACGGATGAATTTTTTTTACGTTTTTTGAAATTATATTTATTTCTTTTGCGGTAACGGTATTTTTTAAAGTGCCGTAAACGTAAACTTTTCCTTTAAGCGACTTTATAAGGCGCGTTCCCGTGAGCGGACCTAAACTGTCGCCTATGCAAAGGTCGGAGCCGACGCATATTATAACGGGGTATCTGTTTTTAAAAAATAAAGACAAACTTTCGGATATTTCGCTCGTTACCGACGGAGAAAGATAAGAAAAAACGTACTGATTCATACAACGTATTGTTGCCAACAAAAAAAATTATTAAACGCGTTTTAGCATATATCGTTGACATTATAAAAACTCTGTGATAAAATTTTAATCATCCGAAACGTTTAAAAATCGAACGTTTATATATTTAAAAATTGTTAAAAATCGTTAGTATGCCAGGCATAAATAATAAAACCTTGCAAAAACGCCGCAATTTACGCGCTTTTTTGCAAATTCTCGGACAGTGTACGTAATAAGGAGAAAAGAATGTTAAACATACTCGCTATACCGCAAGTCGTATCGATAGGAAGCGTTAATATAGCGCTTGCGGATATAATCGCGGTGGTAATACTTTTAATTGCTTTGATAATAGGCGCGGTTCAGGGTTTTGCGCGGCAGGTTTTATCGTTTCTCGGCTGGATTGCGGCTATCGCCCTTGCCGGCTGGCTGTGCGTTAAGGTGTCTGATTTCGTTTGCGAAAAATGGCCGTCGGTTCTGGAATTTTTCACTCAGCAGGTAAGCAAACTTTTCGGCGGAGCGGATATTACTCTTAACGGAACGGAAACGAAAGAAGAAATAATAAATCTTCTCGCGACCACTAAAATTCCGTCCTTTCTTCATTCCGCGATTGCCGACGCTATTATTAAAAACGGATATCAACTCGCGCTTTTCGATATGCTCGGAAAATGGATAGTAAACGCCGTTTGCTTTATAGTTTTGTTTATCGTTGCGATGATAATTTTCGCTCTTTTGAAAAAACTTTTCAAAGCGCTTACAAAACTTCCCGTTATAAGAGTTATAGATAAACTTCTCGGAATGATTTTAGCCGTTGCCCTTGCGACAGTTTTTCTTATGGTAGCGTGCGTGGTAATAACGCCTTTCGTTCCTTCTCTTAACGATTATCTCGTTCCGACAGACGGTGTAACGAAATGTTATTTCAACGAAGTTCTTACGTATCTTACAAATCTCGAAGTCGTGAAAAACTTTTTATCTCAAATAATGACGAAGTAAAAACTAACGAACATATAAAAAGATTGCGGATTTTTTCCGCAATCTTTTTTTGTCGGCGTTACGCGGGAGAAGAATAAGTTAAAACTTCGCCCGATTTTTTTATTTCTATAATTCGCCCGCCGCGATATTTAGTTTTGAATTTAAGAGAAGGATAAGCGGAAAAGTCCATACTCATTCCGTAACATAAACTTATGCCCGACGATAAGTCTTTAACGACGTAATTGTTTTTATGGTCGTGTCCGCAAAAAACGAATTTCGTGTAGTTCAGTTCTTTCATTTTTTCGTAAAGACCGTTCTGCTCGCCGAAGCAAACCTTTTCGTCTTTTATGCCTTCCTGAATTACGTAGTTCCCGACGCCGTCTTTTGCCTTTTTATAGAACTCGTCGTATTCGGGAACGGGAACGTGCAAAAACAGCAGGTTTTTAACGTTTTCGTTTTCTTTTTTAAGAGTTTTTACGGTTTTTTCGTACCATAAAACCTGCTCGTAACTCACGCCTTCGTATTTATTCTTTTTCTTTCCGCCGCTGTTTAAAAATATCATCGAAGACTTTATTTCGCCGTCGAACTTAACCTTGATATAATAGTTGCCTTCGCCCTTTACTTCCTTTTCGCCAGAAAGATATAAAGATTTTTTTGCTTTTTCAAGGCTTTTTGATATAAACTCTTCCGAAGCCGTTCCGTCGCCGTCGTGATTGCCGAAACAAAAAGCGAACGGAAGATTTATTTTTTCAAGAAGAGCAAGAAAAACTTTCAGTTGCTTATAAGAGTCGCGCGTGCCGGAAGTAATCCATATAGGCGAAAGCGCGTCGCCCGTTATAACGAGCAAATCGGGTTTTGTTTCCTTTACTCGGTTTATAACTTCCGTTATAACTTTTTTGTCGAGAGAAAACCTGAAAATTCCGGAGCAGATGTGAATATCGCTGAGTTGAAGGATTTTTAAGTCTTCTTTACAGTCGATTTCTATATGATTTTCCGCTTTTTTAACGGTAAAATTTTCTTTGTCGGAAGAAAGCGTTTCAAGAGAATTTACGTATCGGAGAGTTTTATTGCTTCCGACGTGCCAGGTTATAAGAAAAAACGCGGTGAAAGAAATTATAAAGAAAAACAAAAAACACAAAAAAGCGGCGAGTTTTCTGCGTCGCTTAATTGCTTTTTCTTCGGTTCTGATGTTTTTTTTCGTCATTTTTTGAAAATTACGGTAAACACCGTTCCTTCTCCTTCTTTTGATTTTACGGTTATTTCGGCGTTATAAAGGATAGCGACGTGTTTGACTATCGCAAGACCGAGCCCCGTTCCGCCCGTATTTATTCCTTATACTCATAGTATATATTTTTTTTCTCCTTTTATCAAGCGTTTTAACCGAAACGCCCCGTAATGTAATTCTCGGTGCGCTTGTCTTCGGGCGAAGAAAAGATTTTTTCCGTATCGCCCGACTCCACGAGTTCGCCGAGAAGAAAGAACGCCGTTTTATAGGCGATACGCGTTGCCTGCTGCATGTTATGATTACGGTATCGTTCTTTTTGTTTACGATTACGGCTACCGCTTCAAGACAGTTGCGGGTTAAAGCGTCGTTTTTGCAAGGCTTTAATTATTCTTGCCCGGCATACCCGAATTACTTATTGTTAAAAAGTTGACAATAGGGCTTTTGAAATATATAATAATTGTAAGTATGAGTAAATATCGTCTTGAAAATTTAATAAGCGGCGGAGATAAAAAAGCCGTCTGGCGCGACGGAGAAAACTGCGTTAAACTTTTTAAAAAAGATTTTAAAAAGTCTGACGTTTTAAACGAAGCGTTGAATTATGCGAAAATCGAAGAAACGGGTCTTTCCGTTCCCGAAATAAAAGAAGTTGCCGAAATCGACGGAAAACTTGCGATAGTAACTAAATTCGTTTCGGGGAAAACGCTCGAATCGCTTATACGCGAAAACCCCGCGAAAACGGACGGGTATCTTGAAGTTTTCGTTAAACTGCAACTTGAATATCAAAGCAAAAAATGTACGGTTTTAAATCGTATGCGGGATAAACTTATCGAAAAAATCAAGCGTGCGGATATTCTTGCCACCACAAAAACTTATCTTTATAACAAAATAGACGATTTTAACGAAAGCAACGTTGTCTGCCACGGCGACTATAACCCGTCGAACGTTATTATCGACGAATCGGGAAAAGCGTATATCATAGACTGGTCGCACGTTACGAGCGGAAACGCACTTGCCGAAGCGGCGCGGTCGTATATTCTTTTTATTCTGAATTACGGCGAAGACATGGCCGAAAAATACCTTGAAAAGTACGAGATTTTAAGCGGAAACGAAAAATCTTCGGTTAAAAAATTCGTTCCGGTTATAGCGGGCGCTATGCTTTACACCGCAGGCGACGGCGAGCGCGAAACGCTGAATAATCTTATAGGTTACTGAAATGAGAAAATTCGATACCAAAGTTCAACATTTAAAATATAAAGTATTAAGGGAAGTTGCGAAAGAAGCGTGGCAGGACAATTTGCCCGAAAAAGCCCCCGATATTGCGGGAGAGATAGTTTCTGGCAATACTCCCACCATGCGTTGCTGCGTTTATAAGGAACGCGCCATAATTTCCGAAATGGTTAAAATCGCCATGGGCGGCGACGGCGACAATAAAAACGTTATCGAAGTTATAAACATCGCGTGCGACGAATGCCCCATGGGCGGATACGAAGTTAGCAACGCCTGCCGCGGCTGTCTTGCGCACCGCTGCGAAGACGCGTGCAGATTCGGCGCGATAACTTTCGACCATAACCACGTTGCGCATATAGACAAGTCTAAATGCACCGAATGCGGCGCGTGTTCGAAAGTATGCCCGTATAACGCGATACTCAACCATAAGCGCCCTTGCCAGAACGCCTGCAAAGTAAAAGCCATTACCGTAGGCGAAGACAAAGCCGCCCTTATAAGAGAAGAAAAATGCATCGCGTGCGGGGCGTGCGTGTATCAATGCCCTTTCGGCGCGATTATGGATAAATCGTATATACTGAACGTTATAGATTTTATAAAGAAAAGCGAGAACAATAAAAAATATAAGGTTTACGCGATAGTCGCGCCTTCCGTTGCAAGTCAGTTTACTTACGCGAAACTCGGTCAGGTGATAACGGGGCTTAAAGAACTCGGGTTTTACACCGTAACCGAAGCCGCGCTCGGAGCGGATATCGTTGCCAAATACGAGTCGCAGGAACTTGCCGAAAAGAAATTTTTAATGAGTTCGTGCTGTCCTGCGTTCGTCAGTTATATCGAAAAAAACTTCCCCGCTCTCGCGCCGAATATTTCGCATAACCTTTCGCCCATGGCAACGATCTGCAAATATATAAAAGACAAAAACCCGACGGCGAAGACTGTATTTATAGGACCCTGCACCGCAAAAAAAGCGGAAATAATGAAAAAAGACGTTAAACCTTACGTAGACGCCGCCATTACTTTTGAAGAATTGCAAGCCCTTTTTGACAGTAAAGATATAGATATTACTTCTCTTGCGGAAGGCGAACTTGCAGACGCTTCCTATTTCGGGCGCATATTCGCCCGCTGCGGCGGTCTTGCGGACGCCGTGAAACAAGGTCTTAAAGAACAGGGAATAAATTTCGATCTGAGCGCCGTGTCCTGCAACGGGATAGAAGAGTGTAAAATCGCCCTTTTAAAGAAAAATAAAAACGTTTCGGACGTTAATTTTATAGAAGGTATGGCGTGTCTCGGCGGTTGCGTGGGCGGCGCGGGGTGTCTGACTCACGGCGAGCGCAATAAACTCGAAGTCGATAAATACGGAAAACTCGCGATAGACAAAACCATAACCGAAACGGTTGCGAAAGTGGTTAAATAAAACGAAAAAAACGGCGGCGTACCTGCGGTAATTACGGGTACGCCGCCTTTATTTGTCTGCCTTACGGCAAAAACGGTTTTTAAACTTATATTTTTATCGCAGCCGAATTTGCGGCTTTAAACGAAGAAACTAAATATTTATAAATTCGCTTCTTTTCCGATAAATGCAACTTCTTTGAAGTCTTCGGGGTTTTCGCGGATAATATAGTCGATATATCCTGCCAGAACGTCGGCGGTATATTTATAACCCATGGCGTTAAGGTGTCCGCCGAGTTTTAAAGAGTTTTCGAATTCGTCGTTATAAAACGCGTACTTTCTGAGATCTATAACGTAAACGTTTTTAAATACCGTCGGAAGCGAGCGCACGAATTCGGCGTGCTTGTCGCAAAGTTCGCCGTTGTTCTTTTCCGTGGGCATGGTTACGAGAAAAATTTTTGAATTAGCAGACGGAATCGCGCGGATATTCTGAATTATCTTTACGTACCATCCCGCAAAACTGTCGGCATTGTTTTCGGGGTGATCGAAATCTATATCGGCAAGAGAGCCGAACCCGCGGGAGTATGTTTCGTTAAGGTGATTCATGTCGTTCACGCCGAGCGCGATAATATACGCCTGACATTCTTTTTCTTTCGTATAGGCTTTTTGTATAAAGGCAAGATTATGAAAACCTTTCGCGGTAAGCCCGCCGACGGAAAAATTATAAGCCTTTAAGCCGCATTTTCTTGCTATAAACTGTCCCCACGAGTATTCGTACATATCGTAATATTCGGTTTTGCCGTTTTTAACGTATTCGTGTTCGCCCGACGCAAGACTGTCGCCTATACAGCCGAGCGTTCTGAAAATCGACGTAAAACCGCCGTCTTGCGCCATGTTTTTTAAAGGGTTGTTTTCTTTATCGATAAAATCGTTAACGTTTTTCATAGTATAAGTTTAGCACAATAAAAAATTCTTTGCAACGATTTTAAAAAGCAGTTGCGTTTTAAAAAAATATTTCTTTCAGTAGTCCGACAAACCTAATATATAATCCGATTTAACGTCTAAAACCTTGCATAACTTCGCAAGAGTGTCAAGCGCGGGGAAAACGTCGTTTTTCATATATTTCGATACCGTTTGCGGCGAAACTCCAACGAGTTTTGCAAGTTCTTTTTGCGTGTGCCTTGAGTTTTTAATGCATTCCCGCAATCTTAATTGAATGTTTTTAAGTTCCATATAATCACCTTTACGTAATTATCGCATATCAGGTGATTAAACGCTTGATAATCGCATATTATGCGATTATACTATATGCTGAAGGAGAGAAAAGTATATGGAAATATTTTTAACCGTATTGCTTGTACTCGGACGGTTTTTTTTGTTCTTTTATATTGCGTGGTATAAAAACAGAATGGGTTATCTCGTATTCTTTCTTATACCGTTTGTAGGGTTAATTCTTATTTTAGTGTTACCCGGGAACTATATAGAATGCAAAAATTGCGGATGCAGTTATGCCAGGCAAGAATAATACAAACCTTGCAAAAACGCCGCAATTTACGCGCTTTTTTGCAAATTCTCGGACGGTGTACGTATAGTACTACCGTCCTTGCCTTCACAAAAAATCATCGAAAATATCGGCGTTTTTGTTGCAGGCAAGTATAACGCTGCGTTTTTAGGCTAAGACAAGGCGCGCTAACGGGTTAATACTTGTCCGTATAACCCGTTAGCGTAACAAAGTATTAGTCAAAAACACAGCGATAGACCAAGGTTTGTATTATTTTTGCCTGGCATAGTCCGAGAAAGAAAAAATGCCCTGTTTGCGGCAGGGAAATAACTAAAGAGTAAAAAAAGCGGTATTACCGCTTTTTTTCGTGAAGTTTGTTTTCGTTTGTTTTTTTCGTGTAAGCGCATTGCGAGCAACAACTGCAATTTCCGTCGCAGCCCCCGCAGGAACTTTTGCCTTTTTTTCTGTTGATAACGGATTTTATTATAACGCCCGCCACCAGAGCCGCGCACGCCACGGCAATTATTACGGCAATAATTTCTCCCATAATATGTCTCCTTTAATATATTTTCGGAATGCCGCAATATAATTTTTTGAATTTATATTGCGGCATGGTTGAGACGCTCCACGTTTTTCAGGTTATCGGGTTTGCGCCTGCGCTTTGTTTTTCAGGATTATTATAGCAATCACAGCCGCTATCGCCGCCGCCCAGATGAACGCGGTCCACCACCACGAGCCTATCGTGTAAACCATAGCCGCAACTATATATGAAGCGGCAATCCAGAACACGAGAGTTCCGTGGAAACGTTTTTTGTCTTTAAGTTCCGCTTTTGCGGTTGCTACCGCGGCAAAGCAGGGAATGGTAGTCATGTTGAACGCTATGAACGAGATAATCGCGGGAATAGTTATATTAGTTGCGAGTATCATTGCCTGAACCGCGCCTACGCCGTCTTCCGCGCCTATGTCTATTCCTTCGAAGTTAAGGCTTGCGTGTGCCGCAAGGCAAGCCGCCAGAGTGGCGAACGTTGCAACGACGTTTTCTTTCGCTATAAGCCCCGTTACCGCGGCTACTACGAATACCCAACCGAATTTACCGAGTTGACTTCCGAAGCCGAGCGGAGTGAACAGGGGTTGGAAAAATTTGCTTATGTTTGCAAGGATACTGCTGTCGATTTGTTCGTCCGTAAGGAAGTGCCAGTCGAAGCCGAAGTGAGAAAGTACCCAGATGAGTATCGTGGACGCAAGAATAATCGTGAACGCTTTTTTAACGAAGTGTTTCGTTTTATCCCAAAGATGCGCCATAAGGTTTTTGAACTGCGGCGCGTGATACGCGGGAAGTTCCATGATAAACGGCGGAGTTTCGCCTTTTAAAGTCGTTCCCCTCATAAGAAGCACGCTCACTATCGCGGTTACCACGCCTAATATGTACATCGAGTAAGTTATTATATCGGCGTTCCCTACCCCGAAATACGCAACGATTGCGCCCGCGCAGGCTGTAAGAATGGGAAGTTTTGCTCCGCACGAGAAGAAAGGAATAACCCTTACGGTTGCCGTTCTTTCTTTATCGTCTGCCAGAGTACGGGTGTTTATCATTGCGGGAACGGAACAGCCAAAGCCCATTATCATAGGCATGAACGCTCTGCCCGAAAGACCGAATTTACGGAACGCCCTGTCAAGAATAAACGCGATTCGCGCCATATATCCGCTGTCTTCGAGTATCGAAAAGAACAGGAACAGCACGAGAATCGGCGGAAGGAAAGAAAGAACCGCGCCAAGACCTTCGATAATACCGTCGTTCACAAGCCCTACTGCCCATTCAGGCATTCCGATCGCTTCCACTCCCGTTTTCAAAAGTCCGAACAATTCGCCGACGATAACGTCGTTCCAGAGATTGTTTACGATAACGCCGGGGGAATAAATCGTTCCGTCGTATACGCAGGCAAGCAACTTTACCCAGAAGTTTATCGGTTCGGGGTCAGCCCCTTCTTCGCCTGCGACCATCAGACCCAACTCTTCGAGCGAAGGCATCCAGTGCTGTTTTTCGGTAAATCCGTTAATAAAGAGAAGGTTTTCGGAAAACGTAAGGTGGAATATAGCGAAAAGTATAACGAGAAAGATGGGAATACCTAATATTTTATGGGTCAATACTTTGTCGGCTTTATCCGACTTAGTCATTCCGAATTTTTCTTTGTTTTTGCGCTGTACTACCGCGCCGAAATGCTTTGAAATATATTTATATCTGCCGTCTGCGATAAGCGCTTCGAAATCCGTTCCGAAAGTATCGTCGGTAAACGTTTTTTTGAACTCGTCGATCATTTTAACGGTGTCTTTATGCATTTCCACTTCGAGACTGTCGTTTTCGACGAGTTTTATCGCGTGGAACAAAGGATTCTGAACGTTCTGCCCCGCAAGCGCGATTTTTACGTCGCCTATAAGGTGCGAAACCTTGCTTTCGGAAAGAACGCTCGCGCCTTTTCTCTGACGCTTGCTTTCCGCATAAGCCTTTTTCATAAGGTCCTGAAGCCCCGTTTCTTTAAGAGCCGAAATTTTTATCACCGGAACGCCGAGCCTTGCTTCGAGTTCGGCGGCGTCTATTTTATCGCCCGCCTTTTCTACGGCGTCCATCATATTCAATGCGACTACCATAGGAACGTCTATTTCCATAATCTGAGTGGTAAGATATAAGTTGCGCTCGAGATTAGTCGCGTCCACAATATTTATAACGCAGTCGGGTTTTTCGTCGAGTATGTAATTTCTCGCGATAACTTCTTCGGGGGTGTAAGGCGATAAAGAGTAAATGCCCGGAAGGTCTACGATGGCAACGTCTTCGGCAAGTTTTTTGTAAACGCCGTCTCTTTTATCGACCGTAACGCCCGGCCAGTTGCCTACGTGCGCGGTGGAACCCGTAAGACTGTTGAACAAAGTGGTTTTTCCGCAGTTGGGGTTGCCCGCAAGAGCAAATCTTTTCATTATTTCGTTACCTCCATATTAACGCAAGCCGCCTCGGTTTTACGAAGTGTGAGTTCGTAGCCCCGTATAGTTATTTCGATGGGATCGCCGAGCGGCGCTTTTTTTCTCATAAAAATTTCCGCTCCGGGCGTTATGCCCATGTCGAATAAACGCCTTTTGATTTTTCCTTCGCCCGAAACCGCTTTGACAACGCCCGTTTCGCCTACAGAAAACATATCCAACGTTTTTAACATATTATATTCTCCTTTCGTTTTTATTTTTTACCGCGCCGCGTTTAATACCTTATTACGCGACGAAAATTTTTGTAGATAACTCTCTGTCGAGCGCGATTCTGCCGTCTTTTACTTTGCATACGACCGCTCCGCCGCTTGCCGACAACACTGTTATTTCGCTGTTTACCGTTATTCCTAAACTTTCAAGATGCTTTTTGAGTTTGTCTTCGGCGGCGATTCTTACTATTTTGAGTTTCTGATTTATCGGAGCAAATACTATCGGCATTTTTACCTTCCTTTAAGTTCATACCCGCGTATACGCAAAACTCGTCGCAAATGTGAACTTGATTTCAAATTCATATTCATAATAACACTATCTTTTTTCGTTGTCAAGCAAAAATATGAAAGATTATTCACATTTTTTATTTTTTTTCTTGATTTTTTTAAAGGGGTGGTGTATTATATATATATGGAAAAAGTTATCAGGCAGCCAAAGCAGGAGCGTTCGAACGAAAAAAAGAATAAAATAATAGAAGCAAGTTACGAATTGTTTTCCGAAATCGGGTATTACGACGCGAACACCGCCGAGATCGCGAAGCGCGCGGGCGTGTCTACGGGGATAGTTTACAGTTATTTTAAAGATAAAAGAGATATTTTATTATACGTTTTGAAAATATATATAGAAAACGTGACCAAACCGCTTATTACGGCGATGGACGGGATAACCGCCCCCGTCGATTTTGACGCGCTCGTTAAAAAAATTCTTGCGGTAACTATAAAAATTCATAAAGACAACGCTCATCTTCACGGCACTCTTCACGCTCTTGCTGCGAGCGATCACGAAGTGAACGCGGAATTTCTTACTCTTGAAAACGAGATAACCGTTCACGTTTCGGAAGAACTCGGAAGACTTGCGAGCGGTGGGGATAATCTTAAAGAGAAAGTGCATCTTGCGATGAATATAATTCAGTCTTTTGCCCACGAGTACGTTTTCGATCATCATAAGTATATAGATTACGAAATAATGAAAGATATCGTTATAAAAACCGTGGTAGGATTGTTCGCATTCTGAGCATAATGCGGAAAATTCAAAAACAAAAAATCCCGAAAGCAACTTCGGGATTTTTTATATCTTTATAAAAACAGATTATTTATTTTCTTCGGTATTTTCCGCAGCCGCAACTTCGGTCTTAACTTCAGTTCCGGTCTGAGCGGCAGCAGCGTCGGCTTTTTTAAACATAACGCCCGCTACGATATGGAAAACGTAAGTAAGAACGGGAAGAAGAACCATTATAACTCCCAAACTTACAAGACCCGCGTATTCTCCGTCGTCTTTTTTATACAAACCTGCGCCGCTTATGCAGATAAAGAATAATATAAATCCGAATACAAGGCTTGCTATGCAGGTACCCATGGTTTCGGGCTTATTCTGCGCTTTAAGGAATCTGATTCCGCTTACAAGGAAAAATACGAATAAGAAAAGCGGAGCCATCAGGTTGATATACGGAATAGGCAGACCGTACATCATATTGTAGCCGCCGGTGAGCGCTAAAACTTTGTCAAACGCGTCGCGGGTGGCTCTCGATAACCCCAAATCTCTGCCCATTAAATTTATAGAAAACGATATCATTAAAAGTGCGCAAAGAACTATGCAAAGTATGCCCATTACGAGCGAAGTGATTTTGAGTGCCTTTTTCATAAAAACAAACCTCTTGTATATTTTTCGGCATTTTTCAAATACCTTCTCTATTATATGCCGCCAACTGTTTTTTGTCAACGGATTTCAACACAATTTCAACAAAATTTTCAAAAATTATTTACCGAGTTTTTTACTTTTATAGATAAGGCGCATTAAACTTTCAGACATATTTATGTTCTCGCAAACCGCTTCTTTACCGAAGTTAAGGTCTGTGGGCGCGAAATTCCATATCGCCCTTACCCCGCCCGATATTGCCTGTTTCGCGACGGCTTCGGCGTTTTCTTTCTGAACGGAAATCACGGCAATGTCGGTTTTATGAGTTTTAAGATATTCCGACAGTTTTGAAACGTTTAATATTTCTACGCCGTCAAGTTTCTGAACGTGCGAAGTTTCAACGTCGAACACCGCGGTTATATGCACGTTTTCGCTCGAAAAGCCTTTATAATTCGCAAGAGCCTGACCTATTCTGCCGCCGCCGATAATTATTGCGGTGTGCTTTTTGTTAAGCCCCAGAATATCCTGAATCCGATTTTTTAAATATTCGGCGTCGTAACCGTAGCCCTGCTGACCGAATCCGCCGAACTGAGAAAGATCCTGCCTTACCTGCGAAGCGGTAACGCCGAGCGATTCCGAAATAGTGCGCGACGATACTCTCGTTACGTTTTTTCCTTCGAGTTCTTTTAAGTATCTGTAATATTTAGGAAGCCTTTGTATTACGTTTTCGGAAATCTGTTTATCCATTTTTCTCCCGTGGCGGTTAAATAACGCTGTTTAGGTTTTATAAAAATACGATAGTTTATCGTCGATAAATCTTGATTTTGTTTCGTTTATATGCTACAATCTTTATATGGTAAAAATTTCGGCTGCGCTTATTAAAAATCATCGGAGAATAAAATCCGTAACGTACACTAATCTTAACGAATATAAGTCCGAAGACTTTTATTTTTACGTTACCGAAATCTGCCGAAGGCTCGATATTTCAACGCCGCTTATAGTTCCCTACACCGTTAAGTGTTACGACGAATTCAATTCCGTTAAAATCCCGGGTGAAGATTTTGTGGACGCCGTTAATTTCGACGCGCTTTACCTTGAAAATTCGGACAGGTAATCTGTTAAACCTGCGGGAAATATAATGAATTGTCAAACTAAGCGCAATACTCAAAAAAAAATCTATAGTTTTTTGGTTTTTTCAAGACGTTTAGCGTATGCAAAGTATAACGCTCCGCCGAGAACGTACACGGCGATCGCTTCGCCGACGCCTACCTGAAACGCGCTGAGAAAGTACGCTTCTTTAAGTTCGGTTATCGCAAGAAAAGTGAGCGGAACGACGAGCGCGTTCAATATAACGCATGGAAAAACTCCCAAAAAAAATCTTGCTCCGCCGCGTATTTTTTTTCCTGCAAGATAGCAAAGCAGCGCGGCAATCAGCGTGGCGGGAGTGCCGAGAGCAACGTCAAGCAGCCCGCCCGTTCCTACAAGGTTGCTAAGAAGGCATCCTGCCGTAAGTCCCAGAACCGCTTCGCCGTAAAACAGCGGTAAAACGCACAGCGCTTCGGACACTCTTACCTGTATCGCGCCGTAAGAAACGGGATAAAAAGCCACGGTGAGAGCAAAGTACAGCGCCGCAATGATTCCAGCGGTGCATAGCGAACGGGTTACGCCCGCGTTTCCGTTTTTGAGTTGCATATTGAATTACCTCGGTTGTTTTATTGAAGTGTTTTCCGAAAACCTTCTGAAAAATCAACGTTTTCCCCGAAAATTCAAACGACTGTTTGCGAAATTTCGTAAACAGCCGCCTGAAAAAAATATATGATAAGGGGGAAAATGATGAACTAAATTTAATGCAATTATAATAGCACTTTGTTTTTTATTTGTAAAGCGTTTTAACGCGGTTTTTTAAAAATTTTTTATTTTTTTAAAATTTTTTTATTTGCTACGCAAGTCCTGAAGCGTTACTGTCTGTAATTACGGCGTTTCATAGCGGAATCTGTAAAATTTCCCGTCCGTTTCCGTCAGTTCGTAACCGAGCGACAAGAAAAGTTTTTTCGAGCCTTCGTTTTTAATATGGCATTTTGCGACGGGTATTTTTTTAAGTTCGTTCGCTATATAATCGCGGACGAGAGAAACCGCTTCGCTGCCGTAACCTTTTTTCTGATACTTTTTAAACAGCCTTACGCCCGTTTCCACGGTGTTATCATAGCCGAAATTATACATAATTACTTCGCCTATGAGTTCGCCGCCCCTTTTCGTTCTTATGGCAAGGCACAAATTGTCACGCTTTCTGAAATCGTTTTTCTGCATATTGAAAAACGCGTCGGGCGAAGGGTCGGCAACGTCTTTTTTGTAATCGTAACCCCAGTATCTGTTGAGAGATTTGTCGGTATACAGTTCAAAATAGTTTTGCTTGTCCTTTTCGGTTATTCTGCTAAGATTTACCTTTTTCCCTTTCAGTACGGGCGCGCGGGTTATATTCATGGGCTTTTTTATAAGAACGTCGAATTTATCCGCAAGCATTACGGGTTGATATTGCGTTTTTGAAATGCGAAGCCCGGGATCGCCTGCGTCGTCTTCCCGATTTATGTATAAAATGCCGTCTTTTTTCGACCGCATTACGAATTCGTGAAAAATCGCGGGGTATATTCCGCGGTATTCGAAAAGTCCTTTTTCAACGTGGATAACGAGCATGTTTCCCACGTATTCGCCTATCGTGAACGCCGCTATTCTGCCGCCCGTTCTGATTGCGCCGCCCGTGAATTTTCCCACGTGAATGTTTTTAACGAGATTTTTCGTGTATTCGTATTCGTCCTTTTCGACTTTGCGCATGGCGCCGTGTTCTTTTTTATAAGTTTTAAGAAGATCTAATATTTCGCTCGTGTGTCTTGCGGTAAGTTTTACGTACTCGTAATCGGGATACGCCTTTTTAAACGCATTTATATGATTTCTTTGTCCGCTGAATTTTTTACCCGTAAGATTGTAAATTTCGTCGTAAGAGTAAATGTAGTCGCTGAAATCGCGATCGTATAAAATTTCGGCTTGCTCGTAATTATCGGCAAGCCGTTTCGTTTCTTCGCCGTCTATAAGGGTAAAATAAAGCGGAAGTTCGTTTTCTACGCAGTATTTTTCGATTTCTGCGTACGCTCCGTTTTTATCTTTGCCCAAAGGCGCGAAAAAAAGTTCTTTTCCCGTTTCTTTTCCCGTTTTTAAAATAAGAGTGTCGTTAAAAACGGCGTACTCGTATTTGTAATAATCAAGCCACATATACATAACGCCTATCGAATAATCGCATAAAAAATACGGGCTTTTTTCGGTGAATTTTTGCAGTTTTTTTAAATCTTTCGCTGTCAGTGTTTTAAATACGAGCATATCTTACGGTTAAAACGCCGCCACGGGCGGCAAGGCTTTCGGAAACGCGATAATAATATCCCGTTTATCCGTCGAATTTCAAAAAAGCGCGTAAACGGCGGCGCTTTTTTTAAAGGGTTTTTATTCTTATTCAGTTAAGGTTGTTTTTTTCTTCCACCATAACCACTATATCGTTCAGTCTGTCAAGATCGTCGGTCGTGTAATAGTCGATATAAATTCTTCCTTTTTTGTCGTTGCCGATAGCGGCTACTTTCGTGCCGAACGCGCGCTGCATTCTTGCTATAAGGTCTTTAAGTTCCGCGCTCATTTCGGCGGCTTGCCTGAGTTTTTTCTGCTTTTTAATTTCTTCGGGGGGATTGAAATAATCTTTCGTAGCCTGCTCCGCTTCGCGTACAGAAAGCCCGTTTTTCACCACGTTATCGGCAATTTTTCTCTGCATTTCAACGGGGAGAGTTACGAGAGCGCGCGCGTGACCCGAAGAAAGTTTGCCGTTTGCGACGAGTTTTACCACTTCGCCGTCAAGGCTTAAAAGTCTTAACGTGTTGGCAATAGCCGAACGGCTTTTTCCGATCCTTTCGGAAAGGTCTTCCTGAGTGAGATTGTAATCGTCCATCAACTGCTTCATCGCGGTTGCGGCTTCGATGGGGTTAAGGTCTTCGCGCTGAAGGTTTTCTATAAGAGAAATCTCCTTAACCTGTCTTTCGTCGTAACTTTTTACGATTGCGGGAATAGTCGTTTTCCCCGCGATTTTCGACGCGCGATACCGCCTTTCGCCCGCGATTATCATATATCTGCCGTCGTCGTCTTTATTGACTACGATGGGCATGATAACGCCGTTCACTTTAATGGAACCCGCGAGTTCGTTAAGGGCTTTTTCGTCGAAAATTTTACGCGGCTGATTAGGGTTTGCGTAAACGTCGCCGAGATCGAGTTCGAAAACTCCCGTTTTTATGTCTTCGGCGGTTACGCCGAGATTTTTGTTGTAATCGTCTTCCGTCGTCCTGAAAAGCGCGGAAAGCCCTTTTCCGAGACCTTTATTCACCGACATCTGCATGCTCTCCTTTCTTTAAAAATTCTTTCGTCAGTTCCATATACGCTTTTGCTCCCGCGCATTTCGGGTCGTGGCGGATAACCGGTACGCCGTGGCTCGGCGCTTCGGAAACTCTTATGTTGCGCGGAATAACCGTGTCGTAACATTTTGCCCCGAAAAACTTGCGGATTTCGCCTGAAATCTGCCGTGAAACGATTGCTCTGCCGTCGTACATCGTAAGCGAAACGCCTTCTATCGTAAGCGACGGGTTAAGGTGCTTTATGACGAGTTTTATCGTGTTCATAAGTTGCGATAACCCTTCGAGCGCGTAATATTCGCACTGAATGGGGATAATAACGCAGTCCGCGGCGGTAAGAGCGTTTATCGTTAAAAGCCCGAGCGACGGCGGACAGTCGATACACACGTAATCGTAATTTTTAGCCGCCTTTTTTACCGTGGAAACGAGTCGTTTCTCTCTGTTTTTAAGATAAACGAGTTCGACTTCCGCTCCCGCAAGGTCGATAGTCGACGGGACTATGTAAAGATTGTCGAGTTCGGTGCTTACGACGGCGTCTTTAACGTCGAGTTCTTCGGTAAGAACCTGATAAAGAGAATTTTTTACCGCGCCTTTGTTTATTCCGAGACCCGTGGTCGCATTGCCCTGCGGGTCAAGGTCGATTATAAGCACGCGCTTGCCGAGCGACGCAAGGCACGCCGACATATTCACGCAGGTCGTGGTTTTTCCGACTCCGCCTTTCTGGTTGGAAAACGCTATGATTTTTCCCATATTACTCCTTTGAACGCGTTAAACTTGTCTTGATAATCCGATAATCAGTCTTTTTTATCGTCTTCTTTCGCTTCCGTCGGATTTGCGATATCTTTCGGGCTTGAATCGTCCGTCGGATTTACGTTATCTTTCGGGTTTGAATCGTCGCTTTTTGCCGAAGTTGCCGCTTCGCTGTTTTCACGGCGTTTTTCGTCGGCGGCTTTCTGCATTTTTACGAACGGATTTTCTTTCGCTTCGCCGTCTTTTTGTTCCATTACGGCGATAATTTCGGAAGCGTCTTTACCTGCCATAATCATGTCTACTTCGTCCTGATAAATCGTTTCGCGTTCTACGAGAAGTCTTGCCATATTGTCAAGTTCTTTCTTGTGTGCGGACAGAAGTTCGGTCGCTTTTTCGTGCGCTTCTTTTACTATTTTTTCTACTTCGAGATCGATGATTTTGGCAAGTTCTTCAGAGTAAGTGGCGCGGGTTTGCATATCTTTTCCGATAAACACCTGATCGCCGCCGCCGTAATTAACGGGGCCTATTTTATCGGACATTCCCCATTCGGTAACCATTTTTCTTGCCCTTTCGGTAACCACGCTTATATCGTTCGACGCGCCCGCGGATATATCCTTTATAATAAGTTCTTCCGCAACTCTGCCGCCGAGCGTCATCGTTATATCGTCTAAAAGTTTGCTTTTTTCAAGATGGTTGCTGTCGTTGTCGGGTCGGGTCATCGTGTAGCCCGCAGCCATTCCGCGCGGAATGATGGAAACTTCCTGAACGGGATCGCAACCGGGAAGAAGCCTTGCGAGAATCGCATGCCCCGATTCGTGATAAGCGGTGATTCGTTTATCCGTTTCGGTAACTACTCTGCTCTTTTTCTGCGGTCCGATTATTACCTTATTGATCGCTTCGTAAAGATCTACGTTTGTTATCGCCTTTCTGTCCGCGCGAGCCGCAAGTATAGCCGCTTCGTTTAAAAGGTTTGCAAGATCCGCGCCGCTGAATCCCGCGGTCATTCTTGCTAAAATTTTAAAGTTTACGTCGGGCGCGAGCGGTTTGTTTCTCGAATGAACTTTTAAAATGGCTTCTCTGCCGCGAACGTCGGGAATGTTAACGTAAATTTGCCTGTCAAATCTGCCCGGACGCATAAGAGCGGGGTCGAGAATGTCTGCGCGGTTGGTTGCAGCCATAATGATTATGCCTTCGTTTGCGTCAAAACCGTCCATCTGAATAAGAAGTTGGTTTAAAGTCTGTTCCCTTTCGTCGTTGCCGCCGCCTAATCCCGCTCCGCGCTGACGACCTACCGCGTCGATTTCGTCGATAAACACTATGCACGGCATACTCTTTTTTGCCATGGCAAACAAATCTCTTACTCTGCTTGCGCCTACGCCGACGAACATTTCAACGAAGTCTGAACCCGAAACGGAGAAAAACGGCACGTTCGCTTCGCCCGCTACGGCTTTTGCAAATAACGTTTTGCCCGTTCCCGGAGGTCCTACGAGAAGAACGCCCTTGGGTATTTTTGCTCCGAGCGCGGAAAACTTTTTGGGGTTTTTAAGAAATTCTACGATTTCCTGAAGTTCCTGCTTTTCTTCTTCCGCTCCCGCAACGTCCGAAAATCTTATTTTAACGTTCTGGCTTACTCTTGCTTTCGTTTTTCCGAAGTCCATCGCCGATTTATTCGTGCCGTTGACCTGACGGAACATTATTATCATCACCACAAGCCCTAAGCCCACTACGAGCATCGGGAACACGAGCGACGACCAGAACGAGCCTGCGTTCGGGTCGGTTACGTCGAACTCAACGCCGTTTTTGATAAGAAAGTCTATCGCCTTATCGCCGTAATACGCGCTTTCCGAACCCCTGCCGAAACTCGTTTTATACGTTTCTACGTAATGCCCTCTCGTGTTTTTTACGTAGCCTTTAAGATTGTAGCCGTCAACGACTATTTTCTTGATTTCTGCCGTCGCGACGTTGAATTGATAAGGATCGTCGGTAGTTGTGCTTGTGGATACCGTCATACCTGCTTTTTCGAAAAACGTTTTTGTTTCTACGTCCTGCACGGTAAAGCGCGGTAACAGATAAAACACCGCCAGCAATGCGATAAGCGCAAATACAGCAAGTCCTATCCAGATCCGCGCGTTGCTTTTTTTCATATATGCCTCCAGAATGTGTCGTGGTAAATTTAAGTTATTTCGTCGCGCCCCGTGTGAAAACGAAGTTCGCGGTAACGTTTCGGAATAATTTTAATTCTAAAATTTACTTTGTTTAATTTTAGCACAAAAATTTGCAAAACACAATAAATATTATGCGTATTTTCTTTAAATAAATTATATTTTACTTTTACTTAATAATTTAACGCCGTATTTTCGCCTGATTTTCAATTTTCATCGCTTTGCGCTATATAAAATTTCAATGCGCCACAATAAATAAATTGCGCTGATTAAAATTACGTTAATTTAAATTTTGCTTTAAGTATATTGATGTTTATCAGGTATTGCATCAGAATTCCGTTATATAATTTTATCAAACGGTCGCTATATAATTTTTGTTTTATTACTTTACGCATTATTATAAATTATTTTAATAACGTTCGTTTTCGCGTGTTTTTAAAATGCAGTGTTATTTACGCGGCGGTTTTTATACAAAGCGTTTAAAAATATTTCGGTTTAACTGCAAATTAAAAATTTTGCATTATTCTTGTATGATATACGTTCCGTAATGTGCAATATTATTATGCGTGAATTCTTTATGTGTTATATTTAAATAAATATTCTGAAGTTGCATATTAAGCACGCCTGATGGTTTTCTTACATAAATATATTTTACGCCTGATATTACACTTTCATTGACATATTGCAAAGATATATCATACGCTTGGCATTGCATTTATAATGACATATCGTGAACAGTATACAAAACACATTAATTATTTAAAAACTAATCATAAATTACCTTTTTTTGGTCAGATATTTGTAAATTTTAACGGCAAATTGTAAAAATTCTTTGTTTTATGGTTTTTATATGTTTTACAAGGTGTATTTTTATGTTTCACGTGAAACTTTTTACTTTTTAAAATCCGCAAAATTTGCGATAAAATCTACAATTTTGAGTTTTTTAAAACGATTGTTTTATTTAAAAGTGGTCTTTGTCCACTGTATTTTCGGGTATGTTTTTTGGTTGAAAATTTGTGTTTCACGTGAAACATTTTGTAATATGCAACGCATAAAATAAAAAGTAAAACATAAAATTCAAAAACGAATTAAAAATAGTTTGCGTCTACATTATTATAAGTAATAATTTTAAAAACATAAAAAGTATTTTAAAACAATTGTCGATATAATTTTAAGCGCAAAATAAATTGTTAAATTTTCAAATTTATTAAAATTGCTTTATTATTTATCGTGAAAATTTCCCCCGATATGTTTTCGGTATGTGAAACGTACTTGAAGGCCCGATAACGTTGCTTCTGAATTTATCGGGCAACGTGGAATGGGTTTATCTGTAATTTATGAAACAAATTTATAAAGTATTAACTATAAAGGTATATTATACTTTTTAAAATAAATAGCCTAAGCGCTTATATAATCAGATAAGCGCAAAATGTAATTATATTCTACAAAATTCAATAAATTTAAAACTCATATAAGTTTCTCGCATTACGGTGATAGTGTGGTTTACTTGCAATCCCCTGTTTCCCCTTTTGAAAAGGCGAAAATTACTAAACACTGCCGTAACACGTTTTTCCCTTCGGTGAGAGTGGCGCGGAATGTCTTGTCGCCGAATTCAGCCTTTTCTTTCAGGGGAGATGTAAATTCAAAACGCTGCCGTAACACGTTTTCCCCTTCGGGTAGAGTGGCACGGAGTGCCGAGAAAAGTTATTTTACAAAGAATAAGAGCGGCGGTGCTTTGAATAAGCAGAGCGAAAGTTATTCTTTAAATATTCTCTTCCACCGCATGCGGTCCACCTTCCCCAAAATGGGAAGTCAAGGTTTGATTGTGTTCAGGCGGTTCTTTTCTCCATAAGGAGAATACGAAAATTTTTGAACGTCGTTCTTTTTTTCTAAAAAGAGTAAAGTGAAATATGATTGTGTTCAGGCGGTTCCCTTCTTTAAAATTCAGAAGACAAGATCGGATTGTATGCAAGTCTTACCGCTTCCGCGTAAGAGAAGGAACGATATGCTTGTGGCTACTCAAATGGTAATCAAAATATTATTGCGCTTTTATAGCCAAAGAGAGCGGGTGGGGATTCCATTCGAATAGTATTTTTGTCCGGAATGCGGCGTTAAACGCCGCTCGTAGTACTTTAAGTACAACTTCGGGCGTTTGCCTTGCCTGAACGAGCCGCGATGCGTTTGGTTTCTCATCCGCATAAATGCATTGCACCGAAAAGAGTGCATTTTTTGATGATTTTTTGCGAACGCGGGAGTTGCCGTATTCGGCGTACTGCGCCCGAACGGTCGCATGAAATTGCGAAAAAAACGCCTTTCGGTAATTAGTGATAACAAATGGAATCCCTAAGTTTAAATTCCGGTGACGACATCTGATTTTTCTATAAGTGAAAGTTAAAACAATTTAACTCAGATCTTTAACCAACAAAAAAGGAAAAAACGGGTTTGTTGTAATCTTTCTGTCTGCTTGCAATAGTGAAATAGTGAAAAGGTGGGTATTGCCTGTAATTCAGGCGAAAAACCTTTAAGAATGCCGCTTTTAAAGGCGGTTCGAATGTTTAACGTGAAATTGCAAAATCTAGGAATAACGAAAGGAATTCCCGATATAATTTAATAAAAAACAAGAACCAACGCGCACGAACCGTATTTTTCCGTAAATAACGCAAAGTATCGGAGTTTTAGAATATGTAGCGCAAATAATGCAAAACGCCGCACGATCGCGTTAAACGCCGAAATTAAGGCAAAACGTCGAAAAGATAAAGAACGCGCGGCAATCGTTGCCGAAAGCCGAATAAAAGGGGCGTACGCCGCAAATAAAGTGAAAATACGGTAAAACGCGTAAATCGCGGCGTTTTGCAAAGATTTAGGCACTTTTGTGCCAAGTAAAGCATTATATAGCCAAAATAGCGGATAAAACGGGCAAAAGCCGCGCAAAACAATTAAAAGCCGTATATCTAAGGCAATAACAAGGAAAAACCGCTAAAACCCGTAAACTCTTAAAATTTTCGGTAAAAGCCGCTTAAATTCTTTAAAACGGCTGAAATTATAAAAAACAGGCGAAAAGTAGCGAATAAAACGTATTCTTGGCTTAAAACAAGAAATTATAAGGGTTTTTCGCGGAATTTTACGGTTTTTAAGTTTTTTAAGGGGATTAAGGCGATTTTTATCGTTTTAACGTTAAAACAAAAAAAACAAGTTAAAGCCGAAAAAACAACTAATGTGAAAAATGTGAAAATATGTGAAATAAAAATTCACGAAAAAAGTTTTTCAAAATAATTTTAATTGAACGGCTAAGTGATAATATTATGATAAAAAGGTGATAATACAAATGTAAAATCCGCGTTTGGAATTTTTCGATAATGCAGACGGGTTTGCGTTGTAAACCTGTTAAAAAGCGTAAAAAAATTCGCATTATTTTTATAAACCCCCTTAAAATCGTTACCGCTTTAAAAATTTTTATGATATACTATATACGATATAGCCGTTCGGCTATCGGTTTTTTTGATTTAAGTTGTTAAAATTTTAACAAGCCAAACGTAAAAGCGAGATTTTCGCTTTGCGCAGAATATAAACTTTTGCAATCGAAAAAAACCGAAACGAATAAAAAAGCAGAAATTAAAAATTTTAAACAAAAAGTAAAAAGTAAAACAAGGAGATAACAAGTATGAACAAAAAGATTACGGTTATAGGTGCAGGCGCGGTAGGTTCTTCTATCGGATACCTTTTAGTTGCCGAAGGAGTAGCGTCGGAAGTCGTTTTTATAGACGTAAATAAAGAAAAGGCTCTCGGCGAAGCGATGGACATTTATCAGGCAACTCCCTTTTTAAACCCCGCAATCGTCAGAGCGGGCGAATACGAAGACGCAAAAGGCTCGGATATAGTTGTTATAACTTCGGGAATAGCGAGAAAGCCCGGTCAGTCGAGAATAGATCTTGCTCAGACCAACGTAAATATAATCAAGAGTATTGCTCCGAGCATAACCGCGGTTTGTCCGGACGCCGTTTACGTCATCGTCGCTAATCCCGTAGACGTTCTTACCTACACTTTCAATAAGGTAACGAATATCCCTTCGGAACGCATTATAGGTTCGGGAACGAGTCTTGATACGGCAAGGCTCAGAACCCGCCTTTCCGAAATATACAAAGTTTCTCCCCTGCAGGTTGACGCGAACGTTCTCGGCGAACACGGCGACACTTCTTTCGTGGCGTGGTCCATGGCGAGAATAGCGGGTATTCCCATCGACGAATACGATAAAGTTTTAACTAATAAAACGCTCGGCGCGGCGGCTTACGACAAAGAAGAAGTTGCGGAATATATAAGAAAATCGGGCGGCATTATAATATCGAGAAAGGGCGCGACCTATAACGGCGTAGCGGCGGCGGTAGTTTATATTTGCAAGTGCCTGTACGAAGGAATAGACAGCGTGCTTTGCCTTTCCGTTTTACTGAAAGGCGAATACGGCATAAGCGACGTTTGCATATCCGTTCCCGCGGTAGTGGGAAGGGGCGGCGTTAAGTCTACGCTTACTCCCGCGCTTACCGAAGAAGAAACGGAACTTTTAAGAAAAAGCGCGAACGCGATGAAAGACGTTATCGCTCAGGTAAACTGCAATCGCGACTGAGAAAAATCAGAAACGAAAATAAAAGCAGAAGCGAAAATAAATATAAAACCGAAAATAAATATAAAACCGAAAATAAAAGCAAAAACGAAATATCATATTATAAAAAAGAGGAAGTAAATGGAATATCGTATTGAAAAAGACACGATGGGCGAAATGAAAGTTCCCGCCGACAGATACTGGGGGGCGCAGACTCAGAGAAGTTACGAGAATTTCCGTATCGGCGGAGAAGTGATGCCGAGAGAGATAACTCACGCGTTCGGCATACTTAAAAAGGCGGCTGCGCGCGCAAACAACAAACTCGGAAAAATATCCGACGAAAAACTTTCGGTTATAGAAAAGGCTTGCGACGAAGTAATATCGGGGAGTCTTAATTCTCATTTCCCGCTCGTCGTATGGCAAACGGGTTCGGGAACGCAGTCTAATATGAACGCGAACGAAGTTATAGCAAACCGCGGCAACGAACTTGCGGGGAAAAAACTTCTTCACCCGAACGACGATATAAATAAAAGCCAGTCGAGCAACGATACTTTCCCGACGGCGATGCATATAGCGGCAACGCTCATCATCGAAAACGAGTTGTTTCCCGCAGTCGACGAACTTATCGAAACGTTCCGTCGTCTTGAAAAAGAAAACGAAGGCGTAGTCAAAAGCGGAAGAACGCATTTGCAGGACGCCGTTCCGATAGCGTTTTCGCAGGAAATAAGCGGTTGGCGCGGAATGCTTGAAAAAAGCGAAGAAATGTTAAGGCTTGCTCTTCCCGGGCTTAAAGAACTCGCGCTCGGCGGCACGGCGGTAGGAACGGGGCTTAACGCTCCTGCGGGGTTTGCAGAAAAAGTTGCCGAAGAAGTAAGCAGAATAACAGGGAAAACTTTCGTTACGGCGCCGAACAAATTCCATTCTTTAACGGCTAAAGACGAACTCGTATTCGCGCACGGCGGACTTAAAGCGCTCGCCGCGGATATGATGAAAATCGCAAACGACGTTCGCTGGCTTTCTTCGGGACCGCGTTGCGGACTCGGCGAAATTCATATTCCCGAAAACGAACCCGGCTCGTCGATAATGCCCGGCAAGGTAAATCCCACGCAGTGCGAAGCGGTTACCATGGTCGCGGTGCAGGTTATCGGAAACGATACGGCGATCGGAATGGCGGCGTCGCAGGGGAATTTCGAACTTAACGTGTTCATGCCCGTTATCATATATAATTTCCTTCAGTCGGCAAGGCTTCTCGTCGACGCGATAAATTCTTTCAATAAAAATTGCGCTTCGGGAATTACGGCAAACAAAGAAAAAATGTCGTTCAATCTTCATAATTCTTTAATGCTCGTTACCGCGCTTAATCCGTATATAGGTTACGAAAACGCGGCTAAAACCGCTAAAAAAGCGTATAAAGAAAACATCAGCCTTAAGCAAGCGTGCGTTGCGCTCGGCTTTTTGAGCGAAGAAGAGTTCGATAAGGTGTTCAAACCCGAACAGATGGTTTGATTATAGGTAAAAAAATGAAATTCAGTTATTATCCCGGCTGCACGCTTAAAACGAAAGCAAAAGATCTTGACCGTTACGGAAGAGATTCTCTTGCCGCGCTCGGCGTAGACTTTAAAGAACTTGAAAACTGGCAGTGTTGCGGAGCGGTTTATCCCGTTGCCAAAGACGAAATCGCCACGAAACTTTCGGCGGTAAGGACGCTTGCAAACGCGAAGAAAGAAAGCGGAAAACTTCTTACTTTATGCTCGGCGTGCCACAACGTTATAAAGCGCGTTAACGAAGATATGAAAACGGACGAAAACATGCGTCTTAAAGCAAACAATTATCTTGCGCTCGACGAGTATTACGGCGGCGAAACGGAAGTTATTCATTATCTCGAACTTCTTCGCGATTACGTGGGGTTCGATAAAATAAAAGAAAAGACGGTAAAGCCGTTTACGAACGTTAAAATAGGCGCGTACTACGGCTGCTTGCTTCTTCGCCCGAATAAAACCATGGCTTTCGATAATCCCGAAAATCCCGAAATTATCGAAAATTTCATACGGGCGATAGGCGGCACTCCCGTTATTTACGCAATGCGCAACGAATGTTGCGGGGCGTACGTGTCGGCAACGAATAAAAAACTTGCCGAAGAAAAATGCGCGAATATCGTCAGATCCGCCAAAGGCGAAGGCGCGGATATGCTCGTTACCGCTTGTCCGCTTTGCATGTATAATCTTACCGAAAACGGCAAACGCGCCGTAACGGTAAAATACTTCACCGAACTTCTTGCGGAAGCGTTGGGGGTTAAAGATTGAAATGGATAGAGAAGAACAGGTAAAACTTATAAAAGAACGGAGCGGCACGGACGCGAGAAAATGCATGAAATGCGGCAAGTGTTCCGGCAGATGCCCCGCTTTTCACGATATGGATATAAAACCGCATCAGTTCGTTTCTTATATAGAAAAGGGAGACGTGGAAAAACTTCTTGAAAGCAAATCGCTTTTTAACTGTTTAACGTGCTTTGCGTGCGTGGAAAGATGCCCAAGGGGCGTTGCTCCTGCGGCGATTATAGAAGCGGTAAGACAGGAAGTTATAAGAATGCAGGGCGGCAACAGGGTAAAGGCGGAAGAAATCCCCGAATTCATAAACGAAGAAATTCCTCAGCAACTGCTCGTAAGCATGTTCAGAAAATTCAACAAGTAAAAGGATGTAGTTATGCAGAAGATAGGCGTATTTGTATGTTGGTGCGGAAGCAATATCGCGGCGACGGTAGACGTTGCGAAAGTTGCCGAAGTTTTAAAAGCCGAGCCGGGCGTAGTCGTTTCGGAAACGTATCAGTATATGTGCTCCGAAAACGGACAGGCTCTTATAAGAAACGCGATAAAAGAAAACGGATTGACGGGCGTGGTCGTTTGCTCGTGTTCTCCGAGAATGCACGAGCAGACTTTCAGAAAGACCTGCGAGGCGGCGGGGATAAATCCGTATATGGTGGAAATCGCGAATATCCGCGAACAGTGTTCCTGGATACATAAAGATATTAACGAAGGTACCGAAAAGGCTATCGTTTTAGGACGTACGGCGATAGCGAAACTTCGTCTTAACGCTCCGCTTACTTCGGGCGAAAGCGCGGTTGTAAAGCGCGCGCTCGTGATAGGCGGCGGCATAGCGGGAATACAGTCCGCTCTCGATATAGCCGAAGCGGGTTTTGAAGTCGATATCGTCGAAAAGGAAGCGACTATCGGCGGCAATATGGCAAAACTCGACAAAACGTTCCCCACTCTCGATTGCGCGGCTTGTATTTTAACGCCCAAAATGGTAGACTGCGCGCAAAACGAAAAAATCGATATTATGACGTTCAGCGAGATAGAGTCGGTTAAAGGCTTCGTAGGAAATTTCAAGGCGACGATAAGAAGAAAGGCTCGTTTCGTAAATGAAAACACCTGTACGGGTTGCGGGCTTTGCACTCAGAAATGCCCGTCGAAAAAAGGTCTTAACGAATTCAATATGAATCTTAACACGAGAACGGCGATTTACATTCCGTTTGCGCAGGCGATTCCGAACGTTGCCATAATCGATCCCGAACAGTGCCTTAAAATCAAAAACGGAAAATGCGGACTTTGCGCCATGCAATGTCCCACGAAAGCGATCGATTACACGATGAAAGACGAATTCGTGGAAAGGGAGTACGGCGCGATAGTCGTGGCAACGGGGTATAAACCTATTTCGCTCGAAAACTTCAACGAATTCGGTTACGATACTTATAAAGACGTCGTTACTTCTCTCGAACTCGAAAGAATAATGAACGCCGCTGGTCCTACGAGCGGACATCTCGAACGCCCGTCCGACCATACTCAGCCTAAAACGATTACCTTTATTCAATGCGTGGGGTCGAGAGATACTTCGGGCTGCGGAAAGCCGTATTGCAGCAAAATCTGCTGTATGTACACCGCCAAACACGCAATGCTTATCCGTGAAAAATATCCCGACACCGAAGTTCACGTTTTCTATATCGACGTGAGAACGCCCGGCAAGAATTACGACGAGTTTTATCGCCGCGCGGTCGAGCAGTACGGCGTCGATTATATAAAAGGCATGGTCGGCAAAGTTTATAAAGACGGCGACAAACTTATGGTTCAGGGTTCGGATCTGATAAACAACGAACAGATAACAATTCCTTCGGATATGGTAGTACTTGCGGCGGCTATCGAGCCGAATCCGTCGGTCAGAAAAATAGCGACGCTTTTGACGGCAAGCATAGATACCAACAATTTTCTTACCGAAGCCCACGCTAAGTTAAGACCCGTTGAAAGTCCGACCGCAGGCATATTCCTTTCGGGAGTTTGTCAGGGACCGAAAGATATTCCCGAAACCGTTTCGCAGGCAAGCGCGTGCGCGGCTAAGGTGATAGGGCTTTTAGCGAAAGACAAACTTAAATGTAACGCCTGCGTCGCGCATTCCGACGAAATGCTTTGCACGGGCTGTTCGGTCTGCGAAAACGTATGTCCTTACGGCGCGATAACTTACGAAGATAAAGAATTCCGTCTTGGCGGCGGAAAAACGGAAAAAAGACGCGTCGCAAACGTAAACGAAGCGGTGTGTCAGGGGTGCGGCGCGTGTACGGTTGCATGCCCGTCGGGAGCGATGGATCTTAAAGGATTTGCAAACAGACAGATTATGGCGGAGGTTGAAGCGATATGCAAGAGATAAATAAAGAATACAAACCGCTTATAGTCGCGTTTTGCTGCAACTGGTGCAGTTACGCGGGCGCGGACCTTGCGGGGTCGAGCAGGCTTTCTTATCCCGCCGACGTAAAGATAATAAGAGTACCCTGTTCGTGCAGGGTAAACCCTTTGTTCATACTTAAAGCGTTTCAAAGGGGTGCGGACGGCGTAATCATGTGCGGCTGCCATCCGGGCGACTGTCACTATACTACGGGAAATTATTACGCGAGAAGAAGAATGTCGCTTCTGTTCAGTATGCTCGATTATCTCGGAATAGAGAGAGAAAGAACGCGCGTGGAATGGGTTTCCGCCGCGGAAGGCGCAAAATTTTCACAGGTAATGAACGATTTTGCGGCAAAAATACACGAACTCGGCGAGAATAAGAGGTTGGAGGATTTAAGATGCAAAGAATAGAAAACGCTTGTCTTGAAAAAGCCCGCGAACTTCTGAAAAGCGGCGCGGTTACGCGCGTTCTCGGCTGGAAAAAAGGAGAATTTTGTTACGACGTGGAACCGTCGGTATTTTTCGGCGAAAGCGATTTGAAAAATTTCGTTTATAACGGCTTCTGCGGGGCTAATCTTTCAAAATATCTCGTTGCGGAGAGTAAAAAGGAAGGGAAAATTCTCGTTTTCTTAAAGCCTTGCGATACGTACAGTTTCAATCAACTTATAAAAGAACACAGAATAAACGAAAATAACGTTTACGCGGTTGCGGTTGAATGTCAGGGCAAACTCGACGTGAGAAAATTCCGCGAAAAAGGCGTTGAATTTATCGACGGCATAGAAGAAACGATCGATACCGTTACAGTAAATAGAAATAAAACCTTCCCGCGGGACGACGTAAAACTCGAAAAATGTCTCGTCTGCAATAAAAAGCACGTTGCGGGCGCGGAAAAAATAGAATTCGAAGAAAAAGTCCCTGCGAAAGAAGACAGATTCGAACTCGTTAAAAAATTAGAAGCGATGAGTCCCGACGAGAGATACGCGTTCTGGAAGAAAGAACTTTCAAAATGTATCCGCTGTAACGCGTGCAGAAACGTTTGTCCTGCGTGTACGTGTACCAAATGCGTTTTCGATAACGATAAATCGGGCGTTGCGTCCAAAGCGAATTCAGACAGTTTCGAAGAGAAAATGTTCCATATAATAAGAGCGTTTCACGTTGCGGGCAGATGTACCGATTGCGGAGAGTGTTCGAGAGTTTGCCCCGAGCGCATTCCCCTTCACCTTTTGAACAGAAAGTTTATTTCTGATATAGACAGGCTTTACGGCGAATATCAGGCGGGCGAGGATACCGATTCGAAAGGTCCTTTAACGAATTTCGATAAAGACGACGCAGACCCGAGCAAAGTTTTCGGAGGCAGACAATGAAAAAAATATTATATTCCGACATAAATAAACTTTACGGCGAAATTTCTTCGGTTTGCGAACTTTATCTTCCCGTAAGAGAGAGCGGGGCGGTAAACTTTAAAAAATATTGCGAAGGAGCGGAAGTCGACGTAGAAACGTTGCAGACCGTAAAATCCGCAAAAGACCTGTTCTTTCCGCAGTCGGAAGATATGATGAATTTTAAAACCGACGGCACCGATATAGAAATATCCGACGCGCGCGTGAAAAAAGAACTATTCGTTATTTTCGGCGTTCGCGGCTGTGACGCGAGAAGTTTTGAAATACTCGACAGGGTATTTTTGCAAGAACCCGCAGACAGTATGTACAAAAACAAACGCGACGCGGCGGTTATATTTACGCTTGCGTGCAATAATCCGCAACCGTCGTGTTTCTGCAAGGTTTTCGGCATAGACGCGGCTAAGCCCGGCGGCGACGTCGAGTGCCGCGTTGCGGGAGAGTATCTTTACTTAAATCCGCTTACGGAAAAAGGCGAAAAAATTCTTGAAAAAGTCAGTTGTTTAACCGAAGAAAACGATAATTCGGCGGTTGAAGAAAACGTAAAAGAAATTCGCGAAAAAACGGAAAAACTTCCGTTTGTAAATCTCGATCTCGGTGAATTCAGGGGCGAAAATCTTATGCCGCTTTTCAATCGCGCGGAATGGGAAGAATTGTCTCATGCCTGTCTCGGTTGCGGCACGTGTACGTTCGTTTGCCCCACCTGTCAGTGTTTCGATATAAGAGATTTCAAAACCAACAGCGGCGTAAGGCGTTTCAGATGCTGGGATTCGTGCATGTATTCCGATTTTACTCAGATGGCGGCGGCAAATCCGAGAACGACGCAAATGCAGAGATACCGTCAGAGATTTATGCATAAACTCGTATATTTCCCCGAAAACAACGACGGCGTTTACGGTTGCGTGGGATGCGGCAGATGCGTTAAAAAATGTCCGCAGTCTTTAAATATCGTGAAAGTTATTAAAAAACTCGGAGGGAAAAAGAATGATTAACGAAGAACTGATACCGAAACTCGGCGTTATAACCGACGTGAGAAAAGACACTCCCGACGTTAAAACTTTCCGCGTGGTAGGGCTTGACGGCAAAAAACTTTTCGAGCATATTCCGGGGCAATGCGCAATGCTTTCCGTTCCCGGCGTAGGCGAAGCGATGTTTTCGATAACTTCTTCTCCGACGAACGAAAAGTATATGGAATTTTCGATTAAAAAGTGCGGCTGTCTTACTTCCTGGCTCCACGAAATGGTCGAAGGCCAGCAGATAACCGTAAGGGGACCTTACGGAAACGGATTCCCCGTCAACACCGATTTCAAAGGAAGAAATCTTTTGTTCATAGCGGGCGGAATAGGTCTTGCTCCGCTCCGTTCGGTTATAAATTACGTGCGCGCGCACCGCTCGGATTACGGCACCGTAGATATAGTTTACGGCTCCCGTTCGATGGACGATCTCGTCGATTTCAAAGAAATCGAAGAAGAATGGAAAAACGAGAAGGATTTCAACGTATATCTTACTATCGACAGACAGCAGGAAGGCTGGAACGGTCACGTAGGATTCGTTCCCGCGTACGTGAAAGAAGTTAATATCCCGACGGACAGAACGGCGATTTTATGCGGACCGCCGATAATGATAAAGTTTACGTTGCAGGCTCTTTTAGAACTCGGCTTCGATAAAAAGCAGGTTTATACCACGCTCGAATTCAGAATGAAATGCGGGGTCGGAAAGTGCGGCAGATGTAACGTCGGCAATAAGTATATCTGTAAAGACGGACCCGTGTTCAGAATGGACGCGCTCGAAGAACTTCCGTCGGAATATTAAGTTGGAGCGTAAATTATGGAAAAAATGGTAAACGTATATTTTTTCGGCAAGAAATACGAAGTCCCCGCAAGCCTTACTATAATGAAGGCTATGGAATACGCGGGATATAAACTCATACGCGGTTGCGGTTGCCGCAACGGTTTTTGCGGCGCGTGCGCTACTTTATACAGAATAAAAGGTAAAACGGAACTTAAAACCTGTCTTGCCTGTCAGCAGCAGGTCGAAGAGGGAATGTACGTCGCGACGCTTCCTTTCTTCCCCCTTGTAAAGCAGGTTTACGATATTCGCAAAATAAAACCCACCGAACAGATAATGATGCAACTTTACCCCGAAATTTACAGTTGTATCGGTTGTAACGCGTGTACGAAAGCGTGTCCGCAAAGCCTTAACGTTATGCAGTATATCGCTTACGCTCAGAGAGTGGAATACGAAAAGTGCGCGGAAGAATCCTTCGACTGCGTAATGTGCGGCATCTGTTCGTCGCGCTGCCCGGCGGGAATTTCTCATCCGCAGGTCGCGATACTTGCGCGGAGATTGTACGGCAAATACATTGCGCCCGAATGCAAGCATCTTATAGAAAGGGTCAAAGAAATAGAAGATGGTAAATTCGACGAAGCGATGAAAGAAATAATGACCGCTCCGCTCGAAAGGCAGAAAGAACTCTACAATACGAGAGAAATCGAGAAATAAAAGGAGAGGCGAATATGTATCATTACACCGAAGAACAACTCGAATCAATGAAAAAAGTCGAGGCAACGCGCGAGAAAAGAACGGAAAATCTTTATCGCCGTATGACTGCGGACGAAAAAGACGCCGTCCTTAAAGAATTTCACCCCGACTATATACAAAAAGCCTACGAACCGTTGAAAGTGGGTAAAAACAAAGGCGAAAAAGTCCTTCACGAACTTGCGGATTTGTTGCAGGGAAAATCCCGTATTCACGATTACAAAATAAATCTTAACTCCCCCGATTACGACGTCGACGTGCTTGTCATCGGCGGCGGCGGAGCGGGATCGAGTGCGGCGATTACCGCTCACGACGGCGGAGCGAACGTAATGATCGTTACGAAACTTCGTATAGGCGACGCCAACACGATGATGGCGGAAGGCGGCATTCAGGCTGCCGACAAACCTAACGACAGCCCCGCCATACACTATCTCGACGCGTTCGGCGGCGGGCATTTTGCCGCAAAACCCGAACTTCTTGAAAAACTCGTTTGCGAAGCGCCCGACGCTATAAGGTGGCTTTCCGATCTCGGCGTTATGTTCGATAAGGATAAAGACGGTAATATGATTACCACCCACGGCGGCGGGACTTCGAGAAAAAGAATGCATGCCTGCAAAGACTATTCGGGCGCGGAAATAATGAGAACCCTGCGCGACGAAGTTCTGAACAGGGGAATTCCCGTGGTTGATTTCACTGCGGCTATCGAAATAATAAAAGACGTAAACGGTAAAGCCGCGGGCGCCGTTCTTCTCAATATGGAAACGGGCGAAATCAAGGTTGCGAAAGCGAAAACCGTTATAATCGCTACGGGCGGAGCGGGCAGACTTCATTATCAGGGCTTCCCCACGTCAAACCATTACGGAGCAACCGCAGACGGTCTGGTGCTTGCTTATCGCGCGGGCGCAAAACTTTTGTATGCCGACACTTTGCAGTATCACCCCACGGGCGTTGCCGAACCCACTCAGATTTTCGGCGCGCTCGTTACCGAAAAAGTCCGTTCGCTCGGCGCGCAACTCGTAAACCGCGACGGCGAAGCCTTCGTTTATTCGCTTGAAACGCGCGACGTAACGGCGTCGTCTATCATAAGAGAATGCAAAGGTCGCAAAAAGAGTATTAAAACGACTGACGGCGAAGGCGTATGGCTCGACACTCCCATGATCGAACAGATCGGCGGCGAAGGCACTATCGAAAAGCGTATTCCCGCAATGATGAGAATGTTCGGCAAATACGGCATAGATATAAGAAAAGAACCCATACTCGTATATCCCACTCTTCACTATCAGAACGGCGGCATAGATATTTCCGCCAACGGCGAAAGCGGCGTTGAAAACCTTTTCGTTGCGGGCGAAGCGGTCGGCGGTATTCACGGAAGAAACAGGCTTATGGGAAACTCTTTGCTCGACGTTATCGTATTCGGCAGAAACGCGGGTAAATACGCGTCCGAGCGCGCTAAAAGCGTAACGGTTGGAAAGCTTACCTTAAAGCACGTTGACGATTTTGAAAAAGAACTTGCAGACGCTCACGTTGACACCGGCAAATTATCTCCGCAGATTCTTCCCGATTACAGGCGTAAAGATATGTGAGCGGCAACGTCTTCGAACGGTTGCGCGCGATTTCTTATATGCCGACCTTATGCGGTCGGCATATACGCATTTTTAAACAGCAAAATAACGGAAAATACAATTAAAAAACGAAAGGTAAATATAATTTATGAATTTTTTGGCAGTCAGCGACGTATTATCGATTTCGGGTATTACGGCGGTCGTATTGATAGCGTTTATAGTCGCTATGCTCGGGTATTTGCTCGGCAGTATAAAGATAAAGGGTATAAGTCTTGGCACGGCGGGAGTTTTTCTCGTTGCGATAGCGTTCGGATTTTTAGTCGCCATACCGGGGCTTAAAGATATCGATTTTTTAAAAAACTTTTATATTGAAAACGATCAGGCTAAAGCGTACTCTTATTTTAAAGAACTCGACACGATAGGACTTATTTTATTCGTTACGTCCGTAGGGTTTATTGCGGGACCGACGTTTTTCAGGGATTTGAAACAAAACGCCAGAAGTTACGTTCCCCTCGGAATAATCATAATTTTGTCGGGCGTGCTTGTCGCGGTGGTGTTCGCTCTGATGCCCGGTATAGGCTCTGATTTCAGCGCGGGCGTATTGTCGGGCGCGCTTACTTCCACTCCCGCGTTTTCCGCGGCGGAAAACGCGCTGACCGACGCGACTCAGAAAGCAAACGTCGCTCTCGGACACGCTATCGCGTATCCGTTCGGGGTCGTGGGCGTGGTTTTGTTCGTTCAACTCGTTCCGAGAATAATGAAAGCGAATATGAGCGAAGAAGTTATGAAAATGCAGTCCGCTCTTCCCGAACTCAGAGAAAGAAAAATCGTTGAAACGCGCGATATAGACGAGTTCGGACTTACCGCGTTCAGCGTGGCTGTAATTCTCGGCATTTTTCTCGGCGGACTTACCGTTAACGTAAACGGAATGAAATTCAATCTCGGCACTACAGGCGGACCGCTTATCGTCGCGCTTATCTTAGGGCATGTCGGAAGAATAGGAAAATTAAGCCTTAAAGTTCCCGACAAAACACTTAAAGTTTTCCGCGAATTCGGTCTGATGCTCTTTTTGATCGGCGCGGGCGTGAGAGGGGGCGTAAGCCTTCTCGCTCAGATTATGGAAGGCAAATTCGTTCCTATAAATATCCTTTGGGGCTTCGTTGCGGGCGCGCTTATGACGATTATTCCTATGTTCGTCGGCTTCTTCTTTGCGAAAAAAGTTTTAAAACTTCCGCTTCTTAATAATCTCGGCTCGATAACGGGGGGAATGACTTCTACTCCCGCGCTCGGCACGCTGTGTCAGGTTTCTGAAACGGATAACGTTGCGGGAGCGTACGCTTCTACATATCCCATTGCGCTCGTTCTTATAGTTATCGCGTCTAACCTTATGGTTACGCTTTTATAAGAACGGATAATTTATCGGTTTGCCGCGATGCTCAATCGAAATTTTTCAAAAACGCCGCTGTTCGCGGCTTTTTGTTTTCGCTTTGATTATATTGTTCCGATAGCAGAATAAAAAATATGTATTTTTTTATCTTAATGATGCGTTTTTTTGTTTTGATATTGACAACCCGACGGAACAATGATAGAATACTACAATAATGTTGAACTCGTTTTATGAAAAAATCGGGGGTACGGGCAGCGTCTCCGTTATAATTATATCGGTTGCGATAATGCTTATCGGGGGTTTTCTGACTACCCGCATAACCAAACTTTTGCGCCTTCCCAACGTTACGGCGTACATAATCACGGGCGTGGTTATAGGTCCGTTTTGTATGGATCTGATTCCGTCCGGCGTGACGAAGGGAATGAGTTTTTTGTCCGACGTCGCGCTTGCGTTCATTGCGTTCGGCGTGGGCGAATTTTTCAGGTTTTCGTCGCTTAAAAAAAACGGCGGTAAAATCGTTATAATAACTCTTTTCGAAGCGTTGACCGCTTCCGTAATGGTTTTTATTTTAACGTATTTTATATTGAAACTCGATTTAGGGTTTTCCGTAGTTCTTTCCGCTCTCGCTTCGGCAACCGCGCCCGCGTCTACGATGATGACTATTCGTCAGACGGGTGCGCGCGGCGATTTTGTAGACACGCTTCTCGGCTCCGTCGCTCTTGACGACGTTGTAAGTTTAATCGCGTTTTCCGTTGCAATATCCGTCGCGATGGCGGGTAGCGGCGGCAACGTCGATTTTAAAAGCGTTGCATTGCCGATAGCGTATAACCTGCTGTTGATTCTGGTCGGCGGAGTTTTCGGTTTATTTTTGAAATTTTTAATGAACAAACGCTCAACCGATAACAGGCTTATCATAGCAATTGCGTTTTTATTCGTCGTATGCGGTATAGGCGCGGCTCTTTCCGTTTCGCCGCTTTTAGGTTGTATGACGATGGCGACCGTATATATAAATCTTACCGACGACGACAGGCTTTTTAAACAACTCAATTATTTTTCGCCGCCCGTGCTATTGTTGTTTTTCGTATTATCCGGCGTAAATTTCAGAATAGACGCCCTTTTCGATTCTTCTTCGTCGCTCGGCGGAGTGCCGCTTATAGTGATAGGCGTAAGTTATTTTTTAGTGAGAATGCTCGGAAAATATTCGGGCGCGTACGCGGGTTGTCTGATAACTAAAAAGCCAAAGAAAACAAGGAACTTTTTAGGATTTGCGCTCGTTCCGCAGGCAGGCGTTGCGATAGGTCTTGTGGCGATGGCGGCGCGAACGATAGGCGGGGAGCGTGGCGAAGTACTGCAAACCGTAATTCTTTCGTCAAGCATACTTTACGAACTTATAGGTCCCGCGCTTGCAAAACTCGCGCTGTATCTTTCGGGGTCTTACGGCGCGGAGAATGAAGCGCCCGTAAAAACCGAAAAGGAAATACGCGAAGAAAGCCTGAAAGAAAAACTTTTAAAACTCGAAGCCGAAATCAGCAGAAGCGAATATTCCAAAACGGAAGAAGAAAAGGCTTTCAACGAAGTTTCGGACGATGAATTCAGTTACGGCGACTATTTAAGGCGCAATTCAAAATTTATTAACAGGAGAAAGTGATAAATGGATATAATAGGAAAATTATTAGGCGAATGGTCAACCGAATTCAACGCATATTCGTGCGCGTTAAAACTTCTTTTCGCTCTTGTTCTTTCCACTATTGCGGGCGCGGAACGCGCAACCAAACTTCATAACGCGGGATTAAGAACGTTTATTTCCGTGGGGCTTGCGGGGGTTCTGGCGGCTCTTGCAGACGAATATCTGACGGGAGTCAAAGGTCTTTCGTTTTCCGTTTTAAGCGGGGCGGTTATTATAGGAATCGCGGTTATAAGTTCCAACACCATACTGTTCAGTTCCAAAAATCAATTAAGGGGGCTTACTACTTCGATAGGTCTGTGGTGCGTCGGAATAATATCCATGGTTATCGGATTCGGACTTTATTTCGTTGCAATCGTTGCGTTTGCGGCGTATATGCTCGTTATCGTTTTCCTTCCCAGACTCGAAAAAAACATGAAAGAAAAATCCGCCTATCTCGAAGCGCATATAGAACTTAAAAACAAAGAAGCGTTGCAGGTATTTACGGGAACGCTCAGAACTTTCGGTCTTAAATTAAACGATATAGAAATCAACCCCGCTTACGTAAGGTCGGGATTAAGCGTTTATTCGATGACTATGAAAATAATAAATCCCGAACTCAGAAAAAAAACGCATAAAGAAATAATAGACGCTATTTCGGCTATGGATTCCGTGTGTTTTGCCGAAGAAATATTTTAATTGAAATCGTCTGAATTCAGCCGCGCGCGAAAATCTTGCGCGGACGAATAGCGTTAACCTTGCAAAAAGGAGCGAAATATGTTTGAAAAATCAGCGGTAATACGGGAGTTGCCGTTTTATAAATTTCTTACCGACGAACAAAAAGAAACGGTTTTCAACAACTCCGAAATCAGGGCTTATAAAAAAGGCGAAGTGATAACGGGGCTTATAAACCATTGCGTAGGTCCGTTTCTGATACTCGAAGGCGAATTGCGCGCGATAATCGACGACGAAAATTTCAGAGAAATAACGCTGTTCAAATTGCGCGAAAACGAGATGGGGTTGCTGTCGGCGGCTTGCGTTCTTGAACATATCACGTTCGACGCGAAATTCGTAGTTGAAAGAAACAGCGTGCTTTTAACAGTAAAATCGTGCGCGGTTAAAAAGATTATGGAAGACAGCGCCGAAGTCCGTTCCGTTATTTTCGAAACGCTTACGGACAGGTTTTCTCTTTGCATGACTACGCTGCACAGCCTTTTATTCACGCGGTACGAAAGAAGAATGGCGGCGTTTCTGGTGGAAAGATACGTTTATACCGGCGAAACGGAATTCTGTATAACTCAGGAAGAAATCGCAAAAATGACAAGTTCCGCAAGAGAAGTTGCGGGTAAAACGATAAGGCAGTTCGCAAAAGACGGAATTATCGGATACGGTCGCGGAAAAATCAAACTTCTCGACGTACAAAAACTAAAAGATATGATGTAACGAAAAAAACAAAAAGTAAAAAAGTTGAAACAAACCGAACGCAAGCCGTTCGGTTTGTTCGTTATGAGAGCAACTCTCTTTTCTTATCGCAAGATAAAGGGTATAATGATAAAAAACAAGGAGATTGCCGCGATATGGACTATTTACTGACTTTTCTCGAAGGGCTTGCTTCTTTTATATCGCCGTGCATGCTTCCTATGATACCGCTGTATCTTTCTTACTTTGCAGGCGACGACGATACAAACGAAAAGCAGGATAACCCCGCAGATAAAACTTTCGTCGCAACCGAACGCAAAGAAACTTTTGAAGAGAACGGGCGAAACCCGAATGAAAAAGAAACAACAAAACCCGCAACCGAAAATAAAAAAGCGGGCGGGGAAAAATACAGGGTGCTTGCAAGGTCGTTGTTTTTCGTTTCGGGGTTTACTCTTATGTTCGTCGTGTTCGGCGGACTCGTGGGATTTGTAAGCGGGTATATAAGCAAGTATAAAACCGTTATCAATATCGTTGCGGGCGCTGTCGTTATTATATTCGGATTGTCGTATATCGGACTTTTCGAACTTCCGTTTTTCAAAGGAATGAAAACGTCGCGCGAGATAAACGGAGTGTGGTCGGCGTTTTTGTTCGGCATAGTTTTTGCCGTGGGGGTAGGACCGTGTACGGGCGCGTTTTTAGGATCTGCGCTTGCGCTCGCTTCTGCTTCTGGAACCGCCCCGAAAGGCATATTGCTGCTGCTGTTTTATTCGCTCGGGATAGGAATTCCGTTTATACTGACGGCGGTTTTAACGGACAGAACAAAAAAACTGTTCGGGTTTATAAAGCGTCATTTCAAAGTTATAAAAATCGTCAGCGGAAGTCTGCTCGTCGTTACGGGCATTCTGATGGCGGCGGGAATTATGAGTAAACTCGGCGCGATTTTTGGATAGGAGATTGAATTTATGCAAAAAACAAAACGTATTATTTTAACCGTGATAATCGCCGTATTGTTTGCGGGCGCGTTGACGGGCGGTTATTTCGGATATAAAAAATTATCCGAAAAGCACAGTCCGTCCGGCGGCGTTTCCGTCGGCAGCGAAGAACGATATAAAGATTTTACCATAACCGACGCAAGCGGAAAAACGGTAAAACTCTCCGAATTTATAGGAAAACCTGTCGTTATAAATTTCTGGGCGTCCTGGTGCGCGCCATGTAAATCGGAACTTCCGCATTTTAATAAAGTGGCAAAAGAACTCGAAGGAAAAGCGGAATTTTTAATGGTAAGCGTATACCTTAATAAAAGTCAGGTAAAGCAATTCGTTTCGCAAAACGGCTATACTTTCCCGCTTTATTTCGACGATAACGAAGAAGGTTCCGCCGCTTACGATATTACGGGAATACCCGTTACCGTTTTTATAAACGCGGAAGGAAACGTAAAAGCAAAGGTCGTGGGAGCGATAAGCGAAGCGGTTTTGAGAAGTTATATAAGCAAAATAATGAATTGACGGGAGAAAAAAATGATAATCAGCGTAAATAAAAGCAATTTTAAAGAAGAAGTTATATCGTCCGACAAACTCGTGCTTGTAGATTTGTATGCAACCTGGTGCGGACCTTGCAAAGCGCTTGCGCCGCTTCTTGAAGAAATATCCGAAAAATATGCCGAAAAAATAAAAGTCGTTAAGGTAAACGTAGACGAAGAAGAAAGCCTTGCCGTAAGATTCGGCGTGGCAAGTATTCCTACGGTTATATTTTTCAAAAACGGACAAACGGTAGCGTCGTTCGTGGGGTTTAAAGGTATTTCGGAAATAGAAAAAATCGTGAATAAACATATATGAAAAATCAAAGCGTTGCAAATTCGTTGTGATTTTTCGAAGCGAGTATATGCCGAAAAAGAAAATTTTTCAAATACGTTTAATACCTTCGGTAAAATTATATAAGCCTTGCAAAAACCGCTTGCAAATTGAAAAAAATCGTGCTATTCTATATCCGTCGGTCGCAGTCGCTTGCGGATAGCCACAAGTGATCGAGTTCAAGCGCAGTCGCTTGCGGCTAAGGAGAAAGTATGAAAATTCAGTATTACGGAACCGCCGCGTACGAAGGAATTCCTTCTTTGTTTTGTCAGTGCGAAACGTGCCGCGTCGCGCGGGAGCGCGGCGGAAAAAATATCCGCACGAGAGCGCAGGCGTTGATAGACGATAAAATCCTGATGGATTTCGGACCCGACACGGTGGCGCATAACCTTCGTTTTTTGCCCGACTGGAACAGGATTACGCATTGTCTTATCACGCATAGTCATTCGGACCATTTTTATCCTGAAGATATAGAAATGTCGGCGCCGGGTTACGCCGTCGGAATACGCACGAAATTGCATTATTATGCAGACCGCGCCGCATACGACCGCCTTGTCGAAACGTTCGGCGACAGTCCCGAAAGTTATGCGGATTTTGCAGACGCTACTTTGGTAACGGCGGGCAAATCGTTCACGTTCGACGGCTACACCGTGCTTGCCGCGCGGGCAAATCATTCTTTGTCAACGTCGCCCGTGGTTTACGCGCTCACCGACGGAAAAAAACGTATGCTGTACGCTCACGATACGGGAATGCTTTCGGAAGAAAGTATGGCTTGCCTTGCAAAATTCGGGCGGTTCGATTTCGTTTCGCTTGATTGCACGGGCGGGTTTAACAAGGGTTGGCTGAGCGGCCATTTATGTTTTGAAACCTGCCTTGAAATGATAAAACGAATGAAAGAAAGGAAAATGGCGGACGAAAATACGATTTTCGTCGTAAATCATTTTTCTCACAACGGCGGCGCGCTGCATGAAGAAATGGAAAAAGCGGCTGAGTCTTACGGCATTCTCGTCGCTTACGACGGTATGACCGTTGAGTTCTGAATCTTAGCCACAAGCGACTGCGTTTGAACCCGCCAAAGCGCCGATATTTACGCGCTTTATGCCGAATTCGCCTTCGCCCGTACCGCCAAGTACGAACAAAGTC
>CAKQKI010000009.1 GCA_934248055.1 uncultured Clostridia bacterium | reverse complement strand
AGACAAGGCGCGCTAACGGGTTAATACTGTCCGTATAACCCGTTAGCGCAACACAGTATTAGTCAAAAACACAGCGTCAGACCAAGGCTTCAATTATTCTTGTCTGGCATAAATCGGTTTATCACCGCAAAAATAACTAGTGATGACGAATGGAATCCCTATAAAACGTTATTGCTTTTTTCTGTAATTAAGAGGCGAAATACCCGTGTTTTTCTTAAAAATAATACCGAAATAATTTGCCGAAGGGAAACCGCACAAATCGGCAATTTCGCTCACGCTTTTTTCCGTGGTGGACAGATACATTTTCGCTTTGTTTATGCGCACGTACGTTACGTATTCTATAACGGAGCAGTTCATATGCTCGTGAAAGCGTTTACATAACGTGTTTTTCGATACGAAAAATCTTTTATGAAGAGAGTCTAAAGTGATTTTTTCGCGATACTCGTCGTTTATAGTCGCCACGACCTGAAGTATTAAAGAATCGGTTTGTTTTGAATACCGCGTTGCGCTGACGGGAAGAAGCGGGGTAAGGTTTTCGGCGTCTATGTATGCAAGAATTGCTTTAACTAACGATAAAACGAAATTATTGCGTTGCTGTCTGTCGGCTATCTTCTGCTCAACGCCTGCCGAAAGTATGGGATATATAAACTGCGTTTGCGCTTTTGTAAGCGTAAACGCAGTTTTGCTTCCAAGCCGTTTCAGTAAAGCGTTTTCGTATTTATTAAGAAGATTTACGCTGACGTAAACGTTGGTGCGCTCGTAAGAAGAGCCTTCCGTTTTATGCATCGAAAAAGGCGGGATAACGCAAAGAGAGCCCGATTGCAATAAAAACAATTCGTTTTCCACGAATACTTCCCGCGAGCCTTTAATTAAAAAATACAATTCGTAATAATCGTGAAATTGCGTGTACGACATATTTACGGGTTTATCCGTTTTTCTGTTTTCGATTTCTAAAAAATCCATAGATTATCACCTTTTGATTTATTGAAAAAAATTATATCATAAAACTTTTTTTGTGTCAACGTGATTGTATGATTTATGTAATTTTAAGTTTTTGAGTAATATTTAATATTGAATTGGTTATATTATTAAGGTATAATATGTTCATGATAAAGCAAATTCTGAACGTAAAAGCGGTGCTGCCGTGCGGCGTCGAAAATGATTTCGCCGTGGCTTATGAAAACGGCAAAATAATAAATATCGGAAAAGAGCCTTTAAAAAACGTTGAAAATATCGACGGCGAAGGGCGTTATTTGTTTGCGGGATTTATCGACGTTCACTGTCACGGCGGCGCGGGTTACGATTTTATGGACGCTACCGAAGAAGAAATGCTTAAAATATCGCGTTTTCATCTTCTGCACGGCACGACGACGCTCATGCCTACTACTATGACCGATAAATGGGAAAACATTTATTCCGTTCTTGACAGGCTCAAAAACGTTTACGGCGGTAAAAATCCGCTCACGCTTTACGGCGCTCATCTCGAAGGTCCCTGGCTCAGCGCGAAAAACAGCGGCGCGCAGGAGCCCGAAAAAATGGACGAGCCGAGCGTCGAAAGGCTGACGCGTTTACTTAACGACTATCCTTTCATAAAAAGAATAAGCGTTGCGCCCGAACTTAAAAACGGAATGCTCGTAGGGCGGGAAGGGGCAAAACGCGGAATAGTAATGTCGATAGCGCATACCGACGCCGATTTCGACTGCGTCGACGAGGCGCGGAAAAACGGCTATTCGCTTATGACTCATCTTTATTCCGGAATGAACGGAGTTACCCGCAAAAACGCATACAGAACTGCCGGCGCCGTTGAGGCGGGATTGTATTTTGACGACCTTTTCGTGGAAATTATCGCAGACGGAAAGCATTTGCCGTCGGGACTGTTGAAACTCGTTTATAAAGTTAAGGGAGCGGATAAAATCTGCCTTATAACCGACGCCATGCGCGCGAGCGGTCTTAAAGACGGCGAAAGTTCGGTTCTCGGCAGAAAAGACGACGGCGTTCCCGTTATCGTCGAAGACGGCGTTGCGAAAATGCCCGACAGGCAGAATTTTGCGGGAAGCGTCGCAACTACGGACAGGCTTATCCGCACTATGATTTCGGCGGGAGTACCCGTAGAAAAGGCGAGCGAAGCGGCGTCAACGACTCCCGCGCGCATATTCGGGCTTAACGACAGGGGAAGCATAGAAGTGGGCAAGCGCGCCGATTTCGTGCTTACCGACGACGAATTTTTCGTAAAAGGCGTTATACTGAACGGAAATGAGATAAAGTGAATTGACTTGTACGATATATGTAAAAATCGCAATTACGCGATGAAATGATATTGAAAAAAGCAAAAACCTATGTTAGAATATGGAAAAACGGAAAGTAAAATGAAGAAATACAGCGAATTCGAACCCATACCGTTCTGGTTTCTGAACGATTCTTTTAACGAAAAAGAAGTGTCTTTGCAACTCGATATTATGAAAGAAAACGGAATAAACGCTTTTTTTCTCCACACGCGCGACGGTATAACCGACGAGGCTTACGGAACGTCGGTTTTTTTTGAAAACGTAAGATATATCGTAAAAGAGAGCGCGAAAAGGAATCTTAAAGTATGGTTATACGACGAAGATTCTTTTCCGAGCGGCAACGCGGGCGGAAGCATAGTAGCCGATTTTCCCGAACTTCAGGCGTACAGCCTTACGGTTGAAAAGATAGGGGCGGAAGAAATACGCGAAGGAATTGCGAGAAAGGTTCTCGGCAACGTGCGCGGACTTTACGGATATTACGTTTACAGCGACGAAAACGGAGAAAAAGCGGATAAAATTACGGACTGTTTCGGTCCCGTTCGTCGCAGGTGGTATCGCAAAGATATGGATAAAACGTATTATTGCGATATGCAGAACAAATTGTTTTACAATCATATCCGCGCGGCTACTTCTTACACCGAAATAATGTTCGAAGCGAAAGCGAAAGAAGGGGCGGAAATATACGCAGCGTATTTAAAACCCGTTTACACGGATTGTCATTACGGAACGCAGGCGGATTGTCTTAACAGAAAAACCACGGAAGAATTTATTAAAAGAACGCACGAAAAATATTATGAAAGCGTAGGCGATTATTTCGGCAGCGTAATTCCGGGAATATTTATGGACGAGCCGTCTTCGGGGGGAGTTTTGCCGTATACCGACGAAGCGGTATCGCGCTTTAAAGAAAAATACTCTTACGACGTTACCGATTTTTATTACAAATTATCTCCCGAATATCGCGGCGACGGTAAAAAGGTAAGACGGGAATATATAAATACCGTGCAAACTCTGTTCACCGATAATTTTATAATACCTATAAAAGAATGGTGTCAGTCGCGCGGGCTTATGATGACGGGGCATTTTTACGGCGAAGAAGATCCTTTATCGGAGGCGTTGTGCGCGCAAAGCGTATACAGGCAGACTAAATATTCCGATATTCCGGGGTGCGATATAATAGGAAAATACGTGGGCGATCTCGATCACTGCGCGCTTATGCTCGGCACAAAAACCGTAGTATCGTCTGCCGCTCAGAGCGGTAAAAAGAAAATTCTTGCGGAATGTTTTGCGCTTAGTCCTTTCAATTTCGGTTACGACGGAATGCGGAAAACGGGCGACTGGCTTATGGCCATGGGGGTAAATCTTCTCGTTCCGCACGCGTTTCATTACGGATATTCCGCATATCAGCGTTGCGACGCAGGTAAATCGTTTTTCTTTCAGGACAGGCTTTTCCCCGAATACGTCAAGTTTGCGGGCTATGCGGGAAGGGCTTGTAAAGTTCTTTCGGAATACGAGCATAAAAACGACGTTCTTCTCGTTTTGCCGAGCGGCGGATTTTCCGAAGAAGTTCCGTTTCCCATGCTGAATACGGGGGTTTTTCCGAGCGAAAGAGCAAAAGCGATGCAGAATCGCTGCTATGAAGCGATAAGGTATTTAACCGAAAATCAGATAAATTTCGATATTGCCGACGTCGGAGCGATAGCCGGATGCAAGGTAAACGAAGGCGTGGTAAAAATCGAAAAAGCCGCTTATTTAAAAACTATCGTGACAGCGGGCGGGGAAGAAGAAAACGAAGCCTTTTTAAAACTTAAAAACGAAGGCGCGGATTGTCTGCTTTTTTACGGCGATTCGTTTAAAGGATTTCCCGAAGGCGGCGGCTTTAAAGAAGACCATAAAAACGTTGTTGCGTATAAAAAGCGCAAAGAAAACGGCGAACTCGTTTTTCTTTATCAGAACGATAAAAACTTTGCGGAGTTTGAAATGCCCGTAAACGGTAACGCTTACGTTTACGACGCCGAAAACGACGAATACAAAACGATAAAATCCGAAAACGGATATATAAAACTCGGAATTAAAGGTTACGGGTCTGCAATCGTCGTAACGGGCGAAAAGCCGACGGGAAAAATAAGCGGAGTTTACTCTTACGTAAACGAAGGCGAAAGAAAAATAGAATGCGAAGAAAACCCCGAATGGACTTATATGCCCGAAGGCGCGGTTTACGCGCTGACCCGCTATGACGTAACGATTACCGGAAACGGCGAAACTGTCGTTTTCGGGAATAAAAAATTCGCGCGGCTCAGGGAACTTATCGGCACGCAGGACGAAATTTATTCGGATAAGTACGTTATTCCGTATTTCGATACCGCTCCGCGCCCGAAAAAAATATACCCCGTAAAAGCAAGTTATAAGGCTTACGTTCCGTTTATGAAAAAAGCGGGAAGCATTCTTTTCGACGGCGGCACGCTGAGCGGGGATTATAAAATTTTATTTAACGGCAAAGCCGTTAAGAAAAGCGAAATCGTAAAGCGAAGGGTTTACGACGCAAAAAACTACGTTTTTACTCCCGAATGGAATGAAAACGGTGAAAACGTTATAGAAATACTCTTTGAAAACGGCGGCGAATTCGACGGCGTTTCGGGAGAAATATATATCATATAAAATAAAAAAAGGAACAAACTGAAAAGAGAGGTAAATATGAAACTTTTTATAGCTGACAGCACCGAAGAAATGGCGGAAATCGCCGCAGAACACGCCGCAAGAATTCTTAACGAAGCAATCGAAGAAAAGGGAAGCGCAAGACTTCTTCTTTCAACGGGCGCTTCGCAACTTAAATTTTTTGAAAAATTCGTAACTAAAAACGTTAAATGGCACAAAGTGGAAATGTTCCATCTCGACGAATACGTGGGAATATCGCCCGATCACCCCGCAAGTTTTAACAACTACCTTACCAAAAGGTTTGTCGAAAAAGTCCTTCCCGGTGAAATTCATCTTATAAACGGGCTTGACGATCCTTTTAAAACGATTGAAACGCTCACGGAAAAAGTGCGCGAAAAAGAAATAGATCTCGGTATGATAGGCATAGGCGAAAACGCGCATATAGCGTTCAACGATCCCCCTGCGGATTTCAACGATCCGAGAGCGTATAAAATCGTAACGCTCGCTCCGAGATGCTTGCAGCAGCAAGTCGGAGAAGGTTGGTTCAAATCGGTAGAAGAAACTTACAAGCAGGCAATTTCGATGACTTGCCCCGAAATTATGAAATGCAAACACATTATAAGCGTCGTTCCGTATAAAGTAAAAGCGGAAGCGATTAAAAACACTATGGAGAGCGAAATATCGAACGCGGTTCCGGCAACTCTTCTGAAACTTCACGCCGACGCAACGATTTACTGCGATCCCGATTCGGCGTCTTTGCTGAATAAAAAAGCGTAAAAACCCTGAAAAAAGCCGATATTTTCGGATTTTCGAACGAGAAAAAACGAAAAAATGTTAAGGAGTGAATTATGAAAAAAGTAAAAAAAATCATCGTAAAAACGGTTGCGGTACTGTTTGCGATAGCGTTGGGCGCGGCGCCGATGACGGCGTGCAAAAAAGAATCGGTGATACGTGACGAAAACACGATAAATATCCGTTCTAATCTCGGCGGATACGGCGATTCGTGGCTCAGAGCCCTTGCTTCTAAATTCAACGAAGTTTATAAAGAAAAGGGTTATAAGGCGAACGTGCTTGCAAGTTCGGGCGCGCTCGACGACAAAGTTGCCATTAAAGAATTGTATTCCAAAGACGACTGGGTTGATTTATATTTCGTGAACGTAAACAATACGATGTCGCAGTTTACCGCCGAAGGCGGCGAATACGGTCAACTCGTTGCCGACCTTACCGACACCGTATGGAACAAACCCGCGATAGATTTTAACGGAAACGAAGAAACGGGTAAACTTATCTCAGAAAAGGCTCAGGTTGACCTTCCCGACGACGTTTTAAAAGTAAACGGCAGAGTTTACGGATTCAATACGAGCAACGATATAGGCGGAATGATAGTAAACACCGCAAAACTCGCTAAATACGGCGTTACCCGTATTCCGAGAACGACCAAAGAATTTTTCGACGTTTTCGAATTGATTTATATGGGCGATGCGTCAAAAAACATTAAAGGTTCTCTCGAAACGAACGTTTATCCCATAACCTTTCTCGGCGATGATAACGGCTATCCGATACATTTCGTAACGGCGTGGCACGCTCAGTACGCGGGAATAGAAGAATATCTGCAATTTTACGGCTATACCGACGCCGACGGAAACGAGCGGACGGAAGACGGTTACAAGGTTTACGACAGCGACGCGCTCGATAAAATGCTCGAAGCGATGTACAACATGTACGATTCTTCTTTCGTTATGAAAGGCTCGAACAACAACACCATCGACACCGCGCATCTTAAAATAATGAGCGATAAAGGCGGCGCGGTATTTATGGCGGACGGCAACTGGGCTTACAACGAAATTATCACGAATTATCCGAAAACGATAAACGACCTTGCCTTTGCGAATATCCCCGTCATTTCGGCGGTAGGCGTAAAATTATTCGGAAGCGGCACCGAATACGGCTTTGACGATAATAAATGCGAAGAAGTTCTTTCTTACGTTATAGGAAAAGCGGACGACGGCAAAACGGCAGGCGAAATAGTTTCTCTTGCGTCGGAAGAAAAAAAGTGGACGCTTAAAGAAGCCGAAGTTATCGAAGTTATGAAAGCGCGCGGAATTTATTGTTCGCGTTCGGCGCTTGCGGCAGGGGCTTTCGTGGCGGAAAGATCAAACGTAAAAGATATATGCTATCTTTTCCTTCGTATGTTCGCAAGCGACGACAACGCTACGCTTTACAATCAGGAATGTAACGGATTTACCGCGTATATGACAGACTTTTCACAGGCAAAGGACATCGAATACAATAAACAGTGCCAGAAAATAGTCAAGAACGCTTACGCGACTCCCGTATGGATGAACGCAACCGATTTAAGGCTTAAAATGGGACAAAACAACACCGTTTTTCCGCGTCTCGGACTGTCTTTCGTTGGTAAAATAACCGAGCAGGCTCCCACGATTTATAAAGACGGAAAGCGGGTTAAAGAAAAAGACCTGTACTCCAAAAAAGCGGAAGAAATGGTCAGCGAAGACCGCGCTTACGCAAAAAACAACTGGCAGAACTGGTTAAAAAGTATAAACAAATAAATCCGACGCGAAGGAGGTAACCTATGAAAACGGAAAAAAGAAGTTTGTATTCGAAATTCGAAAAGAGAGATTTTCTTTTCGTGTACCTTCTTATCGCGCTTCCCGTGCTTCAATTCGCGTTATTCTGGTTTTACGTTAATATAAGTTCGTTTACGCTCGCATTCAAAAGCCCGTCGGGCAAATGGACTTTAGATAATTTCAGACAGGTATGGTACGGTCTTACCCATGCCGACGAATACGGCACGAACATTCTCACGATGGCGGGCAGATCTTTTATTCTGTGGTTCATATCGAACGTGATAGTGTTCCCGATAGCGTTATGCACGACTTACGTTCTTTTCAGGCGGGTTATCGGGCATTACGTTTTCAGGCTTATTTATATGCTTCCGAGTTTAATAGGCGGCGTAGTATGGATAGCCACTATGAAGCAGGTTCTCGGCAACAGCGGAGCGATGGTTTATATTCTTAAAAAAGCGGGAGCGGAATTATCCGACGCCGTGCTTGCAGACGGGCTTCTTTACGACGTTAAAACGGCTTTTCCGACCCTTTGCGCAACGGTTATCGTATTCGGTATCGCAGGCGGCAACGCGGTCGTGACGGGCGCGTATTCGAGAATCCCCGAAGAATTGTTCGACGTGGGAAAACTCGACGGCATAAATTTCTGGCGTGAATTTTTCACTATTTGTCTGCCGTGTATATGGCCTACCGTTTCAACGCTCGTTACGTTCTCTCTTTGCGGAATATTCGTGGGCGAAGGCAACGTTTTCCTTTACACGAACGGCGAAGGCGGTTATGGTCTGGACACGATGGGATTCTATATTCAGTATCTCGTGTACAGATTGTCCGTAACGAGCAGCGACAAACTTCCGTACGGGTATCCCGCCGCGATAGGTTTGTTTATTACCGTTATAACGCTTCCGATAGTTCTGATCGGGCGCAAAGGACTTGAAAAATTAGTCGACGCGGTGGAAACGTAAGGAGGCGCGCAAATGAACGTAATCGGCGGAATTCAATATAAAACCCGAAAGTTTTTTCATAAATCCGTTTCGGAAAAAATAACTTTCGTAATCTTTTTCGTATTTTTCGCTTTTATGGCGGTTATTTACATTTACCCCATTATGTCGGTTTTTCTGAATTCGTTCAGGACGCTTGAAGAATTCGAAGAACTCTACGTAAATCCCGACGCGAGTCCTTTTACGTGGCCGATGTGGCAAACGCGGAGTTGGAAAGAGATTTTTACGGTTTTCAAATACAAAAACTATACCTATCTCGATATGCTTTTCAATTCGTTGTGGATAACGGCAGTCAAGGTAGTGGTGAACATACTTGCAAGCACTTTTCTGGCGTACGCCGTAGCGCGGTTTCGCTTCCCCGGACGCGACTTCCTTTACGGTCTTGTTATTTTCTCTCAGACGATACCCATCGTGGGAACGGGCGCGGCAAGTTACAAGTTATTTGCTAAACTTAATTTTATAAACAATCCTTCGCTTATGTGGATAGCCTGGTTCGGCGCTTTCGATTTCGCCTTTATCGTGCTTTACGGAACGTTCAGGGGAATAAGTCCGATTTACAGCGAATCCGCTAAACTCGACGGAGCGAACAATCTCATAGTTCTGTTCAGAATAGTAATGCCGCTTGCGTTTCCGAGTATTGCCGCGCTTGCGATACAGCAATCCATAACGGTGTGGAACGACTACACGATTTCGCTTATATATCTTCGCGACTATCCCACCATTTCTTACGGATTGTTCGTTATGGAGAAGAGTATATCGTATTTCTACAACGCCCGCGCGCTGTACAGCGCGGTGGTATGCATTTCGATGATTCCCATACTCGTGCTTTATGCGTGTTCGCAAAAACTCATACTCACGAATATAAACGCGGGCGGTCTTAAAGGCTGATAACGCAGTAAAAATCATTCGGCTCAACTTTAAATATTAAAACAGTGACTAAACAGGTGAATTATGAATCTTAAAAGAAAAACGGCGATTATCGCGTTAAGTTTAATATGCTCGCTTGCGGCTTGCTTTGCGGTTATAGGTTGTAAAAAAACCGACGATAAAGAGTTTAAAGCCGAATTTAAAAGCGGCGTAAAAACGGAATCTTACGTAAGCGCGTGTATAGATTTAGACGATTACGTGAAAAAAGTAGACGGTACCGAATACAGCGTAACCGTTTCGTATTATAACCTTATTTCGGGCAAAGTGGTAAGCGAAGTATTCGGCGGAAACAACATGGTATTCTATCCGAAAACGGTAGGAGAGCATTCCGTGCGTTACGAAGTGGCTCGCGGCAGGAAAACAAAATTTGCCGAAATGAAAATATCGGTTATTTCCGATCCCCCTACCATAATTATTTCGCATACCGCGCAGACGATAGATATGCCCGAAGAAGGCGAAGTAACCCGTTCTTACGACTATCTTGCTTCCAACGCTCAGATGACGTTGCTTCCCATGACTGCGGCAACCAAAATTACGGGCGTAAGTTTCCGTAGCGTAAGCGTGGGGCTGGATTCCGTTCAGGCTCAGTGGGAAGAAGCGGAAACGGAAGAAAACGCCGAGTCGTTTACTTTCAGAAAAATAGGAGAATATCAGTTTTTCGTGAGAGCGATTTCGGAAAATAATTACGCCGAAGACTATTTTCTGGTGAACGTTATAAAAGACCCTTCCGAAGGCAACTCCGCTTCCGACGGGACCGAAGTGATAAAGACCGCGAAAGGCGTTGTTTTTTCGGAAAACGATCCGTATACGTTCAAAATAATGTCAAGCACTATTTCCGACGTAAATTACGCGGTGGTTGCCGATAAACTCGGAAACGGCAAAAAATTAAGTCTTGTGTTCAAAGGGAAAAACGCTCCGCAACTTGCGTTTTTCGTCGAACCCGACGAGAGCAGCGACAATCCTTACAATCTGAAAACCACGAAAGGGGGATTTTTCAGTTTTGTGGCGAGAGAGTCGAGCGGACACAAATGGGTGTTTTTCTTCCCCGAAATGCTTAACGGCAACGCGGCTAAAACGCCCGTTCCCAAATTTAACGATTTCGGACCGGCGGATTTCGATAACGACGGGTATTATCTTATGCAATACTCTCTTACCGATACGAACGAATGGGTTGAAAATAAAACGAGATACGGCTGGCGTTATCTTGTAAACGTAGAGATATATAAAGTTTTATCGTATTCGACGGAAAACGAAAAATCGTCCTGCGTTATAGGAGAAAAACTTTACGAGATAGGCGCGGAAGGCGAAGTGTATTATTCGGGCGAAAACAAGGCGAAATTCGACTTCGATAAAGGTTATTCCGTAATTTACGGCGATATAAGAAACAATATAGACGTTCAGTATATTTCCGACGAACGCAATATTTTGCCCGCTCCGAAAGAAGAAACGAAGGCGGAACAGTTTGAAAACGTTTACGCTTATAAGGCAACCGTCGCCGCCAAAGAAAACGGCGGTATCGCGGCGACTCTTTTAAAAGGCAAGATTTCAGACGATAAAGATTCCGGCGTTTCCGACACTCTCGGTTATATAGGTGTCGAAAACAGCGGCTTCGGAATGGGCGCGACCGTTTCTGTCGATTTCAAGGGTAAAAATCTGCCCGGGATAGGGCTTTATCTCGATAATTCGCCGAAAGATTACGTCGTTGGCGGAGCAACCGCTTCGGGTACGGGTTTTTATATCGGCAACGGCAACGTGAGCCGCGAATTCGGTTCGATCGGCAGAAGAATTATCGTGAACGGTCCCGACAGGCTCGATCCGGGCGGAGTTTACCGCGGAAACAACGGTTATCCGCCGTATTTCGGAAGAATAGACGGTCTTTCTTATTTCGGACAAGCCCCGAAAGATTCACCTGATTTCAATAAGAGCGCGAAAGCGGGTTACGATCTTCTGGAAGAAGGAAAGTCTTATCGTTTTGAAATAAGCGACCTTTCGGCAGAAAAAGACCCCGCGTTCAAAACGCTTGCTTTTAAATACGCTCTTTACGATATGAGCGACGGAACTCCCGTTCTTATCGAAGAAGCGACGAAGTCCGTTCCGAGAAATTACGACACCGTTAATTTCAAATCGCAGAAAATAGCGTTTTTCGGCTCGATTCATCAGAATATCGAATTTTCCTTCTCGGTTTTCGGCGACATAACGGAATACCCTTACGAAACCGAATACGATCCCGACGCGATTACTCTTTCCGCGGCTGAGATAAACGAAATCAAAGAAGGCGGCGTTCTTACGGGATTTAGCGGAAAATATTCGTATTCAGGACTCGGCTCGTATAAAGTGGGTGACGTTTTAGAATTCCGCTTCAAAGGTAAAAACATTCCCAACGTTGCGCTTTTCGCTAATAAAAACGGTGTGAATCCGATAGGCGGCGGCACGGAAAATACGGGAATATTCATTCAGACTTCGGGTCACGGCACGGAAACTTTCGTTAAAAGAACGTATATAACGGGTCCTTTCCTTCTCGACGCGGGCAGTCAGGAACCGTACAGAACACTCGTGGGGCTTGAAAGTTACGCTTATAAACCCGAACTCGGCAAGAATATGGAACTCGGCGTAGACATAAGCGGAGTCGGCAAAACGTCGCCTTTTGCCATAAACGAACTCGAAACGGATAAGAAATATATTTTCAGAATTTCTACCGAAGAAGGAAGCGGCGACGGAAAAGTAGTAATAAAAGCGACGCTTTATACTACCGACGGTAAGACTGCGGAAGAAGTCGCCGCGTTCTCTAAAGAAATAGTTCATCGCCTTTCTTCGCTCGAAGGAAGATACGCGGTGGTTTACGGCGCAGGCGATTTCTACGGAAAGCAGATAAGTTTTTCATATAACGTGAAAAAGGCTTAAATATAAAAATAAGGAGATTAACGATGAAAAAACATTATGAAGAGCCCGAAATATTTTGGGAAAAGTCAGGTTTTGACGACGTGCTGACTCAGTCTGGGGGGGGGTATGATTTAACTTCCGACGATATAGAATGGGATGCGGGGTGGCTGAAATGAAAAAGAAAATTTTATTATTTGTTTCCGCCGTTTGTGCGGCGTTGTGCGTATCTTTCGGCTTGAACTTAAAAACTATCAGAGCGGATTCTCCGTTCACGGTAGAAAACGTAACGGAACTTAAAATGGTAAACGGCGCTTCGGTAAGACTGACGGACGGAGTTACTTCGGACGGTTGCGGAATAAGATTTTCGTTTTTTATGAATTCTTCCGAATACGAATCGCTTATCGGAAATACGGGCGCGGATAAAACTTATTCGGACATAAAATTCGGAGTTTTTATAGCGGCTGCGGATTATAACGTTTCGGGTTACGAAATCGCCGACGAAAACAATCTTATCGGCGAAAACGCGAAGTATTTCTGGCAGACGGGAAAAGACGAAAGCGGCAATCCGATATTCAACGTTGAAAATCCGAATCTTTCTTCGATGAAAAGAATTATTTGCGCCGAAGGCGACAAAATGCTTGTAAAACCCGACGGAAAAGCCTATTTTTACGGCTCGGCGGTAAATATGAAAGACCAAAACCTTACGCGCGGTTACGTAGGCGTCGGGTATATCAGGTATACCGTAAACGGCGAAACGCACTATAAATTCGCAGGTTACGACGATAACGTGAGAAGTATGGAGCAGGTCGCGAGAGAAGCGTATAAAAAAGAAACGGAGCATAGAGAAAGTCTTAAAGCGCTGTATCTTAATAAGGTTGCCCGCACGGGCGAAGTTGTAGTCGCTCCCGCGGCGGTCGAAAATCTTATATACAGCGGAGAAAACGTAAAACTCGTTACGGCGGGTACGGCAAGCGATTATTTTGAAATGGCGTATTCGCTTGACGGAGAAGTATGGCTGAACGAAATTCCCGAAGCGACGGAAGCGGGAAAATATACTGTATATTACAAGGCGCAGGCGCAAACCGATTTCGACTTCGATTCCGAAGCGCATACCGTGGAAGCGGTAATAGCGGAATCTTCGGTCGGCAATCTCACTCTTAAAGCGGCAAAAATCAACGAGAAATACGAAAACTCGGGTGGAACGAACGTATTTAAGGGATTCGGCGGAAGTTACGATTATAAAGGTCTCGGAGAGTACAAAACGGGCGACGTTTTAGAATTCCGTTTCAAAGGTAAAAATATTCCGAACGTTGCGCTTTTTGCAAATAAAAACGGCGTAAACGCGTTGGACGGCGGCACCGAAAACACGGGAATATTTATTCAGACTTCGGGATATAACGAAACGTTCTCGAAAAGAACCTATATAACCGGTCCGTTCCTGCTCGACGCAGGCGGTCAGGAAGCGTACAGAACTCTCGCGGGGCTTGAAAATTACGTTTATAAATCAGAACTCGGTAAAAATATTGCTCTTCACGCCGAAACGAGCAATACGGGAAACACTTCGCTTTTCTCGATAAATTATCTTGAAGATAACAAAAATTATATTTACAGAGTGTGGACCGACGCAAGCGACGTAAGCGGAAAGGTAAAAGTAAATCTTGCGCTTTACGCTACGGACGGATCGTCGGTTGAAATCGTAAAAACTCTTTCGGTGGAAATCACGCATTATCTTTCTTCGCTTGACGGAAGATACGCCGTGGTTTACGGCGCGGGCAGCCATTACGGAAAAGACGTTTCGTTCGGCTACGTTTTAAAACCCGATTACGATATAACGGTTACCAAGGGAACGCTTTCTCTCAACTCCGCCACGATCAACGAAAGAAAGCCCGACGGCTCTTTGGGATACAACGGAAGTTACGATTTCAGCGGGCTCGGAGAATATAAAACGGGCGATACGCTCGAATTCTCGTTCACGGGTAAGAATATACCCAACGTTGCGCTTTTTGCGAATAAAAACGGCGTAAACCCGATAGGCGGCGGCACGGAAAATACGGGAATATTCCTTCAGACTTCGGGTCACGGCACGGAAACTTTCAGTAAAAGGCTTTATTTTACCGGACCGTTCCTTGCGGACGCGGGCAGTCAGGAAGCGTACAGAACTCTCCCGGGGTTTGAAAATTACAATTATCACCCCCAACTCGGTAAAAATAAGGATCTTGCGGTAGATACGAGCAATACGGGAAACACTTCGCTTTTCGGAATAGATATGCTCGAAGACGGCGTGAATTACGTTTACAGAATAACCACGATTGCCGCAAACGAAGGTCAGATAACGATAAAAGTATCGCTGCACACGGTTAGCGAAGGCGTTGAAACTCAGATTTGCGCGGTGGAAAAAACCATAACGCATTATTTGTCTTCTCTCGACGGAAGATACGCGGTAGTTTACGGTGCAGGCGATTTCTACGGAAAACAGATAACGTTCTCGTATAACGTAAAGAGAGCGTAAAAAACTTAAAGGAATAGTTCGGATGAAAAAACAATTTATGCTTTACGGATATTCGTCGAATACCGACGGAACGTATTTTTTAAACAATCGGATATTCACGCAGAACGTGGATTTCAGAACGGAAGAGCATTACAGATATTATCTCGAAAGCGGTTTTAACGTGCTTATGCTCGAAGGAAACGATCCGTATTACGGCGAAACGTGGGAAACGAGTCAGACCAAAAAAAATATGGACGCCGCCTGCAAAGCGGGAATAAAACAAATTATTATTTACGACAAGCGTATTTTCGACTGTTCCGCCGTCCGCGGCGGAATAGTTGGAGAAGGCAAGCGTTTTAAAACGAACGGCGAACTCGAAGATTTTATCCGTTTTTGTGTAAAAGATTACAAAAAACACCCCGCGTTCATAGGCATAATGCTCGTAGACGAGCCGAGATGGTTTCAGATTCCGTCCGTTGCCGCCGTTATAAGAGCCGTTAAAAAGGTCGATCCCGAAATTTATATTCAGTGCAATATTTTACCTTATTATCCTGGGCACGGCGAGTTGTTCGTTGAAAATTACGACGGCGTAAACGAAAGCGAAGCGTACAGAAAATACGTTGAAAATTATCTTGACGAAACGGGCGCGGATCATCTTATGTACGATTCTTACCCCATGCGTCTCGAACCGAAAGACGGGTATTTTATACGGCGCGAACATCTGCTCGGATTGCAGATTGCTGCCGAAGAAGTGAAAAAAAGAAATCTTACGTTCAACTTCGTTTGTCAGACGCAGGCGTTTTACGCGCACGATAAAATCGTGTATCGCGCGCCTAACGAAGCGGAAATGCGCTGGCAGGTGAACTGCGTGCTTGCGTTCGGAATAAAGAGCATAGCGTATTTTACTTACTGGCGGAAACAGCGTAACAGCGAACTCGAATATTTCGTAGACGGAACTTCATTTATGACGCAGGACGGCAGAAAAACCCCCCTTTATTTCGCCATGCAGAAAATTCATGGAGAATTAGGCGAAATAAGCGATTATCTTCTCGATTGCGAATACGAAACGTCGTCGTATTATACAGACCTGAAAAACACCGAATCGCATCTTGAACCGATGATTAAAAACGATTTGTCGGAATATATCGAAATATCGGGCGACGGCAAAACGAGCGTGGTTATAACCGTTCTCTGCCATAAGCCTACGGGCGATAAAGTAATCTGTCTTTTCAACGCCAACGATCCGCGCGGAAATTACGGCGGAATTTCGGAATTATCGGTTAAAACGAACGCTTTGAAAATCAAAAACACGTTTTCGCTCAAATATCCGCACGGCAACGAACTTAAAGACGGTAAGTTATCGCTTGCGAGCGGCGACGGTATTTTCATTATCGCAAAGTAACAGGAGAAAAATATGAAAAATATCAAGAAAAAGTTTGCCGTTCTGCTTTCCGCAGCCGTGCTTGCGAGCGCGTGCCTTTCGGGTTGCGCGAAAGTCGATTTATCGGGCGCGCCCGATTATTCGAAAGCAAGCGGAGAGTTTATAACTTACGGCTATACCGGTCCTACCGACGGAACCTGGTGGCGCGACGACGAACAGCATAACAGCGGGCAGGATTTTCGCACTACCGAGCGTTACGCAGAGTATAAAGCCGCGGGGCTTAACACCTTGCTTCTTCAGGGCAACGAGCCGTACAGGGGCGAAGGCTTTGAAAACAGTATTTTAAAAAGAACTATGGACAGGGCTTACGAAGCGGGTATAGAACGCGTTATAGTGTTCGATTCGAGAATAGAAGCCCTTTCGGAACAAACGACGCCTATCGTCGGCGAAGGAGCAAGATTTGCAACCGACGAAGAACTCGTGGAATTTGTGAGAAATTGTCTTGCCGATTATAAAGATCACCCCGCTTTTTTCGGAGTTATGCTCGTAGACGAACCCTTTTACGATCAACTTCCGCAAGCGGCAAAAATGTACAGGGCGTGCGAAGCGGCTCTCGACGGTATTTACGTTCAGTTAAACCTTCTTCCGCTTGACTCAACCGCTTCGAGCGGCAGGTTTCAGGACCCCGAAGGGGAATATAAAGACCTTGACGTATACGCGCAATACGAACTTTATCTCGAACAATTCTGCGAATGGTCGGGGTGCGACAGAATTTGTATGGACTCTTATCCTATAAGGCAGAATACCAAATCCGGCGTCGCCACGGGATATTATCTTCTCGACACGCATCTTCGCAATCTCAGAATTCTGAACAGAGTAGCGAAAAAATACGGATGCACGCTCGACGCGGTAGCGCAAACTATGGGCATGGGAAAAATGTCGAGAGAGCAGGTTTATCTCAAAGCGCCGGACCGCAGCGAAATGTACTGGCAGATGAACGCGTATATGGGATTCGGAATAAAAGCGTTCGCTTCGTTCACGTACTGGGCAAAACAGCAAAACAGCGTGGACAACGAGTTTTTCGACGGCTCCGCTTACGTTACTCACGACGGCGAACTTACGGAACTTTACTATATAATGCAAAAAATCCATTCCGAAATGCAGGCGTTCGCGCCCGTGCTGCTGAATTTTGAATATCAGGGAATGAGATATTACTACACGAAGCCTACTTCTTATTCCACGGTATTTTTATCTGGCGCTTTTGCTAACGACGAAGAGCAGGATAAATTCGCCGTATTAAAAGGCGTTTCGGCGGGAACTTCGCAAATGGCGATGGTTACGGAACTTAAAGACGGCGAAAAGAACAACTATATGTATATGCTTATGAATCCGCAAGCGCCGTCCAACGCAAAATTCAGCGACGTTTCTCTCACTGCGACCATGGAGTTTTCAAGTAAATACAAAGCGGTTGCGGTGTGGTATAAAGGCGAAAGACGGTTGATGCCGCTTTCAAAAGGCAAAGTTACGTTTAATCTTGCCGCGGGTCACGCCGTTTACGTGATGCCTTACTGAAAAATAAAGCGACCTTTTCGGTCGCTTTTCAAAATGCGGTATATCCGCGCTTGCAGTAATCTTTTTAAGGAGAGAGAGTAGTATTGTATAATCTTAAAACGGTTCCGCCGGAAAGCGAAGGCGTCTTTTCGGAAGACATACTCGGTTTTATTGAAAAAATAAACGCATATAAAATGAATATCCACTCTTTTATCGTCGCAAGACGGGGCAATATCGTCGCGGAAGCGTACGCAAAACCCGTTTTTAACGCCGATTTCATGCATAGGCTTTACTCTACGAGCAAGTCTATAGTTTCGCTTGCCGTGGGGAAATTATATAAAGAAGGAAAAATCGGGTTAAACGACAAAATCTGCGATTATTTTCCCGAATTTACCGCCGACGGCGTCGATCCGCTCGTCGGCGAAACGACGATAGAAGATATGCTTAAAATGGCGGTTCCGCATCTTACTGATTCTTATTCCGAAGTAAAAAACGCGGGCTGGGCGGAAAGTTTTTTCAAAGCGAAGGGCGTTAAGCCTTCGGGTACGATTTTCGATTACAATTCGTCGGCTTCGTTTCTTCTCGGAGTGCTTGTGGAAAAACTCACGGGAAAGACGTTTATAGATTATTTAAGACCCGAATTCGACGAGATCGGCGTAGGTCCCGTTAAATGCGTAAAATCGCCCGACGGTTACGCCTGGGGAGCGAGCGGAGTTATAATGACTGCGCGCGATCTTTTAAGAACGGGACTTTTGCTTCTCGATAAAGGTTGCCATAACGGAAAAACTCTTTTACCGCGCGATTATATCGAAAAGGCTACGGGAATAAGAATAGCAAATTACGTAAACAACGATTACACGCCGAGAAGAGCGGCGGGATACGGCTATCAGTTCTGGATAACCGACGAAGGGTTTTCTACTTACGGAATGGGTTCGCAATACGTTTTCTGCTTTCCGAAAAAAGATATGATAGTTGTCGTTTTAGGCGATACTCAGGTAAAAACGGAAGACTTTTGCGGGGAATTTTTGTATGAATGGGCAAGCGTTATTTATAAAAACGCGGGAAAACCGACCGCGGCGGGCAATGCTTATAAAAAACTGAAAGCCGCGCTCGATGATTTTTCGCTTCCTATGATAAAACCCGACGTAAAAACGGATTATTATAAAATCGTCGACGGCGAAAAGTATATTCTCAAAGATAATCCTATGCGTATCGAGTGGATAAAAATTGAATTTTATAACGGTTACGGAACTCTTTATTACAAAAACGCAAGGGGCGAAAAATCCGTTTCGTTCGGGCTGAATTCTTATAAAAAAGGTCTTTTCCCCGAAGAAGAGTATTACGATATGCAGGTTTCGGCGCCTTCTTTAAGAAAGTTCGATTATTACGCCTGCGGCGAATGGGTAGAAGAAAAAAAATTGCTTATAAGGCTTTATATAGCGGATACTAATCTCGGAAATTTGTTTATAACGCTGTCGTATAAAAACGACGAAGTGGGAATTTTAATGAATAAACGCGCGGAGTTTTTTCTCGACGATTACGAAGGCGTTGCCATGGGTAAAAAACTTTAAATATAGTCATCGCTAGGGATTCCATTTGTCATCACTAATTATTTTTGCGGTGATAAACCGATTTATGCGGCGTTAAACGCCGCTCGTAGTACGCCAAGTACAACTTCGGGCGTTTGCCTTGCCTAAACGAGCCGCAATGCGGTCGGTTTCTCATTCGCAAAAATGCTTCGCACCGAAAAGAGCGCATTTTTTGATAATTTTTTACGAACGTGAGGGTTGCTGTACTGGACGTACTGCGCCCGAACGGTCGCGAAAAATGGCGAAAAAGACGCCTTTACGGTAATTAGTGATGACGAATGGAATCCCTAATAAAAAAATAAACGCCCTAACGGCTTTTATGCGCGCCCCGCAATCAAGGGGAGCGGACGAAAGAGTTCGGGCGTTTATTTTTTATTATTCGGCGGCGGCTTTATCGTTTTTATATTCCGTGGGAGTTACGCCGAAATGCTTTTTAAAGGCGCGGAAAAAATATTCGTATTCTTTGAATCCCGACATAACGCATACTTTTTTGAGAGAATAATCGGTGTTTTTAAGCAGCGACGCGGCATATTCGAGCCGCATTTTTTTTACGTAAGAAACGACGGGCATATTTTCTTTTTCTTTGAAAATTCTGCAAAGATGAGAATGAGAAATAAATTTGGTTTTGCATAAATTTTCAATCGAAAAATCGGGGTCGAGATATTTGATTTTTATATACGATTTAAGTTCTTCGATAAACACGCTTTGCGGCGGCTTTTTATCGGAAGCCTTTTTCGGCGTCGCAAGGTCTAAAATTTTCAGAAATATTGCCGCCGCGCAGAAATAAGAAGTCTGTTCGCTCAGGAAAGTCTGGGCAAGCATAGATTCTATCTCCTGCGCGTTCTTAAGTTTTATTACGGGATTTTTCGTGGAAAGCCCCGCAGTTTCAAGATACGAATTCGCAAGTTTTCCGTAAAACTCGAAAAACACGTATTCCCACGGGTTTTCTTCGCACGGATAATACGCAAAAGTGCTTTTATCGTCTACGTAAAACACGTCGTTTTTTTCCACGTGATATTTTTTGCCTTCGAGTATAAGCGTTCCTTCTCCCGCAAGAACGAAATGCATCGTTTTGCATTCCTGCATTCTCAAAAATTTTTGCGCGGGGATAATACACAGATTATGATACCCTATAACGTGTACGTAAAAATCATCTTCGGGGCGGTTAAGAAAAAACCTGAAATCTTCGGGGTTTTCGATAAAATATTTCCTGCTATCCATATTAAAAGTATATATTATTGCATTTTTTAAGTCAATCAAACGCAATAAAAATGGTAAAAAAGTTCAGTCCTTTGATAAATAAAACAATTGAACGGAGTTTTTTCGGGTGATATAATTTTAGTGCGAAACCAAGTTCAAAATAAATAAGGAAAGGTCTTTCAGATGGCTTGCAAGAAAAAATTTACAGACGAAAAAATTAAAGTTGGCATTATAGGGCTCGGTCAGAGAGGGTACGTGCTTACCGGCACGATTATGGCGTGCGAAGAAGCGCAGATAGTCGCGTTGTGCGATCTTTACGCAGACAGAGTGGACGGGGCGGCTGAAAGAATTTTCAATCGCACCGGCGTAACTCCGAAAAAGTATACCGATTACAGAGATCTTTTAAACGACGACGAAATTGACGTGGTTCTTATAAGTACCGCGTGGGAAGCGCATATCGAAATTGCCGTCAAGGCGATGGAAAAAGGTAAAATAGTCGCGCTCGAAGTGGGCGGCGCGTATAACGTTGAAGACTGCTTTAAACTCGTTGAGTGTTACGAACGCACCAAAACCCCGATAATGATGATGGAAAACTGTTGCTGGGACAGGTTCGAACTGCTTGCGACTTCGCTTTGCAGAAACGGCGTTCTGGGAGAAATAGTGCATTGTCACGGCGCGTACAGTCACGACCTTCGCGACGAAGTTCTCGGCGGAATAGTAAACAGGCATTATCGGCTCAGAAATTATCTCACAAGAAATTGCGACAATTATCCTACTCACGAATTAGGCCCGATTGCGAAAATACTCGACGTTAACAGGGGCAACAGGCTTAAAAGTCTTGTGTCCATATCGAGCAAATCCGCAGGGCTCGAAGAATTCGAAAAAAGCGAAAAAAATCCCGATAAGTCTTTGATAGACAGACGGTTTATGCAAGGCGATATAATAAGCACGGGCATAATATGCGAAAACGGCGAAACGATTACGTTGACTCTCGACACTACTTTGCCGAAATATTATTCACGCGAATTCACCGTTCGCGGAACGAAAGGAATGTGCAACCAGGAAGCGAATATGGTTTTCGTTGACGGAGAGTGCGATTCTCACGAATTTTTCGAGCCGGAAAAGGCGATAGAAAAGTATCTTAACAGCGCGGAAAAGTATTCAGAGTATCAGGTTGCGGAATGGAGAGATATTACCGACGAAGAGCGTCAACTCGGACACGGCGGCATGGACTATCTTATGTTCAAGGCGTTTTTCAAAGCGATTAAAAACGGAGAAGAACTGCCTATCGACGTATACGACGCGGCAACCTGGATGAGTATTACCGCATTGAGCGAAAAATCGATAAAAGAAGGGGGCGCGCCGCAGGAGATACCCGACTTTACGGGCGGCAAATGGAAAACGAGACCGCGCCGCGACGTTACGATATTTCCCGTAATCGACAAAAATAAGGAGAAAAACGTATGAAAATATTTCCCTGCGTTTACGTAGTCAATGATTTTTACAGAATAACGGTGGCGGCGGACGATAAGTTTATATGTTCGCTCGAAGTCGGCGGCAAAAGGTACGCCGACGACGGAACGGGCATAATGCGTTCAGATTATTGTCATTCGTTTTACGTAAAACAAAACTTACTCGAAAAAGCGGGCGGATATACGCTTTTCGTAAGGCGTTTTATAAAAAAAGCCGCGTACGACACCGAGTTTGAAAACGAAGAAAGGTTTTCTTACCGTCTTAAAAACCGCGCGGGCGGCGGAAGCGAAATAAACGCCGCGTATATTGCAGACGTTCATAACGATTACGCTCAGGCAACCGAAATAATCAAGGCTGCCGCGAAAGAAAAGGATATTTCTCTTATCGTTTTCGGCGGAGATCTCGGAGAAATAGAAAACAGAAACGACGCGATAAGATTCTGCGAATTCATGAGCGGTCTGACGGGCGGAGAAATTCCCGCTGTTTATTGCAGGGGCAATCACGACGCCCGCGGCGGATATGCCGAAGAACTGTTTAAATATTCGGGAACGGACGGAGAAAAAGGGTATTTCGCTTTTTCGTATAAATGGCTTAACGGCGTCGTTCTCGATTGCGGCGAAGATAAAAACGACGATTTTTACGTTTACGGCGGCGCGAATAATTTTCACGGATACAGACTTAAAGAAAGCAAGTTTTTAAAAAAGATACTGAACGCGGGAAAAGAAATAAACGTAGTTTTCTGCCACGTGAGTTTCATGCTTCGCGACAGTATGTTCGACGAGTTCGACATAGAAAGAAAACTTTACGGCAGGTGGGCGGAATACTTAAACGGTATCGCTCCCGCGCTTATGGTTTGCGGTCATACGCATAAGCGCGGCTATAACGAGCCGTCCGATAAAGATATTCAACCGCATAATTATCCCGTTTTAAGCGGCGCGAGTCTTACGGGAACAAAACTTACGGGTTCATTGATTTCGTTTTACAAAAACGATATCGTGAAAATAAAAGAAATAAACGATTGCGGTGCGCTTAACGGCGAATAAAGCCGCGCTTATGCCGGGGCAGTAATAGCGACACAAAAGGCGGGCGTAATAATTTTTTCTTTTCAAAAATCGTTGCAAAACGGCGAAGAAAATATTATAATTTAACCGTTAGTAAGTTTTACCGTTCGGTCGGGCAATCTCTTTGCGGCTCCGAACGGAAAAAAGCGCGGGTGAATTATATGTCAAAGAGTAAATTAGGAGTAAAAGATTTAATATTTCCCGTTATTTTCGGCGCGATTGCGGCGGCAGGCTGCTGGGCGTTCGTAACTCCGAACGATTTTGCTTCGGCGGGAATAGAAGGCGTGTCTATACTGTTAGAACGCATAATAGGCTGGAAAGTAAACTACTGGCAACTCGTTCTCAACGTGCCGCTTTGTATTTTCGCTTTGTGCTGCATAGGAAAAAAATTCGCTTTTACAACCTGTTTGTACACTTTTTCTTATATGGTGTTTTACGCGCTGTGCGATAAATTCGTAAGCAATTCTTTAAGATACGTTTCAGGCGGGAACAATACGATATATCCCGTCGTTATTGAAGGCGTTATAACGGGTTTCGTGTACGGATTTTTATTCAGAGAAGGCGCGTCTACGGGCGGCGTTGATATAATTTCGAAATACATAAACAAAAGAAATCCGCGCTTTAACTTTTTTTACGTCAATTTTGCCATAAACGCCGTGATAGCGATTGTTTCGTGTTTCGTTTTTCCCGAAATAATTAACGGCGAAAAAGTTTACGGTTACAGCCCCGCCTGCATGTGCGTGTTATGCGACTTTATAAGCAACGTTATCGGAGATAAAATACTTAAAGGCGGAGAATCCGCGTGTAAGTTCTTCGTTATTTCAGACAGCGTAAGCGAAATTGAAAAAGATATAGCAGACAATCTCGTGCACACGTCCACCCGATTTATAGGTTACGGCTCTTATTCGAATAAAGAAAAACCCTGCCTTATGTGCGTGGTTACGAAAAACGAAATCGTAGATTTCGAAAACATATTAAAAAAATACCCCGATTGCTTCAGTTACGTGGAAAACGTAAACAAAGTAATAGGGTATTTCGATAAAAGCAAAATTAACGGTCGCCGCGTCGGGCAGAAATAATTGACAGTTGCCCGTTTAAGGCAGTAATAATCACGCGCCGTATATTTCGGGCGGAAATAATCGCGCGTTGTCCGTTCGGGGTTTTCCGTTCAATCGGATTTTAATTTTTATAAATCCGTTCCGCAATTAAATCTGTTGCGGGGCGGATTTTTTTATGCCCGCGCGGCTTTTTTAAACGGCAAAATTTTAAAACGCCTTTAAAAAGTCAGGAATTTTATTCGTTATAACTAATATTTTTTTGAAGAAAGCGCGTTCAGCGTCTGCTGAATTTTTTCGCCCGAGTTTTCGGTGTGACAGGTAACGTAGTAATACATCGTATCCACGATCGCGAGTTGGGTTATTCTCGAAGTAAGACCGAGTATACGATAGTTTATTTCGTCCGACGAAGTTGCCAGCACGAAATCCGAATATTTATACACGGGCGATTTGTTCTCGTCCGTTATAACTATCGTTGCGGCTCCGCAACTTTTTGCCGTTTTAAGCGCGTCTACTACGTCTTTGGAACTGCCGCTGTGCGTTACCGCAAGCACCACGCAATTCTCGTTCAGATGCGCCGCGGCTATTACCTGCATGTGATTGTCGGTATACGCGTTGGCGTCGTAACCGAGCCGTAAAAGTTTGTGAGCCGCGTCGGTTGCCACGGACGAGGAATTGCCGAGTCCGAAAACTATTATTCTTTCCGCTCTTATTATTTTATCGCACGCTTTTTTAAAATCGTCGTTATCTATAAGTTTTTTGGTTTTTTCGAGAGAGCAATATATATCGTTTGCAACTTTATCGAAAACGACTGACGGCTCGTCCGAAACCGAAATTTCTTCCGTAACGTTTCTTCCGCTTTCCGCGCCCGCCATCGAAATTTTTAATTGCTGAAAGCCGCTGAATCCGAGCCTTCGCGAAAACCTTGTAATAGTAGGCTCGCTGCTTCCGGATAAATCCGCAAGTTCGCTTATCGACAGCGAAACCATCTTTTCGGGATGGCTGAGAATATAGTCTGCAATTCTTTTTTCAGACGCCCCGAGTTTAGAATACGCTATTTTTATATCGAGCAAAGTGTTTTTCATATTTTTATTATAACTTTTTTTATCAAAACTGTCAAACAACGAACTTTTCCCCGTTTGAAAATTTTTTAACCCGCGGCGCGATTCGATTTTCTCTGCCGCTGCTTTTTTCCCGATGGACATGCTTAACGATAAAAAGTGAAAATAATTTTCATTTTTCAACTAAAAACAGTTGAAAAATATTTTTATATATGGTATCATTTAATCATAAATGAAATAAAAAAAATAAAAATTATTTTCATAATAAAGAGAGGCAGTATGAACGAATTTTTAAGGACTCAGATACTTACGGAATTAGAAGACGCCGTGGGCGAAGAAAATTGCTCGGAAAAAGAAATAGACAAACTTACGCACAGCGTAGATTATTTCTGGCTGTCGAGAATGTGGGCGGACAGGGGAAAAAGAATGCCCGAAGCCGACTTCGTCGTTTCACCGCTCAACGCGGAAGAAACTTCAAAAGTTTTGAAAATAGCGAATTATTATAAAATACCCGTAACAACCTGGGGCGGCGGCGGCGGAACGCAGGGCGGCGCGCTTCCCGTTGCGGGCGGAATTATTCTCGACACGAAGAGAATGAACAAAATTTACGAAGTAAATACCGAAAGCATGTATATAGAATGCGGCACGGGCGCAATATACAAGCACGTCGAATGGGCGGCGAACGAAAAAGGATACGCAACAATGCATTATCCGTCTTCTTTAACCTGCTCCACGGTGGGCGGTTTTCTGGCGCACAGGGGAATAGGCGTGGTGTCTACGAAATACGGCAAAATCGACGATATGGTTTTGTCTATGGAGATAGTTCTTCCGAACGGCGATATAATCAACACTTCCACCGCGCCGAAGCACGCGGCGGGCCCCGATCTCAATCAGATTTTTATCGGCTCGGAAGGCACTTTGGGGGTTATAACCAAGGCTCAGATAAGAATTTACGAACAGCCCGAAGTAAGGCGTTTCAGGGGATTTTTGTTTAAAGACATGTCGTCGGCATTCAAGGCGAGCAAAGAAATTCTTCAGAAATTCAAACCGTCGGTAATGCGGTTATACGACGACGCCGAAACGGCTTCGCTCATTAAAAAAATAGTGGGAGTGGAAAAGCCCGGGGCGTTTATGAACGTTGCGTACGAAGGCGTAAAAGAAATAGTAGACGTGGAAGAAAAAATTTTACTGAACACCTTTAAAAAATACGGCGCAGAAGATCTCGGCAGCGAGTACGGCGAAAAATGGTGGAAAGAAAAAATAACTTTTTTCTATCCCGGGAATATGATGGACTTGCCGCAGATGTTCGGAACGATGGACACTATCGCGCCGTACGATAAAATCGAAAAAATTTACCGCGCGATGAAAAATAAAATCGAAAGCACTTTCCCGCACGTTAAATTCATAGCGCATTTTTCACACTGGTACGAATGGGGCTGTATGGTATACGACAGGTTTATACTTGATAAAGAATACGTTCCCGAAGATCCCGTAGAAGCGATGAAATTGCATAATAAAATATGGACAGTGGGCGTGAGAACCGCAATAGAGAACGGCGGCGTGGTAAACGACCATCACGGCGTGGGCATAAAACTCGGAAGGCTTATGAAAGAGCAGTACGGTCCCGCGATGCAGGTTTTCGAAGGCATTAAAAAATCGCTCGATCCGAACGGCATTATGAATCCGTTCAAGTTAGGGTTATAAGGAGAAAAAGTTATGTTATCCGAAAAATCAAAGAGAAATATAGACAGTTGCAGATTTTGCTGGATGTGCAGACATATTTGCCCCGTGGGAAACGCCACGGGTCTTGAAAGAAATACCGCCCGCGCCCGCGCGCTTTCGCTTTCGATGGTGTACAGGGGAGCGGAAAACCTTGCGGAAATGGCTCCTAATCTTTACGAATGCGCCCTTTGCGGAGCATGCGTCAGAGAGTGTGTTACGGGGTGGGACCCCGTAAGTTTTACCGTAGAAGCCAAAACGGAAGCGAGTTTATCGGGAGTTTTGCCGGAATATATCTTAAAACTTATTGAAAATTTTCAAAAATATGGTAATATTTATAAAGAAGGGTTAAAAAGCGACATAAAGTTTTATGAAAATAAAACCGACGTTCTTTTATATTTCGGCGAAACGACCCGTTTTAAAAACCCCGACGCGATAAAAGACGTGAACGATCTTCTGCATATCGCGGGAGTAAAATATACTTCTTCTGAAAGCGAAGAAAGCAGCGGTTACTCTTTGTTTTATCTTACGGGTAAAACCGCCGAAACGCTCGCGCAGATGAAAAAATGCGCCGAAATGCTTAACGGGTATAAAAAAGTAGTGGTTTACGACCCCGCCGATTTAAAACTCATCGTTCGCGAATACAAGGAAAGCGGGGTAAACGTAAACGCCGAAATAATATCGTTTAACGAATTTTTGTTAAATCTGATAAATTCAAAAGTTCTTGAATTAAAGAAAACGGATAACGTTTACACCCCGCAGGACAATTTCAATTACGCCCGCGAACTTAACGAAACGGAGATAATCCGCGAAATTCTCAAAAAGGCGGGGAACGTTAAAGAAATGCTGTTAAGCGGAAAAGACGCGGCTTTTGCGGGCAGTCTTATAATGAACGAATATATGCCGGAAGTTATGAGAAAAGTTGCCGAAAACAGATGGAATAACATGCGCGGAATGAATCTTGAAACGATAGTTACGGAAAGCCCCGACGAATACGTTTTGTTAAAACGGGTGCAAGCCGATAACGAAAAAACTCTTTCTTTGGAACAGGCAGTGCTTAAAAGCCTGTAAGGTGACGATATGAATTTAAAAAAAGTATGTACAGACGAATACGGCTACCAAAGAGTAGTGACGGACAGAAACACTTCTTTGACGTACGCCGAAGCAGACGTTCTTAAACTTCGCGAAAACGAAAGTTTTACGATTTTCGAAAACGGTAAAGAATTCGCTCTTATAGTTCTTTACGGCACCGTAAACGTTGAAGGAAAGGATTTTCGTTTCGATTGCGTCGGAATAAGAAAAACGGTTTTCGACGGCGTTGGCGAAGCGGTATACGTCGGTAAAGACACGGATTTTAAGATTACCGCGGTCGGCGGAGAAGCGAAAATGATTATCGGCAAATCTCCCGCCGCAAAGTATTATAAACCGCAGGTTGCGAGAACTGCGGATATAAAGACTAAAGAACTCGGCAACGGTTCGTTTACGAGAATGGCGGCGTTCAACGTGGCTGAAAATATAGAAGCGCAGCGTATTTACGTCGGAGAGTTCTGGGTGAACGACGGCAACTGGGCAAGTTTTCCGCCGCACAAGCACGACGTGGAAAATATGCCGACGGAAGGGTTTTCGGACGAAATATACTATTATGAATTCGATAAGCCGCAAGGGTTCGGCTTTCAGGCGGTGTATTCGGCAGACGGCTCGATAAACGAAGCGTATAAGGTAAAAAGCGGCGAACTCGTGGAAATTCCGAAAGGGTATCATCCGTTTTCGGTCGCCCCCGGCTATAAAAACTATTGTTTATGGATAATGGCGGGAAATCCGCGCGGATTGTTTTCCACGGTAGAAGAAAGTCATAAATGGATAAATAACAAGTGAGTATGAAATACGTTCTCGGTATAGATTTCGGCGGCGGCGCGAGCAAGGCGACGCTTATGGATAAAGACGGAAAAATAGCGGCGGTATCTTCCAAAGAATACGCTACTTTATGCGTCGGCGGCGACGGCAGGGAGCAAAATCCTTACGACTGGTACGACGCAACCGTTTACAATATAAAAAACGTTATTTTATCGTCCGGCGTGTCGGGAAACGATATCGAATGTATTTCTTTCGACGCGGCAACGCACACTGCGGTTTTGTTGGACGAAGATTTCAGACCCGTCAGAAATTCCGTATACTGGACGGATACCCGTTCTGTTAAAGAAAAAGAATATCTTTCTGAAAATTTCGGCGATGATATTTTTCGCAGGTTCAAACACGAAGCGGATACCGTATGGACGCTCCCCGCTCTTCTGCGCATAAAAAACGAAGAGCCGCTCGTATGGAAAAAGGTCAGAAAGATAACTTTTGCCAAGGATTTCGTAAGGCATTTTTTCACGGGGGATTTCGTCACCGATTATATCGAAGCGGAAGGAAGTATGTTTTTCGACTTCGATAAAATGGAATGGTCTGAAAAATACTTAAATCTTTTGGGAATAGACGAAAGTTATCTGCCGCGCGTCGTGACTCCGAAAACGGTCGTTTCCGCAATTTTGCCCGAAACGGCGAAAAAACTCGGCATAAACGCCGAAGCAAAGATAATTTGCGGCACTACGGATACCGCGGCCGAAGTTTTTGCCGCGGGCGCGATAAAAAAGGGCGATGCGACCGTAAAACTTGCAACCGCTGGAAGAATTTGCGTGGTTTCGGATAAAATCGTTGCGGATAAAAACTTAATAAATTATTCGCACGTGATAAACGGGCTTTATTATCCCGGCACCGCAACTAAATCCTGCGCGGCTTCTTTAAGGTGGTTCCGCGATTCGTTCGGCGGCGATTATAAAGAGTTCGACGAAGAAGCAGGCAAAATCCCCGCAGGCGCGGAAGGTCTGATTTTTCATCCGTATTTAAGCGGGGAATTAACCCCTTACGGTAATCCTTTGCTTAAAGGAAGTTTCGTCGGAATAAGCGGAGCGCACGGGAAAGTTCATTTTATACGGGCTGTTCTCGAAGGCGTTGCGTTTTCTATGCTCGATTGCAAAAAATACCTTGAAAGCAAAGGCATTTTCATCACTTCGGCGTTTCTGATCGGCGGCGGGGCAAAAAGCGCGTTGTGGTCGCAGATTCTTGCAGACGCTCTGAACGTGGAATTGACTCTTACCGAAAATAACGACAGTTCTTTCGGTTCGGCTATGCTTGCGGGGATTGCCGCAGGGTTTTTCAAAGACGAAAAAGACGCTCTCGAAAAATGCTCCGAAATTTCGGGAAAGGTGTATCCGAATGAAGAAAATCATAAGGTTTACGCGGAACTTTTTAAAAAATACAAGAAAATAGAAAAGGCTCTCGAGAGTGTTTACTGTGACTAAGATCGCGGTGCTTGTAAAATTTTATAACGGCGAAATAAGTCCGTTCGACGAAAGCGCGCTGGAATGCGCTCTTTCTTCGGACGCCGAAGTTACCGTTTTCACTCTCGCCCCCGAAAGCGTAAAAGAAAAACTGTCTTATTTTACGCGGCTCGGAGCGGACGCGGTGTTGATTACCGATAAGTTTTTTGCGGGCGCAGATACGCTCGTAACTGCGAAAATTCTTGCAAAAACCCTGTCGTTTTACGATTTTGATTACGTTCTTTGCGGCAGGCAGAGTTTAAACGGCGATACCGCGCAGGTGCCGCCCGAACTTTCGGTTTTATCAGGTTACGATTTTATTCCTTACGTTATCGGATTTTCACTCGTTGCCCCCGTAACGCGTTTCGGAGTCATGCAGGTAAAAGGAAAAACGATAATGAGCGTCGAGCGCATAAAAACGCTGAGATACGCGAGTATTTTTTCCAAGCCGCGCCCGATAAAGGTAATAGATAATTCCGTTCTTGAATTTAAAGAAGACGAAACGGGGTACAAAGGCTCTCCCACGAAAGTTATTAAAACTTACGAACGTGAAAAAAAGACGAGAAGTTGCAGGTTTATAGATTTTAACGATTTAGAAAAAGTTATAACGTCTGCCGCCGCAAAAAAGGGCGCCGTAATTTCACCCGTTACAAAATGCGAAAAGAAATTGCCGCTTTGTTTTTACGCGGGTAACGATTTAAAAGAAATTGCCGAAAAAATCGCGGAAAAGTCCGTTAAAATCGACGAAAGCGATAACTTTGATTTTAAAGAAAAGGCTTTTTCTGCGGCAAAATTCATAAAAAGCGGAAACCCCGATATTTTGCTTATGCCATCAACTTCGGATTACCGCGTTATAGCGCCTATGACGGCGGCAAAACTCGGAATAGGCCTATGCGCCGACTGCACCGCGCTGAGAGTGGAAAACGGAAAACTCGTGATGACGCGCCCCGCGCTTTCGGGCAATACTTACGCCGAAATTATAAGCGAAAGCAAAATAACCGCCGCGACCGTGAGAGCGGGCGAAAGAAGCGGTAAAATAGTTTTCGGAATAGGTTACGGGGCAAAAAATAATATTATTAAGATAAAAAAACTTGCGGAAAAATTCGGCGCGGAAGTCGTTGCGTCGAGAAAGATAGTGGATTGCGGACTGATGCCTTACGAAACGCAAGTAGGGTTAACGGGAAAAATAATCTCCCCCGACGTTTACGTCGCTTTCGGCATAAGCGGCGCGATTCAGCATCTCGTGGGGATAGAAAACGCAAAAACCGTTATCGCGGTAAATAAAGACAAAAAAGAAAAAATATTCGACAATGCCGATTACGGTATTGTCAAGGAGTTATAAAATGCTGGTAAATTTACAGGATATTTTAAATCTTACGGAAAAAAAAGATTTTGCCGTGCCTGCTTTCAACGTTTACAATATGGAAACGGTGATGGGCGTTATAAAGGCTGCGGAAGAAAAGCGTTCGCCCGTAATAATGCAGTTTTATTCAAGGCTTGCAGAAACGGGGTGTTCCGATTACCTTGCGCCCGTAATAAAAGCGGCGGCTGAAAAATCTTTCGTACCCGTTTGTATGCATCTCGATCACGGCTCGGGTTTTTACGCTATGGAAAAGGCGCTAGAAAACGGCGCGACGGGGATAATGGTCGATTTTTCTAAATTAAACTATAAAGAAAACGTTGAAAACACCCGTAAAGCGGTTGAAAAATGTTCCGTTTCGGGAATCGGCGTCGAAGGCGAACTCGGCGCGATAGGCAAGGCGGCGGACGGCGTGTCGGAAGACTACACCGACCCCGACGAAGCGAAAAAATTCGTTGAAGAAACGGGGGTAACCGCGCTTGCGATAGCGGTAGGCACGGCGCACGGCAGATATAAAAAAGCGCCCGTTCTTGCGATAGAAAGAATAAAAGAGATAAAGGCTTTAACCGACGCCTATCTCGTTCTGCACGGCGGAAGCGGCGTTCCCGACGATCAGATAAAAGCGGCGATAGAAGCGGGGATAAAAAAGGTTAATTTCGGAACGGATTTGTGCTATTCTTTCTTAGACGAAATATTCTCGACCGACAGAAATAAAGTTGCCATAGACCTGTTTATGGCAGGACCTATAGAAGCGGTTAAAAAGTTTGCCGAAAGCAAAATAGAACTTCTGGGAGCGGAGAGAAAAATATGAAAATAACGGGACTCGGGGCGTGCGTTTACGATACTCTTCTCGTATGCGACGAATATCCCGCCGAAGATACCAAAAACAAAGCGGAAGAAGTGTTTTCGTCGGGCGGCGGACCGGTCGGCAACGCGCTCGTTATAGCAAGTAAACTCGGAGCGGATTGCGCCGTAACGGGGCTTTTCGGCGACGATAACGCCGCGGACTATCTTCTTTCGGATTTTATTAAATACGGCGTTGACGTTTCCGACGCGGTAAAGATAAAAAATGCAAAATCTTTTACGTCGTATATAATTCTTTCCGAAAAAAACGGAACGAGAACCGTTCTTTTCGACCGCGGCGGCGTTCCGGACGATCCGAGTCTTCTTAAAACCGAAAAAATAATTCGTTCCGACTTACTGCATCTTGACGGAAACTATCTCGAATGCGCCGTTCGCGGAGCGGAAATCGCCGCAAAAAACGGGGTAAAAGTAAGCCTTGACGCAGGCGGATTGTATAGCGGAATAGAAAAGTTACTGCCTTTGACGGACATACTCATTCCGTCGGCAGAATTCGTTATCGGTCTGACGGGTGAAAAAGACGTTGCCGTCGCGGCGAAAAAGGTTTATGAAAAATATCGCCCGGAAGTATTCGTCGTGACCGACGGAAGCCGCGGCGGCTTGTATTTCAACGAAAGCGGCGAACAGTGTAAATACGACGGCTTAAAAGTAAACGCCGTGGACACGAACGGCGCGGGCGATACTTTTCACGGCGCGTTTATAGTGGCGTATCTGCAAGGAAAAAGCGTTAAAGAATGTTGCGGATTCGCGTCAGCCGTAGCGGCGTATAAATGCACTCAAAGGGGAGTGAGAGATTTTCCTTTAAGTAAAGAAATAACGGATAAATTTTAATACGAAATTATAAAAAAGCGCGGGTTTAGCGGCGTAGCGATAGGGATTTATCGCTACGCCGCAACTATATTTGCCCTACGGCAAGTTATATTGCTAACGCAGTTATATTTTGCTTTCAGCAAAGTGTTATTTCTCTCTTCGAGAGAAGTTAAGGCAAATATAATATAACTTCGGCTGAAAGTCGAAATATAACTTTTAGACTTGTTCTGAAAATATAACTGTTTGCAAAGCAAACAATATCACTTCACTAAAAACTCAATATAAAAAATTGAAGTATAGCACACTATACTTTGCAAGCAATGTCGTGTGTTTTTGCAAAGCAAAAAAGACAAAGGGTAGCAAAATTTGCTACCCTTTTACAATGTACTAAAAAATCCCTAATGGGGACGCGCTTTTCCCGCGCTTTTTTAAATTTCTAATCTTTTTCTTTGTAAATTTCGCGATATTCTTTCGGGCTTAATTTAAGGTGTTTACGGAAAGTATTCGAAAAGTGCGTTTGCGAAGTAAAGCCGCAGTCGAGAGCGATTTCGCCTATATTTTCGTCCGTTGAAATTAGTTTTCTTGCGGCAAGATTTATTCTCATATTGATAACGTATTGCTTGATGGGCGTTCCGACGGAATTTTTGAATACCGCCGACAGATACGAAGAAGATATATGAAAAGCAGCGGCGATATCGGAAACGTTGTCGATGGTTTTTATGTTTTTGCTGATATACTGAACGACGGGCGAAATAAGATAATCGCTTTCGGTTTTTTCGGCGGCTGTTGAATCGCACTGCGTTTTTATATCGTGAAGAAGTTCGGCGAGAAGAAAAGCGCATAACTCTCTGTCGCCGCACGAATACGCGTTTTTAATCGAAGCGACCGCTTTTTTTAAAGACGTGCTTTTTCCCGTTACGCGTTTAACTTTTTCGTCAAACGTTTTAAGCATTGAATTTTTTGCGCCGACGGTAAAAAATTCGTTTAAAAACGTATCGCTGAAATATATAACGGTACGCGTCGCGTTGTTGCTGCCTTTCGTACTGTGCTGAACGTACGGCTTTATAAGCGTTATGCAGTCGGGATAAATATCGAAATATTCGTCGCCTATAACGTAAGTTCTGTACCCGTCTTCGAAATAACACAGTTCGTAGTAGTCGTGAAAATGACACGTTGAATGCATAGTCGTATTTTCGCAATAATCCACTCCGAAATCGATGTCGTTACTCATTTATCTCCTTATCGCGTTTAAGCGAAATTACCCGCGGATACCTGCGGACAAGTAGTCGAAATATAATTAAATATTACAATAATAAATAGAAAAATACAAGTATTTGAGAAAAATTTGAAAAAAATAATTGAAAATTACATACTTTTGAAAAATAAAGTTAAAAAATTAAAGAATAAGCCTTTTCAATATGGTAATATATCGGTGAACGATAACGCGGCAGGCGCGCGTGAAACGCGCACGCGCGAAAAATCAAGGAGCATTATATGAAAGATATTTACACTATGCCTATTGAAGAACTTGTAAAAAACAGCAAAATAAAACTCGACGTTTGCGACGTTGAAGTGGATATGTACTGGAAAGTTGCGATAGAAGTTTTAAAAATCATAGACGCCAACAATAAAAAAGGCAAAACCACGTTTATGATAATTCCTTACGGACCTTTGGGACCTTATGCGAGAATCGTTTATTTTGTAAATAAGTACGGCATATCTCTTAAAAACTGCGTCTTTTGCAATATGGACGAATATCTTACAGACGAAAAAAAGTATATCGACAAAGACGATCCGCTGTCGTTCCGCGGCGGAATGGACAGAATTTTTTATTCTCAGATAAAAGAAGAACTCAACGTTCTGCCCGAAAACAGATATTTTCCCGATCCCGACGATACGGATATGGTTTTAAGGCTTATCGATAAGTACGGCGTTCCCGATCTCGTTTTCGGCGGAGTGGGTATTAACGGGCATTACGCTTTCAACGAACCGCCCTACGAAGACGAAAAATGTACAAACGAAGAATTCCTTAACAGAAAAACGAGAGTTCTGGAAGTTTCCCGCGAGACGAGAACCATCAACGGATATATGAACGCGGGCGGAAATTTCGGCGCGATACCGAGATATTGCATAACCGTGGGAATGAAAGAAATAATGAGCGCGAAAAAAATAATAATGTGCATGCCGAGAGACTGGAATGCCGGCGCGTTGCGCCCCGTGCTTTCGGGAGTTGCCGATTGTCACGTTCCGTGTTCGCTTTTCCAACTTCATAACGACGCCACTCTGTACGCTTCCCGCGAAGCGCTCGTTGCGCCCGTTCCGAAAATAAGGGTTTATAATAAATAATATATATGTCTGTAATTTTTAAAAACGGAAACGTTGTTTTCGAAAACGAAACCGAAAAATGCGATATTCTCGTCAAAAACGGCGTTATATGCGACGTGGGTAAAGATTTGCGCGAAGAAGGCGCGGAAACGGTAGACGCCGAAAACAAATATCTGTTTGCGGGGTTTATCGATATTCACGTTCACGGCGGCGGCGGAGCGGATTTTATGGACGGAAGCGTGAAAGCGATGGAAACGGCGGTGAACGCTCATCTCGGTCACGGCACGACCACCATTTATCCCACCACTATGTCGAGCGAATTCAAAAACGTGGAAGACGTAGTTAAAATCTATAAAGAATTTAAAAAGAGCAAAAAGGCGGGCGCTCATCTCGGCGGGTTGCATCTCGAAGGTCCGTTCATAAACCCCGCGATGTGCGGAGCGCAGAGAAAAGACCTTGTTTATCCGCCCTTGAAAGAGCATATCGAATTTTTAAAAGAAAACAGAGATTATATTGCCCGAATAAGTTGCGCGCCCGAAATAAGCGGCGTTAAAGAACTTAAAAACAACCTTCTTCCGCTCGGAATAAAGTTTTCGATGGGGCATACCGCCGCTACTTACGAGCAAGCCGAAGAAGCGTTCAACGAAGGATTTACGTCCGTTACGCATCTGTACAGCGCGACTTCGGGCTTTCATAAGGTAAATCAGAGAGTGCATATCGGCGTTACACAGGCGGCTTTCGGGCTTGACGGAATATACGCCGAACTGATAGGCGACGCGCGCCACGTTCCCAAAGAACTTTTAAAACTTGCCGTTAAACTGAAAGGCGAAAACAAAATCTGCCTTGTTACCGACGCCATGAGAGCGGCGGGAACGGACGCGAAAGAAAGTTATCTCGGAGCGGTTTGCCCCGAAAACAGGGTTATTATTGAAGACGAAGTTGCAAAACTTCCCGACAGGTCGTTTTATGCGGGCAGTATAGGAACTATGGATAAAGCGTTAAGATTTTCGATAACCGAATGCGGTTTTTCTCCGTCGCTCGCTTCCCGCGTTACGAGTTTAAACGCCGCTTCGCTTATGGGAATAAGCGATAAAAAGGGCAGTATCAAGGTCGGGAAAGACGCGGATCTGGTTTTATTGAACGCCGACTTTAACGTGGAAAGAGTTTACGTTTCAGGAGTCAGACGCTGAACGGGCGTTCACGCGATACTTCCGCGGCGACGTTCCCTTGTGGTTTTTGAAAACTCTTATAAAATAATTGTAATCCGAAAAACCGACTTCCAAAGATACTTCGGCAACGCTTTTATCCGTCGTAAGAAGCAGATTTTCTGCTTTTTCGAGTTTTTTGTCGATAACGTAGTTTTTTACGGAAACGCCGAAAGACTGTCTGAACGCGGAATGAAGTTTCTGACGGTTGGTAAAAAATTTTTTACATAGTTTTTCCACGCGAAGGTCTTCCGAAACGTTTTCGTCGATATATTTTTTTACTTGTTCGGCAACGGTAACTTCTTTTAAACTTATGAATTTCTTTTCGATGATGTAAAGAATGCAATTGCTTAAAAGGCTCATCGCGCTGTTGAATTGTTTGAGCGAAACGACGGGCATTTTCTTGTATAAACGGGATAGTTTTTTGTAATCCACGTTATGCTCGGCTGCAAATTCTTTTACTTTTTCAAGAGAAGAGTATTCACGGTCGGCGTCCACGAATTTACCGCAGAAAACGTAACCTATAACTACGCCGTCGTAAATTACGGGCGTTACCGCTTCGCATAACCCCGCGTGGCACGCGTAAACCACGCTCTTACCGCTTTTTTCGGCGATAATCATCATCTGCTCGTCGTTTTTTCTGCACAGTTCGCGATAGCCGTTGTCGTGAAGAAACTGACAAAAATATTCGCAGTGCGTTTCGTCGTATCTGTTGGGGTTTACGTTCAACGTACTTTCGGGAATATCGGTAAAGCCGAGCCGCGAACCGTGAAACTTAAAACTTGCGATGATTCCGGTACTGTTGGAAAAATCGTTCAGTATTTTTAAAATTTCGTTATTGTCAAAATCGAATTGCATAACGAAATTATAACCTTATTTCAAGGCGCGTGTCAAGCGCGTCGGGTAAAAATAGCAAACAAATAACAAATTTTACAAAAATGCTATTTTAAATGATAAAAGTGACTATAACGAAGAATTATGCGGTGATACAATATAGCCGTGTAATCATGCGTAAAGATTTAAAATCAAGGAGAAAATTTGCGTTCTTACAGAACGACGTAATAATATGGAATTCAACGCCGAAACTATATTCAAAGCGATAAAAGAAGAAATCGGTTATTCGTTCCCCGCAGACGCGGTTTTCAAAAAGGCAGGCGGCGGACTTAAAGTTACGGTTAAAAACGGAAAAACAACCGTTGAATATTCCGAAAAAGCAGACCTTTCAAGAGCCGCGCTTATTTTAAAAAGCAGCGGCGGCGAAGACGTTGCCGTTGAAGAAAAAGAAAGCCCCTTCAAGTTGTGCCTGATGGTCGACTGTTCGCGCAACGCCGTAAAAACCGTAAATACGGTTAAAAAACTCATTCGTATTATTGCGGCGGCGGGATATAATTCGCTTATGCTTTACACGGAAGATACTTTTGAAGTCGACGGAGAGAAAGTATTCGGGTATCTTCGCGGAAGATATACGAAAGAAGAGATGAAAGAACTCGACGCGTACGCGTCGGATCTCGGCATAGAAATGATTCCGTGTATTCAGACTCTTGCGCATTTCAATCAGTTGAAACGCTATAAATACAGCAGTTTTAATTGCTTTGACTGTTCCGATATTCTGCTCGTGGGAGAAAAGAGAACTTACGAACTCATAGAGAATATTTTCAAAACCCTGCGCGAATGTTATAAAACCGATAAAATTCATATCGGAATGGACGAAGCGTGGCTTTTGGGAAGGGGAAAATATCTCGATATAAACGGATATAAAAACCCGTTCGATATAATTCTTAATCATCTTAAAAAAGTTTGCGCAATCGCGGAAAAGTACGGGTTTAATCCTATTATGTGGTCGGATATGTTCTGGCGGATTGCCTATAACGATAAAAGTTGCGTAAACGAAAACGGAAAAGTAATAATCCCCGAAAGCGTGCTTTCGGAAATTCCCCGAAACGTTACCCTTTGTCACTGGGATTATCACCACTTTGACGCTGAAAGTTACTACGAAAAATTAGAAATACATTCTCAGTTTAAAAACGATATATGGTTTGCCGGCGGAACAGCCGAAAGCAACCGCGGATTTATTCCGCACCTGACGTATTCCGCGAAGGTGGCTTCCGCCGCAATAGAAGCCGCGAAAAAATTCAAGCCCGTCGCTCTTATGGAAACGATATGGGGAGATAACGGCGGAGAATGTCCGCTTATGTCGAATCTTCCGTCGATAATTCATTACGCTTACCGCGCCGCCGATATAAGCGAAGAACGAATGAAAAAAGAGTTTTTCGCGCTGACGGGATATGAATTCGACGATTTTATGAAACTCGAATACGCGCAGACTTTTGCGGGTAAATATACCGAAGAATTTGCAAACCCCGCGAAGTACGGCTTGTATAACGACGTGTTTTCGGGTTACGTGGACGCTGTAATCGATCCCGACGACAAAAAGTATTTCAAAATCGCAAAAGAAGCCGTAAAAGGTCTTGAAAAAGGAAAATACGGTCAGTTATTCAAAACTGCGGCGTCGCTCGGCGACGTGCTGTATCTTAAATACGACGTCGGCATAAAACTCAGAAAAGCGTACGAAAACGGGGATAAAAAAGAATTATCGAAACTCGTTTTAACGCTTGAAAAAATAAACAAAAAACTCGGAAAGTTCATTGCCGATTACAGAAAACAATGGCTTTCGGAAAATAAGCCGCAAGGTCTTGAAATTCAGGAGATACGATTAGGCGGACTTAAAGAGAGAATAAAAGGCTGTAAAGAAAGACTGAAAGATTATATTTCCGGCAAAACCGAAAGTATTCCGGAACTTGAAGAAAAATTGCTTCCCGAAGCGATTTCGAGAATGAAAAATCCGGGCAGGTGCGATTTATTTTCGCACGAAGCGATAGCGAGCGTCAATTCGTTCGACGGGTTTACCGAAGTAGACGTATGAAAAAATATCCGAACGGGGTACCCCGTTTCCTTTGATTTCAATCAAAGGAAACGGTCTTGTAAGTAAAAAGAAGACTGCCCGAACGCAGTCGCAAAGAGAGAAAAAGATGATTGAGATAATTAAAAACGAAGAAAGCGAATACGCAATAGTCACGTCGAGATTTGCTTGTCGCGCGGAATTGTTCGCCGCTTCGGAACTTCAGAAATACTTTCTTGAAATTTTCAACGCTTACGTCCCTTATTACTCTGACAGGGTAAAGCGGCGCGGCAAGGAAATTCACGTCGGCAGAAACGTCAGAAGCGATATTAAAGAATATTATTCCGATCTCGGCGAAGAAGGCTACGTTATAAAACCGCTTGACAGCGGCGACGTGCTTATAAGCGGCGGTGGCGGAAGGGGAACGCTCTACGGCGTTTACGCCTTTCTCCGTATGTACGGCGGGCTTAAAAAATACACGAAAGACGTTGAAGTTTTCGATAAAAAACAGTCGCTTTTCATAGAAGAAACCGAGATAAAAGGATATCCCGCGTTCGAATATCGCGACAGTTATTCCCGTTTTTCATGGGACGCCGATTTTTCGGTTAAAAACGCGCTTAATTCGTGTTGCGCGCCCATTCCCGAAGAAAAGGGCGGAAGAGTTAAATTCTTTAACTGTCATCATTCGTTTTTCGACCTTGTTCCGCCTGATATTTATAAGGAAAAGCACCCCGAATACTATTCGTTTGCAGACGGCGACGACGCGGGCAGACAACTTTGCCTTACAAATCGCGGCGTTTACGAAGCGGCGCGGAAAACTTTGATTGAATGGATAAAACAAAATCCCGATTGCAACGTGTTTTCGGTGGCGCAGGAAGATTCTCTTAACGGTTATTGCAAATGCGAAAATTGCAGGCGGATTGACGAGAAATACGGTTCGCCGTCGGGCAGCATTATAACTTTCGTCAATAAACTTGCCGAGAGCATAGAAAACGAGTATCCGAACGTTTTACTGCATACGTTTGCTTACAGATATTCAAGAAAAGCCCCCAAAGGTCTGAAAGCGCATAAAAACGTTATAGTAAGGCTTTGCAATATAGAATGCGAAAGGGGAAAATCTTTTGAAAAACTTGCCGCCGAAGGATCCGAAAGCGCGAAGAATTTTTTAAAAGACATAGAAGAATGGTCGCAGGTGGCGGATAGGCTGTACGTGTGGGATTACGCGGTTAATTACAGACATTATATGTTGCCGATGCTGCCGTTGAACGCTTTTGCGGAAAATATAAGATATTATAAATCGCACGGAGTGAAAGGCGTTCTCATGGAAGGAAATTTCTCTTACGGCGGCGACGCGTGCATGGGCGACCTTAAAAACTATTTATTTGCAAAACTGTTATTCGATCCGTCGCTCGACGAGAACGAAATAATCCGCGATTTTATTTACGGCGTTTTCGGAAAAGGCGCTCCGCAGATAGAAGAATACGTAAAACTCTGCAATAAACTCATTTCGGAAGCAAAAGCCACCATATACGACGAGTTCGCCGCAGGATATTACGACGAAAACTTCGTTAAAAAGGCAGACGAACTTTTTAAAACCGCTCTTGAAAACGAAACCGACGAAGCAATTAAAAAGCGGATAGAAAGGGAGTATTTGTCTGTGGAGTATATGAAAATTATAATCGAAGAAAACGACGAACTCCGCGCCGCTCTTGCGGATAAATTCTTTGAAAAACTCAAATTTTTCAAAATTACCGAACTCGTTGAAAGAACGGATTTAAGAGACGCGATACGCTGGATTAAAGAAAGCAGATACGACGATAAAACGAGTAACTGGTTCGGAACTTATTACATTGTAAAATAAAAAAAGGATAAGAGAGATATGATGGTAAAAGAAGAAAACGATTTTTTTGAAAACCCCCCTTTAAAAAGGAAAATCTCGAATTTTTTCTACGATTTAAACCGCAAAATATTCAGGAAAAAGCCGACGAAAAACAATTCGCGCAAAAGCGGTAAAAGCGAAAAGGAATTTTTTATCGTCGCAATGCTTGCGATTCCCGTGCTGCACTGGTTCGTATTCTGGCTGTATATCAACATTCAGACTATCGCGCTCGCATTTCAGGATCTCAGAACTTCGGCGTTTACTTTCGACAATTTCACTCAGGTGTGGACGCTGATTACTTCGCCCGTAAACAACAGTATCGGTATCGCGCTGAAAAACACGCTGAAGTATTTCGGCACTACCGTGCTTATAAACATACCGCTCAGTCTTGTGATAAGTTTTTTCCTGTATAAGAGAATAGCGGGATACAAATTTTTCAGAATAATGTTTTATCTTCCCGCGATTATTTCGGGATTGTCGCTCGTAACGGCGTACACGGAGTTTATAAGCCCCAAGGGTCCGCTCGGCGCGATAATAAAATTTCTCGGCGGAACTCCTAACGACAGAAGTCCGCTCGGCAGACCCGAAACCGCAACGACCGCGATACTCGTTTACTTTATATGGACGGGTTTTACGACTAACGTTCTGCTGTTTACGGGGGGAATGTCGAGAATACCCATCGAAGTTCTCGAAGCGGCGAAACTCGACGGTTGCGGCCCGGGGCGCGAATTGTGTCAGATACTTTTTCCGCTCATCTGGCCGACGTTTTCAACCCAACTTATATTTACTATGACCGGGCTTTTCAACTCCACGGGACCTATTTTATTGTTTACGAACGGACAGTACGACACGTCTACGGTAGCGTTCTGGATATTCTCGCAGGTTTACGGAAACGGCGTCGTAGGCGGCTCGGGCACGTACAATCTCGTGTCGTGCGCAGGTCTTTGCTTTACCGTGGTGGGCGTTCCGCTTATATTGCTTGCCCGTTCGCTCGTCAACAAAGTAGACGCGGTTGAGTATTAAGGGGTGAAATCATGAAAAATTTTAAGAAAAAACCTAAAATAAGCGAAGAGGCAAGCATTCTGACAAAAAGAGCAAAAAGCGAAAAGGTGGTTTACGCTTTTGCGTTCGTTTTGTTCGCCTTTTACGCCGTATCCATTATTTATCCGCTTTTATATCTTCTTATCAACTCTTTTCAGGACGCTTACACTTACACTCAGAACAGGGTAATGGGCAATGCAAATCCGTTCGCGCTCCCCGAAGTGTGGCACTTTGAAAACTACGTAAAAGCGATAAACATATCCGTTCAGGACTCGCAGAACAACGAAGTTTATATGTACATGATGTTCCTTAACAGTATATGGTACTGCGGAATAGCCGTTTGCGGTCAGGTATTTATGAGTTCGGTGACGGGTTACGTAATGGCAAAATACAAGTTTAAAGCGAGAGAATTTATTTACGCGATTGTAATTTTCAGTATGACGATACCTATCGTGGGAACGACGGGTTCAATGATGAAACTCGTGGGCGATCTCGGAATTTACAATTCTCCGCTTTACGTGGTGGTCGTATCGCTCGGCGGTCTCGGTTTTAACTTTATGGTTATGTACGGGTTTTTCAAAAGCGTTTCCTGGAGTTACGCCGAAGCGGTATTTCTCGACGGCGGCGGGCATTTTACGGCATTTTTCAAGGTAATGCTCCCCCAGACGAAAACTCTTCTCATAACGCTCGGAATAGTTGCTTTCATAGGTACCTGGAACGACTATATGACTCCGCTTTTGTATATTCCCGATTATCCTACGATCGCTTCGGGTTTATACCGCATAAAAGAATCGGCAACGCGCAACGGCGATATGCCTTACTACTTCGCGGGTCTTATGTTTTCGGTTATCCCCGTGCTTGTAATTTATATCTGTTTTTCCGACACGATAATGAAAAACTTCTCGTTCGGCGGACTTAAAGGATAAAAAACGGCGGAAAACCGCCTGAAATAATAAAAATAAGGAGTAATAATTAAATGAAAAACAAAATTTTATCGGCAACAGTAGCATTGTTTACTGCGTTTGCATGTCTTATGCCGGCGGCTTGCAAAAAGAACAAAACGCCCGACACCGATCAGACCCTTGAAATTTTCGTAGTCGACGCAGGTTACGGAGTTCAGTGGGCTAAGGACATAGCGGAACTTTTCAAGCAGGAAGAATGGGTTAAAGAAAAATACCCCGAACTCGTGGTAGAAGTCAAGTCGAACGATCAGAAAACGTTCGTTCAGACAAAACTCGGAACGCCCAAACTCAACACTTTCGACCTTATGTTCGGTTGTTATCTTCAGGATCAGGCAGGCTCGCCCGATATCGTGAATCTTACCGAAAGCGTATTCAATCAGAAAGTTCCCGGAGAAGATATTCTTTTTAAAGATAAAATCGGAGCGTCTACTCTCGAAGAACTCGTATATCGCGATCCGCAGAATCCCGAAGCCGACGAAAGTTACTGGTCGGTTCCCTGGCAGGGCGGAATTCAGGGTCTTTTATACAATAAAGAATTGTTAAAGGAATTCGGATTCGATCACGAGCCGTATACGACCGACGAACTTTACGAAATGTGCGTCGCCATAAAAAAGGCGCGTAAAAAAGCCGAAGGAGTGGAAAGCGAAATATATCCCTTCATTCAGTCGTCCGACGCGGATTACTGGTCTATGTATATTTTCTCGACCTGGTGGGCGCAGTATCAGGGTATAGAAGGATATAATAACTTCTTCGAAGGTATAGACGAAGCGGGTATAAGGTCCACGGGTATTTTCGACCAGAAAGGAAGATTAGAGTCTTTAAAGGTTTTTGAAAAACTTTTAAGATCGAACGATAACCCGAAAGACAATACCGCCAACTTCGTTCATCCGCAGTCGTTCGACGTTAAATTCATGGTAGCGCAGTCCGCTTTCCTGCAAGGACACGCGGTATTCCACGTAAACGGCGAATGGTTCGACAACGAAATGAAAGAAATGAAAGCGGATATTATTAAAAACGGCGGAAAAGATTATACGATCGAATTCTGCAATCCCATAATAAGCGCGATTAAAGACGTGTGCGACACTATCGAAAGCGAAGAAGAACTTCGCGCGCTCATAAAGGCTATAGACGCCGGCAGCACCGCTATAAAAGGCGAAGGTTACGACGTTTCCCAAAAAGATTACGATAAAGTTTTAGAAGCGCGTTTTCTCTCTTACGGCGGAGCGGACAGTTCGGTAGTCGGCATAATTCCGTCTTACGCAAACGGTAAAGGTCCCGCGATAGATTATCTTCGCTATATGGCTACCGACAAGGCGAACGAAGCCTACATCAAAGCGACTTACGGCACTAAACTTTGCTTTAAGTACGATATGAAAACCAAAAGCCCCGAACTTTATGAAAGTCTTACGCCTTCGCATAAAAAGATAACGGATATGATGACTAATCCGATTACGGAATTTAAAACTTTGCGTTATGCAAAGAGTTTTCCCCTTCGCGGATACGGCGACGTAAAACCGTTCGTAGATGAAAAATACTACGAAAAGTTTTCGTCAAAAAACAACAAGAAAACGCCTCAGATGTTCTTTGACGAAACCAAAACTTACTGGACGAACAATAACTCTGCGGCGTGGCAGGCGGCGCTCGGCAGAGCAGGGCTTAACTAATAAATAAAAAGGAGATAATGATGAGAAAATTAAAACACGGCGTTGCGTGCCTTATAACCGCGGCAATATTGTCAACTCCGCTTTATTCCTGCGCGGAAAACGTTTCACCCGTTCTTACGGCGGATAAAGTAAGCGTGTGGACCGTTTCCGCCACCGAAAAGGTTTTGCAGGATAAACCCGAAACGGATTACAAGGATATGGCGGGCGATAAAATTTCGCTCGTGATGGCTAAAAACGAATACGAAAGCAGTCAGATTATCATTTCGCCCGACGCAAACGTTGCGGAATACGAAATAAGCGTAAGCGATCTCGTTCACACGGGCGGCAACGCTAAAATCAAATCCGAAAATATAGAAGTTTACGTTGAAAAATATCTTACCGTAAACTATATTTTCGAAAGCAACGGCGCGCCTATAGGGAAATATCCCGACGCGCTCGTCCCTTACGACGCAATCGTCGAATACGGCGAAAATTCCGTTAAAAAGGATAAAAATCAGGGCATTTATCTCACGATAAAAACCGATAAAGAGCAACTTGCGGGTGTATATAACGGAAGCGTTACGGTAGACTTTAAAAAGTTTACGAGAACCGTCCCCGTAACCGTAACCGTTAAAGACGTTACCGTGAGCGACGAAAACCACCGCCGCGACGTTTACGTTGCGGGTAATAATTACGAAAGCGGAGAACTCAACTCTACTCAGGCAATGCGCGACGCGTACGTGCAGGCTCTGGTCGACTACCGCGTGGCTACCGCTTCGCTCATGACCGAAACGCTTTATACCGCAAGCGATATAAAGCGCTGGGTTGAAAAGTGCTATTACCTTTTAACCGAAACTACTTGTTCTACGATAGGTATTCCTTATAGACCTGTGTCGCTGCCGCTCGTTTACGACGACGATAAACCCGCCGCGAGTTTTGAAGCGTTCGATCCCGATTCGTTTAAAAATTACGTTGCCGCGCTTGCCGATTACAGCGTGGAAAAGAACTTCGATATGCTCGAACACACCATATTTTATAACGCTATTATCGATGAAGCGATAGACAGGGGCGTCGTAAGTCAGGCGAGCGCGAATATCAGGCTTTTCGCGAAAACGATTCCCGAAGCGGCAGACGCTTTCGCGCGGAAATACGATCTTACCGTTAATTACGGCGAAAAGATAGAAAACCCCGCAAATCTCAAAGAAAAGATTTACAACGGCATATTTACTATCGAAAACGTATTTACGGCGTATTACTATTCGAGTTTTTCCGATTACGACGATTACATCACTTACGTTCCGCTTGCAGACGGTATGGACAGCGCGTCTCAGCGCGAACAGTACGCTCATCAGAAAAACAAATGGTGGTATTACTGCAATAACCCGAGATATCCTTACGTAAGCGTTCACGTAGACAATACCACGACTTTTTCCACTCGTATGATGGGCTGGATGCAAGCCGATTACGATATTAAAGGCACCCTTTACTGGTGCGTTAATATGTATACCGAAACGGATCTTAACAAAAACAGCGTTTGCCTTGAAGACTATTTCGAAGGAAGGGCGCAAAGAACTTATCACTTCGCAACGGGCGAAGGCTATCTTTTCTACCCCGGCGGACAGTACGGTCTTGATAAACCTATCCCGTCGATGCGTATAATGGCCCTTCGCGACGGTTATGAAGAGTACGAATTGATTTACGCGCTCAAACAGAAATATAAAGAAAACGCTTTTTCGGCGGACGAACTCATATCTTCGCTTTCGACGCAACTGTATTCGGGAACCAAAGTGTCGGCGAATACCGAAGACTTTTTAAAGGCGAGAAACTCTCTTCTTGAACTTTGCGAAGTCGTTTCTTCGTCGGCTCAGATGAGTATTATCGGCTCGAAAGACGACGGCAACGGCAACGTTATTTACGAAGTGTTCGCAAAAACCGAAGAAATCATTTCGGACGGACAGTCCGTTGCGGGTAAAACTCACGGCGACGGAAAGATTTTCACGATAACCAAAAGATTATCCGAAAACAATAACGAACTTAATATTTCGTTCGTTTCGGACGGTAAAAATTATACCTACCGTCAAAATCTCGGCGGAAAAGTCGAAATTTATAACGCCGACGAACTTGCGGGCAAACTGACCGTGGGTAAAGACACGGCTGCGATGGCAAAATCCGAAAAAGTTACCTTAAACGGCGAAGAATATCTTAAAATAGACGTTTCCGAAACAGCCGAAGCGTATCAGATATTCAGGCTTACTTCCAAGATATTCAGCAATATAGGCAGCGAAACGAGCAAAATAGTTTTAACCGTTTACAGCGACAGCGACGAAGAAATACCTTTCTACGTTTACGCCAAGTATAAAAAAGACTCCGTTTCCGCGCAACTTATCAGCACCACGCTTAAAAAAGGCGAAAACGTTATAGATCTTTCGGTAGCGTATACCAACTGGCGGTTTAAAGGCAATATCGAATATCTCAGACCGCGTTTAGGCTCGGAAAAAGTAAACCCCGCAAGAACGATTTATATCAAGAAAATAGCGGTTTATGCAAAATAAGGGAGAAAAAGAATGAAAAAAATTATTTGTTTTATTTTATCCATAGTAACGTCGCTCAGCCTTTTCGCGTTCAGCGGCTGCTCGAAGAAAAACGAAGAGCAGAAACCCGAAAAGCAATTTGCTTTTGCAAATTTCGAGCAGTGGGGACCCGATTTTCAACTTATGCGGCTCGTTCAGAATTTCGGCGTGGTAAAAAGAAATTCGAACCCCGCGTTCGTTAAAAGCGGAAAATATTCGGCTAAATTAAATCCGATGGGCGGATACGTAAGATATTCCGAACCCATAATGTACATGCCCACCGTTTCCACGCATTTCGACTTTGCGTATAACGATTTTACGGAATTCGAAGAAATCAACGCGTGGCTGTATAACGATACGGATAAAGACCAAAAAGTCGCTTTCGGCATGGTGGCTAACATCAACTCTCCGAGAGAAATTACCGTTGCCGACGGCGAAACTTACACTTTAAAGAGCAAGAGTTGGACGAGAATAGATTACTGGATAAACCATTCGTTCTTGTCGCTTTCGCTCGACGTTACCGACGTAAAAGGCATTTATTTCAAATTTGCCAACGCGCACGTAGAAAAGGCGGAAGACGCTCCCACGATATATCTCGACGATATAAATTTCAGAAGAGCGGACGAAAAGGTTAAAATCAAAAATCTCGTCAATCTCGATAAAACGGGTAAAGACGCGGTTGATCTGATAAATCTTCCCGTTCTCGACGAGTCGGGCGAACCCGTTATAGAGCCGAACGGCAAAGTAAAATACGAATGGGTTGAAAAAGAAGTTAAAAGATATGAAATTCTCGACTTCGAAGAAGACTGGCAGAAATACGTTTTATCCGCAAAGCGCCAGGACCTTCCCGAAAATACTTTCGAATACGAAATCGCCCGCTCGGAAGAAGGCGGAATACAGGCAAGTTCGGGAAATAAAATGCTTAAAATAACGCGACACAACGGCAACGCGTATTCGGCTTCGTATCTCAATATTCCCGAAATCGTTATGAAAAGTTCCGCTCTTTCGTCTATTCCCGAAGAAGAATGGGCAACAACGTATCTTTGCTTCGATATTTACGCGGACTATAATTCGGGTTCTATGTGGCAGTACATGCTCGTCGCTCCGTACTTCCATTACGAAGGCGGAAAGGGCTGGATGAGCCCCGTAAGAGCGTCTACGAACAAAACGTGGGCGCACGGACTCGATCTCGTTAAGGGCAAGTGGAAAACCTATCAGGTACCCCTTTCCGAACTTGCGAAAGACGATAAAAAGTACGTGACCGCGCCCGGTCTTATGCAGATTCAACTCGTGCAGATACAAGACGGCAACGATTACGTTATGTATCTTGACAATATCCATATAAGCAGAATCAAAAAGTAAAGGAGAAAAATATGAAAGGGACAAAGAAAACAGTATTATTTATATTAACCTGCCTGCTTATTATTTCTTCGATCGGAATTTTCTCCTGCGCGAAGAAAGACGATAAAATCAATCTGGTGGGGTTTGAAGACTCTTTGGAATACGCTCCGCTCGGAAACGACTATTCCGTTCAGAAATTTCTGACCGCGGTAGACGATAAAGGCAATCCTTACAAGGGCGAAGCGACCGTTACCGACGGCGACGGAAACAACGTTGCATTGTTTGCCGATATGTTCTACGTGAGTTTGCAGAGCGATTACACGGTAACCGTGAAAGTTTCTCTTCCCGACGGAAAGAATTTAAGCCGTAAAATAACGCTTAAAGTAATAGACAATTTCGCGCCCGTTATAAAAGTAGAAACGCTTTCCGCCATGATAGCGGGGCGGAAAATGGCAGTGCCCGAAATAACGGTTGAAAAACGTATTCCCGAAGATATAACGCCGATAGTGAAAATAGTCAGAAAGGACGGTTCTTTCGACGTTGATATTCCCATTGTAAACGGCGAGTTTATTCCCGACAAGGGCGGAAATTACGAAATGACGATTACCGCAACCGATCAATACGGCATCACTTCCGCAAGAAAGCAGAATTTCTTCGTTTTCCCCGAAAACACTATCGAAGATTACAGCACGAAAGACGCGCTTAACAACGATAAACAGCACTGGGAACCCGGCGCAACGAAAGAAATTTTAAGCGAATACGAAGGCAAAACGGGCGTTATTAAAAAATATCTTCCGCAAAGCACTTACAGATTTACTTCTCTTCTCGGCGCAAGTTATCTTCAGACTCTCGACCCCGATTATCTCACCGTTACTATCTGGGTGGATCTCGACGGGGAAATCGAAATTACCTGCGCGGGTGTTTCTTACGGAAAAATCCAAGGCAAAAAGTGGCAGACTTTCAACATAACTATCGAGCAGATTCTCGCAAACAAGCGTTACGGCTCGTGGGAAAAATTCTGCACCACGCATTGTAACGGTGCCGGCGGACAGTTTTTGTTCTCCCTTCCCGAAAAAGCAACCGTTTACGTCGACGGGGTTACCGTTAAAGAATTCGTTCGCCCCCGCGCCGATATGGAACTTAACAGGGAAATCGGCGACGAAATAGTTCTGAACGCAACCGCGAACGTCAGCGGCGATTATTCCGTCGAATACGCCGTGAAAGGACCTGACGGAAAAGCCGTCGCGCTGAGCGCAAACGATTCGTTCGTTGCCGATATGACGGGCGATTACGTGGTTACGGCAACTCTTAAACACGCGGAATATCGCGGCGAGTCCGTTTTCACGATAAACGTTACTTCGCCTTACGAAATCAAATCGGCGGAAGACGGCGAGCAGATTGCGGGAACGCCGTACGCTCTTCCCGCGGTTAAACTTTACGATAAAGAAGGAAATCTCGTATCCGAAAAGTACAGCGTAAAAGCGTATTATAAAGATCCCGACTCAAACCTTCAGGAAGCGGTCGTTACCGACGGAAAAATACTTTTCCATAAGGGCGATTACGTAGTGATTTACTCTATGCCGTATAACGGAAAAACTTACACTTTCCGTAAGGAATATACGATAAACGACGTTTTACCCGTAGCCGCGGGAACGGCCGAAGATTTTGCAGATCCCACAAGAGAAAAAACCGTTACGGAAGTAGGAAGCAGTTACGGTGCGTACGCTTCTCCTTTCTACACTAAGTGGCTCGAACAGTTTAACGGCAGAACGGGCGTTGTGGAAACGATAACTTCTAATCTCGGCTCGTCTAAATACGGGCAGGCGAAAGTCGGCGTAAGATTTAATTACACTTACGCCGAAATGACCCGCCTTACCGAAAACTTAGATTACGTTTCCATCTGGGTTTACGTAGACGCCCCCGGTTATTTTACCGTTTCAACGCACAATAACCGCTTTATAACGGAAGCGTCGCAACAACTTGCGGGTAAAACGTGGCATGAAATTAAACTTACCAAAGAAGATATAGAAAAAACCGTGAAATGGAACGAGTCTTTCTATATGACTCAGTACGCCGCGTTTAAGGGAATGGAGTGCTTCAACACCGTTCACAGCAGCGATAAAGGCTTCGGTTACGCTTCTTATCTCTTTGGCTTAGGTCAGCAGAAAGACACTGATTTTTACGCTCAAAACGGTCTTAGCCCGACCACGCAGTATAAAGTCTATATCGACGGTATTTCATTCGTCAAAAAGGCGTAAAATATTTAACTCGCCCGATTTTTTCGGGCGGGAAATTATTCATTAAGGAGGTTTTTATGAAAAAGTATTACACAAAACCCGAACTCGATATTAACGCAATATCCTGTTCAAACGTAGTAACTGCGTCTGTCGACTCGTTCGTAAAAGACTGTTACGATGATTCATGGTGGGGGAAAAATTAGTATGAAAAAGACGCTGAAAATTAAAATTTTCTCGCTCCTTTCGGTTATTGCCTTGGCGTTCGGCGCGGCGGCGTTTGCAGGATTTAAACCGCAAAGCGCGCTTGCAGATACCGCAAGCGGTTTCGAAATGATAGAAGGCGCGTCCGTAAGGCTTACAGACGAAAACAGGGGCATAAGATTTGCCGCTAAATTCCCCGAAACGTTTTACAGCGAAAGCGCGGAATATCATATGATGATTATTCCCGTTGCGCTTAAAAACAAGTATAATCTCACTCAAAGCAGCGATTTTTATAAAATTCTCGTTCAGGACAATAATCTTAACGTTGCCATTACAAATTCTCTGCCCGAAGCGAAGAACGGCGAATATTACGTTTACGGCTCGTTAACGGATATTCTTTATAGAAACGCAAACTGTAAATTTTTCGGTATAGCGTACCGCGAACTGAACGGCGAAAGAGTTTACGCAACTTATTCCGACGGTCAGAACGAAAGAACGATTTGCGAAGTTGCGGGTCACGCTCTTAACGATCTTAGCAAAACTTATACCGAAGACGAGAAAAATTACCTTTTGAAAATGGTTAACGACGGGTATAAAAACGAACTCGGCTTAGCCGAAAACGACGTTCCCGAAACGCCGCTTGAAAGTTTACTTTCGGTAACCGCAAACAAAACGAATTTTATTATGACGAAAGGCTCGGTTGCCGTTCCCGACGTTATCGCTTGCAGCGACGAGTCGAATATGGCTGCAAAACTCGGCTTGACGCTCGGATATAAAATTTCGGATAAAAACCTTTTAACGGTAAATAAAAACGGCTCGTTAACGGCTTCTTCGGAAAACAGCGGTATGGTAACCTGCAAAGCGGTGTTACTCGGCAAAGAAGAAAGCAATGAACATAAAATCATGGTAAGGTCCGAAATGGCGGGCAATATGCTCGAAGACTATGCGGACGAGTGCAGCAAAAAGCCGTTTAACAAAGATTATCAAAGTTATGTAAACGGCGGCGTTGCTACCGAGCATTACTCCGAATTCGAAGGCAGAAACGGCGTTATAAAAATGAAATCGGGCGTTAATATAGATAATAACGGAAACGGCGGCGCTGTAAGATATTTTTATAACAGATCTTACGAAGAAATGATAAATCTCGATTTCGATTATATATCCGTATGGGCTTATTTTGACAATCTCGGCGAAGGCAACGAAACGGTAACCGTTAAAAACGGCTCTTTGGTTCTCGGCGAAGCGATCGCGCCTAAAAAGTGGGTTGAATTAAAGATAAGCAAAAAGCAGATAAACAGCGCTTCGTCATGGTATAAGACCTATGAAAATTATTGCGCGCGGCACGACGCCGCAGAGAAGCACGGCAACGTGGAGAATAACGGAACGTTAATTTTCTCTACTTCTCTTGAAGGTATCGACGTGTATCTCGATTCTGTTTCGTTTGCTAAATTCTCCGTTCCCGAATACACCGTGCCTGCAGGCGGCGATTTTGAACTTCCCGCAGTGAAAATGGTAGGAATAAACGGGGAGAATTTAGGAATTAACTCTCAGATTTCCGCTTCGTTTACCTATTATGATGCAATGAAAATGAAATACAACATTACGTTGACGGAAGAAGTTGTAGATAATAAAATCAAAATTCATACGGGCAAGTATAAAGTGAAATACTTGTTTAACGACGGATTGACTACTTATGAAAAAGTTCTTGACGAATTTGAAGGAACGACCGCTGAAGTAAGCGGAAACATGCTGGAAGATTTTAATGATCCTACGAGAACGCACAATCTTGAAAGAAATAATAACAATACAACTAAAAATACAAAGTGGTTCAGTTATTTCGAAGGTCGTTACGGCGTAGTGAGCGCAACTAACGATAAATACAATTCTTTTGCAATTCGTTTTGCTAAAACCGAAGATGAATTAAATGCGCTTGACTTTGATTATATTACGGTTGACGCGTGGTTTGATTATGAAGGCTCGTTGAATATCAGTACCGCAAGCGGCGAAACTCAGGTTGTATTCGGAAAGCAATGGGTTCAGATTATTCTTACGAAAGAGCAAATTGTAAATAATCAGTCGAATTTCTATAATTCCAACACTGCGAATAAAGAGAAAGGCGGCGGCATAAAAGCCTTTGCTTTCAGACATTATTCCGGCGGTTCGGGCAACTATCTGTTCAGCACCGGCATAAAGAACGTTACGTATTATATCGACGGCGTTTCTTTCGGTAAAAACGCATAAAGCAAATTAAATTTTGCCAAAACGGCAGGGGCGGGCTTGACTCGCCCCGTAGCCGCAAGACCGGGTTTAAACGCAATCGCTTGCGGCTAGCCGTTAAGATATTATATTTATGAGACAGTTAAAAGAAAATAAACTAATAGGAACGATTAAAAGAAATTCCCGCATCGCGCCGTCAGACAGGTTCGGCGTGGGGTTTGAAAAACTTGACAGAAACGCGTTCGACCCGTCCGATAAGTACGACAAACTCGGCGCGCTCGGAGTTAAGTGGATAAGAATTCAATCGGGCTGGGAACGCACGGAAAAAGTCAAGGGCGAATATGATTTTTCCTGGCTTGAAGAAGTTGTAAACAATATTTCCGCTAACGGACTTTCGGCGTGGATATGCCTGTGTTACGGCAATCCTTTGTATACCGAAAGCGCGAAAAAAGTATTCGGGAGCGTGGGTTGCCCGCCGATTTTTTCAGATGAAGAAAAAAACGCCTGGATAAATTATTGCAAAGCGTTAGCGAAAAAATTCAAAGGAAAAGTTACTCATTACGAAATCTGGAACGAACCCGACGGCGTACAATGCTGGAAACACGGGACGTCTGCTTTCGAATATTCCGAATTTGCAAAAAGTACCGCGGCGGCTTTGAGAGAAGTTGACGGCGGTTTATATATAATCGGCGGCGCGCTCGGAATTACCGAGCGTTGGGCGTGTTATCTTAAAAAGGCGATGGACAACGGATTATATAGCGATCTGAACGCAATCTCGTTTCATCGTTACACGTCTTACCCCGAAAACAATTTAAGTTTTATAAATCAGTTAAAAGATTTAATCAAAGAGTATAAGCCGTTAGACGTTATTCACGGCGAATGCGGTTGCCCGTCGAGTATCGACGGTAACGGCTCTCTCCACGCGTGCAACTGGACGGAAAGACGGCAGGCGGTGTTTCTTCTTCGCAGCATGATAGTCGATTTAAAGTGCGGAGTAGGGTTTTCGTCCTGGTTTTCTTTTATAGATATGATGGAAGGTCTGTTCGGCTCGCGCGACGACGTTTCTACGCGGAAAGATTACGGCTATTACGGACTTCTGGGCGCGGAGTTTAACGAAAACGGCGAAGCGGCGGGAGAGTTCAGGCTTAAACAGTCGTACTACGCGTATCGTAATCTTGCGGCTGCGCTGAGCGGTGAATTCAGAACGTTTGAATTTGTTAACGACAAGCCGTGTCCTTTGAACTGGTCGTTCGAAACGAACGGCTTTGACGAAAGCGGCGACGATTTTATAAAAGTAGGATTCAGCCGCGAAAACGGCGCGCAGGCTTTTTGTTATTATAAACCCGTTAATATTTTGTCTACGGAGTTTGAAAGCACGGTTTCGTTTATTTTTCAGAACGTAAGCGACGATATGAAGATAGTAGACCTTTTAAGCGGCGAAGTTTTCTCCGTCAGCAAAGAAAACGTTGTTAAAAGGGAAAGATACGGCGATTACTGCGTTGAAGTAAGGGGGTTGCCCGTAAGAGAGTACCCCGTTCTTCTCACTTTCGGCGATTTTCTGAATGAAAATATCGCTTATAAATAATTACAGGAGAAAGTTATGGAAAAATTAAAATACGCCTTAATCGGATTAGGTCAGCGCGGAAACACCCTTTGGGACGGCGCGATTATGAACATTAAAACCGTCGAATGCGTCGCCGTATGCGACGTAAACGCCGCAAAATGCGAAAAATTCGCCAAACACCTTGAAGAAAACGGATTTCCGCGCCCTGAAATTTATTACGATTACAAAGAATGTCTTGACAAGGCAAACGTGAGTGCGGTTATAGTTGCGGCTTCGTGGGAAGCGCACGTTTCGGTTGCCCTTTATTCGATGGAAAAGGGAATTCCCGTGGGAGTGGAAGTAGGCGGAGCGTACAGCGTTGAAAGTTTGTGGTCGCTCGTAAAGTGTTACGAAAAGACCAAAACCCCCGTTATGATGCTCGAAAACTGCTGTTTCGGCAGAAAAGAACTGCTTGCCCTTAATATGAAAAGAAAAGGGCTTTTAGGCGAAATAGTTTACGCCGAAGGCGGATATTGTCACGACCTTCGCGACGAAATTCTCGGCGGCACTACGTATCGTTTGCAGGAATATATTCACCGCAACGCCGAAAACTATCCCACGCATGAAATAGGACCTATCGCAAAAATTCTCGATATAGGCACGGGAAACAGATTTACTTCGCTCCAGTCTTTCGGAACGAAGTCGGTCGGACTCGAAGCGCGCGTGAAGCAAAAAAATATGGAAAACCTTTACGGCGTTAAATTCAATCAGTCAGACGTTGTTACTACTATAATCAAGTGTCAGAACGGAGAAATGGTGAACATTACGCTCGACACGAGTCTGCCGCGGTATTATTCGAGAAAATTCTGTATTCACGGAACAAAAGGCATAATAAACGAAGAAAACTCATCGGTATTGCTTGACGGTATGCTGACCAAAGAATGTTGGGACTGGTCGTCTAATTATAACAATATAACCGAATTTTACGAAAAATACGATCATCCTTTATGGGTCGGTTACACTCCGCACGGCGGACACGGCGGCATGGACTGGCTTTGCACCAACGCGTTTTTCGACGCGGTGAGAGATAAAAAGCCTATGCCCGTAGACGTTTACGATATGGCTTGCTGGATGGTTATTACGGTTTTATCCGAACAGTCGCTTTCAACGGGTACGGCGATAGCCTTCCCCGACTTTACCGAAGGCAAATGGATAACCCGCAAAAACGAATTTATGCTTTAACGCTAAAAACATGCAACCGCTATCCGCAATCGCTTGCGGCTACAAACGTGGTTGCGTGCGTAAATACGGGCGGCGGCGATTAAAAATTTTTAAAATAAGGCTATAGCGTGGTTTTTACGAGCAGAAACCCGATAAATGTTTTAAGGAGAAAAAATGAAATTCGGATTTTTAGAATTTGACGTTACAGACGGAAAGGCATGCTTAACCGGGCATTTCGGGTATAAAACCGAGCCGCAGGGTTTTGTGGAAGCGCAACTTGCGGGGGAAAATACTCCCACGCACCTGAACGGAAAAACCGTAAGAAGTTCGGAAAGCAAAAAACTCGGATATTTATATCACGAAGAGTCTGCCGATACTTTAACGATTGTTCAGCGCTCCGATAAAATAGAAGTCAAAACAATTTTCAAATCGTTTTCACAGGGGAATTCGATAGCGGTTTATAACGAAATAACTAATATATCGGAAGAAGATATAGTTCTGGAAAGCGCGCCGTCTTTCGTGTTAAAAAGTTTGTTTAATAAATCGCATGCCGAAAGCAACGAAATATATCTGACCGAATTTTTGCAGGGGCATCATTTTGAATGTCAGCCGAAAAGAAACAGTTTTTACGATTTGGGATTTTGTAAGGAAAATCACGAAAACCAAATAAAAGAATTTTTTGCTTCGGTCGGCTCGCAAAGCACCAAAGAGCGTTTGCCGCAAGTAGTTTTAGAAGACGCCGTAAACGGAAAAACCATGATTTGCCGCGTGGATTCGGGCTGTTCGTGGTTTTATGAAATTTCCGATTACGACGAAAGATTTTATTTATCGTCGGGTTCGGCGAATTTAAATTATTTGAACTGGGCAAAAAAACTTAAAAGAAACGAAACTTATAAAACTTCGGTTGCCGCGATAGCGTGCGGAAAAGATCTGAATTCCGCAATGAAAGCGATGACCGACTATTTAAGAACGCTTAAACCGTTTTGTAAGCCCGATGAAAATCTCCCCGTTATTTTCAACGAATATATGCATTTGTCGTGGGATAGTCCTTCCGAAAACAACACGAGAAAGTACGCGGAATTTGCCAAAAACGCGGGAGCGGATTATTACGTTATCGACTGCGGCTGGCATGACGAAGTCGACGGAAAAATCATATATCCTTACGTCGGGGAATGGAAAGAAAGCAACGCGCGTTTTCCCGGCGGCGTGAGAGCGACTACCGATTATATACGTTCGCTCGGCTTAAAGGCGGGACTCTGGATAGAACCCGAAATAGTCGGCGTTAAATGCGAAAAAATGATAAAATATTACGGCGACGAGTGCTTTATAACCCGTTTCGGTAAAAAAATCGCCGTAGGCGACAGGTACTTTCTCGATTACAGAAATAAAAAAGTGCGCGACAATATGACCGAAACAATAAGGAGAATGGTCGAAGACTACGGCGCGGATTACATCAAATTCGATTATAATCAGGATTTAGGAGTGGGAACGGATAAAAACGCGTTTGTTTTCGGCGAAGGACTCGAAGAATGTTCGAAGGCGTTTCGCGAATGGGTCGAAGAAATAACTGCAAGGTTCAACGGCGTTATATTCGAGTGCTGCGCTTCGGGCGGAATGCGTCTTGACTATTGCTATTTATCAAAATTCAGCCTTGTTTCGACTTCGGATCAGACCGATTATAAAATTTATCCTTATATTTCGGCGAATATCGCTTCCGCGGTACTGCCCGAGCAAGCGGCTGTATGGAGTTACCCCGTTGACAGAGAAAACGTTGAAAAAGAGCAGGTCGTTATGAATATGATTAACTCTTTTTCGGGCAGAATGCACCTTGCAAGCGATTTATCTGAATTGAGCGACGAGAACTTTTCTCTCGTAAAAGAAGGTGTAAAATATTATAAAAAATTAAGTGCGATTAAGAGCCGCGCATATCCTTTCATGCCGCTCGGGTTTAGTAAATTATTTGATAAAACGGTTGCGGGCGGACTTATGAATAAAGGTAAGATTTATCTTGCCGTGTGGAATTTAAACGGAGATAAAACCGTAAAAATTCCCGTAAAAAGCGGCGTAAAAAACGTTGAACTTGCATATCCCGCGAACGATAAAGACGTTACGTTTTCATTAGAAAATCAAACGTTTACGGTAAACTTTACAAAAGACGTGCAGGCAAGATTTTTTGAATTGACGTAAGGATTAAAACATGAATAAAATCGGCGTTGAGAATAAAAAATACGTTGCCGTCGACGGCGGCGGTTCCAAAACGGAGTTCGTTTTGTTTGACGGGCGCGGAACTTTGCTTTCGCGTGAAATTCTCGGCGGAAGCAATCCTAATATCGTTGGGATTGATAAGTCGTTCGGAATTTTAAAAAGCGGTATAGAAAAACTCTTAAAAAACAGTGAAATTTCAGCCGTATATTGCGGCGTTTCGGGGTTTTTGTCGGGGAATAACGGTAAAAAAATCGAAAAACTGTTGTCGGACGAATTTAAAAACGTTAAAATCGATTGCAGCGGCGATATGCTTAACGTTTTATCGAGCGCGGTCGATTGCGAAAAAGGAACGGCGGTGATTTGCGGAACGGGTTCGGTGGTTTTCGCGATTGACGGAGACGTCGTTCACAGAGTGGGCGGCTGGGGATATTTATTCGATAAAGCGGGCAGCGGTTACGATATGGGAAGAGACGCCGTTTCGGCAACGCTTGCCGAAGAAGACGGCTCGGGCGAAAAAACTCTGATAGGTGAACTCGTAAGAGAAAAATTAGGCTCGGACGCGTGGAGCGGTTTAGGATATCTGTATTCGCAGAGCAGAGCGTATATCGCGTCTTTTTCAAAAATCGTTATAAACGCGTATAATCGGGGTGACGGCGTGGCGGAAAAAATAATAACGGAAAACATGCGTGAACTTGCGAATAAAATAAACTGCGCGAGCGAAAAATACGATTGCGGTGATATACTCGTAATATCGGGCGGAATGATGAACGAAAAAGCCGTTTTGTTGCCCGTTATTAAAAAATACCTGAAAAAACCGTTTGAAATAATAGTTCCCGACCTTCCGCAGATTTTCGGCGCGTGCGTTACGTGTTGCAGGAAAAATAACGTTAAAATTCATGATTTTAAAAGTAAATTCACCGAACAATACAAGGAGTACAGCGATGCTTAAAACAGAATCGAGAAACGAAAAAACCGTAAATATAGATAAAATGACTACCGACGAAATGCTCTCGGTCATGCAGGACGAAAACGAAAAAGCCGCTTTTGCCGTAAGACGGGCGATTCCCGAAATCAGAAAAACCGTAGACTCGGTCTACTTAAAAATGAAAAACGGCGGAAGGCTGTTTTACGTCGGGTGCGGAACTTCGGGAAGGCTCGGCGTGCTTGACGCTTCCGAGATTCCGCCGACGTACGGAGTGCCGCAGGGGGTAGTTATAGGAATTATCGCGGGCGGCGACTCGGCTTTGCGATTTTCTTCCGAAGGCGCGGAAGACGACGCTTTAAAAGGCCGTTCGGATTTGCTTTCTTATAACATAACCGAAAACGACAGCGTTATAGGGATTTCTGCGGCGGGCGGAGCGCAATACGTCGTAGGCGCGTTGAAACTTGCAAAAGAAAAAGGGGCTGTCACGGCGTGCATAACTTCTAACGAAAACACGAAAATATCCGAATATTCCGATTATTGCATCGTAGTCGATACGGGCGCGGAAGTCGTTACCGGCTCAACCAGAATGAAAGCGGGAACGGCGCAAAAATTAGTGCTTAATATGATATCCACTTCGCTGATGATAAAAGCGGGTTACGTTTACGAAAACCTTATGATAAATTTAAAGCCCACGAACGTCAAATTGAGAAAGAGAATGATAAATATCGTTCGTTCCATTCTTGATTGCGGCGAAAAAGAAGCGGAAGATCGTCTTGAAAAATCAGGGTGGGTTATTAAAAACGCCGTTAAATAAATATGCGGCGTAAAATTAAGGCTTTATAGCGTCGGGGCGTAAAAACGTCGCCCCGATTTTTTATGCCCGAATTAAATTTTTATGCGCGAACCGTTTAAAACGCTTGTTTTTAAGTCGCTTGTGTGTTAGAATATTAAAGTAATCGGAAAATATCGTTGCTTTTACGGTAATCGCGGTTACGGCTTTAATTTTCGATTACGGTCGTTTTTATAAACGAATTTCAAGGCATTGCCGCTTTAAGGCAGGCGTTTTCGTAGCCGCGCCCGAACGAAATCGTTTATCAGGCGCAAAAATATTACAAATGCGGATATGGCGAAACTGGCAGACGCGCATGATTCAGGTTCATGTGGGAAACCATGCAGGTTCAAGTCCTGTTATCCGCACCAAAACAGTATAATCCGAACCAAATACTTGTAACGAGTGAATGGTTCGGATTTACTTTTATGCTTATATAGCCAAAAGGACTCGTTTTACATCGAGTCCTTTTTGTTTAATTTATAACATAAAAGTCAGGGTCTAAGATAAACTCACTATCAGTTATTTCAAGCCAAGATAAACATATTTTAATTAATTTATATATTTTTTGAGAGAAAGTCGATATAAATTTTTCATTTACGCAAAATGTTTCTTTTAATACAAGTGGACTATCAACCGCATAATGAGTTTGATTAATAACTTTTCCACCTTTAGTATCAACATATCTATGCCCATCTTTATCAGTTGTTTCTAAAATCAAAAATGAATTTTGGGGATTACTTTTATTTATTGAATGAGCATTTACAGGAGCAAGATTATTGTAGTTTTTTGTATCTAACGCAATAAAAGGATATTCTTTGTTTCTTTCTGATATGAACCAATTATATTCTCTTATCCAGTCCATTAATTCTAAAACAGTATAACTCCACTCCTTAGGAAAATAAGAAGATGAAAACAAATCTTTTAGTATTTCTTGCAAATTGCTATTTTCAAGTAAAAAATCATTCAATACTAAAAAAGCAGGAAACTGTTTGCTTTTTATTTTTTCTTCAATTTCGTCCATTTTACAATTCAATAAAGAAGAAACATTAGATAACCCTTCACTCATAGAAATAGTGCTATACAATATATTTGCAAAGGGTTTCAATGTTTCTAAAAGCAATCTATCAATTTTGCCTTTAACATAATCATTTAACGGATTAAAAAGTTTCCCCTTAAAACTATTTGACTTCCAAAAACTTCATTAAAAACGCGTCGGGAAAAACGAATTGTTTTTCACCTGCGTCGAATTTAACGCGCAAATACTTTTTCGCACTGTCAATCCAAACAATCGTGCCGCTTCCGAATTTTTTGTGCGTAACGGTTACGCCCACTTGTACTTTTTGAAGCATTTCTTGCAAAGCTTTTTCGGCGGCAAGTTTTTCTTCGTCTTGCTTTTGCAAGGCTGTTGCTGCATCATTCGCTGTGGCGTTATTTGTAACCGCGTTATCCGTAACTGCGGCGGCAATTTCGTTTTCGGCGGTGTTTCCCGCTTTTTCGGCGCTGTACTTTTCGGAAATTAAAATTTCTTCGAAGTCGGTCATCGTGGCTTGTTGCTTGCCGTATAATTCTTCGTATTCTTCGCGTCTTAAAACCGTATCCCAACCGCCGACAGATTCGCCTGCGTGCTTGTCTATGCCCGTATAGGATAGCGACGAATTTTCGTATTTACGGAATCCGAAAATGCCTTGATTCAACTTTTCTGAATCGAAAAGCCCTATCGAACAGAGAATATCAAAGTCTTTTACCGATAATCTGAAAAGTGTGCTTTGCGCTAACAACTAATTCTGTTGAAGAAAAATTGATTCGGTTTGCCAACATAAGATAGTCGGGCGGTTTTGCGCAAAGCCTGTTCTAATTTTTATAGGTGAATTTGTTTATACTTTCTTTTCATTAAGTTTTTTGCAGGTTGCTATTTCTGTGGTTTGAGCGTGGGATAAATTATAGAAAAACGCTTGTCCGTAAAAAAGAGAAAGTAGTTATATTATATTTTTTGCCAGAAAAAGTATATTGTTTTTAGAGGTTTTTTTTGGTAAAATAAAAATAATAATAGGTCTTGTTGCGCATTTTGTCGGTTGCGCGCGGGGCTGAATTATTATTCCTAAAAGGGAGGATAAGAATGAAAAAAGATAAAATTAAGGCACTTTTGTTGTTGGCGGGTTTAGTTTGTATTTGCGGGGCTATAACCGCAAACACGCTTTTCGTTTCTGCCACGATCCCTGTGTGCTTACCGACGACGGCTTTGTTTACGGACGATTCGGGAGTTGTTTCTACGGAACAGGGGTTAAAGGTTAATACCAAAACGGATACGGCGACGATTAGCGGTACGTTAAACGGGGATTTGTCGATTGAATATATTTATTCGCAGTCGGGTTATGGCGAAACCGAGTTTACGTTCTACGACAAGGACGAGCCGACGACGAAGGTGTTTTCTTTATACAGATCGTTTTCCGTAGACAAAAACAGTGGCTGCGCGTGCGTAGTTGATTACAGAGGCTCGGAAGGGGCGGAAAAGGTTCTTTATTTGGGTGCTAACTCTTGGAAGAACAAGTTTTCCGACGATTATCGTTTTCAGTATAACGGTTTGGGAAGCGTGTCTTCCGAAGTATATCCGTCCTGTGCCACGGTCTACTATAACGTGACAGGTAATTTACAGCTTACCTGGGAAAACGACACGGTAACTATAAGCGTACCCGTCGGGGCGAGCGGCAAAATATCTTCGCAAAAAACCGTTGCGACGCTGGAGATTCCCGGTTTTAAAGACGGATATATAATGAAGGTAGAAGGTTCTACACTTATACGGGGCAAGGGAGGCGACGACAGTATTGTAATAAAGACGATAAACGGCGTAAGCCTTACCGATTCTACCGTGTCCGTTGCCGTTCAGGACGGCGACGGAGAAATATATTATGATGGCGAATACGTTGAAAACGATAAAAACGTTATAAAGGTTGTAAAAGGGGAAGCAATCGGGAACTTTTCGTATTCCGCGTACGTTGAAGTCGGCTCGTTGAAATTGTCGAATCCCGTTTCGATTGAAACTTTTGCGGGAGCGACGGATATTTCTACGGCAAAGACGGGTGATTTTCAAACTACCGTGAGCCATAACGGAATAAGCAAGGCTTACACGGTGCGCGTGCTCCCCGCAATTAACGCGACGGATATTTTTACTGGAAAATCAGAGGCTGCATTCGCGACGGTTACTTCCGGATACGGAACGGTGAGCGGCGTGAAGGTTGTTCCCAGAAAGAAGGCTGCGGCGTTCAACGGCGTGTTTAACGGTAACCTTGAACTGCAATACGCTTATGCTTCTGCTGGTTACGGTGCGGTGGAATTCAAGTTTTACGATAAGGATAACGACAGGACGCCGGTGTTTTCCGTGTACAAATCGAGATATACGACGCAGAATAGCACCTATAATACTTACGGAAACGCATTCGTTATTTATGAAGGCAAGTATTATGTGTTCGGTCAGGGTTACGACACCGTAGCCGACGCCGAAGCGGCGGCTGTCGCAAACGACGATTGCAATTTCTACCCCGCAAACAATACCTCGGTTACGGGTGTTGATAAGTGGGCGGTTCCGGGAAAAATCATTCTGGAATGGATTGACAATCAGGTAACGATAAAATTAACGACCGGCGTAGGCTTAAATATTAAAAGCGTTGTGACGATGGCAACCTTTACTCTGGACAATTTCAGCGACGGATATAAGGTTACGATAGAGGATTCGCCTAATATCGCAAACAGGCAGCACGAAGATCCCGTAGTGATAACTTCTATTAACGGCAAGAGCTTCGATAAAG
>CAKQKI010000008.1 GCA_934248055.1 uncultured Clostridia bacterium | reverse complement strand
CTTGCCGGTTATGGCAGCGTATCGATCGGCGATATGGCCGAAAAGACGCTTGGTTTTATCAAAAAGAATTAACCGATGTAAAAGGCGGCTTGAAAGTCTCCTTCGATAATAAGTTTTTCTTCGATTCTTTCTTTTGCTTCATCGAGTAATTCTTCTGAATCAATAAAATGAAAATTTTGTTACCATTGAATATGTCAACGACCAAAGATCTTTGAGCGAAAAATAGTGTCGTGAAATAAAAAAGAGCCAAACTCATTATCGAGTTTGACTCTATTTTTATATATGAAATGTTTACGCGCTATTTTTCCGTGCCGTTGATATATTCGCTGACTTATGCGACGATAGCCCCGACGAATGGAATGCCAGACAAAAATAAAATCGAAAAGTCGTCGATTACGGCGTTGATTGCGTAGGAATAAAAATGTCTTTGGAAAGAGTAAGAGAGTATTTTAAGAAATTCGGTATTGATAACAGTATAAAGGTATTGCCCGAGTCGAGCGCGACGGTCGCGCTTGCGGCGCATGCGCTCGGTACGGAAGAAAAACGGATAGCGAAAACGCTTTCTTTTCACGCGGGCGAAAAAGTCGTTTTAATAGTTTGCGCAGGCGACGCAAAAATTGACAACGCGAAATATAAAGCATACTTTAAAACCAAAGCGAAGATGCTCAGCGTAGAAGAAGCCGCTTTTTTAGTCGGACACGCCGTGGGCGGGGTATGTCCGTTTGCGGTAAACGACGGAGTAGAGATTTATCTCGACGAGTCGCTTAAACGTTTTGATACGGTTTTCCCCGCGTGTGGCAGCGGCAACAGCGCGATAGAAATGACTATTGATGAAATAGAAAAATATTCGGGTTATATCGCGTGGATAGACGTTACCAAACTTCCCGAATAAAGCGTTACGCCGTAAAACCGCAGACAATATGTAGCGCAAAAGCAAAGCGGCTTATTACCGTTACACGCCGCGATCAGACGTAAACCGTATAAATAGGTATGCTGTTGAACATTGAAACAGATCAGTCAACTTGCTCGTAATAATAAGAGTAGTCGATTCCTTTCATAAAGATTTCTCGATTATTTATATCGTCGGTCAATGCGTATTTTATAAGTTCGTAAATATGAGAAGAATCCACGGGGCTTTCCTGCATTGCAGTAAGGTATTCCTTCTTATCGATTTTGCTCCAGTCGGTGCATTTTTTAAGATTCTTTTTCAGTATCAAATCGAGCCATATACGAGTACTTCGACCGTTTCCTTCCATAAACGGATGAGCAACGTTCATTTCAACGTACTTTTTTACTATGTTTTCAAGCGTATCTTCGGGCATTTTTTCAATCAACCGTAAATTATCCTGTAAAAACATAGCGGGGACAAAGGCAAAACCGCCTTTTGCAATATTAAGCGTGCGGATTTGCCCGGCAAAATCATATAAACCGCCGAATAAATACGCGTGAATTTGTTGTAAGCCTTTGACTGTTCCTATCTCGATGGCGTCTATAAAAGAACTATCAAACAATGCGTATGCTTTTTGCTTACTTTTGCCGTCAATCGTATCGTCCGACCGCGTAAACCAGCCGATAAACTCTGCGCCGACCTTGCTCGGAAATTCTGCGGCGAGTTTAATAACTCCGTCAGAATCCAAGGCGTCCGACATATACTTTTTCCCGTCGGCGGCAGTTAATTTCAGTTGGGTAGTGGCACTAACCAACTCGCTGTTTTCTTTTTTCAGTTTGGCTTTCAGATATTTCCAATAGTTACGGCATTTTTCGTAATTATCTTCTTTTCTGATTGCCCCGATAATATCAAGAACGCTGAAATACCACCTGTTGTTTTTCTCGTTCCAAGCGGCGCGCACTTCTTTATCGTTAAAAAATCTGATTGATATTTTCATATAATTCCCTTATATTTGCATGACCATAAAGTCACAAGCAACAGTTTTTTATTTATTATCTTTCGCTTTGCGCGTCAAACGTAATTCCTTTTTGCAAGGCTTCAATTATTTTTGTCCGGCATACCTGTTTATACGGTTTACGTCTAATCGCGGCGCGTAACGGTAATAAGCCGCTTTGCTTTTGCGCTACATATTGTCTGCGGTTTTACGGCGTAACGCTTTATTCGGGGAGTTTGGTAACGTCTATCCACGCGATATAACCCGAATATTTTTCTATTTCATCAATAGTCATTTCTATCGCGCTGTTGCCGCTGCCACACGCGGGGAAAACCGTATCAAAACGTTTAAGCGACTCGTCGAGATAAATCTCTACTCCGTCGTTTACCGCAAACGGACATACCCCGCCCACGGCGTGTCCGACTAAAAAAGCGGCTTCTTCTACGCCGAGCATCTTCGCTTTGGTTTTAAAGTATGCTTTATATTTCGCGTTGTCAATTTTTGCGTCGCCGGCGCAAACTATTAAAACGACTTTTTCGCCCGCGTGAAAAGAAAGCGTTTTCGCTATTCGTTTTTCTTCCGTACCGAGCGCGTGTGCCGCAAGCGCGACCGTCGCGCACGACTCGGGCAATACCTTTATTCTGTTCTCAATACCGAATTTCTTAAAATACTCTCTTACTCTTTCCAAAGACATTTTTATTTCTCCGCATTCCACGCCGTAACCGACGAATTTTCGTTTATTATATAAGTTTTGTCGTTGATTATCAGTTTACCGCCCGAAACGCTCGAAGCAACCTTTATTTTGCCGTTATCGTAAACCACTTTAACCGCACCGCCGAAAACCGGAACGGTTGCCGTAAATCTTTTATATTTACCGGGACAAGGGATAATCGTAAACGTTTTACCACTCTCGTCAAGGCGAACACCTGCTACGTATTTAAGAAGGATCGCTATCGGTCCCGAGCCCCAAGCGTGGCAAAGACTTTTAGCGAATTTGTTGCCGTACATAGCGTATTTTTCTATACCCGTTACAGCGGGGTCGTATTCCTCGTAAAAACTGGTCGCGCCTTCTGCAAGCATACCGCCCCAGTATTCGGTTATCATATCTTGGGCAACTTTTACCTCTTCGAGTTCGCAAAACGCGCAAAGTTCGTAAAACTTAAAATAGGGCGTTTTTATCGGCGGTATCGCGGGGTTTTTAAGTACTTTTTCGAGAATAAGCGCATTCTCCTTTTCCGTGGTAAAGCCCGTAAGCACTGCCATTACGTTTTGCTGACGACTGATTTGCTTCTTGCCCGAAACGTATCCGTCAACAAAGCCGCCGAGTTCTTTATCGTAAAACTTTTGATAAATTTTTTCTTTAAGTAAGGCTTCGTTTTGAATAAAACCTTCGTCATCGCCTACCGCCATAGCGAGATTTCTCATCGAAACGCATACTTTATATAAAAGTATCTGTTCGAAAGAGTGCGGACCTTCTTTATCGAGAACCGCCCAGTCTATAAAAATCCAGTCGCCGGGGCGCTCTACGACGAAGCCGTTTTCGTCAAGCCGTTCTTTTATAAAAAGATATAGCGCCTTTACGCGGGGGTAAATCGCTTTTATAAAATCCGCGTCAGCCGTGCTTTTGTAATAGTCCGCCGTCATAATTATAAGATAAGCCGAATAATCGTTTATGGTATTTATATGCGCGGTATAAGGCGGTTTTCCGAGTAGCGCGATTATCGTACGCTTTACCGTTTCGTCGTCGCGATTTAAATATCTGTTTATTATATAAGTTTGATATGCGTCGCCCGCCCAGACCCAGCGATCGCGTTTTATTCCGTCCAAATAAAATTCTCTCGAACATAATCCGAAAGTGTGCTTGCAGACCTTGAATACTTTTTCCACCAAAACGTCGTCGGAATGAAAATCGCCTATGTTTTTATGCGGCAGATATTCGAGTTTTGCGTAAAGGGAAACGGGCTTTGCGCCTTTAACGTAAATATATCTGAACGCCCTTGATTTTAAAATCGTTTTTTTAGCGGCTTTTACGCTTTCCGATAAAATCGCATCGCCGCACGAAAGAGCCTCTTCTCTGCTTTCGCCGTAATAAACTTTCGCAGAAGATGAAAGGTTTTCCATAACGATAAGTCCGAAAGATTCTTCGTTAAAGTCGTATAGCGCACCGCCGCCCGTTTCTTCTTCTCGTTCCGGAAAAACCTTGCGATATTTAAACGGGAATTTTTCAACGTTCGCTGTTGGCGAGCGATATTCCGGCACGCATCCGACAGGTTTAAAATCGCCGCGAAATTGCGAGCAACCGAATACGTTACCGCTTTTAACGTACTTACCGCAAGCGTACGCCGCGGGAAGTCCGTTTTCGTTTATAACGGTTATTTCGATATTTCTTTTCCCTTTCGGCACGGGTATACCGTCGCCTGGCGGGTAAAATTTATAATCGACCCCGATTCTCCCTTTGCCGTTTATTTTAACCGTGATAAAATCGTCTTCAGGCACGTTTACCGTCGCGGAAAAAATCACCAAAGGCGTTATACCCGCGATAGGAAAAAACGGCGGAAAATCCATACCGAACTCTTGCCTTCTCGAATGTAATTTTATGTTGTGAAACAGTTCGTAGTCGCCGTAGTTCCACATCCAAACCGCTTGGTCGTTCATTAAATTCTCCTTTAATCTCTTTGTTAATTTTAGCATGCCGACGAGTTTTTGTAAAGCATAAACGTCAACTGCTAAAAAATCGATTTTGCTTAATTTACTTCTATCACGCGCCTTGTTTTAGCCTGAAAACACGACGCAAATGACCGAGTTCAGGTGCGATCGCTTGCGGCTAAAAAGGAAAAATAATAAAAAAATAAAAATTTACGAAATGCAAGTGCTAATAATTGACAAAATTTCGACAAAGTGATATAATTTTTATCAAAATTCATCATTATTTTTTAAATTCGAGTATACGTAATGGCTAAAATTTATAAAACACCTGAGATTATTGTTGTTACGATAAAGGCGGACAGTGTGGTTACCGTAAGTCCGCAGTACTCTTCGTCGCGTTTCAAAGACGACTGGATAAGTATATTCCACGAATTCGGAGAGTTATCATGAAACGTCGCTTTACGTTGATACTGCGTTTATTTTTCGCAATGCTTACAAGTTTAACGGTTTGTTTCGTCGTAATGGAAAACAGCGGCAACTATGCCGCGGCAGATTTTAGTTTTTCAATGAACGTCGGCGCGGAATTGCGCGAAAAAGACGGCGAAAAGAATATTGTATGGACGGCAAAGTTCACCAACGAGTATTACAGGGAACTTCTTACGAAATATCCCGGAGCGGATATAAATTTTTACGCGTTGAAAGGTCCCGCGATAGGCGAAAGCCGCTTTAAAAAAGAAAATTCTGAAAAGTATAAACTCGAAAGCGCGCTGTGTCTTAAAAAAGAAGATATAAAGTTTGTGAACGAGATATGCGAATTTTCGTTTTCGATATCGTACCCCGAACCTTCGGCGGAGAAATATTCCACGCCCGTTTACGCGTTACCGTACGTATCGATAACGACCGAAAGCGGCAAAGAGATTGTAGAATACGCCGAGAGCGATTATAAAGCGAACGCGCGCTCCGTGACAATGCTTGCCGCCGAGATAATGGCAAGCGAGAATTATAAAGACTATACCGAAGATTTTTACAGCGATTGCGTTACGGGAATAAGCGCAGCCGCAATCGAAACTCAGAATAACCCCGAATACGCCGAAACGGCAAACGGCGAAATAACTTTCGGCAATGCGTATAAGTTGCAGAACGGCTTTTATCCCGCGCTTGTAGACGGAAATTATTGTATTGCGAAAGTAAGCGGAGAAAGTGTGAAAATTTCCGCGGAAAGCCTTGCTTTTAATGGCGGAGAAATTATACGGGCGGACGTTTTCGATTATTCTTCGAACGTGTACGTAAACAACCTTTTTACAGTAACTAAAATACTTAAAACTCAAAGCGATTTGAAAATTTTCGAAGTTGCTTCAAAGAAAAACGATAACGGTTATTACGTTTTAGATAACGATCTTATTCCCGTCGACGGCAGCGACGAAGCGCTTTTTATAGAGCATAATCCCGACGCGATAAGCGAAGGATACGGTTTTACGGGAACGCTTGACGGAAACGGTCACGCCGTGAACTTTATCGCGGGAAACGGCGGCTTGTTCGGAAATTTCAAAGGCGCGACGATTAAAAACGTAAACTTTACCGAAATATCGTTTGAAAACGAAGTGCTCGGAGAAGCAAACCCCGGATACCACAGAACAGTACTCGGTATCGACGGGAGCGGGGCAAAATTGCAGGACGTAAGAATATGGTATCTGTTTGACGGAAGCAATACGGAAATAACGACTAAAACTTCGGTTATGTATACGTCGTGCAAAAGTTGCGAAAGGGTAGTAACGGAGATAATCGACTTAAGCGGAGAAAATTTCGGCGGCGTATCTTTTTATAATTACGGCGCGCTCGCAATTGAAGAGCGCGAAGATACGGCACTTAACGATTTTTATATTTGCTGCGCAGTCGAAATGCCTGTAGTTTGCCTTGCAGATAATCAGAAATACCTTGAAAAAGTGTGTTATTTCAGTAATATTGAAGAGTTTTTGACAAGTGAAAGCGGTAAAAATTTTACCGCGGCGGTTTGGAAAAATTTAAGGAACGAGTACTAAATTCAATAAAAGAACGCGCCCTGAAAGCAGGATAATGGCTTTCGGGGCGTTTTTTTGTTGCGCGGCTTATTTTTGTCGCGCGGTTTTTACCGCGGCTTTTTTTGTCGCGCAGTTTATTTTTACCGCCGTGGTTAATTTTGTCACCGCGGTTTTTTTTGTCGCGGCTTTTTTTTGTCGCGGTTTATTTTTATCGAATTGGGCTTAAAACGAAAAAATGTGTATCGCCCGCAAAACCGTTATGTGGGAATTTTTTTTAATTATAATGGGAAAAATCTTTATAGACTTATCCGAATTCCGATGATATAATAAACAAAAACAACATCGGAATATATGTCCGGCGGGGCATATTCAGAGCGGTTTTAAGCCGCAACGAAAACGTTTAACGGGAGAAAGAAAATGAAACTGCCTTTCAAAATAGATTTAAAAGGAAAAACGGTTGCCGTTACGGGCGCGGGCGGAGTTATTTGCGGCGAGTTCGCAAAGGCGTTATACGAATGCGGAGCGAACGTTGCGCTTCTCGATATAAATTACGACGCGGCTGAAAAACTCGCCGAAGAACTCGGTGAAAACGCGCTTGCCGTTCGCTGTAACTGTCTGGATAAAGAGAGTATAAAATCTGCTTATAACAGCGTTACGGGGGCTTTTAAAAAAGTAGATATACTTATAAACGGCGCGGGCGGAAACAATCCCCGAGCCACTTGCGACAACGAGTATATGTTTCCCGACACCGAAGGAGTAAAGGACTTTTTCGCGCTTGACGAGAGCGGGCTGAAATTCGTTTTCGATCTTAATATCACGTCGGCGTTTCTGGTTACGCAGGTATTTGCGGAAGGAATGGTAAAAACGGGCGGAAACATAATCAACGTTTCGTCTATGAACGCCTTTCGGCCGCTTACTAAAATTCCCGCGTATTCCGCGGCGAAAGCGGGAATATCGAATTTCACCGAGTGGCTGGCGGTACATTTCGCGCCGTGCAATATCCGTTGCAACGCGATTGCTCCCGGGTTTTTCGTAACGAATCAGAACAAAGGGCTTTTATATAACGACGACGGAACGCCCACGGCAAGAACTAATAAAATTCTTTCCGCAACGCCTATGAGAAGATTCGGGAAAATAAGCGATCTTACAGGCTGCCTTCTCTGGCTTTGCAGCGAAGAAGCGAGCGGCTTCGTAACGGGAACGATTATTTGCGTGGACGGCGGGTTTTCGGCATACAGCGGAGTGTGATTCGGAGAAAATATGAAAGTAGGAATTATCGGTATAGGCGCTATCGCCCGTATTCATATCCCCGCGCTGTTAAAAGCGGGGCAAAACATAACCGCGCTTTGCGATATAAAAATCGACAGGTGCTTGTCCGCAAACCGAAAATTCGGGCTTGACGCAAAAGCGTATGAAGACTATAAAGAAATGCTTTTGCGTGAAAATTTAGACGCGGTGCATATCTGCACGCCGCATTATCTGCACGCCGAAATGATATGTTTTGCGCTTGACAGAAATATAAACGTTTTATGCGAAAAGCCCGTGGCAATCGACTTCGGGCAGTTAAGCAGGATAGAGCGATCGGTAAACGGGTCTGTGGCGCAACTCGGAGTTTGTCAGCAAAATCGATATAAAGAATCGATGCGATTTATAAAAGATTACTTTAAAGATAAAGAAATAACGGCGGCAAGCGGTTATTTATGCTGGCAGCGCGATAAGGCTTATTATGAAAGCGAAGAGTGGCGCGGAAAGAAAAAAACCGAAGGCGGCGGTGTGGTTATCAATCAGGCGCTGCATACTCTCGATATACTGCAATGGCTGTGCGGCATGCCTTCGTCGGTTATAGGGCATACTTCCTGCGACACGTTAAAAGACGTTATCGACGTGGAAGAGAGCGCGTTCGGAATATTCAATCTTAAAAACGGTGGTCGGTTTATTTTAAACGCCACCAACTCCGCAACCACGAGTTTTCCTATAACCATTATGTTGCATTCGGCAAAAGATACGGCGGTTATCGTGAACGACAATATTATACTGAACGGAAACTTTTTAACTAAAAGCGACGGGCTTCCGCTTTTCGGCAAAGAAGTCTGGGGAGCGGGGCATATCGTTCTTATAGACAAGTTTTACAAGGCGTTGAAAAACGGCGAAAAATTCGATATAGATTTTAACGAAGCGAAAAAGGTAGTTACACTTTTGCTTAAATTATACGAATCGGAAGGAAAAGAAATTAAAATTTAAAGGTGATATTATGAAAAGAATAGTATTTTTAGGATGTGAAAATTCACATTCCGCCACGTTTATAAACTTTATTAAAAGCGACCCTGCGTACGGCGACGTGGAAATCGCGGGCGTTTACAGTCATGACAGAAGCGCCGCCGAAAAACTTGCCGAAAAGTACGGCGTTCCCGTTCTTGACGATTATTCCGACGCCGTGGGAAAGGTAGACGGCATCGTGGTAACGGCAAGGCACGGCGATAATCATTTAAAGTACGCGCTTCCTTATCTTCGCAAAAACATGGTCGTTTTTATGGATAAGCCCGTTACCGTAAGCGAATCGGACGCGCTGGAATTTGCAGAAGCGTGTATAAAAAACGGCGTTAAAATCACGGGCGGGTCTTCGTGCAGGTTCGACGCGTTCGTAAAAGAATTGAAAAGCGACGCCGTTAATAAAATCGGCGGAGAAACGATAGGCGGCTTCGTAAGATGTCCGATGAGTATCAACAACGTAAACGGCGGATTGTTTTTTTACGCGCAACACCTTGTCGAAATAGCGGGCGAAATATTCGGAAGATACCCGAAGTCCGTAAAGTCCTATTTAAACGGTAAAAAACTTACGGTCGTATTCCGTTACGAGCGGTACGACGTTATAGGGTTGTTTGTTGACGAAAGTTATAATTGTTATTACGCGATGCGGGTAGTAGAAAACGACGTGAAAGGGTCTAGTTTCACCGTAAACGGTTCAAACCCCTGCTTTAAAGAAGAGTTCGACGAATTTTATCGGATTTTATCGGGAGAAAAACAAGTTGCCGATTTCAAAGATTTTATCGCGCCCGTTTTCGTTATGAACGCCATTCAGCGTTCGCTCGACAGCGGAAACGAAGAAAAAGTAAGGGAGTTTTCGGTATAATGGCGGAATATAAAGTAGCGGCTTTTATCGACGAATATTCCGACGATTTGAATTTGCAGATTGCGGCGTTGAAAAAACACGGCATAAGATACGTCGAATTAAGGCACTGCAACGGCAAAAACGTTTCGGAATTTACAAAAAGCGACAAAATTGCCGTTAAGCGCGCTTTCGATGAAAACGGCGTGTCGGTTTCGGCGATAGGCTCTCCGATAGGTAAAATACCGATTGACGGAGATATTGCTGGGCATTTGCGTCTTGCCGAACGCGTTTTCGAAACCGCGAAATATTTTAACGCGAAAAACGTAAGGATTTTCAGTTTTTATATTCCGAAAGGTCAGAAAGCGGAAGCGTTCAGAGACAGAGTTATCGACGCTGTCGGAAAACTCATCGACCTTGCGGATAAATACGATTTAACGCTCTGTCACGAAAACGAAGCGGGAATTTACGGAGAAAGTCCTGCAAATTGCCTTGATTTACTTGAAGCGGCAGGCGGAAAACTGAAATGTGTGTTCGATATGGGCAACTTCGTTTTAGACGGTTTCAAACCTTTTCCCGACGCCTATTTTCCGCTCAAAAAACACATAGAATATTTTCATATAAAAGACGCGCTTTACGAAGGCGCGATAGTTCCCGCGGGTAAAGGGCAGGCGTCGATAAAAGAAATTCTGAAAGATTTTTCCGAAAGTTATGAAAAAGACGTTTTCGTTACGCTCGAACCGCATTTGCAAACGTTTGCGGGTCTTAACGCGCTGGTAGGAAAAACTTTTGAAAATCCGTATAAATACGAAACGCAGCAGGCGGCGTTCGACGACGACGCGGAAAAATTTTATAAATTACTAAAGGAGTTATAATGATTAAATCTTTTTTTGCGGATAAACTGCAGGTTAAAATATTCGAAAACAGAGTGCTGATGGGCGAAAGCGCGGCGACTGACATAAAAAACAGAATTGCAGACTTGTTGTCCCGCAAGAGCGAAATAAACGTAATTTTTGCCGCCGCGCCGTCGCAAAACGATGTGTTAAAGGCTTTAACGGAAGATAAAGAAACAGAATGGAACAGAATTAACGCCTATCACATGGACGAATATATAGGTCTTAATAAAAACGCGCCGCAAGGATTCGGCAATTTCTTAAAAAAACATATTTTCGGTTTAGTCCCGTTTAAAAGCGTGAATTATATAGATATATCTGCCGAAAACCCCGATAAAGAAGCCGAAAGATACGGAAAATTACTGTCTGAAAACCCTGCCGATATAGTTATAATGGGCATAGGCGAAAACGGGCATATCGCGTTCAACGATCCGCCCGTTGCGGATTTTCACGATAAAAGACTCGTAAAGCCCGTTAAACTCGACGAAATCTGCCGTCGTCAGCAAGTGAACGACGGTTGCTTTGAAAATATAAACGACGTTCCCACTCACGCCATGACCTTAACCGTTCCCGCGCTCGTTGCCGCGCCGTATCTGTTTTGCATAGTGCCTGCCAAAACGAAAGCGCGTGCGGTTTACGAAACGATAAACGGCAAAGTGGACGAGCATTGCCCGGCAAGTATTCTCAGAACTAAGGAAAACGCGGTATTGTATCTCGATTCCGACAGCGCGGGCTTATTATGATTGAAATAAAAAGCAACAAAATATTAACGCCCGACGGGATTTTCGACGGTTACGTTTATCTCGACAAAGAAAAAATAGACAGCGTAACCGCAAAGCGGAAATCGGCGGACGAAAAGTATGATTTTACCGATTTTTTCGTTTCCGCGGGGTTTATAGATATTCATACGCACGGAGGCGGCGGCTTTCCGTTCGTGAACGGAACGGCAGAAGACGTGGTTCGCGGCGCAAACGTTCATTTGCGGCACGGAACTACTTCCATCGCGCCTACGATTTCGGCTGCTTCTTTTGAGAATATGAAAAAAGCCGTTGCGAATATATCGGCGGCGATGAAAGATAAAAATTCGATGAGCAATATTTTAGGCGCGCATCTCGAAGGCCCTTATCTTTCGGCGAGCCGATGCGGAGCGCAATGCCCCGCTTTTATCACAGACCCGATCGAAGCCGATTATAAAAAACTCGTAGAAGAATACAAAAACGGCATTGTTCGTTGGACTTACGCGCCCGAAAAGGACAAGAACGGGGCTTTTTGCAAATATATCGTTTCTTGCGGAATAATCGCTTCGGCGGGGCATACGGACGCCCGTTACGACGATATGAAAACCGCAATAGATAACGGTTGTAATCTTATAACGCACCTTTATTCCTGCACGTCAACCGTCACGCGCGATCACGGTTTCCGTTATCCCGGCGTTATCGAAAGCGCGTTTTTAAGAGACGAATTATACGTTGAAATCATCGCGGACGGAAAACATCTGCCGTCGGAACTGATTAAAATGATTATAAAAATCAAAGGGATAAACAAAGTGGTTGCGGTTACCGACAGTCTTGAAATTACCGATACCGATATAAAAGAAGGTGTGATGAGCGGCACTCCGTTTATAGTAGAAGACGGCGTTTGCAAACTTAAAGATCGCTCGGCTTTTGCGGGAAGCGTCGCTACGGCGGATAAACTCGTAAGAGTTCTTGTTAAAGATTGCGGTTACGACGTTTTGTCTGCGGTAAAAACCGTAACGAGCGTTCCCGCCGAAATTCTTAAACTCGATAAAGGCGAATTATCGCAAGGCAAGGACGCCGACGTTATAGTTTTCGACGAAGATATAAACGTCAAAAGCGTTTTCGTAGGCGGGAAAAAGGTCAGGGTTTGACAGGCTCGTCCGACGGGGGATAGCCGAAAAAATCAAGATAACGCTGATAAAACGAGATATAATTGTTAAAACCGCACTTGTTGAAAATCGCAGTGGGCTTTTCGCCTTCGGAAAGCAGTTTCTGCGCGTAAAGCAAGCGTTTTGTCGTAATATATTTTTTGGGCGACGTTCTTACTTCCTGTTTGAACAAACGGAAAAGATGAGTTTCTGAAACGTATAAATGCCTGCACACGTCCGTTACGTCTTTAATATCGAAAAGATTTTTGTTTATGTATTCGAGAGCGTCCGTTATCGTTTTGGACGAAGTTGAAAATTCCTGCTCGATAACGGATTCGCGCATCAGAAGATTATAGCATACTTCCACGAGCAGATTGTTCAGTAAAACGTTGAAATCTTCAATCGGAAAATGCTTGTTGTAAGTTTCCATTTTTTTGAAACAATCTATAATCGTAGGGATATTTTCGCAGTTGATTACTTCAAGGTTATGCGACAGCGCGTTAAGAAGCCGTATCAACTGTTTACTCGAATTTACTAAAATATTTATTCTGTTATATTTTTGCGAGCCGTAAATGTCGATACTATGAAAACTCATGGGTCGCGTAATGACAAGGTCGTATTTTTTAATCGGATAAGTTCGCCCTTCGGTCAATATTGTTGCCGTGCCCGACAATAAAAAAAGTATTTCGTACGCGTTATGGCAATGCGTCGCGTAAGAGCATTCCGAAACCAGCGTGCTTTGATTGTAATAAAAATCCAACGACGGCGCGCTCGATTTATAATTGTTTTTTTTCATAACGTTAATCCCAGTACCGAGTTTTTTTAAAGTATAGAATAAATAACGCAAAAAGTCAACCGAATACGGTAGTTTTGTTAATGTAATATGTAGTTTTATATATGTACATTTGATTTATTTTCGGTTATAATGCAATTAAGTTAAACAGGAGTTAATAATGAAAAAGTTAAATTTAGCAATAATAGGGCAAGGCAGAAGCGGTAAAGATATTCACGGAAAATATTATATTTCCGAAAAAAACGAGTATTTTAACGTGAAATACGTGGTGGAAGCGGATAAGCGCCGCCGTGAAATTTCAAAAACCCGTTACGAAGGGTGCGAAGTTCTTTCCGACTATAAAGAATTGTTTGAAAAACAGGATATAGATTTGGTGGTGAACGCTTCTTTTTCGGATATGCACTTCGAAATCACTAAAAATCTGCTTGAAAACGGGTTTAACGTATTGTGCGAAAAGCCTTTCGTCCGCGATCGTTACGAATGCGATATTCTCACTAATCTCGCAAAAGAAAAGGGAGTTACGCTGGCGGTGTTTCAGCAAACTTTTTACGCTCCGTTTTACCGCGACGCGCTGCGCGTTATAAAAGAAAAAGAAATAGGCGACGTATTGCAGGTAAGTATTCGCTATAACACTTTCGCGCGTCGTTGGGACTGGCAGACGCTGCAAAAGAAAATGGCGGGAAACGCTTTCAACACGGGACCGCATCCGTTCGGAATGGCGCTCGGCTTTCTTGATTTCGACGACGAATGGAAGGTTGCGTTTTCGCGTTTGCGGCACACGCCTATGTCAAGCGGAGATTCCGACGATTATTGCAAGGTGATACTGACCGCCCCCGGGAAGCCCGTAGTGGACGTGGAAATAAACAATACCGACGCGTTTTCGGGATATAACCTGAAAATACAAGGCAGTCGCGGCACGTTCAGATGCAGCACGACGAATTACGAAGTCAAATATATCTTAGACGGAGAAAATCCCGCAAGACCCGTGATAGAAGGAATACTTCAGGACGAAAACGGAAATCCGAAATATTGCGGCGAAAATCTTGCCGCGCACTCACTGAGCGGAAAATACGACGGCACGGCGTTTGACGTTGGAACGGCAGAATTTTACAAGGATTTATATTTTAAATTGAGCGAAGGGCGCGAAACGTACGTAACGCTCGGTATGGCGCGGAAAATAGTAAGTCTTATCGAACAGTTGTACGCAGGCAGTTCCATGCCGGTAAAGTATTAAATTCCGGGAGTGAACGACGTGGATAACGAATTGATTTTTCCTAAAGGCTTTTTGTTCGGCGCGGCTACCGCTTCGTTTCAGATCGAAGGCGACAGGCAGGGGCGCGGCGACTGCATCTGGGACGATTATTGCCGACGAGAAGGTAATATCTTAGACGGCTCTGACGGCGACGTTGCGTGCGATCACGTAAATCGTTATAAAGAAGACGTTGCCATTATGAAAAAAATGGGATTGAAAGCCTATCGGTTTTCTGTTTCCTGGCCGCGCGTTTTTCCCGACGACAGCGGAATTCCTAACGAAAAAGGGGTTAAATTTTATAACGACCTTATAAACGAACTTATCGCAAACGATATTATACCGTTCATCACTTTATTTCACTGGGATATGCCTTCCTGGGTATATCGCAAAGGCGGTTGGCTGAACGACGAAGTGCCTGAAATTTTCGGGGAATACGCGCGTTTTATAGCAAAAACTTACGGCGACAGAGTTAAATATTTTATAACGTTCAACGAGCCGCAGAGTTTTTTGCCCGCAGGGCATCATTCGGGGCGGCACGCTCCGGGGCTTAAACTCGACGTGAAAGAATGGCTACGCGCTTCGCATAACTTTTTCCGCGCGCACGGTTACGCCGTCAAGGCGATAAGAGAAGCCGTTCCCGACGCAAAAACAGGTATTACGATGTCTACCGACGCCGATTTTCCGCTTACCGATTCGAAAGAAGATATAGAAGCGGCAACGAAGTCGATTCTTACGATAAAAGAAGATTATTACTGGCACATGAGTTTGCGCTACTGGTGCGATCCGATATATCTCGGCGAATATCCGCCCGAAATGTACGAGCGGTTCGGCGACAAAATGCCCGTTATGAGCGAAGACGACAGAAAACTCATATCTCAGCCGCTGGATTTCATCGCGCAGAACTGTTATTCCGCTTCGGCAATAGTTTCCGACGGGAACGGCGGATTCAAAGTGGCGAAACAGCCGCTCGGTAAAATGAAAAATTCGCTCAACTGGTCGGTTACGCCGCGCGCGATATGGTTCGTTATAAAAACGCTGTGGGAAAGGTATAAATTACCCGTATATATTACCGAAAACGGCATTTGCTGTAACGACTGGATTTGCGAAGACGGCTTTGTTCACGATTCTTACAGGATAGATTTTTACAAAAAATATCTTAAAAACGTGCGCAGAGCAATTACCGAAGGCGCCGACGTACGCGGATTTTTCGCGTGGTCGCTGATGGATAATTTCGAGTGGGGCAAGGGGTATTCCGAGCGGTTCGGATTAGTTTACGTGGATTACGCCACGCAAAAAAGAACGCTTAAAGATTCCGCTTTGTTTTATAAGCAACTGATATATGATAACGAAAAGATATATGATAACGAAAAGAGGTAAATGATATGAAAAAGATTATTGCTGTAATTATTTCCGCCGCGCTGTTGTTTTCGGTGTGCGGAACTATTTCGGGTTGTAAGAAAAAAGATTCCGAAGTCGTGCGTATCGCTCGTTGGAGCAACGAAACGGACGAGCCGCGTTTAAAGGCGTGGACTGCCGAATTCGAGAAGAGCAATCCCGATATAAAAATCGAATGGGAATTCAAAGAATACGGCACTCATTTTTCAACGATGAGAAACGATTTGATAGGCGAAAGCGCGGCAGATATAATTTTCCTTAACAACTGGGGATTGAGCAGGTTGAATTTACAGGAAAAAGACAAAAAAATGTTTGTCGATTTCAGCAAGACAGAAGAGTTAAAAGAAACGCGCGAATCGATTATGCCGTCCGCGAAGGATAAAATGAAGATAGGCGACGCCGTTATAGGCATGCCGATAGGACTCGTTACGAGAGTTCCCGTAATCAACGCCACGATTTGGGAAAACGTTTCCGAAAGCGCCCTTGAAGGCGGAATACCGTATAACAGAACGGAAGCGTTTACGGGTAAAGAATTCGTCGGTTTAATGAAAAGCGTAGGCGCGGATCAGAACATTTTAATGGGTCTTAACGTGAGCCATAACGAAGCGTTGCACATGTTTCTCGGCAGCGTAGGCGCGCCGATGATAAATCAGGACGGAACAATCGGCTGCAACAACGAGGCTGGCTGGAAAGCCGCGCAGCAGTTCAAGGACTTCGTAAGAAGCGGTTGGGTCGTTCCTTATTCCGAAAGCGGCGGCGGCACGTACGGTTCGGTAGAAAACGCGATACTCAACGAAAAATGTCTTGCGGGGTGGGGAAATTTCGCCACGCTTACTAATTTAAAGGATTATTATAAATCGTCAGGCACTAAAATAGCGACGATCGCTCCGTTCAAAGCCGAAGATATAACCCTTCGGGACGGAACGGTTATTAAAGCCAAAGACATCGCTTACGGCGATTATAACGCCTTAGTGGTACCTTCGTTCAGCAAAAATAAGGAAAAGGCTTTCAGAATCATCAAATGGATGCTTACCAAAGAGCAGCAATTGAAATACGCGAAAATTGCCGATATTCCCGTGAACACCGAAGCGTTCGGCGTCGTTTCGGAAAATTCCGACGGCAACTGGGATCCCATGCTGTATTCTTCGTATAAAATCGGGCTTGACAATTTATACGTCGCGCCGATTACGTCGTCTGAATTTACCAACCATTTTTCCACTTATTTCAGTAAACTTTGCAACGACGCGTCGTTCAGCGGTAAAGACTTTTGCGCGAAAATGGCAGAGGGAGCAAAATATTTATGACAAGCAAAAGAAAAGGCGATTTGCATAAGGGAAAACTCGGCTGGGTATTTGTAAGTCCGTGGATTATAGGATTTTCATGTTTTACCGTGATTCCGCTTATAGTTTCGTTTTATCTTTCGTTTACCGAATGGAATGGTTTCGGCGGAATAGGCTCTGCCGAGTGGATAGGATTTAAAAACTATAAAAATCTGTTCAGCGCGTCCACGAAATACGGCGAATCGTTTTACGCGGCGTTATCCAACACTCTGATTTATACGGTAATGGCGCTGATCATAAATTTCGTCATAGGTATAATCGTCGCGTGGGCTATCGCTAAAAAAAGCAAAGTAAATTCGGTTTTGCGAACTCTTATATATATGCCCACTATGACTATAAGCACGGCGTTCGCAATAATGATGGACTCGATTTTCGGCGTAAAAAATCAATCCCTTATAAACAGGATTTTAGCAAGATTTTCGCTCCCTAATCAATCCTGGCTCGCAACTCCCGGGCAGGCGGTCTGGGTAATGGTTTTACTGTGTTTCTGGGGAATCGGCGGCGCTATGATGACGTATTTGTCGGGAGTCAAAAGCATAGACGAGCATATCTACGAAGCGGCGAAAATCGACGGCGCAGGCAATATGACGCTATTGATTCGTATTTGCATTCCGCTTATGTCGGGAGTAATCGTATATCAGATTATTATGGGGCTCGTTTTCGGATTACAGGTTTTCGACCTTGCCGTAGGATTATCTTCTATCGTCGGCGCGGGCGACGGCGCTATGGGCAGGGGAAATTCGCTGGCAACGCTGGTGTTTTATCTTTATAACAAGAGTTTTGTCGACGGAGAATTCGGCATGGGCAGCGCAATCGGGTGGACGATTTTCTTTATTTCGCTCGTTGCAAGTTCGGGACTGCTCGTATTCGTTCAGAAAACGGGATTTTACAGTCTTGACGATTAGGAGAAAATATGAAAAAAGCATTGTCGGGTAAAAAACCTGCGGTTTCGTCGGTAATATTCAAAATAATCACGATAATACTCGCGATGATTATCGTATTTCCGTTTTTATGGCTGATCTCGACGTCGCTTCTAACGAGAGAGGAATTTTACAGCGCGAAGCAACCGTTTTTTTCCGCTTCGCCTCAATGGAAACGATACGTTACCGTTCTTATAGGAAAGAAGTTTTATAAAAGTATATTCAACAGCGTTATGCTTGCTTCCGTCGCGGTGATACAAAATATTTTCGTAAGTTCGTTCGTGGCATACGGGCTTTCGCGTTTCCGCTTTAAGGGAAGATACGTGGTTTTTATATGCATGTTAAGCACGATGTTTCTTCCCGCGCAGGTAACGTCGATACCGAAATTTTTGTTCTTTAAATCGCTCGGATGGCTTTACACTTACCTTCCGCTTATAGTCCCCGGCTTTTTCGGCGCGGCTACGAGCATATTGTTCATAATGTCGTTTATGAGAAGCGTTCCGAAAGAAATGGACGAAGCGGCAAAATTAGACGGCTGCAACGTATTTAAAATATGGGCGGAAATACTTTTGCCGCAGTTGGTTCCCGTTTTGTGTCTGGTCGCGCTGAATACGTTTTTAGGCAACTGGAAAAACAGTTACGGTCCGATGGTTTATCTGCGCGATCCCGAAATGTTTACCGTTCCGCTCACGTTATTGAAATTCCAGACGAACGACAGCCTGTCGGAAGTCGGAAGGCTGCAACTTTACGCGGCTCTGGTAATCGCCATCGTGCCGATTATTATATTGTTTACCTTTTTACAGAACACGATGAACAAATACGTCGTCGTGGCGGATTTAAAATGAATTAAGGAGAAAAAAGATGAAAAAAAGGATAATAGCGGTTTTTAGTTTATTATTAGCGTTTTGTTTATGTTCCTGCTCTGTAAGTTTACCCGAGCAGGGTGCGGTCGACGTAGGCAAAAATCATGCGCAAAAAACGATCGAGAAGATAAGGTCAGCCGTTAAAAATCAGATAACGGGCGCGGAAGACGCCGATTACAACGTGACGACCGTATCCGAAGACGAGAGTTCTTCGCGCGTTGCCAACGAAAAATTCGAACTCAACGTCATAGGTAATATCAAGGGCGTGAACGTATACGACCCTTCCGAATCGGATATATACGGGCAGTTCGTTTCGCCTTCCGGCAGTCTTTACACGATGCCCGCGTTCTGGTATAAAGGGTACGAAAGAAAGTTTGAAGAATACGATTTGAACGCCGAATACGATATGACGTCGAAGGGACGGTATTTCGCTCAGGGAAACGCAAAAATAAGCGGCGTGCTTGAAGAAAAAGACGATATTTTAAAGGCTGTTGCGAAAATATCTTTCAGCCTTACCGCTCCCGCACAGAGCGGAAGCGGCGGAGCGGTTATAGGAAAATCGGGAATAGGTCTTGACAACGATACCGTTTCGATATGGTTAAAGGCAGATAAAAATTTAAAAACGGACGGCCTGTTCCTGTATTTTTACGGCAACGACGATCAGGCTTACGTTAAACTTCCGCAATTATCCGACGAGTGGACCAGATATACCTTTTATTACGGCGCAGAAACGGAAAAGGTTGTAAAAAAGGATAAAAAGGGCAATCCCGTATTAGATAAAAACGGAGAAGAGCAGGAAGTCGATTGTCTTGTAAACGCGGATAAAACCGATTTCGTTCACTCCAACGTTTACAATCCGCTCCCGCTTACGAGCATGTATTCGGTAAGAATTCAGCCGAACAACAGCGTTGCCGCAGGCAGCGCGGGGGCTGAAAGATATACCGCAACGGGCGATTTATACGTATCTGCCGCAGAGTTTTTCTGGTCGGCTATGCCGATTAAAACCGCCGTTTTATCTGATTTCGTAGCCGAACCTTTGAAAAATTACGTCAGCGGAGATTTGTTCGGCAAAGAAACGATTACCGCTACGGGCAACGACAATTACAAAATCCGTTTCCGCTTTACCGAAAGCGGCGAGTGGCTGTACAGAGTAGTCGGCAAGAAAAACGGAAAAGAAAAATTCTCTTACGTTTCGTCGGTTACCGTTTCGGAAAATCCCGACGCAAGCAAAAATAAAGGCATAATAACCGTTGAGCAAACGAAGAAAAGGAATTTCGTTTTCGAAGACGGCACGCCGTATATGCCCATAGGAATGAACGTTTGTTACAGTCAGAACGTGGCGCTCGGCTCAACGCTTTACGACGTGTATTTCCCGAAAATGAAAGCGGCGGGAATGAATTTTTCGCGCTCCTGGCTTACGGATATAGACGCCGCTTACGGCGCGCAGAACGCCGCGGGCGGAATATTGAATTTCGACGCAAGACAAGACAAATCTTATCAGTTTGACAGAATCGTATCTCTTGCCGAAGAGAACGGACTGTATCTGCAAATACCCATGCAGGCGATTTCGGCGTTCAGAAAAGATAACGCCGACGCCACGCTTTCTCACCGCTGGGATACTAACCCGTATAACAAACTCAACGGCGGATATTTAGACGAGCCGTGGGAATATTTTACCGACAGGCGCGCGATAGAAGACACCAAAAAACTATATCGTTATTACGTTGCCCGTTACGGGTATTCTCGCAATATTCTCAACTGGGAACTTATGAACGAAATAGGAATGGACAGCACCTGGTACGGCGTCAGAATCACGCAGGAGCAGGCGCGTGACTGGGCTGACGAAATAGGCGATTATATGCACTCCGTCGACCCTTACCGCCACCTTGTGTCTATAAGTTCGGGCAACGACCATTCCGACGCCGTGTATTCGGCAAATTCGGTTGATTTTGTAAGTTTTCACTGGTATTACAGCAAGAGCAACTATGCCGTTGCGCTTGCGAACGAGTGTTATTCGATGTGGAAAAAATTCGGAAAACCCGCGTTGATAGGCGAAACGGGCGCGAGCGGCACTTCGGAAGCGTATAATCACGACAAAGACCCTTACGGAATGCTGAACAGGCAAACCGCTTTTACCTGCGGTATGGGCGGCGGCGCGGCGGGCGCGGCGAGTTTTTGGGAAGAATGCGTAAATAAGTATAACCAGTATTCCAACTATACGAACGCGGCGGCAATGTTTAAATTGTTCGGCAACGACTACGTTACTCTCGATACGCTCACTTCTGAAAATTATATAATCGACGGGCAGAACGCTTCGAGAGTATGGGTGGCGGGCTATTTCGGGAAAGAGTCGGTATACGCCTATCTTACGGACACTTCGTATAACTATTCCAACCTTAATCCCGGCAATCTAGGCAATATGCAGGTAACTTTTAAAGGCGGATACGGCGGAAAATACAGCGTTACCGTATTCGATACCCAAAACGGAGTTACTTTAAAAACGTTTTCATGTCAGGCGAAAAACGGCGACCTGACGATCGCGTTGGACGGCTGGTCGTGCGACGTGGCTTTAATTATAAACAGAACAGGAGAGTAAAAGATGAAAAGAAGATGGATTGCTTTTTTGCTTGCAGCGGTAACGGCGCTATCCTTATCGGTAACGGCGTGTAAAAAACATATCGATCCGCCGTCCGTTCCGCAAGGCGCGGAAGTCGAGCATCAGAACGTTCCGCTCGGCAACTTTGAAATAACCGCGCCGCAAGCGAATTCGGTTACGTCGGATATAAATCCGCGTATTGTATGGACGGAAGAAAGAAACGCCGAAAAATATCTCGTTGCTTTATCCGAAAACTCCGATTTTACGGAGATTTGCGCCGAAGAAACTACGGTTATTACGAACGTAACCGTCAGCGCGACGCTGAAATATTCCACTAAATATTACGTTCGGATATACGCAATGAAAAAAGGCAAAAGCGGAGCGGATACAGCCGTTTCTTACAGAAGCACCGTGTTTTTCACGCAGGAAAAACACGAAACGCCCGTTCCCGACGTTACGAAAGTAAGAACGATTTACGATTTTGAAGAGTTTTCGGACGACTATGCGCTCGGCGAACGGTTTATCAGACACACCGGCGGCGACGATTTTATTCCCACTCTTGCAAAAGGCGAAGGTGCGAACGGCAGCGTCGCCATGAAACTTACGTATAAACGTTCGGATAAAGGTTGGGCCGCCGTTCAGTCGATAAACCCGCCGGATAAGAAAAACTGGGGCGGCGCGGACGGAATAAAATTCTGGCTTTTAAGCGACGGCAGCGGCGGAAAATTTACCGTTTCGATAGGCAAGCGCGGGTATCAGAGATGGAGCGCGGCTGTGACTCTCAACGCCATAGATCCGTGTTACGTTACTATTCCGTTTACCGCGTTCGAAGACGCGGGCGGCGGCGACGGAGTATGGGATCTTACGGGTATAGTTCGTTTATGGTTTTATTATCACCCCACGTCATCTACGAAAACTTCTTCTGTTTTAATCGACGATATTACAATCGGCGCGGGCGGCGAATATCTTACGGATACGCGCGGCAAAGCGGCTGAAATACCCAAAAAACGTATCGTCACGGATACGCCGTTCGAAACTTTCGACAATGCGTCCGACGCAAACAAATGGAAACTCGTTTACGACGTCAACGCAAACAGAGATCTTATCAAATCCGTATCGAAAACGGGGCTTAAAGTGTACGATCCTACTTCGTTCGGTACGAACGAATACACGCTCGAAGCGGCAGAATACGATTTTTCCAAAACCGACTTTTCAGCGGTGAACGGATTCAGAATGAAAATTAGTTCCGCCGTGTTCAACAATTCGAAAGACGCCGTCGGCGTAGTTGCGACTTTAACCGTCACGATAGGTTCGGAAGGCAACTATTATCAGGCTGTGAAAGAGTTTTTCAAAGACAACAACTCGTCGGTTATGGTTTGCGATTTTGCCGCGATGAAAGCCGTAAACGGCAGCGATAAGCCGATAGACAAATCGAAAATAGACACTTTAAAAATTACTTGCAAAGGCGTTTATCCGCAAACCAACGCTCATCAGTTTGCGTTTGACGATATGGAGTTTTATACCGCCGCCAACGGTTCGCAGGGCGTGGCTTTTGCCGCCGATTTTTCAGGAAGCGGCACGCAGAACTGGAATAACGGCATTACGATAAAAGACGGCGTAGGCACGGCTACCGACGCTAAAAAAGATATTCAATACACTAACGATAAGTGGGTTAACTATCAGAATACGTACGCAATTCGGTTTTCCGTCAACACTACGAACGTTACGAGTATAGCGGTGAGTTTAAAAGACGGAGCGGGAAACGGTTTACTGTATACCGCGCCTATCGACGGCGACGGATTGCGCGAGATAACGATATATTACGGCGATATGTCTTCTCTTACGGCAACGCATCATACGAGTATGAAATTCAGATATATCGTTCTTAATATAAATTACGGCGGAACGGGCAGCGCCGTATTTGATAAAATAGAACTTCTCATAGGCTGAGAAAAAGGAGATTATGTATGAAAAAAATATATGAAAAACCGTTTTTTACGGTACAATTGCTTAAAACCGACGTGATGACTGAAAGCGGCTACAACCCGCTCGATTCGATCGGCGACGACACGCACGATTTCGGCGGAGAATGGAAATGGTGAATAAAGGGGGCAGAATAAGATGAAAAGAAGTATTAAAAAATTGATAATCGGCGTATGCGCCGTAATAAGTCTGACGTTAGCGTCTTTATCGGTAGCGACTTACAAAAACGCGGCTTTTGCCGCAGAAGGAGAAGTTCCTGCTATCGACGGCGCGTCGGTAAGATTGAGCGAGTTATCGGGTCTTCGTTTTCAGACGACGGTAAATTCCTATAATAAAAACTACGTTTACGGCACGCTTTTATTGCCCGAAAGCAAAACGGAACAAGGCAAAGAACTCACCTTTGAAACGCCCGAAGTTCTGAATATTCCCTGTATTCCTTTCGAAAACGAAAAGGGAACGTATAGTTTCAGGGCGGTAGTTTATAATATCCCCGAAAGCGAATATTCGGCAAACGTGGTCGCGCGCAGTTACGTAAAACGCGCAGACGGTCAAATCGAATACGGTAAATCGGCCGTGAAAAGCATTTCTTACGTTGCCGGCAGGGCGTTATCCGACGAAAGCGCGACTTTTACGGCGGCGCAGAAAGCGTTGCTTGAAAAATTTGCGGGCGAAGCGGATTATACGGTGGAGCATTATTTTGAAAACGTAAACGGCGAATACGCGATTGACGAAAGCAAAACGCAATTATTAAAAGGTTTTTGCTATACTGACGTTTCGGCCGAACCGTTGAGCGCGGAACACTATTCGGAAGATACGGCTCACGCGGACAGAGTTGCCGCAGGCATGGTTAAGAGCGACGGAACTCTGGTTTTAAAACTTTATTATAAACTCGACAGGCTGAACGTAACGTTTAATTTCGGCACAAGTCAGCAAAACGTAGTTGCCGAAGTAAGGTTTGGCGGAAAAGTATCGGCAGATTACGCCGAAAAAGACGCCTTATATCCTTACGACCTTATAGGGTGGCAAAAGGACGGAACAGACTTCGATTTCAACGCGCCGATAGTAGAAGACGTTACCCTGAACGCGGTATTTGCAAATTCGTGCGTGTTTGACGATTTCGAAACCGAAACGACGAAATGGAAAACGACGGGAAGCACTACTAAAGAATATATAACCGACGGAGCAATATCGGGCGCAAAGAGTTTGCTTTTCGCTACAACCGGGGGTTATAACGGAATATATCGCGATAATCTCGATAAAGAAATCGATTTCGGCGACGTAAATTACATTACTTTCAAAGTCAAATCGAGCGTAAACACAAGAATAACGTTAAGATTTTTTAAGGAGAACAACGCTTTCGACGAGTCGTATCTGCAGTTCGGACAAGACGTAAAAGCGGACGGTGCGTGGCATCTCGTGCGCGTGGATATGGGAAATTTAAGCGCGACGGGAACGGCGTTTGATAAAACCGAAATTAAAACGATGTTCGTTATGTCAAGCGTTGTCGCTTCGGTAAAAACAGACGATATCGTGTTTGCGAAAGACGAGTCGGCTATAAGCGACGTAAAAGTACTTTATGATTTCGAAGACGAAGCGGGCTGGAAAGTGAGCGGTAGCGGCAATACGATGGAATATATAACAGACGGGGCAATATCGGGCGGCAAGAGCCTTAAAGGAAAGGTAACCGCATGGAACGGACTTTACAATCAGAACGTTGCGGGCGCGGAATTAGCGGACGTAAAATACGTTTACGTAAAGGTAAAAACTTCTGTAAACGCGCAGATATCCGTAAGATTTTATTCGGGTATCGGCATAGGGCAAAATTACGTTTCGCTTAACGCCGTTACGGTCAGCGCCGACGGAAATGCTCACACTATAAGGTTCGATATAAGCAACTGGGATTCGCTGAATTTAACAGGCACGAAGTTCAAAAAAACCGACGTAAAAACATTTTTGATAAGAACGAACGTCGCTTCCGAACTGACGATAGACGACGTTACGTTTTCGGCAGGCGAATTGTAAAAAACAAAAAACTTTAAAGAGCGGTACGGGAACGCAAAAACGCCGTTCTCGTGCCGCGCCTATAAAGTTATGTGTAAAGGAGCGCAAAATGAAATATCTGGTTGCGGTCGATATGGAAGGAGTGAATTACGTCGTAGGCGAGCCGTATAAAAGCCTGCATAAAGGTTGCGGGCAATACGATGTTGCGGTTTGCGAAGCGACGAAAGAACTTAACGTGATTATAAGCGCGTTATACGATTCGGGCGCCGAGCAGGTTTACGTCTGGGATAATCACTCTGTAGGGCATAATCTGGATTTTAAAAACGTCGATCCGCGCGCCAAAGACGTAGGTCTTGATAATTCGGCAATCGAGCGGATGAATTTTACGGATTCTCTTGAAATCGACGGCGTAATATTTTTGGGTTATCACTCGAAAGAAGGAACTTTAAACGGCGTTCTTGCCCATACTTACAGTTCCGAAAGCATTCAGTATTTCAAAATAGCAAACAAGGCGGTCGGTGAATTTTTTATCGATTCGAATATAGCGCTGTTTAAAAATATTCCCGTGTTAATGCTCGTTTCCGACGACGTTTGTCTGCGCGAGATAACCGACGTGTCGGACGATATAGTCACCGTGGCTACAAAGCGCGCGAAAGGGCGGAACGCCGCTGATTTTCGCGGCGAAGATTTATACAAGGAATTATACGATAAAACGATTAAAGCGTTATCCGATGCAAAAAAAATGAGATATAAAAAACTCGTTTTCCCGGTTTCGCTTGAAATCAGATACACGAGAACAGAAAAAGCGGCTGCCGTTAAACAAGCGGTTAAAGCGAAATACGGCATAGATTGCAAGTTCGGCGAAGATTGCCATATTCTGAAAACAACCGCTCAAAAAATAGAAGATATAAAGGTTTTTTTATAAAAATGATAGGGATTCCATTCGTCATCAATAGTTATTTTTGCGGTGATAAACCGATTTATGCGGCGTTAAACGCCGCTCGTAGTACTTTAGTACAACTTCGGGCGTTTGCCTTGCCTGAACGAGCCGCGATGCGGTCGGTTTCTCATCCGCAAAAATGCTTCGCACCGAAAAGAGCGCATTTTTTGATGATTTTTTGCGAGCGTGAGGGTTGCTGTACTGATGTACTGCGCCCGAACGGTCGCGGAAAATGGCGAAAAAGACGCCTTTTCGGTAATTAGAGGTGACGAATGGAATCCCTACATTCTTTTTTGTTGATAGGACAATCTAATATGGCAGGCAGGGGAGAACTGTCGGAAGCCGCGCATATAGACGAGTCGCATATTAAAACGTTGCGTAACGGGCGTTGGCAGCCGATGTTCAGACCGATCAATCCCGACAGGTCTTTTTCGGGCGTTAGTCTTGCCGAAAGTTTTGCCGAAAAGTATGCGGAAAAATTCGGCGTCGACGTAGGACTTATATGTTGCGCGGACGGCGGAACGAGTCTTGAAGAATGGAAAAAGGGAAGTTTATTGTACGATAACGCCGTGTATCAGACCGAATTAGCAACGAGAACGTCGTCTTTGGCAGGGATATTGTGGCATCAGGGCGAAGCCGATTGCGAAGAAAGTCTTGCGCGGACGTATAAAATCCGCTTTGAAAAAATGCTTTCCGCGTTAAGAAAGGATTTGAACGCTTTCGGTATTCCCGTCTTAATCGGCGGACTCGGAGATTATTTTAAAGACAGTAAAACGCTGAAAACTCAACGCAATTATTACATCGTGAACGAGCAATTAAGGCAAATCGCAAAAGAAAACGAGATGGTCGGATACGTTTCTGCCGACGGTCTGACTTCCAAAGAAGACGGCTTGCATTTCGACTCGAAATCGCTTTACGAATTCGGGTTAAGATATTTTAACGAGTATTTAAAAATTTACGAAAAAGTCGATTAAATTTAGAATCGGATTCGTTTTAAATAGAAAGAGCGGGTAATTATATACTCAACGCGCAAGGCAAATGCAACTGAGAGTGAAAAAAGCCGCGCCGAAAACAAGCCCCGTTATTCCCACGGCTTTTGCCCATTTATAGCCTTTCCCCGTTTTTTCGGGCAGACTTTTAAGCATTAAAAGGGAAATAAAAGAAAATATCGCGCCTATACCGAAAAAAGCGTCCAGCAAAAGTCCGAGAGCGGCAAAATCGAACGGGCGCTTATTTCTTTTTTTCCGCTCGGCGTTTCTTAAATATTCGTAATATTCTTCCGCGGTATCGCAATTTAAATTTTCGTTTTCGTTCATAATATAACCTCGTAAATGAATTTTCTTCTCTTTACCTTTTTAAGATAAGCAAGCGTTTCGGGATAAGACACCCGCTTTTCGTCGAGTTTTCCGTTCTTTATCCATTCGCGCACTTTCGTTTCTCCTGCGTTATACGCGCAAATAACCGCGTTTTCGTCGGAAAATTTTTTGCTTAAATAATTAAGATATGCCGTTCCGTAGCGGATATTTTCGTCGGGACTTGTAATATCGTTAATCGTTTTGCCTTCCGACCGCGCCATATATTCGGCGGTTTCGGGCATAAGTTGCATAAGACCGACCGCGCCTTTTAAAGATTTTGCTTTTTCGTTAAATCCGCTTTCGGTGCGCATTATCGCAAGGCAAAGCGATTGCTTTACGTCGTATCGCTCACAAAAACAGCCGACTTTTTGCGCGTATTTTTTATATCCGCCCACTTCATAAGACAAATAAGCGGAGAGCGCGAGCGTAAGCGCGATAAATATTGCCGTTATCGTTATTTTAAAGTTTTTTACCGATATTTTCCGCAACCGTTTTCACCTTTTCAGAAAAAGCGATTAAATCGCCGTCGTTACTAATAACAGTATGCGCGGTATTTTCGGTATTTTCATAATCGAACTGTTTTTTTATTCTTTTAATAACGTCTTCGCGGGTAAGACCGCTTCTTTTCATAACGCTTTCTATCCTTGAATTCTCGTCGCGAACGACTATTATCACTTCGTTATAAAATTTTTCGTATCCGCCTTCGAAAAGAAGGGGAACTTCGTTGAAAACGAGTCCGCCCGCCGCTTTGCTTTCCGAAAGCATCGCGTTCATTATTGCGGGGTGAGTGACGGCGTTTAGTTTTTCAAGTTTTTTTTCGTCGTTGAAAACCGCTTCCGACACCTTTGAAAACTCAAACTTTTCGCCGTGCTTTTCAATTCCCGCCGCGGCGTAAACGGCTTTTTGAAAGGTCTTGTTTTTCAGTAATTTTCTGTAAATATCATCGGCTGAAAACACCGTGTAGCCGCTGTCTTTAAGAATTTTTACAGCCGTTGATTTTCCGCTTCCTATTCCGCCTGTTACGGCAACGAGATAATTTTTCATTTCGCGTCATACCAGGTTTTGCCGGTCGAAAGTTCTACCGTGAGCGGCACTTTCAGTTTAACGGCGTTTTCCATTTCGTATTTTAAAATCTTAGAAGCGGCGGCTACGCATTCGTCGGGCGCGTCGATTATAAGTTCGTCGTGGACCTGTAAAATAAGATACGCGTCGGGGCATTCTTTTTTAAGACGGTTAAAAACGTTTATCATCGCGATTTTTATAATGTCCGCGCTCGTTCCCTGAAGGGGCATGTTCATTGCCGCCCGTTCGCCGAACGTTCTTACCGCGTAATTAGAAGAAGAAAGTTCTTTTATAATTCGCTTTCTTCCGAAAAGAGTGGTAACGTAACCGTGCTTTTTTGCAAATTCCACGTTTTTTTCCATATATTCTTTAACGTGCGGATAAGTTTCGAAATATTTTTTAATATAATCTGCGGCTTCTTTCGCGCTGATTTTCAGATTTTTAGCAAGACCGTATTCGCTGATTCCGTAAATAATTCCGAAATTAACGGCTTTCGCGCTGCGGCGCATTTGCGGCGTGACTTCCGTAATCGGTACTCCGAAAACCTGACTTGCCGTAACGGCATGCACGTCTTTTCCTTCGTTGTAAGCCCCGATCAGTTCTTCGCAGCCGCTCATGTGCGCAAGCAACCGCAATTCTATCTGCGAGTAATCCGCGTCTATAAGAGTTCTGTTTTCGCTTCTCGGAATAAAAAGTTTTCTCAGCACTCTGCCTTCGTCTTCGCGGACGGGAATATTCTGAAGGTTAGGCTCTTTCGACGAAAGCCTGCCGGTCTGAGTGAGCGTCTGATTAAAACACGTGTGAACGAGTCCCGTTTTTACGTCGATAAGCGGTCGCATTCCTTCTATATACGAAGAATAAAGTTTCTGCGCCGTTCTGTAACTTAAAATCAGCGGAACGACGGGGTGCTTGTCCGCAAGCGCTTCAAGGGTTTCCGCGCTCGTGGTGTAATTCCCGCTTTTATTCTTTTTTCCTTTGGAAAGTCCGAGTTTTTCGTAAAGAAGCGTTGCAAGTTGCTTAGGTGAATTCGGGTTTACGGGTTCGCCCGCATACTCGTTTATTTTATCGGATAATTCCTTTAATTTAGCGGAATATTCCTTTTTTAACTCGTCAAGCATTTTTATATCGATTTTAAACCCCGCGCGCTCCATGGCTGTTAAAACCCGTGAAAGCGGCAGTTCCGTTTCGCGATATAACTTTTCGGTTCCGTCTTCTTTAAGTTTTTTATAAAGTTCGGTATAAAGCGAGTAAAGCGAAAAAGCGGGCGTGTTTTTGTTTTTGCCGTAATCTTCGAGAGTTTCTTCGAGCGTTTCTTCCCGTCCCGAAAAATCCGCAAGATATCTTACAAGGTCGAGATCTTCCGCCTTGCAGTTAAAATTTATTCCCGCGTCGTAAAAAATATCGTCAAGTTTTTTGCGCGAATAGCAAATAACCGTATTTTCGGCGTTTTCAACGAATTCGCGGAATAATTCAAGCCCTTCTTCGTAAGAAAAACCGTCGTCAAGCATCATGTTTTCGGCAATTTTTATTACGTATTCGGTATTATCGCCGTTAAAAACGTGAATATCTTTAAGAACGGCGAGCGTTATTTCGTTCCCGCTCGGAATTCCCGTAAAATCTTCCGCTTTTTTTATTATTTTAACCTGTATTTCGCTTTTTTCGGGAGAGAGTTGATTCGCGTCGTCCGCCCCGAACAATTCCGTTCTTCGCAGAATCCCTTTAAAATCAAGGCTTTCGAATAATTTTTTTACTTCATTGCCGAACGGAAAGGGGAAAACGCTTTTTTCGATATTTTCGGGAATATCCGCGTGAACATTTATGGTTGCGAGCGTTCTGCTTAAATATGCAGACTCTTTTCCGTTTATAACTTTTTCGGAAAGTTTGCCTTTCAATTCTTCCGCGTGAGATATAACTCCGTCAAGCCCGCCGTATTTCTGAATTAACGTTAAAGCGGTTTTTTCGCCTACGCCCGCTATCCCGGGAATATTGTCTGACGAATCTCCCATACACGCCTTTAAATCTATAACCTGAGAAGGTAAAATACCCGTCTTTTCCTGAAAATTTTCGGCGGTATATATTTCAACGTCGCTTATGCCCCTTTTGGTAAAGTATACCGAAACGTTATCGTCTACGAGTTGAAAACTGTCTTTATCGCCGGTAATTATAATAGTTTTTCCGCCGTAACGCTTTGCGATAGTGCCTATAATATCGTCGGCTTCTATTCCCGCCTGCTCGTAAGTTCTGATATTCATAGCGTTTAAAAGTTCTTTAAGAAGCGGAATTTGCAGGCGCAAATCGTCGGGCATGGGTTTGCGCGTTCCCTTGTAAGATTCGAATATTTTATGCCTGAAAGTAGGCTCGTGGCGGTCGAACGCAACGAGAAGATAGTCGGGCGAAAGATCGGCGCGCATTTTTATAAGCATATTCGTAAAGCCGAGTATCGCGTTCGTCGGGCGGCCGCTTTTGTCGGTTAAAAGCGGGGTTGCGTAATACGCGCGATTTATCAGACTGTTGCCGTCGATTAAAACTAATTTTTCCATATTTTCCTTGTATACGCTTAAAAACGTTTGCGTTTTTTTCGTCGCTGTGTTATTATATTACTGCTTTTAAACGTATTATATATAGTATTGCATAATCCGCTTTAAAAATCAACTGTTTTTGCCGGAGTGGTGGAATGGCAGACGCGACGGACTCAAAATCCGTTATGGGCGACCATGTGTGGGTTCAAGTCCCACCTTCGGCACCAAACAAGAATAAAACGAACCCTTTCGTTCCGATGGGGTTCGTTTTTTGTTTATTCTTTATACTCTTTCATTGCCGAATGCGGCGAAATCAAATTAGACTTTTTATAAAAAGGAGCAATCTGATAAAAGACGAAATTATTGAAAAAATATTAAAAAATCTATTTTTTTAATTGCTTACATGTCTATTTTTACACCTATGTCTTTTATCTTTTTTTCGGTTTCGGCGATCTCTGCCTTCGATTTTTTTAGTTTTTTCATGTTGTTAGCGAGATTGTAAATAAAAGGAATAATAAGGCAAACGACTGCAAATCCCGAAAAGATTAAAATGTTGTCGGTAAAACCAAACGAAACGTTGATGTTTTTTAAGAATTTTAAAAACGTATCGTACAATGAAGCAAACGAAAAAACAGATGCGGTGATTATAGCAAAAATGTCATAAATAATTTTTCTTTTAGATTCTTTTTTCTCTTTATAATTAGCCAATAATTTTGAGCATTGATTTGAAAACTCTATCAATGTGTTCGTTTTTGAATAAACCGCTTTTTTATACGTTTCTACGCCGAAAGCCTCGACCACGTTTGAATAGAAAACGTTTACGTGTTCGATGAAAGACGGATTGTCAAAAAAGTAATACAAACTCATTTTGTCGAAATTAGCCTTTATTGCGGTAAATTCGTCGCATTTGTTTTTTAATTCTTCCGCGGTGGTAAAATCGATATTTATTTCAAAAAGTTTATGATAAACGTACAAACAATACAATTTCTGATGCGCAGCCAACAAGACCAAGGGAAAATACAGTTTATTTACCTTGTCCGTAAACGTTTCGCTAAAAAAGGTATTTGTCAAAGCATTGTCGGTGGAATAAGTAATATTTGAAATAGAATCAACGGTATAATACCACGTGGAATTATTGAAATATTTAGTCTTTCGCAAATGGTTTTCGTTTAAATTGTACGATTCTTTATAGTTATGCCCTAAATTACTTTCAAATTCATTTACGTCGGTGCTGTTTTCGGTGAACAAATATGACACCAGCAACGGTTTTAACGATTTATATGACAACTCGCCTTTAAAGTCCATATCGTTCAGCGTTCCGAAATCTTTGATTAAAGACAATATAAAATCAAGAACCGTCAACTCTTTTGTTTCGACGTAAACTTCATTGTTTTCGTTGAGTTTTTTATAACTTAACTTTAAAACGACGTTCGACTTTACTTCGGACATAAAATAATTAAAGTTATTGATAACTTTCGGGTCGTCGGAATTGACAACGTAGTCTAATTCAATGAAATTAATATTAGACCGGAAACAATGTATTCTTACGTTATTCAATGAAAAGCCTATTTCTTCCAAATTGTTTTTCGGCAATAGAACCGATTGATTAAAATTCAGTCCGTATTCTCCGTAAAAGTTTTTATCGAGTACAAAAGACGACATGATATGTATATTTTCGTCTTTGTCCATAAGATGTTTTACTTCAAATATAAGTTCGTTAGATACGTCTTTGTCGTTTTTCCAAATACAAACGACTTCGTTTTTTCTGTTTATAACGCTTTTTGTCGAAAGATGTTTTTCAATGTTGTCGTCTGTAATGAAATAAAACAACATTTTATTTATTTGTTTGCGTTTCTTCATATAATTTTTGAACCTCTCTCAATATGTTTTCGGCTTTAAAGGGTATTCTTCCCAACCAATCCAGCCCTACGTTTATCAGGTAATTTATGCCTAATCTTTCCAACTTTATCCTGTTATTTAAAACGGTTTCGGGTGTTTTCCAATCATCGTCGACAGAACTATATCCCCACGAATTATTCAAAGTGCATGCCGATTCGTAAAGTCCGTAAGGAGATTTTTTAAATCCCCATATATCGTTGTCGTCTACGCTTGCCGAAATAGCGTCAGGGATAAAATCGGGAATTTCGTTATCCCCCAAAGAAACGTAATCGAATTTGCCGTTTCCTAATCTGGAATTGATTAAACAGTCGGGTTGCAATTCTTTTACCGTATTGTATAATATTTCACTTTGTCGATAAGTTGAATCAAGGGGCATATCAAACCAGGCCAAAAATATCTTTCCGTAAGCGGACATAATTTCTTTGACTTGAGGTAAGATTTTTTTATTGAAACACGCCTCGTAATTCTTTTTTTCTTTGTCGGGAAAATCCCAATCGTTATCCCATGACGCGCCTGCGGAGTATTTAGGGTCTACGGTATATCCTCCGCCGTCAGGCTCTCTCCAATCGATGCATTGAGAATAGTAAAAACCAAGTTTTAAATCATATCTTTCGCAAGCAACCGACAATTCTTTTATTAAATCTCTTTTGCATGGTGTACCGTCGAAACTATTAAAGTTATCTGCATTCGATTTAAACAAGGCAAAGCCTTCGTGGTGTTTTGTCGTGATGACGATATAATTCATGCCGCATTCTTTTGCGAAGCGACAAATATAGTCGGCGTCGAAATAAATAGGATTGAAAACACTCGCTAATTTGTCGATTTCGGCATTAGGTATACGCTTGTTACATTCAATCCATTCTGCGTATGCAGGACCGCGTTGTCCTTTATACACGCCTCCCAGCAAACTATATAAGCCGAAATGAATCATCAATCCGTATTTGGCGTTTTTAAATTCTTGTATATTATTCATAGTTATCGCTCCGTTTAATTAACTTTTTCGATAATTTTTGCCAGACGTTCGTTTTCTTTATACGCGTCATCTAAATGTAAATAATAATTTATTATTTTTTCCTTATAATACTTGGCTTTTTCATCATTTCTCGTTTTGTATAATCTGTAAAGGCTAAACAAGTATTCCATAAATGAAAAAGGATCGTCGTAGTCTTTATTTTGAGAAATATAATCGATTAAGGAATTAAAATAGTTCTCTTCTTTGTCGAAATCACACGTAACGGCATCGTTTAAATTGATGTAATCGATATATTTGTACATACACTTGACCAAATCCGGAATATACATTCTCGATTCGGGGTTATGGCAGCATATATCATATTCCGAAATGGCGTTTTTAATATAATATATCGCATTTTTTACGTCGTTTATATCTCTGTAATAACTAAAAAAACACGCGCTCATAAACGGGAGAGTTCTCTCTTTTTTCTCGCAATCGCAACATAAAGGCAAACCTTGTTCGACGAACTTTAAATTGTTGAATTGCTCGTCGTAAAAACGCGCCGAATTGGCAATATTAGACAGGCATACGTATTCCGACAAAAGGTCTACGTCAGAAACTAATTGTTTATCGGTTAAATTTATATTCTTTTTGGACTTTACAACTTCTTTATAAATGTTATATGCCTTGTCATTTTCTCCCAAATCCCACAATAAAGTAGCGTAAAAAGACAGCGTTTCCGCATAACCGTTTTGCTTGTTTTCGTCTGCGCTTTCGTCTTTATAGAAGGCAATTGCTTTTTCAAAAAACTGCTCGCTTATACAGGTATTTTTTAAAATCATTTCATTAAAAGCGATTTTCGATAAAATCATGAAATAATCGTATTTTTGCTCTTCGTTCAAGTCGAACGAAAACTTCTCGAACCCCGTTATATTATTTAAAACAATCAGTTCGGAAATAATAGTCGAACGAAACGCGCCCCAATCGAAATCCAAAGGCAATTTAAGCATGCTTTTAAACAAATCGAACGCAACGGCGCAATCGTCGGGAATTGCGGGGTTTAAGTCGTTGAGAATTGAGTTAATACAGCAATAAAACACGTTGTCTTCAACGTTTCCGTAAGCAAAAGCGTCACTTGAAACGTTTTCTATTCTTAAAATAATCTCGTTTTTTAAACTATCGATTTCTTGTTTGAAAATCGAATAAATGATACTCTTTCTATCTATGTGGCCTATAGTAAACAACGTTCCCTTATTGTCTCTGATTGTATCAAGAAACATTTTCATGGAATTTATAAAGCCGAGAAAGGCAAAATTCAGATTGTTGTTTCCCGATAAAACAGACAACTCTTCAAGGGAAAGCCCCCTGTCGGCAATTGCCAGACGGCACAAAACGTTGACGAATTTCTCATAATATTTTGAACCGTAATACTCTTTTATACTGCTGAAATAAGAAACGTACATATCGCTGCCGAAAGACAACTCGTCGGCATTGAAATAATCGTTTCCTTTTTTAATGCAGTCGTTTAAATTTAAAAGAGTCAATTCGCGAATCAAGCTTAAATTCAACATCGACTTGTCTTCGATTTCGTAGAATTTTTCGCTCATTTTCGCCACGTTGATATTATTGTTCAGTTTATTTTTTTTGCAAAACAACAGTACTTTTTTAACAAAAAACAAATCAAAATAATTCTTTGCGAACGAAAGATATTCTTCGCTTGATTTTGTATAGCAATATTTTTTCCCTTTGAAATCAGAAATATATTCGCGAACAAACGGCGATATTTCATCGTTTTTTGAATCGGTTCTTAAAGTCAAAAGAATATAAATTCCGTCGTCCAAATCATCGTAATCGGGAATAAAATCGGTAATGTTTTTGCCCGTTTGAATTTTTAATTCGTCTATTCCGTCAAAAATAAAAAGTAATTTTTTATCGTAATAATACTTTCTTTTGTATTCGTTTAAAAAATCCGCAAAAGCCTTGCTCGGGTCAGCCGAATTGATGTTGAGACGAATAACCGAATTAGCAATCGTAAAACCGCTTGTTTTTTTTCTCATTAAATCTTCGACGCAAATACAGAAATCGTTTACTCTGGAATTGTACGTCGAATTAATATAAAACGCTTTAACGGTAAGTTCGTCAATAAAAATATTATTCAATGAGAACGCGTCGAGTCCTTTTACGAAATAACTTTTCCCCATTCCTTTTTCCATTTGTATGGAAAAAACGCTTTTTTTGTTTTTTAATTCTTCTTTTAACGCTTCGATTAAGTAATCGGGTGACAAAAATTCGTTACCGTTGGCAATCTCTTCGCAAAGGTCGCGTTCTTCGATTGTATATGTGTCTATACTGTTGTCCGCATTAAATAAACTTATGGAATTTTCTAAACTTAAATTATTTAATTCTTCAAACTCGACGGAGGTTTTTACGCTTTTTACGTAATCGATAATATCCGTCTTTTTAATTTTTTTTACATATCTGTCGAACAAAAAAATCCCCTCGTCTTTTATGGTGAAAAAAGGGTAAAGAGAATATTTTTTATCGTTGATTTTTAAAAACACCCTTCCTCTTTTGCAGATTTTGCTGTTGTTTTCGTCCAATTCAACGCCGTTTTCGTCAATGAACGAAATACTGTGAAATAATGAAGCGTTGTTTTTAAAAAAACCTGTAATTTCTTCTAATTTAGTCGCGGCGTCATCGTATAAATCCGCATCGTTTAACTGCCTTGTCGCTCCGTGAGAAATGGTGCTGTTTCTCCAATACACGATATCTCCGTTTTTATCGGAAAAGACGAATTTTTTTACTATGTTAACCAACGATTTGATCTCAATCGGAACGGTTTCTTCCATTTCGTCTACCACTTCCGAAGCAAGCGAAATAAGGTATCGCCAATCGCCTAAAGACAGCGGTTTAGACATCATATAAACAAGCAATTCCTTTCCTTTAAGCGTGTGTTTGGCGTTTAAAATGAAAGAACATACCAGCAATACGGGAATTCTGATGATGATTTCGTAAATATCTTTAATTTGCAAAATAATCCCGTAAACTTGTTTGTTTTGCAATAACGAATAAAAACTTTGGTACTCTGACGTCAATATCGGATTGATATAAGACACGCAGTCCGAATCGAAATAATTTTTATCGCTAAGGATAATTTCATTCCATTCTTTGTCGCAAATCGGGCATGTATATTTATGATTTTCAAACTCTAAAGTTTCCTGACAAAAATTACATAACATCTTTTTCATATCATTACTTTTCCCTGTATAATCTAAAATGCAGAACACAAGCAATTGCATTCTTTATCTTAAAACGTTATTACCCTTATAATCGGTAAATTCATTGAGACCGAGCGATCTTTACGATATTGAAGGTTCGTTTTATTTGCTGATTTAATTAAAAGTTAAAAATTTTCTGATCGTTGATTTTTATCGCGCATGATTTTATCTTCGTTTTTCATCGGTTTTAGTAGTTAACTTCCTGATTAGAAGTACTAAAAAAACACAGCAGTTAAACGCGGCTCGGATTATTTTTGCCCGGCGGCATGCAGCAGTTGAAACTGTTTCGGCGTGCAATTCATAATAGATTTGAAATTCGCCGAAAAAGAACTTTGCTTCTGATAGCCGAGAATCTGCGCGATATCGATAATTCTCATATGGTTTTCCGTTATTAAAGGCAAAGAATATTTTATTCTCTGTCGGGTTATGTAATCTATAAGTTTTTCACCGGTAAATTTTTTGAATTCGCGGCTTAAATGTTCGGGGCAATAGCCGTATTTTTTGGCAAGAGCAGAAATATTCGAACTTATCGCGTCAATCGTGTTAAGGTCTGCAAGCAAATCGTTCAGCCACTTCGGATAATTATGGTTGTTAAGTCCTTTTTCTTCAAGATACGCCCCTAATAACGAAACGATAATGATTTTATGAAATATCTTCGCAAGTTCGCCGGACTGATTATTTATAAGGTAGTCTATTTTATTATCGAGCGATTCGAGAAAGGGATTTGAAAGATTGAATACGACGGGAGATTCGGAATTTATTATATCGTTATACAATTTCAAATCGATTGCATCGCAACAGTTTTTAAAATCGTCTTTAAAAACGTACACGTCGATATGCTCGTATTTTTTCGGATTTACGGGCATCGTGTCGTCAAAAAAATGGCAATCGGAAGGGCGTAGTAAAGCGCAGATTCCGCGCGATACGGGATACCTTATGCCGTTGATTACGTTTACGCAATGTCCCCGTCTGATAAAAGAAAACTCAAAAAAAGTATGATTATGAGTTGCAAGGGGCGGATCGTAGATAGGCGCAAGAAAACTATGACCCGTTTTTAAAATATAACTGTCGTTATAAATCATCAGTTTTTCTCCTTAAATTCATTTTAATATATTTTAAAAAATTTTTCAATACTTTCGATAAAAAAATTAAAAAATCAAAAATCAGGCAAATTTTATAAGGTTTTCGGGTAGAAACGGATTCTTATAAATGATATATTTAATAAGGAAATAACCGTTATGAATAAATAGCCGCGGCAAGCGCCTTAAATTCTATCGGGCGGCGGTTTAAGCAGGGGGACAAAGAATTATTGCCGCGCGGGAATTAAAAATTATAAAAAGTAAAAATCGGCTCGGTAAAACGGGCGTATTGCTTTATACCGCTGACAGTATGTATAATACGGTATGTATAATTTAAAATAAGAGAGTTGAAGGTTTTTTATTGACTATATCGTGAAGTTGGGGTATAATGTTTTGGAATATCAATATGCGGGAACGGTCCGTTCGTCACAAAGCGGGCGAATCGCTGTCCGGTAAGGTCGGATATCGGCTGGTTTATGTCGGGTCTGGACGGCGCAATAAGATTTACGGCGCAATAAGATTTATAAAGGAAAACTGTTAAAATATGCAGATACTCAGAATAAAAGAAAAAGATATTACGGTTGAAAAATCCGAATTGCTGTATCGGACGGATTTTTCAGGCGGCAATCTTGAAAAAGATTTTGAGATTGCGGGCGGTAAGTGGATTGCCGAAAACGGCGGCGTTACGGGTTATATGGAAGAAGACGGCGGCGGTCTTATTTATTCCTATAAGCATTATAAAGGCGACGTTCTGCTTGATTTTTACGGCAAAATCATTCCCCCTTACGATAACGATCTGAACTTTACTTTCTGCGCGGACGGGTGGAATTATAAAAAAGGTCTTCCTAAGCCCGGGTACGTAGGCGGACTGCAAGGCTGGTGGATAGGAAAGTGCGGCATTGAAAAATATCCGCTCAAAAACAAAGTGCAGGCTCTTACGAAAATCAAAGATTTCGACGCTTCGACGGAACATCATATTCAGACCGGACGGGCGGGTAATAATTTATTTTTATTCGTAGACGGCGAACTCGTGGTTGAAATGCTGGATAAAAAACCGATAAGCAAATACGGCAGAGTAGGGCTCGGCGTGTATGCGAGCAAGATTTTTTTCAGAGATTTTAAAGTGTATAAGCCGTTTGTTGAAAAATTCGAAACTTCTTACGAAGAATTAAGAAAATAAGTTTTAAGCGCAAGGGAGTTTTAATTATGGAAAAACCTGTATTAACGGCATTTTGTTTTACGGATATTCATAATCAGCAGGCAATGCTCGATTATCCCGTAACGTTAAGAAAATCGTATCTGACTGCGGCGGAAAACGCCGTAAAAGAATTCGGAAAGGCGGACCTTGCGATTATCGGCGGCGATAACGTTTCGGACTATCCCGAATGGGATAAATCCTGCGCTTTGCCCAAAAAAAATTTTTTGGATTTAAAGCAAAAACTCAACACCGTTGCCGAAAGCACGACTAAAAGCGGAAAAGTTTTATACGTTGCGGGAAACAACGATTTTATTCTGGGCGATATAGGAACGGCTGAAAACGAGCCGTATAACACGACCGATTTTTACGATTATATGGATAAATCGTTCGGCGAACTTCCGCCAAAGGAAAAATTAAAAGCGAAGTCTGTTCATAAGATAGAAGAAAGATATTTAAACGCGTTTCATTACGTCGTTAACGGCGTCGATTTTATAGGAATAAATATCGATCCCGACACGGCTTTCAATACTCACGAAGGTTATTATACCGACGAAACGCTTGACTGGGTAAAAAATAAATTGAACGAAATCGATCCCGACGGAATAAAGCCCGTGTTTATTATAGGGCATTTATCTGCAAAGTGCTATTATTACGGCGAAGAACTCGTTGAAACGATGGTTAACGGAAACGTTAAAAAGTTTTACGATATGTTCAAAGGACATAAAAACGCGTTTTATCTGTACGGTCACGTTCACGGCGAACGTGTGGAATACAAAGATAATTCGTCTTGCGCGGTTTTGCATTTCGATAAAAACGATAATCCGTTAAACAATAATTTCGGGCAAAACGATTCGCGCGGAAAAAAGTATTGCTATACTTTCGTTCATATGGGCGGACTGCGCCCGTTCGACGTTGAAAATTTCGATAAAGACGGGTTAACGGGTTACGGCGGTTTAAAAGAAAAGCAGTATTACCCGCATACGGGAACGCCGCTGTTCGCGCAATATCTCGTGTTCGAAGTTTTTAATGACAGAGCGGTATTTTACGTGCGGAACGCGGGAAAAAAGAAAGGCTTTACGACGGGCGATAAATTAGCGCCGTATACCGTATTTTTCAATAACGGGATTTAAAGTCGGCAATCAATAATATTCAGTTAAAAAAATCATACGTAAAGGAGTAAAACGATATGGCTGTTATTACGATAGTAGGAGCGGGAATGATGGGCTCGGCGCTTGCGTTTCCCGCGGTGGAAAACGGCAACGAAGTGCGGCTCGTTGGTACGCATCTTGACAGAGAAATTATAGAAAACTGTAAAAAAGAAAACAGGCATCCCAAGTTTAACAAGCCGTTTCCCAAGGGCGTGAAATATTATCAGATCGAAGAACTCGAAGCTGCGCTCGACGGCGCGCAGGCGGTAATTTCGGGCGTGTCGAGTTTCGGCGTCGAATGGTTTGCTGAACACGTGATTCCTAAGTTGAAAGACGGCGAAATCGTGCTGTCCGTAACCAAAGGGTTGCTCGTAAACGAAAATAGCGGCGCTCTGACAACCTATCCCGAATTCTGGGAAAAGGCGGCGGAAAAGTTAAACAAGAAAATATCTTTCAACGCGATAGGCGGACCTTGCACGAGTTACGAACTCGTGGCGCACGATCAGACAGAAGTCGCATTCTGCGGCAGAGATTCTAAAACGCTTGAATTTTTAAAAGGCTTGCTTAAAACGGGATACTATCATATTTCGATTACCCCCGATATCCGCGGGCTCGAAGCGGCGGTTGCGCTTAAAAACGGTTATGCGTTGGGCATTGCGCTTACGGTAGGACTTAATAAAAAGCAATTCGGCGAAAACAGCGAATTGCATTTCAATTCGCAGGCGGCTATTTTCTTCGAAGCGGCGAAAGAAATGCAAAAACTTTTGCGCTTGTTCAAGGCAAAAGAAAACAGTTATTATATCGGGCTCGGCGATTTGTACGTTACCGTGTACGGCGGCAGAACGCGGCTTGTGGGCGTACTGCTCGGCGAAGGATACGATATAGACGAGGCAAAAGCGAAATTACAGGGCGTTACTCTCGAATCTCTCGTAATTATCGGCAGAGTGGCGAAAGCGGTTAAAATTCTTATACGAAACGGCGAATTGAAAGCCGCGGATTTCCCGCTGCTTTTACATGCCGACGAGATTTTAACCGAAAAAAAACCCGTCAATCTCCCGTGGGACGAATTTACGTTCAACGATTTTTAACGCCGACTTACCGTTTTATGCGGCGATAAACCTTTTATCGGCTTATGCGATTTTTATCGCACGGCTCGGCTAAAACCCTTTTTAAAAAGGGTTTTTTTAATATCGGTAATTATTGCCGGACATAAAAAAAGACTGCGTTTTTATCCGACAGTCTTTTTGCGGGATTGCTTTTTTAAGCCGTTTTTTAAACCCCGCTACGCTTTGTTTTCGCTTCCGAAAAGTTTTATTTTCATCTTAACGGCTTCTTTCATTGCCGAAACTTTTTCGTTTCGCATTTTCAGATAGCCGTTATTAAGAAGAACGCTTTCTTTTATCGATTTTTCGCCCGCAAGGCAAAGATCCGTAAAAATGTTTACCTTTGCTATTCCTTCTCGCACGGTGTTTTTAAAATCGTCGTCACTTAGTCCGCTGCCGCCGTGAAGAACGAGCGGAGTGTCGAGCGCGGAGCGGATTTTTTTAAGCCTGTCGATATTGAGCATAGGTTTTTTCTTATACACTCCGTGTGCGGAGCCTATGGCAACGGCAAGCGCGTCAACGCCCGTATCGTCGACGTATTTAACCGCTTCTTCGGGAGTTGTATACATATCCGTTAAAAGATTGTCTTCGCTTGCGGCTTCGCCCACGTGGCCTATTTCACCTTCTACGGTCGCACCGAAAGCGTGCGAAATTTTCACTATTTCGCGTGTGGCGCGTATATTATCCGCGTAAGGCGTTGTAGAGCCGTCGAACATAACGGACGAAAATCCGAGCCGCAGCGCTTCCATGCATCTGTCGAAAGTAAGACCGTGGTCGTAATGAACAACTACCGGTACTTTTGCGTTTTTAGCCGCCGAAACGAGAGCGGGGGCGATAAGTTTAAGTTCGCCGTACGGCAAAAGAACTTCCGCCGTGCCGATTATAACGGGGGAATTCAACTCTTCCGCCGCGCCGATAACCGCTTCGAGCATATCGGTGTCGGTAGTGTTGAAAAGCCCTACCGCGTATTTTTCATTTTGCGCTTTTTTAAGCACTTCGTTTAAATTAACAAGCATAATTACCCCTTGAATTTTTCGGTTGCGCGATAAATTTCGTCCGCGCTTTTCATGCCGTCGGTAGCGGATAATTCGGATAGACTTACCGCTGCGGCGCGTATGGCAAAATCGAGAACGTCTTCGTTTTTGAAATTTTTGAACACGGCGTAAATCGCGCCTGCCGTGAACGCGTCTCCCGCGCCGGTAGAACCCTTTAAATATCCTTTCGGCAAAGTGAGCGAATTTTGCTCGAAGTATGAATTATTACCGAGAAAAGCCGCCTTTTTTGCCGAGTGAACGATTACTCTTTCACAAACGCCGAGATTTTTAAGCGCGTAGCACAGTCCTTTAAAATCGTTTTCGTCAAGCCCCGTAAGCCCCGCCGCTTCCGTTTCGTTTATAATGAGATTGTCTACGTATTTCAAACAGTCTTTAACGCCGGAATAGCCTTTTTCGCTGTCCGAAACGAGATCTATCGACGTTTTTATTCCGCGCCTTTTCGCTTCTTTCAGAATTTTAACGCCGTCGCCGCCGTCGGTTTTCGGCAAAAGCGCGAAATATCCCAAGTGCAGCATTTTCACGTTTAAATTCTCAAAGGGAATATCGGCGTAACCGAATTCGTCGTTTTCGCCGCCGTAAGTAAAAAACGTTCGTTTTCCGTCGTCATCGCTCATAACGAAAGTGTGACTCGTAATCCCGTCGTTTTTGCTCAAAAATTCCGTTAAAACCCCTTCGTTTTCAAGTTTTTCGCGTATGAACGCGCCGTCGTCGTCGTTTCCCGTTCTTCCTATCGCGTAAACGTTCAAAGAAAAATCTATCCGCTTTAAATCTATCGCAACGTTCGGAACAAGACCGCCCACGGACTTTTCTTCCGCGTAAATTTTACTCAGTTCTCCCGCAGACGGGTACTTTCTTATACGGTTTAATTTATCCGAAAGCACCGTTCCCGCCACGGCGATACCGCTCAGTTGACGTCCGGGCATAAAGGTCCTGCAAGTTCTTTAAGAAAGAAAAGTTTTCCGGGGAGTGTGGGGATATACGACGAAGTAACGAATCTCGTAGGCTTATATCTCAAAGTCATCCAGAAACTCATTCCCTGCCATTGCATTCCGCGCGAAAGCGCGCCGTCGGCGCCGCCGATAGCGTAGTCTGCCGAAAACATTATCGCGGGTCCTATCGTGTTTGCTCTGCACGGAACGAGACTCGTTCTCGAACGGAAAGAAGTAATGGCGTTTTGCTCGATCGTAAGCGGGTGAAGTTTTGCGCCGATTCTGTAAGGGACTTTCAGCCATTCCGCGTCGCTGACGTACTCCGAACCGAAATGCGGCTCGAAAAAGGCGATATGGCACATTCTTCCTATACCGTAAACGAGTACGAGTTTTGCGCCGTCTTTTTTAAGCGCGGCGATTTTTTCGGGATAAGACGCAAGGTTGTTTTTCGTCGCGAAATTTCTGTGGTCTTCGGGTACGGTGAGATTTCCGAGCGGGTTATAAAACGCGTTTTCCATTGCGCTTCGGAACGACGCTTCGCCCGTTATCGTGTTGCCGTCGCCGTTTGCCCATTCGTCCATATTAAAGCACCACACGTGCTTGCAGTCTACGTTCCATTCTTTAAGGAAGTAAACCGCCCATTTATACATTCCCATAGGTCCTACGGGAAGAATAAACGCGATTTTTTCCTGCCTTTCTTTGGCTTTTTTTATTTCGTTTGCTATTTCGTGTCCCATTTTAACGTTGAATTCGGCAACGCTTTCGCAACTTACGGGCGAAAAGTTTTTGTCCCAGAATTCCTGACGTTCGAAAACTTCGTCGGGCGCGTGCGAACAGCATTCGTCTATTTTTTTAAAATCCCAGCCTTCGGGATAGAAGTTTTCAAGTAAACTGCCTTTTACCGTTGAATTAAAATCCATAATATTCTCCTTGCTTTTTTATTTTCAGGGAAGCAACCTTTCGGTAGTTCCTTTCAGATACGCCTGACATTGTTTAAACCCTTCCGCGTATTCCGCGCCGCATTGATAACCGCGGTATTTGGAGCAGGTTTTTACCATATCGGTAAAATCTATTCCGTCGTGTTCGCGCATCCACACGATCTGACTTTCGTGACAGTTAAGCATTTTCAGTTTAAGATCGATTTCATTCGTTATGTTTACGTAAACGGTGGGGTTAAAGTTTACGCCCGCAAGAGTGTCCATATAATAAACGGGAACGAGTTTAGCCGCCTTTCCCGTTTTTGTTTTGTAATTAGGAAGGGTAGCCGTAAAACTCGCGTCGAAAACGAGTTTTGAAACCGCAGTATGATCGGGCATATAGTCGCAAGGGTCGTGAGTTATGATAAGATCGGGATCGGCGTATTGAATAATTTCGACTAATTTATCCCGCGCTTCTTTCGTTTCTGTAAAAATATCGAGATCGTTAAAACCGCCCCATATAACTTCTATTCCCGCAAGTCCGCCCGCTTTTTTCGCTTCTGCCGCCCGCATGGGAATTAACTTTTCGGGCGGAATTTCCACGTGCCCGAGATTTCCGCTCGAAGCGTGGCAGACTATAACTTTGTCGCCCCGCTTTACGCATTTTGCAAGCGTTCCCGAACAGGCGATTTCTATATCGTCGGGATGCGCCCCCACAGCCAGAATTCTCATTGTTGCTTCTCCTTGACAAGCCGTTACCGTAAAAAATTTTTCGGTAACTCTTTCCGCTTGCCGATTTTATTTCGATTTAATAATATTTTATACCGATAAAGACGCGTTTACAATGGTTTAAACTACTTAAAAAGAGTAAAATACTCCACAAAATTTTATAAAACGCTTGCAAAGTGCAAAAACAAGGGTTATAATTTTAATATGAAAAAGTATTTCAGGCACAAAATCGAAAATCTTATAACGATAAACAAAATAATTGCGGTTCACGAGTTTTCTTTTTCAAAAGAATTTGTTTTTCCCGAAGAAAGTCACGATTTCTGGGAGATATTATACGTCGGGAAAAATTACGTGTTCGTTCCTACGGAAGGATCTGATATACTCGTGAAAGAAGGCGAAGCGCTTTTTCATAAGCCTTGCGAAAAGCATGCTTTTAAAGCAAACGGGAAAACTTCGTCGGAAGTTATAATCATATCGTTCGAATGCAAATCGCCGGCAATGCGTTTTTTCGAAAACAAAAAAATTTTCGTGCGGAGCGAATTTCAAAAATATTTTTACAGCGTCGCTATGGAAGCGAGAAAAACTTTCGACGTGAAAACGTCTGCGCCGGAAAGCAAAAAACTCGAACTTTTGTCTATGCCTACGCTCGGCGGAATGCAACTTATAAAAAACAATCTCGAATGTCTTTTTATAACTCTCATGCGTGACGAAACCGAAAAAGACGGAGAAAACCCCGTGTTTTTAAACGATCGCGATTACGAAGGGAAAATAGCCGCAAGCATTAAAGAGTATCTTTTAAAAAATCTTTACGAAAGCGTTTCGATAGACGACGTTTGCAGGGAACTGAATTACAGCAAGTCGTATGTTTTCAAGGAATTCAGGCTTGCTTTCAATAAAAGCGTTATGGCATATTATCGCGATTTAAAAACGGAAAAAGCAAAAGAACTTTTAACCTGCACGTCTATGAGCGTATCCGAGATTTCCGAAAAACTGAATTTCGACACGCCGAATTATTTTTCCAAAACATTTAAAAAATCCGTAGGCGTAACGCCTTTGAAATACAGAAAAACGCAAAAAGGCGGAATAATTTAAAAAAACGTTGAAATTTTATAATAAAAATGATAAAATATAAAAAACGTTTATATTATGAAGCACTTAAAGATAAAAATTTTTGCAATAGCCGCTTTAATAGTCTTAACGAACGGTATTTTTCTGTTTTTGTCGGGCTGTTCGCATAATGAAAAAGGCGGCGGCGCACTTTCGGATAACGGCGGAGAAATATCTTCGGAATGTCCGCACGATTTTACAGGCTGGGAAATCGTAAAGCGGGCAACTTGTACGGAAAGCGGAGTAAAATCGCGCTCGTGCATTATTTGCGGGGAGCGGGAGTTTATAAGCATAGCGTCAACGGGGCATGAGTTTTGCGAATTCACGCCGCACGAAGACGCGGATTGCAAGGCTGAGAAAAACGGCACGGAAGGACATTATCATTGCAAAAAATGCGGCAAAAATTTTGATGAAGACGGAGTGGTTCTGACAAGCACCGAAATACCTTATAAGCACGATTTCGAAAAGTGGACGGAGTATCGCCCGATGAATTGCAAAAGCGGAGAAAACGGCGTTAAAGGTCACTATTTTTGTTCGGTATGCGAAAAATACTTTGATAAAAACGGAGTTGAACTCGATAGTGTGGTTATTCCCGCGCGGCACGATTTTACCGAATGGAAAGAAGGTTTTTCATCGGATTGCGGAAGCGGAACCACGGGTGAAAAAGGTCGTTTCGAATGCAGGAATTGCGGCGGATATTTTGACGAAAATTTTCGTGAAATATCCGATATTTTCATAACTCCGCAACACGATTTCGGAAAACTATGCGAAGGAAGAAGCGGAGATTGCCTGCACAGGGCGATAATACCGCATAAAATTTGTATAAAATGCGGCGGTTATTATTCCGAAAGCGGTGAAAAACTCGAAAGCGTTTACGGCGGATACGGCGAACACGTAAGGGGAGAATGCGTTTTTAAAGACGACGATACTCACGAAATCCGTTGCATGGCAGACGGTTGCGGCGCAATTATTTCAAGCGGAGCGCACAGATACGAAAAGAAATTCAAAGATCCCGCCAACTCTCTCGAAACGATTGAAAAATGCGTCGATTGCGGACACGAAAAAGCGTCGGTTTTAAAGGGTGAAGAAATAATAAAAGTAGTCCCCGAATATTACGCGTATATGAGATGCGACGGGTTTGACGTTTGTAAAGTGCCTTTTATCGCGGTAACGAATTTCGGAATCTGCCCGCTTATCGGAGCAAGAACAGAATGCGAGTATGATTTTACCGATAACAGTCTTAGCGGTATAATTCAAAAAGTTACGGTAAAAGCGCGCGTTTATTACGACGGCAAAGAGTTTATGACCGAATTTTTATACTGCGATTATAAAACGGCGGTAAAAATAATAAAAAGCGCAATCGGTTACCAGATTTTTTATTCCGACGAAAGCGATTCCGACGTCGGCAAAGACGAACTCGTTTCTCTTTTGAGCGGAGAATTTAAGTCCGTTCCGTATTTCGTGTTTATCGACGGAGAAGACGAGTATCTTCTCTCTCCCGAAGAAATAATTTCGATTATTCTTGGCTAGCATAAAAAATAAAAAATCCGCCGTAGTTGCGCTTGCAACCACGGCGGCTCTGATTTTAAATTTCACGGCTTAATTTTTTATCGTTTTCAATATACTCCGCAACCTTTTCGTTTCCCGTTTTCAAAGCGATTTCTACAAGGTTTCTTATTTTATTCCGCAAAGTAGTGTCGGTTTCCTTGTTAACGTAACTTACGGCTATTTCTTCTAATTGTTTCATCACGTCAGAACGCTGCGCGGAAGTAAAATCGAAATAGTTAAGAGAGTCGTAAAAATCGAGAACGGAGTTGAACAGTTTTACTTTGGAGTTGTTCGACATAAACGCAAACGCAACGCCCGCCGCGGCAATCATGATAAGCGACGAAACAATCGTTGCTACCGCGTTCTCGGTTATGAACGCGGCAATCATTCCGCCTACTGCCAAAGCCGAGATGACGGGCAAAATAATTTTCAGCGTTTTAACGGACTTTTCGCGGGAAAAATGAAGGGGAATGCCTTCTTTTAAAAGACTTTCCACGCGTTTCGTTTTTGCGTCGGCTTCCTGTTTTTCGTACTCTTCGCGCTCTTCTTGCGGAATACTGCGTTTTTTATAGTACGCCGAATACGTCCGCTTTATTTCTTCTTTCTGGGATTCGCCCGCAAGTTCTATTGCGCGCTTTAAGTATACGACGTGAGAAGTATCGTCGAGATCTGTAAAATTTTTGGTTTTCGCCGCGGCGATGGCAAAATAGACTCTCGGGTCTACCGTCGTGAGTTCGAGCGCGGAATTCAAAGCGTTAAGCGCGCTTTCAAAATCTTCGTTTGCGATATAAAAGTTCGCCTTGTCCAAAAGCCTGTCCGCTTCCGCGTATTTTGCGCCTTCGGCAATCTTTCTTTCTTCTTTTTTTATTCTCAAAACGCTCTTGAAATATTTCGAGCCTTTTTCTTTTGTAAATACCTTTTTGCAGTTTTCGCATTCGATTTCGGTTAAAGAATTGTCTATTTTATATTCTTTACCGCAAAAGGGGCATTTAACGTCTGATAATTCCATGTTTTACTCCGAAAGTAATATGCGTCGCGGATTATTCCCATTCTATGGTTGCCGGCGGCTTTGAAGTAATATCGTAAACCACGCGGCTTACTTCTTTTACTTCGTTTACTATTTTTGAAGAAATTTCCGCTAATACGTCAAAGGGGATTCTTGCCCAGTCTGCCGTCATACCGTCAACGCTCGTAACTCCGCGAAGACCTAAAACGTAGCGATAGGTTCTGCTGTCGCCCATAACGCCTACAGTTCTTGTGTTAGTAAGAACGGCGAAATACTGCCATATTTCTCCGCTTAAACCGTGTTTTGCGATTTCGTCGCGATAGATATAGTCGGCTTCCTGAAGTATCGCTATTTTTTCCCGCGTAACTTCTCCGATTATTCTTATTGCAAGCCCGGGTCCCGGGAAGGGCTGACGCATAACGATATGCTCCGGAAGACCGAGTTCGAAGCCGAGTTTTCTCACTTCGTCTTTAAACAGATCTCTGAGCGGCTCGATTATTTCTTTGAAATCGACTACCGACGGAAGTCCGCCTACGTTATGGTGCGATTTGATTTTCGCTCCGCAACCTTTTCCGCTTTCTATAACGTCGGGATAAATCGTTCCCTGAACGAGAAAGTCCACCGCGCCTATTTTTTTCGCTTCTTTTTCAAAAACTTTTATAAACTGCGCGCCGATAACTTTTCTCTTGTCTTCGGGTTCGGTAAGTCCTTTTAAAGCGGTTAAAAACTCTTCCGACGCGTCGACCTTTATAAGATTCATACCCCTTTCGGTTTTAAATACGCGCACTACTTCCGCGGCTTCGTCTTTTCTCAAAAGACCGTGATCCACGAAAATACAGGTAAGCCTGTCGCCCACGGCTTTATGAAGAAGAGCCGCCGCAACCGCGCTGTCAACGCCGCCGCTGAGAGCGAGAAGCACTTTGCCGCCCGCAGTTTTTTCACGGATTTTCAATATCTGTTCTTCGGCGAAGTCCGACATTGTCCAGTCGCCCTTTGCTTTGCATATTCCGAAAAGGAAATTTCCGAGTATGTCAAAACCGTATTCCGAATGTTTTACTTCGGGGTGATACTGAACGGCGTAAATCTTTTTCTCTTCGTTTTCGAAAGCGGCGTAAGGGCAGGTGTCGGTTTTTGCCACGCATTTAAAACCCGCGGGGAGTTCCTTTACCCGATCGCCGTGACTCATCCAGGTAACGCTCTTTTCGGGAGTGCCTTTAAACAAAGGGCTGTTTAAAAAGCAAGTGACCGTCTTACCGTATTCGGCGGTTTCGGCGGGTTCGACTTTGCCGCCGAACGTTTTGGTTATCAGTTGCGCTCCGTAGCATACGCCGAGTACGGGTATGCCGAGATCGAATATATCTTTATCGATGGACGGCGCGTCCTTATCGTAAACGCTGTGGGGGCTTCCGCTTAAAATTATTCCCGCGGGGTTGATTTTTTTTACTTCTTCCGCCGTGGTTTTGCAGGAGATAAGTTCGCTTAAAACGTTGTGTTCGCGGACGCGTCTTGCAAGAAGTTGGTTATATTGACTGCCGTAATCGAATACGAGTACTTTCTGATGTTGCTCCATGTCGTTAATTCCTTGTTCAGTTAGTCGGGCTGTAGTTAGGCGCTTCTTTTGTTATTGATATGTCGTGGGGGTGGCTTTCTTTGAGCCCTGCGTTGGTTATGCGGATAAATTCGGCGCGCTTTTGAAGAGTCGCTATGTCTTTCGATCCGCAGTATCCCATACCCGAGCGTATTCCGCCTACGAGTTGGAAAACTATTTCCGAAACGGTGCCGCGATAGGGAACGCGTCCTTCAACGCCTTCGGGAACGAGTTTTTTCGCTCCTTCCTGAAAATATCTGTCGCTCGAACCCGCCGCCATTGCGGGAAGAGACCCCATGCCCCTGTATACTTTAAAACTTCTTCCCTGATAAAGTTCCGTTTCGCCGGGACTTTCAGAAGTTCCCGCAAGCAGGCTTCCGAGCATAACGGCGTCGCCGCCCGCGGCAAGCGCTTTGGTTATATCGCCCGAATATTTGATTCCGCCGTCGGCAATTATTTTTTTGCCGAGTTTATGCGCGCGTTCGGCGCAGTCCATAACCGCGGTGAGTTGCGGAACGCCTATTCCCGCAACGATACGGGTAGTGCATATAGAACCCGGACCTATGCCGACTTTGATTACGTCTGCTCCGGCGTCGACAAGCGCTTCTACGGCGTCTGCCGTCGCAACGTTGCCGGCTATAACGGGAAGATTCGGGAATTTCGCCTTTATTCCCGCAACGGAATTTATTACTCCCTGAGAGTGACCGTGCGCCGTGTCGACAGCGATGACGTCGACCTTTGCTTTAACGAGTTCTTCAACGCGTTCAAAAGTATTTGCGGCAGTGCCTACCGCCGCTCCGACAAGGAGTCTGCCGTTCACGTCTTTCGCGGAATCGGGGTATTGTATCGATTTTTCTATGTCTTTTATAGTAATAAGACCTTTAAGGTTAAAATTATCGTCTACTATCGGAAGTTTCTCTATTCTGTGCCTGCCGAGAATTTTTTGCGCTTCTTCAAGGCTTGTTCCTACGGGGGCGGTGATAAGCCCGTCCTTCGTCATCACGTTCTTTATAGGCTGATCGAAGTTCGTTTCGAAACGTAAATCGCGGTTTGTAAGAATGCCCACGAGTTTTCCGTTTTCGGTTATGGGAACGCCGCTTATGCGGTATTTCGCCATAAGCGCGAGCGCGTCGCTTACTTTATCGTCGGGCGCAAGATAAAAAGGGTCGGTTATAACGCCGTGTTCGCTGCGTTTAACCCTGTCAACTTCTCTTGCCTGAGCGTCTATCGGAAGATTTTTATGTATTATTCCGAGTCCGCCTTCGCGCGCCATGGCTATAGCCATTTTCGATTCCGTTACCGTGTCCATCGCCGCCGATAATAACGGAACGTGCAGGAAAACGCCTTTGCATAACTCCGTGCCGAGATTTACCTTGGACGGAAGCACGTTGCTGCTTTTCGGAACGAGCAGAACGTCGTCGAATGTGAGACCTTCTCTTATAGTTTTTATTGCCATATTTACTCCTTTATGAGTTCTTCGATTTTATCTTTTATCGCTTTTACGTCGCTTTTAAGAATTTCGTTCGTTTCGGCGTCGGAACGGGACGAAAGCCCGTCGTATAAAATGCCGAGAGTCGCTTTATCTTTATTTTCCGCGGCGAGATACGCAACGGTTCTCGTCGGAGCGAAAGCGTTATATTCGCCCGTGCGCGACAACGCGACCTGCGCGCTTTTTTCCGTTTTGCCCGCGTTATAATACGCTTTGCATATAATGCCGAGAATGCGATAGTAACAGTCGCCGCCGCGCTTATCGGCAACCTTTTTAAAATTTTCTTTAAGAAGAAGGGCGTCGCCGTACTTTATCGTAAGACCGTTCGCTTCCGCCCATTCCGACCTTTCTACGAGTAATATAAGATCGTTCGTGCTACCGCTTTTTTCGTATTGCCGTTCCGAATACGCAAGGCAAAGCGGCTTATTGTTCACGCGAAAAGCCACGCTCGCCATTGCCGAGGGACAAAGCGCGTAAGTAAGCCCGAAAAACGCAAGACACGCTATAAAAAATGTGACCGCGGAAAGACAAACCGCTTTGATTATAGTCTTTTTACTCATATTTATAATAATATACCAAAATCGCGCGGAAAAAGCAAGTATAAATTATAATTCGCCCGACTATATCATATATTTTTTTCGGGAGAGTTGTTTTATGAAAAATATGTTAAAAGCATTTTGCGCCGTTTTAATAGTGTTTCTTACGATATTTTCTATCGCGTGCAAAAAAAACGTAAATCTCGAGATTTATCTTTCCGAACTTCGCCTTGACTATTACGAGTGCGATGAAAACGGATATAAAATCACAGTTATTCCCGAACGGAGAGAAAATCCATACGTGGCCGACGGCTTTGTGGGAACGCTTAAAAATTTTATCACCGTGAAAGCGGAAAAAAGCGGCGAGAGCATGAGCGGCGCGGAAGTTTTTTTAAGTTACGGAAAAGAAGTAATAAACGGCGCGCTCGATTACGATCCCGTGTCGGGAAAGTATTCTTCGTCGTTCGAAGTGGATAAATTTCCCGAAGCGGAATCTATCGAAATTCAGATTAAATCGAGTGGCGACAATAAAGTTTTTACCGTAAAAAGTCAAAGGTTTTCAGATACTTGCGACTACCGCGCCGTACTTGAAAAAGTGTCGGAATACGATAAAAAAACGGTAAGCGATTTATTTTGCAAAAAGTCGGTTAAAACGGAAATAAGAATCAGACTTCTTGGCGGCGACGGCAGAAATTATTACTACGTGGGATTCGTAAACGCGAACGGCACCGTGGCGTACCTTGCGGACGGTTTAAGCGGTGAAATTCTTGCAAAACATGATTAAAAGACGCCGCGGCGAAAATTATCGCCGCGGCGTAAATATAAGTTAGAAAACGCGCGTTTTTAAATTTTTTTAAAGACTTGTGGCTAAGCGACTGCGCCTGAACACGAAAAACGCGTTATAATATGTTCACGCCGTGCTTTGCGGCTTCTTCTTCCACGCCGTCAGGCCACAGAGAAACCTGAACTTCGCCGATATGCGCTTTCTGAAGAATAAGCATGCAAAGCCGCGACTGACCTATGCCGCCGCCTATCGTTAAAGGCAAAGCGCCGCTTAAAACGTCTTTATGATAGGGGAATTTAAGTCTTTCCGTGACCCCCGCTTTTTCAAGTTGAGAAACGAGCGATTTTTCGTCCACTCTTATTCCCATGCTCGAAATTTCAAAAGAACAGCCGAGAACGGGGTTGTAAAAAAGAACGTCGCCGTTAAGAGACCAGTCGTCGTAGTCGGGAGCGCGTCCGTCGTGCGGTTTTCCGTCGGAAAGTTTATCTCCTATCCGCATTAAAAATACGGTGCCGTATTTTTTCGTTATGGCGTTTTCGCGCTCTTTAGCCGTTTTGTCGGGATAAAGTTTTAACAATTCTTCGGTCGTTATAAAGGTTACTTCGCGCTTTATATCGAGATCGAGCGACGGAAATTTCTTTTTCGTTTTTTCGTTTACGTCCGCAATCGCGCCGACTATCGTCGTTACTATTTTTTTAAGAAATTCTTCGTTTCTTTCCGAGCGGTCGATAACTCTTTCCCAGTCCCATTGATCGACGTAAATCGAATGAAGATTGTCCATAAAATCGTCGCGGCGAATGGCGTTCATATCGGTATACAGACCGCTGTCCGTTTTAAAACCGTACTTTTTAAGAGCGGTTCTTTTCCATTTTGCGAGCGAATGAACGATTTCGGCGTTTTTTCCGTCAAGTCCGCGAACGTCGAATTTTACCGCGCGTTCGACGCCGTTAAGATCGTCGTTGATGCCGGTGCCCGATAAAACGAGAATGGGAGCCGAAACTCTCGTAAGCCCGAGCGTTTCGGCAAGGGTTTTTTCAAATTCGTCTTTAACGAATTTAATCGCCTTCTCCGTATCGAGAAGATCGAGTTTGTTTTTGTAATCGGTAGGAATATATAAATCTTTCATAACTATCCTTTTTTAGTGAATTCGAATTTGGTTACCGAACGGAATTTTTCGTTCGTTTTGAGAAGAGCCGTCGGAAAATGCGGATGGCTTACCGCGCACGGGTAAGTTTGCGTTTCCAGACAAAACGCCGAGTTTTTACGGTAAATTTTATTATTTTTACCCTTTCTTTCGGTTAAGCAGCACGCAGAATAAAACTGAATTGCGGGGCGGGTGGTGAACACTTTCATGATAATACCCGTTTTTTCCGACGCCGCGGTTGCGGCAAGGTTTAATCCGCCGTCCGTGCCGAGACAGTAATTCACGTCGTAACCGTTCATTATTTTTATCTGTTCGTTATCGGCGTTTTCTTCTTTTTTAATCTGTTTGAAATCGGTAAAATCGAAAGGCGTGCCGCTTACGGATAAAATTTCGCCCGTCGTAACGAGATTTTCGTCCACGGGGGTAAAATAATCGGAATCTATTTTAAGATAAACGTCGTGCGCTCCGTCTTCTCCCGCGCCGTTGAGATTGAAATATGCGTGATTAGTCATATTGCACACGGTGTTTTTATCGGTTTTGGCGGTGTATTCCACGGTAAGGGTCGTTTTGTCGAGAGAAAAACGCGCGTATGCGAGAACGTCTCCCGGGAAACCGTCCGTACCGTTTTTTGAAAAGAGCGACATTTCTACGGAATTTTCGTTATCGCCCGAGTCGAGAACGTTCCATATTTGCGAATCGAATCCGCAAAAACCGCCGTGAAGATTATTGCTTTTCGATTTTTCGTTTATCGTCACCGCGTAAGGAACGCCGTAAATATCGAATTTGCCGTCTTTTATCCGATTTGCGTTGCGGCCTACCGTAGCGCCGAGATAGCCGTCGTTATTTTCGTATTCCGAAACGGAGTCGTAACCGAGAACAACGTCGGTATTCCCGCTTTCGGAAGGCACGGTCAGAGTTCTCAGAGTCGCTCCGTAAGTAAGAACGGAAAACGACGCCTCGCCGTTATTTACCGTATATTCGTAAACATCTTCGCCGTTTCGCGTTTTGCCGAATAATTTTTTTTCTTTCATATCAGAACTCTCCTTTATTTCAGTAAAATGCCGAAAATAATTATGCAATAAAATATACAACAATTCGCGCGATAAGTCAAGCGCTTGTCATACGCGCGCGGTTAAAATAATAAATTAAATTATGAGTTTCAGCGAGAATATCTGTAAATTTTTAAAAATCGACCCGTCCTGTTCGGCGTGCGCGTACCGCTTGTCTGTTTACGGCGGATACGGAGCGCATATCGAAGGAGCAAAAAAGATAGAAGACGTCAAACCGGACGAAATAACGGTAGGGCTTACTTCGGGCAAAATCGTGTTCAGGGGCAAAAAACTGTCCGTAGGGGCTTATCTCGACGGCGACGTTACCATTCTCGGCGACGTAACCGCGATAGAAAGGAAAATATGAAACGCGGGCTTTTAAGATGCGTTTACACGCTTTCGGGCGAAAACGCCGCCGTTTTTACGGAATATCTCAGGTTAAGGGGAGTAAACGTTCTTCGTATGCGCAGCGCGGGAGAAAAAACTTTCGAAGTAACCGTGGATTTTAACGACAAACGCAAAATAATTGCTATTTGCGGTAATTTGTGCTATACTATTAAAAAATGCGCGTACAGGGGCGTGTTGTCGCCTTTGTTTACGGCGTTTAAGCATATCGGATTCGTTGCGGGGTTCGCCGTTTTTCTGCTTACGGCAGCGTATTCGGACGGCTTCGTATTTAAAGTCGACGTTACGGGGAGCGGCGCGTGTTATTCTTCGCGGACGAAAACTCTCGTTTCGGAAACGGGTATAAAACCTTTTTCGAGATTTGAAAAGGTGAATTTTTCCGAACTCGAAAGCAAAATTTTAAAAGATAATCCCGAACTGTCGTTCGCCGCGGTAAAGAAAAAGGGCAACAGGCTCGTTATAAATCTTGAAATTTCGCGCGGGAACGGCAAAACTCTTTCGGAAAACGAAGAAAATATCGTCAGCGACGTTGACGGAACGGTGGGCGAAGTAAAAGTTCTTCGCGGAACGGCGGTTGTAAATAAAGGTGACGTCGTGAAAAAAGGCGCGGTACTCGTAAAGGCGTGCATTACCGATAAGGACGGTGCGGAATACCCTACTTACGTTATCGCAACGGTTGAAATAATTTACGAGAAAAATCGCTTTTTTCCGTGCGCGTTGCCCGATGAAACGGCAAAAAAAACCGCGGCTTTCACGGCGGCTTCCGAAAGCGACGACGAACCCGTCGAAATAGTTACGGAAGAAACGGACGGCGGAGTGAACGTTTATATGAAACTAAAAAGGGTTATTTCCGCATAGGCGTTTTATATAATCGCAAACGCAGTCGCTTGCGGAAAGGTACATAAATGGTTTTACGGAGGATAATTTGCAAACTGTAACCGAAGAAATCAAAATAGAAAACGCAAGGATTTTATCGGAATTTTTAGGGGTTTTCGACGAAAATCTCAACGCGCTCACAAAATGCACCGATACTACGGCTTACGTCGACGAAGGCGCGGTTAAATTCACGGGAGAGAAATCGTCGGTTAAACTTGCCGTTGAAATAGCGGAAAAATTGCTCGAAATAATAAAGTCGGGCGAAAAGGCGGACAAGTCCGAAATAGGTTATATAAAAGATCTCGTTCTGAGCGGAGAAGCGAAAGATATTGCGAAAGCGGTGAGCGGAGTAGTGGCGGTAACGTCCCGCGGGAAGCAGATTAAATGCAAAACCGTGGGGCAGAAAAAATACGTTGACGCCATAAATAAAAACACCGTTGTTTTCGGCGTGGGACCCGCGGGTACGGGCAAAACCTATCTTGCCGTCGCGCTTGCGGTAACCGCGTATAAAAACAAACTCGCAGATAAGATAATTCTTACGAGACCCGCGGTTGAAGCGGGTGAAAAACTCGGTTTTTTGCCGGGAGATTTACAAAATAAAGTAGATCCGTATCTGCGCCCGCTGTACGACGCGCTTTCGGAAATGTTCGGGCAGGACAATTATCGCGCCCTTCTCGAAAAAGGCGTGATTGAAATCGCGCCGCTCGCTTACATGCGCGGCAGAACCCTTTCCGACAGTTTCGTTATTCTCGACGAAGCGCAGAATACCACCGTCGAGCAGATGAAAATGTTTCTGACCCGTATGGGCAACGGCAGCAAAGTCGTGGTTACGGGCGATATAACGCAGACGGATCTTCCCGAAGGCAAAAAAAGCGGTCTTGTAAACGCCCTTTCGGTGCTTAAAGATATCGAAGGGATAGAGATAGTAAAACTTTCTCATAAAGACGTTGTGCGTCACCCGCTCGTAGCCGCGATAATAAGGGCTTACGAAAAAAGCGAAAAGGCGCGCGAAAAGGATTGAGTATGAAAAATCAGCAGAAAATAAAATGGAGAGCGATAGATTATTTCAGAACCATATCGCTGTTCGTATTGCTTACACTGATAATAGTCGGGCTTACTTTCGTCGCTCTGATAGTCGAAGTCGGCGGTACGGGCAATCGGGGCGATTTTTTATCGGGCTCGAAAGAATTGTCCGAAAAAATTTATATAATTCTCGCGCTTGCGTTCGTATTCGCGCTTACGTACATTTATTTTTACACCGAAATGCGCGATTTTCTTTATAAAACGTCGAATATATTTATGTTTTTCACGGTGATGACCGTGTCTATGGCGGCGTGTTGGCTTTTCGGAAAAATCAATCCGTATTTAAGACCTTTCGCGCTGTGCGCGCTGCTTATGCTTCTTTTAGTGGGAAGAAGGGCGGCGTTGTTTCTGAACTGCGCGTTCTGCATTTGCATGCTGCTTCTCGATTTATTCGTCAGAACTTCGCCCGATTACGACAGGGTAATTTACACTTCGCTCATCATCAACTTTATCTCGGGCATTTTCGCCGTGTTTATGATAGACGGCGAAGGATCGCGCGCAAAAGTACTCGGACACTCCGTATTTATAGCGATTCCCGTAATCGTGAGCGCGGTTTGCCTTGAATTTACAACGAGCGTGAGCGAACTCGACGCGGAAGGACTCCGCGCTCTCGGAAGAACCGCGCTTTTCGCTTTCGGCAGCGGCGTTTTAAGCGACGGAATAATGATGCTTTTGCTTCCGTTTTTCGAAATCGCTTTCGGGGCGGTTACTAATTTCAGGCTTGCCGAACTTACCGACCACAAAGCAAGGCTTATAAAGTGCTTGATAGCGCTTGCTCCCGGAACTTTCAATCATACTACGATCGTTGCAATGCTTGCCGAAGCGTGCAGTAACGCGATAGGCGAAAATCCGTTACTTGCAAGGGCGTGTGCGTACTATCACGATATAGGAAAAATTAAAAAACCCGAATATTTTACGGAAAATCAGACGGGCGTTAACCCGCACGACGAACTTTCGCCCGAACTTTCGACCGAAATAATCAGGTCGCACGCGAAAGACGGCGCGGAACTTATCCGCAAATGGCGTCTTCCCGAAGTGCTTGCCGACGCCGCCGAACAACACCACGGCACTATGCCTATACGGTATTTTTACGCGAAAGCGCTTAAGTATACCGACGGCGAACTCAATATGGATAATTTCTGTTACGCCGGACCTAAGCCGCAAACGAAAATCAACGCCATAATAATGATTTGCGACGCCTGCGAAGCGAAGGTAAGAAGCATAGGCACCCGCAGTCACGAAAACGTTGACAAAGCGGTGAAAGAGATAATCGAAGAGAGAATGGACGCCGAACAGTTTTCCGATTGCGACATTACTTTCAGGGAACTCGATATCATAAGAAACACGATAACGAATTCTCTTGCGGGCGTTTATCACGACAGAGTCAAATACCCTAAACTCAAAAGCGGGTCTAAAAAATGAAAAAAGGATTGAAAATAATTGCGGAAAAGTCGCCGCTCGGCATCGATAAAACGGCGGCGGAAGTTTATAACGTTCTGTCGCAGAAAGATAGTTTATGCGCGGAACTTGCGTTCGTCACGGAAGACGAGATACGCGCTCTCAACCGCGATTTCAGAAATACCGACAGGGTTACGGACGTTTTGTCTTTTCCGTCGCTTGACGGCATAAGGGGGAAAACGGTATCGAAAAAAGATTTTCCTTTGGACTGCACCGAAAACGGTTTGTTTATAGGCTCCGTGGCGATATGCCCGAAGCGCGCCGCCGAGCAGGCCGAAGAGTACGGACACTCTTACGAAAGGGAAGTTTTATATTTATTCTGTCACGGGCTTTTGCATCTTTTCGGTTACGACCATATAACCGAAGCCGATAAACGCGAAATGCGCGCTTACGAAGAAGAAGTAATGAATAACATAAGGTGTTTCAGATAAAGCGATATGAAAAGCGGAATTGTTGCGGTCGTAGGAAGAGCGAACGCGGGAAAATCAACTCTGATAAACGTTCTCGTAGGAGAAAAAGTGGCGATAGTTTCGCCAAAACCGCAGACCACGCGCGAGAAAATTCTCGGCGTTCTGACCCGTGAAAATTATCAGGTGGTTTTCACGGATACCCCCGGGTTTTACAAATCGTCTACCGAACTCGGCAGAAAAATGCAGCGCGAAGCGCGAAGGAGCGTAAAAGACGCCGACCTTGCGCTTTTCGTTCTCGACGGACACGAAGGAGTTAAAGACGAAGACCTTTTAAACCTGAAATCCGTCGTAGACAGCGGCGTAAAAACGGTTGTCGCGTTTTCAAAAACCGATATTATGCCGAAGGAAAATATTCCCGCGGGGCTTTTAAAAATATCGGAAATCGAAGGCGTCGGCGACATCGTTCCCGTATCCGCGAGAAAAGGTCGCAACGTAAAAGAACTTCTTGACGTGCTGGTTTCGGCTCTTCCCGAGCGGGAGCCGATTTTTTCGGGCGACGTCGTTTCCGACAAGTCTGAAAAATTCATGGTTAAAGAAATTATACGCGAAAAAGTTTTATTGTGCTTCGATAAAGAAGTGCCGCACGGCGTTGCGGTCGTTATCAACAGGTTTGAAAAGAACGAAAAAGGCGTTTACGAAATAGACGCGGATATCGTATGCGAAAAGCAGAATCATAAATCGATTATAATAGGAAAGCAGGGCGCGGCGATAAAAAAAGTAAGCGCGTTTGCCCGCGAAAGTCTTGAAAAATTTCTCGGCGCGAAAGTATTTTTGACTACTTACGTTAAAGTAGAAGAAAACTGGCGGGATAAAGAGAGTTTGCTGGACGAATTCGGATATTCGACGGTAAAAAAATAATAAACGCCAGATATATAAGGATAATAATATGAAAATTTTTACGGTAGATCTCTATAAAGAGTTCGGTATCGAAAGAAAAGAAAACGAAAGAAAAGGTTTTTTAAAATGCTGTCTTCTTGAACAGACGGGCGAGATTTGCGCCGAGCGCAGGCACCCCGCCATGCTCGTTATACCGGGCGGCGGTTACGTCCACACGAGCGCGAGAGAAGCGGAACCCGTGGCTTTGAAATACACGGCGGAAAATTACAACGCGTTCATTCTCGATTATTCGTGCAACGAAGCGAAATACCCGTCGGCGTTCAGAGAAGCGGCGATGGCAATGTGTTATATCCGCAAAAACGCAGACGCGCTTTTCGTCAACCCCGACTGCGTGGCTGCCGTAGGATTTTCCGCAGGCGGTCATCTTCTCGGCTGCATATCGATTCTTCACAAATCCGAAGAGTTGAATTTTTTGGGAGAATGCAAGCCGTTCGTCCGTCCGGACGCGTCGCTTTTTATTTACCCCGTCGTTACGTCGGGCAAAAGCGCTCATCGGGGTTCGTTCGACAGCCTTTGCGGAAATAACGAAGAACTTAAAAAATTTCTTTCTCTTGAAAACCGCGTGGATAAAGACAGCGCGCCCGCGTTTATCGTTTCCACCTTTAACGACGGCTGCGTACCCGTGAAAAACTCTCTTTTGCTTGCGGACGCTTACGAAAACAGCGGCGTTCCGTTTACCGTTCATATTTTTGAAAAAGGTCAGCACGGTCTTTCCGTCGCGGACGAAACGGCGTACGGCAAAAAAGCGTATCAGGGCGTAATGGAAAGCACGTCTTCAGACTTTCATAAATGGGTTAAATTATCCGTTCGCTGGCTTAAAGACAGGGGATTTGAAATTATCGATAGGTAATTACGGATAAAAACGCCGTTACGCGGTAATACGGGTAACGGCGTAAAAAACAAAAATTTTTCGGTTTTTTATAAAATACGTTTAAAACCGTTGACAATCGGTGGCAAATAGGGTAAAATGTATAAGCACTCCGTAGGGGTGTTAATTTTTTAGGAAGGATAGAAATTATGGCAAAAGGTAATGCAGTAAGAATTACGCTTGCATGCACGGAATGCAAACAGAGAAATTACGACGTATATAAAAACAAAAAGAACACGCCTGACAGGATCGAACTCAACAAGTATTGTCCTTTCTGCAAAAAGCATACCGCACACAAAGAAACTAAGTAATCTGAATAAAATCCTGGATAACGGAGTGTAAAATGAAAGAAAAGACCGCGGCTGCAGAAGTAAAAAAAGTTCAGCCAAAAAACAAAAAGCCCAACGTTTTCGTAAGAATGGGCAAAAAAATTAAAGAAGTGTTTTCCGAACTTAAAAAGGTCACCTGGCCCACTTTCGGTAAGGTTATAAAGCAAACCTTCGTCGTTATAGGTGTAGTTCTCGTGTTTATGGTCGTTATAACGCTTATAGATTTCGGTCTGGGTCAACTTCTTAAGTTGCTCGTCGCGTAAGGAGCGGTTATGGCAGAAACGGCAAAATGGTACGTAATCCATACCTATTCGGGTTACGAGGCTATGGTGAAAGACACGCTCGAAAAAATGGTTGAAAACAGCAACCTGCAGGGGCAGATTCTCGAAGTCAAAATTCCCATGGAGCAGACTATCGAAGAAAAAAACGGCAAAAAGAAAGTCGTTTTAAGAAAAATTCTTCCCTGTTACGTGTTTATCAAACTTGTTTACTCGAATAATTTATGGTATCTTATAACTAACACGCGCGGCGTCACGGGGTTCGTAGGACCTCAGGGCAAGGCTCTTCCGCTCAGTGAAGACGAAGTCAAACGCATGCGGCTTGAAGACCTTGTAACCGAAGTAGACTTTAATATCGGTGACAGAGTCCGCATTATGAGCGGCCCGCTCGACACTTTCGAAGGCGAAATAGTAGATATGAACGTATCGGCGCAGAAGGCAAAAGTAAAAGTCGCTATGTTCAATACGGAAACGGAAGTAGAAGCGGATTTCGTTCAACTTAAACTTTTAAAGTAAACTCACGAGATATTTCTCGTAAGAATAAAGTGGGAGAGACGTCAAATTTTTAAAGGCGTCTTGCAAGTACCACGAATGGAGGATTTTTTATGGCTAAAAAAGTAACGGCTGTAGTTAAATTACAGTTACAAGCCGGAAAAGCAACACCGGGACCCCCCGTCGGTTCCACACTCGGACCTTACGGAATCAACCTTCCCGGATTTACCAAAGAGTTCAATGCAAAAACTCAGGACAAGATCGGATACGTTATCCCCGTAGTTATAACGATATATCAGGATCGTTCGTTCACGTTTATTCTTAAAACGCCGCCGGCTCCGGAACTTATCAAAAAAGCGTGCGGAATTGAAACGGCAAGCGCGGCTCCCAACAAGAACAAGGTAGCAAAACTTACCAAGGCTCAGGTTGAAGAGATTGCGAAAATCAAGATGGTAGACACAAACGCGGCTTCTCTCGAAGCGGTCATGAGCATGATCAAGGGTACCGCGCGCAGTATGGGCGTCACCGTCGAAGAATAAAAAGGAGAGTGGGAGAGAGTAATCTCGCTATAAAACCACGAGGAGGATTCTAATATAATGAAATACGGTAAAAAGTATGCCGACAGCATAAAGAGTTTCGATAAAACAAAGTCTTACGACGTAAACGAAGCGATTGACATCGTTTTAAACACCGCTAAAGCGAAGTTTGACGAAACGATCGAATTCCACACCAAACTCGGCGTAGATCCGAAACAAGCGGATCAGCAGGTCAGAGGCGTTATCGTCCTTCCTAACGGAACGGGTAAAAACGCAAAAGTTTTAATTATCGCAAAAGGCGATAAAGCGGATCAGGCTCAGGCGGCAGGTGCGGATTACGTAGGCGCGGAAGAAATGGTCGCTAAAATTCAGAAGGACAACTGGTTTGATTTCGACGTTGTTATAACCACTCCCGACATGATGGGCGTGGTAGGTCGTATCGGTAAGGTTTTAGGTCCTAAGGGATTGATGCCGAGTCCCAAGTCGGGCACGGTTACTATGGACGTTGCCAAGGCGATTAAAGACGTTAAAGCAGGTAAGGTTGAATACAGGCTCGATAAAACGGCGGTTATTCACTGCTCTATCGGAAAGAAGAGTTTCGGAAAAGATAAACTTATCGAAAACTACAACGCTCTTTTAGACGCTATCGTAAAAGCAAAACCCGCTTCTGCGAAAGGTCAGTATATAAAGAGTATCGCTATAGCAAGCACGATGGGTCCCGGCGTAAAAGTCGCAGTTAAAAACGTTTGATTTTTTCGCAACGTCCCGTCAAAACGATTGACAAACAGCGCGCGGAGTGTTAAAATATCCGCGTAAACAACAAAAAAGCCGTAGAAAGCAAGTTTTTAAGTGAAATGTTCACACTCGCCGAGGTTTGTTAAATAACGCGTTCAGGGCGTTCTTTACCATGCTTCGGTAAAGAACGCCTTTTTCTGCGGGAAAATAATTAACGGAGGTATAAAATGTCGGCAAATTTAGAGGCTAAAAAGAAAGTCGTTGAAGATATTAAGGCTAAAATTACCGAAAGCAAGTCCGTAGTGCTTGTAGACTATAAAGGTCTTACCGTCGCGGAAGACACTGCTTTGCGTAATGAATTCAGAAAAGTCGGAGTTCAATATAAAGTCCTTAAAAACACTTTAGTAAGAAAGGCCTTCAACGAATTAGGCGTTACCGATTTCGATAACGATCTTAACGGCACAACCGCCATAGCGTTCGGAAACGACGAAACGGCGGCAAGTAAAGTAGTTATCGATAACGCTAAGAAGTACGACGGCAAACTCTCTGCAAAGAGCGCTTACGTCGAAAAAGGTTACATTGACAAGAAAGGCGTCGAAGCGCTTGCGGCAATCCCGTCGAAAGAATCGCTTTACGCAATGGTCGCGGGTACTCTTTCGAATATCGTTCGCGGTCTTGCTGTCGCTCTTAACAGAGTTGCAGAAAAAATGGGTGAATAATCCCGAATAAAATAAAAAATAAAAAGAGAGGAAATTATCATGGCAGATATAGCAAAAATCATTGAAGAAATCAAAGGTATGACGGTTCTTGAACTTAACAGCCTTGTAAAAGCAATAGAAGAAGAATTCGGCGTATCGGCTGCCGCTCCCGTAGCGGTTGCAGGCGCTGCGGCTCCCGCTGCTGCGGCTCAGGAAGAAGAAAAGACCGAATTCAACGTAGTTCTTAAAGAAATCGGCGCAAACAAGATTGCCGTTATCAAAGCGGTAAGAGAACTTACCGGTCTCGGACTTGTAGAAGCAAAGAACATGGTTGAAAAGATGGGCACCGTTAAAGAAGCAGTTCCGAAGGAAGAAGCGGAAAAAATGGTTGCTAAACTTAAAGAAGCAGGCGCTACCGCCGAACTTGCTTAAGTTTAAATCGGATTTCAATAAAAAACCGCGCGTTACAGCGCGGTTTTTTGTGTATAATGAAAATTTCGGTATTCGACAAACGCAATACTCATTGTTGCTGATGAAAAAACAGTAGCGGCAATGTTTGAAATTCAACGTTTAATCGTCAATCTTTATCATTCTGTACCCGATGCCGACGTGAGTTTGAATATATTGCGGCGAATCGGCGGACGGTTCGATTTTTTTGCGCAAAGTCGCCATAAATACGCGCAGGGAAGCGACGTTGCTTTCCCATGCCGCGCCCCATATTTTTTGCGTAATGAAAGTATGAGTAAGCACTTTCCCGACGTTTTTTGACAATAAGCACAGTAGTTTGTATTCGATAGGGGTAAGGTGGAGTTCTTCGCCGCTTAAATATGCGCAACCTGCGCCATAATCTATTTTCAGATTTCCGCTTAAAAAAAACGATTCGGATTTGTTTGTCGATTGTATGCCAGACAGGAATAATACGAACCTTGCAAAAACGCCGCAATTTACGCGCTTTTTTGCAAATTCTCGGACGGTGTACGTATAGTACT
>CAKQKI010000007.1 GCA_934248055.1 uncultured Clostridia bacterium | reverse complement strand
CGGGCGAAGGCGAATTCGGCATAAAGCGCGTAAATATCGGCGCTTTGGCGGGTTCAAACGCAATCGCTTGTGGCTAATATAATTGTCGGAAACGTTTTGTTTTTTATTGCAACGGCGCCGTTTAAAGAACTTATCTTCGTCTTTTTATCTTTTCTTTGATAAAAACCGATTATTTTTTTTCAAAAACCGCATTAAAAGAGTTGTATTTTTGAAAAAAATTTGCTATTATATTTAAGCAAAGAAAAATTGGGGTGTCGCCAAGCGGTAAGGCTACGGACTCTGACTCCGTCATCCGGGAGTTCAAATCTCTCCACCCCAGCCAAACAAAAAGAACAGGTTTTTACTTGTTCTTTTTGTTTTACTTGTGATGCGGTTAAAGAGAGATTTGAACTGAGAGCGACGCCGTCAGGCGTAAAAACAGTCCTGCGAACTGTTTTTAGCGATGACCGAAGAAATTTGCAAAACATTATTTCGTTTTTTCCTTCTGTTTTGCAAATTTCAAGAAGAAAATCTCTCCACCCCAGCCAAGAGAAAAAGCACAACGGGTAATTTCCGTTGTGTTTTTTTTGTTTGTCCGATGAGAGATTTGAACTGAGAGCGACGCCGTAAGGCGTAAAAACAGTCCTATGAACTGTTTTTAGCGATGACCGAAGAAATTTGCAAAACACTATTTCGTCTTTTCCTTCTGTTTTGCAAATTTCAAGAAGAAAATCTCTCCCCACATGACCAAATAAAAAACACGGTAGCGTTCAACCTTGCCGTGTTTTTTTTAGAAAAGTATTTTAGTCTATCGTTTTTTTACGACAGTATCGGTCGATTTAACTATCGAGTCTTCGGGGTATGCTCCCCTTGCCATAGTAAGCGGATACACTTGTGTGCGTTTGCCTATAACGGTGCCGGGGTTTAAAACGCTGCCGCAGCCGACGTCTGCATAATCGCCTAAAATCGCCCCGAATTTTCTTAAATCGGTGGCGTAATTTTTGTCTGCATGCACGACGACGTTTTTCCCGTCGCTTTTTAAATTAGAGCAAATCGCCCCCGCGCCCAAGTGCGAGTTGTTTCCGAGAATCGAGTCGCCGACGTAATTATAGTGCGGAGCCTGAACGTGCGTGAGCAATATGCAGTTTTTTAGTTCCGACGAATTCCCGACAACGCACCTATCGCCTATGTAAACGTTGCCCCTTATATACGCGCCGGGGCGGATTTCCACGTCGTTACCTATTACGGCAGGGGGAATAATTGTTGCGGTTTTCGCGATCTTTACGTTTTTGCCGACCAGTACCCCTTCCGACAAAACCGCATAACCGTCGTCGGGGTTTTTTATTATTTTGGCGATAACGTCTTTAATTTTCGGAATGATTTCCCAGGCATAGTCGACGCTTTCAAAATCCGCGCGCAAATTATCGGGAATATCGTCAAATAACTCTGAAATTTTTAAGTTGTACTTAATCACAAATATACCCCTGCTTTTTTATTACGTTATAAATTTTTTCTATGTATTCGTCGCACTTTTCCGGGCTTGAACTTTCAATCATAATTCTTATCACGGGTTCTGTGCCGCTTTGCCTTAATAACGCCCTGCCGTTTTCGCCTATTTCTTCGTTTACTTCTTTAAACTTTGCAAAAACGAACTCGTCGCCCGCAACCATCGCTTTATCGGTAACTTTTACGCTTTTCGTTTTTTGCGGAAGCAATTCCACATCTTTAGCAAGTTCCGAAAGTTTAGATTTACTCTCTATAACCTGTTCGGTAAGCATAATAGCGGTTAAAATGCCGTCGCCCGTCGTAGCGTATTTTTTTATAATGATATGCCCCGACTGCTCTCCCCCTAAAACGTAATTTTCTTCAAGCATCTTTTCATAAACAAACCTGTCGCCGACGGACGTCTGAACGTTTTTAACGCCTATTTTCTTCAAGGCTTTCGTCAATCCGCTGTTAGACATAACGGTCGTAACAACGGTGCTATTCTTCAATGAGCCTTCTTTTTTCATCTTTTTTGCGAGAATATATATGATTTTATCGCCGTCGATTATTTCGCCGTTTTCATCAACGGCGATGCATCTGTCGGCGTCACCGTCAAACGCAAAACCCATATCGAGTTTATTTTCTACCACAAGTTTTTGCAAATTCTCTATATGCGTGCTACCCGCGTCTTTGTTTATATTCGTTCCGTCAGGACTGTCGTTAATGACGCTTACGTGCGCTCCGAGAGCCGTGAATACCGATTTCGCAATCATCCAAGACGCGCCGTTCGAGCAATCAAGCCCGATTTTAAAATCTTTGAATGAATGTTTAGCGAGCGATATAAGATATCCTATATACCTGTTTCTTCCGCTCGCATAATCTTCGATTGAACCTACGCTTTCTCCTTCCGCAAACGGCAAATCGGCACCCTTTACGTCGAGTTTTTTCAAATCGCCGTCGATATAATATTCAATAAGTTTCGCTATGCCGTCGTCGATTTTTTCGCCGTCGCTGTTGAGCAATTTTATTCCGTTATCGTAAAACGGGTTATGCGACGCGGTTATCATCACACCGCAATCGAAACAATCCTGCCGTATTACGTAAGAAACGCTTGGCGTTGTGGTTACGTGCAGCATTTTAACGTCCGCACCCGAAGCCGTAAGCCCCGCCGCCACGCAATACTCGAACATATACGAAGAAAGCCTTGTGTCTTTGCCGATAACCACGCGCGGCTTATAGCCTAATTTTTGTTTATTGTATTTAGGGTTAGAGAAAAACCAACCTAAAAATCTGCCTATTTTGTAGGCGTGGTCTGCGGTCAGATCTTTATTCGTTTCACCCCTGAACCCGTCCGTGCCGAAGTATTTGAGTTGCTCGTCGCCTTTAATAGGCAAAACCACTTTTGCGTTTTTGTGCAGAATTATTTTTCTGTTAAGCAATTCGTCTGCCGTCACCTTGAAGATTTTACATAATTCGATAACGTTATCTATTTGCGGAAGAGAATCGTCGCTCTCCCACTTCGATACGGATTGCCTCGATACGTTCAGCATTTTTGCGAGTTTTTCTTGCGATACGTCGTTCGCTATCCTTAAATGAACAATCTTTTCTCCTATAGTCATAACTTCTCCTTTAAATTTTAGTTTAATATTCGGTTTCAAATCGTCTGTTGGTTTTAGTTTAGCCGACTTATAAATATGTTAATTTTTGTTTACATTAAAAACAGTCTTGAGTTAAAGCGATTAAATATAGACTTTGCGCTTTCCAACGTTATCTTATTCCACGGTAACAGATTTGGCGAGATTTCTCGGCTTATGCGGATTAGACCCGCTATTAACCGAAATTCCGCACTTATGTTTATCCCTTGTTATCTCAGATTTACATTATACCACTATCCTGCGGTTTTATCAATGAATAATCCGCTCCGTTATGTACACTTCGCTTTACATTTGAAAAAAATTGATTTTAGCAAAAATAAAAACCGAATACCGTTTACGGATATTCGGTTTATTATTTTAATATTACAACGAAACGCATTAAAACTTGAAAATTTAAAATTAAAACTTGAAAATTTAAATATTTTATGCTATAATATATTCCAAAGCATACTAACTATACCTTTATCGGAAAAAACGTAAACACTATCTGATTGCAAATACTAAAACTCACGACGGGAGGTAACCGCCTATGAAACACATACGACTATAAGCGCAAAGAAATAACTTTTCCTTGCGCTTTTTGTTACTTTTTAACCAAAACGATATAAACGGAAATACTTTTACTTATAACCCGTTTTAAAATAATTAAAGGAGAATCAATACTATGAAAAAACTGCTTTTGTGCTTATTGTCGCTCGTTTGCGTCGTATGCTTGTTTACTGCCTGCAACAAGGATACTAAATACAAAATAACCTTTCAGGACTTGTCCGTGCTGCCCGAAGGCGTAGAGCGTATCCAAAACGGACAAGGAACTATGGCAAGCGGAAGCGGAAACGTCGAAACCATCTATTTTACTTCGGGTAAAGGCGGCTCGTTTTTCGTAACAGTCACGTTCAAAGAAGGCTACGACAAAGGCGACTTTAAGATATTTGCCAACGGAAAGGAAGCGTCAATTATAAACGACAACAAAACCGTCGTCGATTACGAAGTGTATCCGACTTCCGACGTCCACATTACTTTTACGGGCAAGCCCGCAATAAAAAGTTACAACGTAACGGCAACGTTCTACGACGACGATGATCAGGAGCAAATCTTTGACGAGTTTTCGTATGAGTTGAAGTACGTATCAGGAACGGAAGAATCGACGCCGATTAAGGCCTCTTCGCTTGCGGAACTGAAAGACAAAATCAATTCGGACGTGAAAAAAGTAAAACACGGAACGAAAATCACCATAACGGCTACGCACACGGGAGAAATCGCTTTTCCGTCCGACTTTATGATTCATGGTGAATATTCGGGATATGGCGAGTATGTTGAAAAAAATACCAAAATCGTCGGCGATAAACAGGTAAAAACTTGGGATATTGCAGTTTTGTCGGACGTGGAAATACAACTGCGTCTCAGTTCGACGAGACAAAGTTCCTCACGCGAAATATACACCGACTCGACGTTTTTGCATAGTGGTGTATACGACGGCGATTTCAACCGGATAGTAACGCTGCAAGCGCTTTACGATACGCAGGGAAAAATCTACGCTCCGCTTGACGATAATGCGGTAGTGCGCCATCTTGCCGAAAAGTACAAAAAAGTTACTATAAACGGCAAAACCGCAAACGGTAAATTTTTCTATAACGAAAAAAATAAACGTTGGTATATCGAACTTTACAAACCTTCCGCCTACCAAAACGGAAGGGCGGACGGTTACGACGTTGATTTTGCCGAAGGAGTAAACGATTATATGCGCGGCGACTCAGCTTTAACCACGTCGAACGACATCGGGTTTAAGTCGCAGATTATGGACTGGGGCGACAATCAGTACCTTCTACACGCCGACAGGTATGGCAGTTACCGACTTAAAAACAACAGATTTTCGCTGGGTTTATGCTTTGCAAGCACCGTAAACGATATTAAGGTGATCGTCAACGGAACGAAAGAATTTGTTTTCCGTAACATACAAACGCTGGACGAAGAAACGCAAGAATTCGCAACGATTTATCGCCGCGGCGGAAACAATACGGAATATGACGGAAGTTACGGCGGTATAGGTGACAAATACGAAACGCACAGAATCGCTTTCGACCCGTCGGCGTTCGGGGAAATAACGAGCGTTGAAATCGTGCTTGCAAACTGAGAATTTTACGATAAATTTAATTAAAGCGAATATAATAATTTTGCTTTTTTGAATATGATAAAAGGTCTCTTCCGTCGGCAAAGCCGACATTTTCCCCTTCGGGGAAGGGGCTTATATAGGGAGAACCGCTTGCGGTGGAAGAGAGCGTTAAAAAACGCGGCGCGCATTTGCACGCCGCGTTATAATAATGCTATATCGATTTTTTCTGTCTTCCGAATAAGAAAAGCGGCTTTTTACTGCGCTTTTCGTTTTAAAGCCGATAAACCCAAACCGTTATATTTAGTTTACAGCCACTTTATTTCCATAGGTTTAAGTTCAACAACAGTCTTATTGCCGTTAATATCGTAAAAATCGGTGATTTGCGGCTTGTTGCTGTTGTTTACGATCGCGTATTTTTTCGCGCTCGGATAATAGTTACATTCCGTAGCGGCGTTTGCAGCGTAACAAACGTTTAAGTTTTCGTTCGCAACGTAACACATTGCCTTGTAAAGAAGCCTTGAATTTTCAAAACTATACGGCAAGCCCGTTATATAAAAACTTCTGCCCTTTCCGTAGTCGTTGACCGCAATCTTTACTTCGCCTACGTTTTGGTTACGTTTAAACCTTTCCGAGAATTTTATATCGAGTACTTTGGTTCCGTCTAAAGCGTAAATATTCTTCTTGTCTTCGCCGTAATCTACGTTATCAAGACCGTTTAAAAGTTCGTGATCTGTTTTTTGAATATTATACTTGTCGCAAGATAGAGTGTAGCCTATTTCTTCGTCCACGCCTAAAACGTCTGCAAGTTGAAAATATCTTCCGTTCCCTTCGCAAGCCGTGGGTTCGCCCACGCCTATAAATCCGCCGCCGTTATACACGAATTTTCTTATCGAAGTCTGTAATTTTTCGTCGAGCCACGCCTTTCCGCCGCTGAACGACGTATACGCGTCGCCCGCGTTTATTATTACGCTTATATCGTCCGGCACGCCGTTTTTAACGTCGTCGAAAGATAAAAATTCCATATCGACGGGAAGCCCGCTGATCGACTCTAATATCCCCTGATACGAATATATCTGCTGATACCACAATTCGTGCGCTACCATGTGGCTCATCCAACTTCTCTTTTTGCCCCAGGCGTTAAGTAAGCCGACTTTAAGTCTGCAATAAGGTTTTTTATTGTCTACCGCGTCGTATATCGTTCTGAATTCGTCCGCAATCTCGGCAACCCTATCCACGAATTCTGGAAATTTTGCCGCCAGCGACAAGTATCCCCCGAAGCCCATTCTGTCAATGGGTTTACGCATAATCGCCCTTCTTGCGGTCAACCAGTTTTTATTTAATTCTCCTACCGCGTTTTCTTCGTTTCCGTCAAAAAAGGTGTCGGGGAAAAAGTAGGGCAAAAATCTGCCTTCGTGATATTTAACGTAAGGTATTTCGGATAACATTCTTACCGTTACCCCGCCACCTACCGAGCCTACGACCGCGTCTAACCCCATATCTTTAAAGTGTTCCCCGTAAGGCTCCGAGCCTATCCAGTCGTCGCCTAAAAACATCATCGCTTCTTTATTGTAACTATGGCATATATCCACGAGTTCTCTTACCGTTTTGCTTACGAATTTTTCAACGAATTCCATATACTTTTTAAACTTTTCGGTAGGAGTTCTGAAACAGTTATTGTAATATCCGCTGTCCACGAAGTCTTCCGCAGTGAGTTTTATACCGCTTTCTTTTTCAAAGTCGGAAATAAGTATCGGATTAGCCGTCTGACCGTATCCGAACCATTCAACCTGCCTTTCTTTTCCGAGATCGTTGAAAATAAGCGTGAATTGATACAAAAACGTGGTAAATCTTACTACGCTCGTTTCGGGGTTTTCTTCGCACCATTTTTTCATATGCTCGACGATATACTTTTTCGTATTCGGAAAAGCGGGGTCGTACGTGAGTTGTTTTTCGCACGTCCACTCGTTGGTAAGATAGTTATATATCTGCACGGGGTGCCACGTTACCCTTGCAAGAAAAGTAACCGTATATTCGTGAAAAGGCTTGCAATTTTCTATCTTTACAACGCCCTTTTCCCTGCACGCTTTCCAGGTTTTTACTTCTTCGCCCGTAGTTCTGTCGTATACCTGCCATAAATTAAGATAAGAATAGTCGGGATCGAATTCGTCGGCTAAAAAGCCTTTCATTATTTTTATTTCAAGCGTTTCGCTCACCGCAAGATTGCGGTTAGACAGCAAAAATATTCTTTGCGCTTCTTCGGGATGAAGCCTTGCCCATTCGTTGTCTCCGCGAACGATGAAATAGGTGTTGTACACCTTTCCGAACTGCCCCGCATTTTTAGGAAGTCGCGTCCCGTCGCAATCTCTTACCGCGTCCGCTCCCCATTTTTTTGCTATCTCTCTCGTCCCTTCTACGAAACTTTCGTCCGTAGGTATCGTAAATCTTCCTTTACTCATTTAAAATCTCTCCGTTTTGGGATTAAATTCCCGAAAATATTCTAACACGTTCTTCTTTTAAAGTCAATTCAAAACGTTAGGGATTCCATTCTTTATCACTAATTACCGAAAAGGCGTCTTTTTCGCCATTTTCCGCGACCGTTCGGGCGCAGTACGCCGAATACGGCAACTCTCACGTTCGCAAAAAACCATCAAAAAATGCGCTCTTTTCGGTGCGAAGCATTTTTGCGAATGAGAAACCGACCGCATCGCGGCTGTGCGGTTTTACTTCGCCCTATTATTTTTCTACCGTTTTTAAAAAATACAATAAAATCACTCCGTCTATGGCGATAAAAGAATATAAAGCAAAACTCTCGGAAAGCAAGTAACGTTTCTGACAATCATACTTTTTGATTGAGTTTGATTAAGTATTTACTATTCGCTGATTGATAATAATCATTCTTTTCAATAATTGAAATAATCGCGGATTCGGTGTATAATGGGTATGACTTATAAAGGAGTTCGCGATGAAAGAAGTAAGTATAGTTTTATTAGGCGTAGGACAAAGAGGTTCGTTATACGGGCAATGCGCGTTAAAAAGCAAAATACCCGTTAAAATCGCCGCGATTTGCGACGTAAATTCCGAAACGCTCGGAATTCAGGGCGATATTCTCGGCGTGAGCGAAGATTATAGATTTTCCGACGAAAACGATTTGTTTTCCGCGGGTAAACTTGCCGACGCAATCGTCATATCCACTCTCGATAAGGATCACTATCGCCACGCCGTAAAGGCTCTTGAACTCGGCTATCACATTCTTTTGGAAAAGCCCGTTTCTCCCGACGAAAGCGAAGTTGCGGATCTCGGCAGAAAAGCCAAAGAAAAAGGCGTTAAAGTTGCGGTTTGCCACGTATTGCGATACACTCCCTTTTTCAGAAAACTGAAAGAGTTGATCGACGAAAAAATCGCGGGCGACGTTATCAATATCAACCACACCGAAAACGTGGGATACTGGCATCAGGCTCACAGTTTCGTAAGGGGCAATTTCCGTAGCAGCGATGAAACGAGTCCTATGATTCTGCAGAAATGCTGCCACGACTTCGATATTTTAAGTTGGCTTGCAAACAGCAGTTGCGATTACGTTTCGTCGATAGGAGATCTTTCGTTTTTCAAAAAAGAAAACGCTCCCGAAGGAAGCGCGGAATACTGCTGCGACTGTAAGATTGCCGACGACTGCCCTTATAACGCGTATAAGATATACGAAAAACGCAAATTAGTGCCTATAGAACAATTATCCGACAAAAACAATCGTTTTGCGCGTTGCGTTTTCCATTGCGACAATAACGTGGTTGACCATCAGTTAACTAATATGAAATTTAAAAACGGAATATGCGCGCACCTTACGATGACGGGCTTTACCAAAGAATTTTTCCGCAGAATAAACGTATTTTGCACTTACGGCGTTCTGGAAGGCCGTATGGAAGAAAACGTTATAAAAGTCCACCTTTTTAGCGGAGAAGAAACGACTTTCGACCTTACGGGCGCGATAGACAAATCGTCGCCGCACAGCGGCGGAGACCGACTTTTGTTCGAAGACTTTATAAAGTCGATTGCGGGCGATAAAACGTCGAAAGGATTGACTTCGTTTGAAAACTCCGTTCAGAGTCATTTAATGGCTTTTGCCGCGGAAACGTCGCGCCTGCAAGGCGGAAAGGCAATAAAACTTTAATAGGGATTCCATTCGTCATCACTAGGTAAAACGCCTGAAAATATCAGGCGTTTTTTTATAAAAATCGTTTAACCGCTCTATAGACCGCTTTTGCCATAAAATAAAAACCGAGATCCGTCGGATGACAACCGTCTACGTCGCAGTGAAAATACGCTTCCGCGGGATAGATTTTTCTGCCGTCGATAAGCGCGACTTTATCGCCGCGTTTTTTTGCGTATTCATAAGTTTTTTTAATTATATTAAATCTTCGTTCGCCTTCTTCGTCGCGAAGACCGTCGGGCTTGGAAAGAAATATTACCGGAACGTTTTCGTGCTTTTTTGAAGATTTGAAGGCCTCGTATAATTTAAGATGAGTTTTTTCGAGATAATCCGCGTTCGGCGCGTTGTGATCGTAATCGCACACGAACAAGTCGCAATCTTCGTTTTTAAGATATTCTATCATTCCGTCTTCCGCTTTTGCAGAACCCGAAAATCCGAGTATTATATGGTCGCATCCCGCCCATTCCGAAACGAATTGCTGATAGGAATTATCCGCTCTCGAAGCGCAACCGCCTTGCGTGATCGACGACCCGTAATAAAGAATTTTCGGCTTGTTTTCGTATTTTTTATACTCCGAAACGATACTGTTATTATCAAAGCGCAACATAATCTCGTCCACGCCGCTGTATAGCGGAAGATGTAAGCAATAATTACGCAATTTGCCGCCCTTTAATTTAAGTTCTCCGTCGCAAACGTTTACGCCGCTCGTCATATCGGTAATAAAATTGCCTATGAATTTCGTTTTGCCGTTTTCGTCTTCCGTTAAAGAAAAACTCGATGAAGCCGTAAAAGGCATGTGATTCATAATCATTTTATTTCTGATGATTGCGTGCAGCCCTATTTTTTCGGAATCGGTTGAAAACGCAATTCTTATTCCCGCGCCGCAACCGCTGCCCCACAATACACCTTCGCTTATTTTTTCGGCTGCCGCTACGGGCATTTTTTCAAACTTACGCCCTTCTTCGCAAAACCCGCCGTAAATTATGAAGGGGGGCTTGCTCGCGTCGTATTCGTCTGATTTAAAATAAGCGCTTTTCTTTACTTCGAAATTTTTGTCAATTTTTGAAATATCCATTACAGTCCTCTTATATTTTCGGCTATTTTACGATTGATTCGTTTGCGAAGCAACGTAATCCAAGCCGTATTTTTCGGGTAATCGTTAAAATTTTTTTGCAAGCCGCAACTTTCAAGCAGGCTTACAACCGCTTTTTTACCTATCGATTTTTCCAGTACTTTAAGGGCAAGGTAATCCTGAACGCCTTGCAGAAAGGCTTCGTTTCTCATAGATTCGATAACGCCGTTTTCGTCGGGATAAACCACGAAAGAGTCGCCGCTCTGAAATTTCCCCATACAGTCGGTAATAAAAAACGGATCTATTTTTTCGCGCGTTAAGAACGAATAATAATAATTGTATCCCCACTGCAAAAATCCGCGCACGCCGTTTATATACATCTGCGCGCCGATAATTCTCGTTCTTTCGAGCGGCATAGACAAAAATCTGTTTGAAACGTATTTGTTTCTTTGCGCCATGCAATAATAAACGAAATAATTCCGCGCGTTGTTTTCGATAAAACTCTCCGTTTCGTCCAGCGCGACGAAAGGATAATCAACGAGTTTCTGCTCGTAATACTCGTAGTGCGACATGGCGTCCGTAAACTTCGCGTCGGGAAGAAATTTTCTTACGAACGCGCTGCATTTTTTATAATGCTCCAAAGCCTTTAAATCGGGTTCGTCGGACAAATGGAAAAAGCATTTTTCATATCTGTTGCAGGATATAAGCCAACGCCTTAATTCGGGAAGAAATACTGACAAAAAAGAAGAATATTCTTCGCCGAGCGCAGCGGTATCCCAACCGAAAAGTCTTTTATCTTCTCCGTCGACGTTCACTATGATTTTAGGCGCGAATCCGCCGCCCCACTGAGTAAACAAATGCGCCGTTTCAAAATACTTTACGCCGCACTTTTCCGCAAGCGACATAAACTCGCCGAGTTTTTCGAAATCGAAAACGTAATCTTTTCCGATTTTCTTAACCCCGACGAGTTGCGCCGTCATTCTTTCTTTACCGATTCCCGTATCGACGGGCGGCGTGAATAAAGGGGTAAGCAAGGTCGTTAATCCGTGCTTAACCGCGCTTTTTATATATTTTTCCAGAATTGCGTTGAACTCTTTCGAAAACGGCGGCACTCCGTACTGCTCGGCAATAGAATCGTAATGCATCCAGAAAGAGCATATAAGGTCGTTTTCGGGCAATTCTACGGGTAAAACTTCAAGAGAATAGTCGACGCTTCCGAGTACCTTTTCAAGAGAGTTATATATCGTAAAACGGATATTATACGTACCCGCGGAAAGATTGTCGAGAGTGACGAAAAACGATTGCCACACTCCGCTTCTCGCAACTATCCCCGCCGCCGACGCTTTCGCAAGAACGTCGGGCATAAGGCAGGGCTTGTCGTCAAGAAGATAATCGTCTGAATTCTCCGCTTTCGGATAAGTGCAGGGAACGCTCCTGACCGTATAAACCGACAGGTTTTCGCTCCCTACCCCTTCAACGGTATAAAATAAATCCGTAAGCGTTTTTCCCACGCTCCTGTAAGCGACCTGAAAAGACGCCCTTTCTCCCGATAAAACGGTGTTTTCGTCTTCGTAAAGTTGCGGTCTTAAACCGCGCACTTTTTCCAGAGCGCATATCGGAAAAATTTCAAAATCTCTCGTCTGATACATAACGTCCGACCAAACTCCTGTACTTATTATACGCGTCGAACAAAGTCTTTTTGTTCTCCGCCACTTCGTGCGGAAGATATTTTCTTACTTCGTAATTAAACACTTTATCGTAACCGATTTTTTCAAGCGTTCCTATAACTTCATTCCAGTTTATAACGCCTTCGCCGGGAAGCCAGTGCCATTCGTTAGCCCCGTCGTTATCCGAAATATGCAGGTGCTTTACGCGTCCTTTAAGTTTATAAAGAGCGCTTTGCGGCGTTTCGGACAAAAAATGATTTACGTCGCAGCACACGCCCACTTCGTCGAACGGAGCGACGAGTCCGAGCAATTCGTCGGCAGTATGCGCAAGGCACGAACGCGGCAAATTTTCTATTAAAAGTTTTTCGTTTCTCAGAATCGACAAACTTTCCGTCGCGTCTTTAAAGCGTTCTTCCCGAAAACCGTCGGAAATCGGTTCGGTACTCGGATGAAGAACGAAATAATTCGACGGGCAAACTTCGTTGCACGCTCTCATAATTTCCGCGTGCGCTTTTACGGCGGCGTTACGCAAAGGCTCGAACCTTTCGGATATATCCCAGCCCGTTCCGTAAGGAAGATGAATGCATTCTATTAAAACGCCGTATTCTTCGGCTTTTTTATTAACGGCGGACAGTTGCGATACGAACTCGTCCATCGTAAAGCGTTTTGAAAGCCCGGGATCGATACTGTAAACTCCGCTCTTTTTGCAGTCTATGAAAGTTTCTTCGGTTATATCCGCAAGTTCGATAGATAACCCTGTTTTTAAATTGTACATCATTTTTTATTTATTTGCAAGTATAATTGATTTGTTTTCCCTGTCAATCTTCCAGTATTCGCAGTAATCCGCTACGGAAATTTCGTTATTTGCAAGCGCGGTAAAGAAATCTTCTATTTTCGTAAACGCTTTGCTCGTGGGAACGTTTGCAAGCGGCGTAGTTCCCCTTGCGTTCATAATATTCACGTCGCCGTCGTTTACGATTGCAAAAGAATTGTTGATAGTAGTTTTTGTAGAATATCCCGCCAGCGCGCCTACCGCGGTTTTATGCGCGTAATCCGACGCCACGGTTACCTTTGCTATACAGTTTTTTATAGTTCCGTCGTTTCTCGCGACCATACCCGCGGGGTTATTGTTGTTGATTCCCGTTGCAGACACGCTGTATTCGGCGTAAACGTCTGAAATAACTCCCGAATTAGCGCACGCGACAACGCCGAGCCAGTTAGAACCGCCTTCTACGGAAACGTTTTTTACGGCAAGATTTTTTACGATGCCCGTCGTGTAAACGTTACCGAACAAAGCATTAAATTTCGTTTTTACAACGTAGTTCGATATCGAATAACCCATGCCGTCAAACGTTCCCTGAAATTTCGGTGCGCTCGTATTACTCGTATTCGTCGAGAATGCCGCTCCGCCGTAAAAATCAATATCTTCGCCGAGCAGATAATAGCCCTGATACCCCGTTCCGCCGTATATGACGGAATTGAATCTTGACGGTATCGTGGCGGGGTCGTTGCCGAGATCCGCCTGAGTTATTATTTTCGAAGCGAATTTAACTACCGTGGTAAGCGTTTTTCCGCCTGAAACGATAGTTACTTCTTTATCGCCCGCGTTTTTGTATACGTCCGCTATACCGAGAACGGTTTTAAAATCGTTTATCGTTATACCTGCGGCGTTATGTGTGAAATCGGATTCGGATATGGCAACGCCGCCTATTGTGAGAGATTCTACGCTTTCCGCGCCGAAAGGAAGAGTAAGATTTTGCCCTGCCGAAGTGAGTTCGACGGGTTTGAACCCGAATTTCGAGCCGCAGGCGCACTCAAGGTGTTCGTTGAAATCGTGCGCGGTGGCAACGGACGAATATCCGTTTAAAACTTCCGTTTCGGTTGCGTTGAAAGTTGCTTTCGGATCGTCAAGAGCCGCGTTCGCCACGAAAGACAGCGACCTTACGCAAGGCTCGGTGTAATACGTGTTTCCGTTTACTTCCATATAACCGCGAGCGATGAGTTCGCGACCGTAATCCGAAACGGGAATGTTATATAAGTATAATTCCGAAGAATATCCGCCTGCATACTCTCCTTTTAAAACTTCGCTCCATAAAGAAGTGGTTTCGACGTTATAAACGTCGGTAGTTTGCAAAATAATGCGGCAATCGGCAGATAAATCGCGCGGCAGCACTATTATACCCGTTTTCACGTTATTTGTCTTAATAAAAGTTTCGTGTTCTTCGGCGGATAAATAAGAACTGAATTTTAATCCGCTCTTGCCGTCGCCCGAAAGTCTTACGCTCGCGCCGCGGATAATATAAGTCGACGGAGCGACTTCCGCGTTTACGAACGTGTTTTTAAACGTAAACGCGCCGCACGCGATAACGCATGCCGTAAAAAAGGCGCAAAGTAAATATTTTACAAGATTTTTCATTTTTACCCCCCCCTTTATGAAATATCGTCGGAATCGATAAATCCGTTTGTTACCCAGGGCGCTTTGCCGTAATCCGCGCCCACACTAGCCGTAATAACGCTCTTATCGAAAAGCGTAAGAATCGTAATTTGCGGCGCTCTGTAAGTTTTTTGTTTTTCAGGTATGTTTTTCATTTTTAACCCCCTTATCGATTTTTCATATTTATAGTTTTTTCCCGACTGTTTATAACCCAGTACCCGCAGTAATCCGCTACTGAAATTTCGTTATTTGCAAGCGCGGTGAAGAAATCTTCGATTTTCGTAAACGCTTTGCTCGTGGGAACGTTTGCAAGCGGCGTGGTTCCCCTTGCGTTCATAATATTCACGTCGCCGTCGTTTACGATTGCGAAAGAGTTATAAATCTTGTCCGTAACCGAATATCCCGCCAGCGCGCCTACCGCGGTTTTATGCGCGTAATCCGACGCCACGGTTACCTTCGCTATACAGTTTTTTATTGTTCCGTCGTTTCTCGCGACCATACCCGCGGGATTATTGTTGTTGATTTTCGTTGACGACACGCTGTATTCGGCGTAAACGTCTGAAACGGTTCCGTAATTTCTGCACGCTATCGCGCCGCACCAGAAATCCGCGGTAACGGTAACGTTTTCTACTTTAAGGTTTTTAACGACCGCGTTGACGTCTATATTACCGAACAAAGACTTGAAAGCGCCGTCTACCGTATAATCGGATACGGTATAACCCATGCCGTCGAATATCCCCGCAAATCTCTTTGAAGAGTTGTCCGCGTTGGGAGAGATTACCGCCTTGCCGCCTAAATTAAGATTTTCGCCGAGCATAAACAATCCTTTGTAGCCGCTTCCGCCGAAAATTATTCCGGAAAAGGCGTTCGCGGGATCGTCGCCGAGATCCGCCTGAGTTATTATTGCGGTAACGAAAGCGATTTCGGAAGATATTATCTCGCCGTCGGATAAAATCGCAACGCTTTTATATCCCGCGCCGCCGTAAGAATCGGTTATGCCGAGAGCGGCTTTGTAATTCTTTACGGTTATCGTTTCGCCCGAAAACTCGTAATTATTTATTTTTTTGCCGTCTATCGTCAAAGCGTCGACGCCGCTTGCCTTAAACGAAAGTTTTAAATCATTATCCGCTCCCGACAAGTCGACGGGGCTGAATTTTACTTCCGCGGCGACCGGGCCGATAATCACTCTGAACGATTTACGTACGGACGGATTTGCTATAAGCTTTGCCGTTATATTGAATTCCGTACCGTCGGGAACGGTTTTTTCGGTGGTTAAAACCAAATTTTCAAATGTATAACCTTCGGTAACCGCGCTTTCTATATCAACGGTAAATAAACTTTCTGCGCTGAAAGGAACGGTTAAAGAATTGCCCGCCCCCGTTTTAACCGAATCGTAATCGAGAGCGTTGCTTACGCCTTTGAACTCGTAACCTTTTAACGAAGGCAAACGGCCTTTTTCGACGCTCCACCCGCCGCCAAGCCCGTCAAACGAGAAATTATAAGCCGAATCGGTATCGTAAAACGCCTTGCACGATTCGAAATATTCGTCCTTATTGCAATCGGCGGCAACGGTGTCGACGCCCCTTCGGTTGTGAATTCCCACGCCTTCGGTCAATATAACGGCGTAACAGTTTTCAAGCGGCTTCATCATCTGATAGCCCGCTATCGCGCCGACGGTTTTACGCTGTTCGGGAGAAAGAGCGTCTGCTTTCAGAACTGCTACGCAGTTTTTAATCGTTGCAGTCTGCTTCGTCGTGTCTATCACGTTTCTTGCGGCTATTCCGCCTGTCGGATTATTCACGCTCGTGCTTGCTCCGTAAATCTCCGCTTCGAGATATATATCGGAAATCGAGCCGTCGTTTCTGTTGGTTACCGCTCCCGACCAACTTGCGCCGATCGACGCTCCGAGCAGAGTAACTCTCTCTACCGACGAACCCGCCTGCATGTACGGGAACAATCCGTTGTCGGAAGTATTTATTTTAAAGTTTTTAATCGCTTTGCCGTTCCCGTCAAACAAGCCCGTCCATTTAACGTCGCTGCTTAAAACGGGTATTTCAGCGTTTGAAAAATCTATATCGGCAGTTAAAGCGTATTTTTCGTTTTTGCCCGCCGAACGCATCGCAAGAAATTCCGTAGCCGAAGAAATTCCGTTGTAAACTTCTATTTCAACTACCCTTTTTATTTCGGTAAATTCGTCGGAGTATCTGACCGAAATTTCCGTTTTTCCGTAAGACAGCGCCGTCAGTTTACCGTTTTTTACGCTTGCCACGGAAGAATCGGACGTTTCCCATGTAAGTTCTCCTTCGCCGCTCGTTTTAACGCCGTTTACGACTAATTCGTAATCGAGATCGTATTCGACGGGCGAAACGGCTACTATTCCCTTCGGAGCGTTGAGATAAATTTTTACGTCGTTGCTTACCCTTACCGATATTTCCGAAGTTTTGCCGTTGACGGTTGCCGATACGACGCTTTCGCCGCATTTCAGCGCCTTGAAAATCATTACGACCGAAGAGTTCGCCGCAACGCCGTGTTTTTCCACTTCCACAACGGCGGGGTCGGCCGATGAAAATTCGATTTCTCTTCCGTCGGCGGCGGTGGTATAAGCCTTGTAAGCCGTTTCGTCGCCCACGAACAAATCAAGCCGTTCGCGGTCGAAAATAACCGCTTCTTCGACGTCGCGGCGGATAACCGTTACGGTGCATGACGCAACCGCTCCTTCAGCCGAAGCGCTTACAATCGTTTTTCCGACGGAAATCGCCGTTACGTTTCCGTTTCCGTCAACGGTTGCGACCGACGGATCTTTGCTTATCCACCCGATTATCACAGATTCGTCGGCAGGGGATAAAGTCGCGTCGAGTTTAGCCGACTGACCTTCTTTTAAAGTCAACGCTTCCTGCGACAGAGTAACCGAATACCGTTTGTCGTCTGCGCCCGGCTCGTTTCCCTGCTTTTTGCACGCCGTTGTCAACGCCGCCGTAAACAACACGGCAAGCGCGCATATCAACGCGCGTTTCGCTGTTTTTGCCATCACCATTTTCTCCTTATAAATATTTACTGCGCCATTCGGTCAGTATATTTGCCATCGTTTTATATTCGTAACCCGCGCCGAGTTCGGCCCACTGCGTAATGCCCGCAAGGTTGCATATTTCTTCGAACTCGTCTATCATTTTTTTCAGTTCCGTTCCGGTAAACGAAGCGGAATATAAGGTAAGATATAAAAATCTCGGAGTCAACTGTTCTTTTTTTATTCTTAAATAAAGTTTCTCGTAAAGCGACTTGTCGGAGTTTTTATATTTTTCAACGGCTGAAAGCGCGCTTTCGAAAAGGTCTTCCATTCTGTCCACAAACCCTTTGGGATATACGTTTTCATTCATAAATCTGCCTGCGTTTGCCGTCATGCAATAAGCGTGCCAGTTCTCGTCGCGTTCGAGCAAGGCAAACTGCGAGCGGTATAAATCGTAATATTTGCGGATCTCGGGAGCGGCGTCGCGATAATACGCAGCCATAAACTCGTCGGTTAAGGCGTTCATGTCGAGATTGCCGTTCCACATAAGTTTTGACTGAACGTATAATCTCATATCGCTCAGCGCGCCCGTAACCGTTTCTCTCGTTCCCTGATGATATAAAAAGTTAAACCCGTGCGAAGAGAGAATTTTATAATCTTCTACGGTGCTTGACCAGTTCGGAAAAGGTAAAAAGTAGTAGCCGAATTGCGCGTTATATATCCAGGCAAGCATATTCTTTTTGAATATCGCGTTCCACCCGTTTATGGTTTCCATAACGTCGCTGTTGCATTCGGCGTTAAAGTCGTGTGCGTAACACGCTCTTCCGGGAGCAAACATAAGCGCAACGTTATTTTCGGGCAGCACGCTGTCGTCTATGGGTTTATACGCCTGCGCTTTCTCGTCGTAAGCGACGGGCGGTTCTTCGGTATCTTCGTAAGCAAAAGTGCCTAACATAAGTTTTCGTCCGGGTTGATTTTTATCTACCCATTCGCCGACGGCTTTCGCAACTTTATTCACGAAACGCATCATAAGACCGCTGTAACGATATTTCTCCGCCGTAGCCGAGCATTTCGGGCAATTACACATGCTTGCGCCGTCCTGCTGACCGAGCATTATATATTCGGATTTAACGTCTTTTTCGGCAAAACTTATAACGTTTTTGATAAACTCTTTCGTCATCTCTTCGTTGCTTATGCAAAGTTGCAACCCGTCGGGACTGTACCATTCGGGATATTTATCTTTATAAATCGCGGGCGGAAGAATCTGAAAGTAAGAGTGGCTCCACAATATCCACTTTTCGTTGTACATCTGAGTGCGCAGTCTGCGGCGCAGAACGGTATCGGTCGCTATCTGGTTAAGTCCCGGAGCGCGGTTTTCTATATCGGGAATTTCTCTTACCTTAATATCGGGCAACGCGATTTCGTTCGTGAACGGGATATACACTTCGTCCGAAGCGTATACTTTCGCGCCGATAACCTTTTCTATAAAGTCGTAAACGGCGTATAAACTGCCCGAATCCGCGCCGCCGATCATTATAACGGTGTTATCGCGCGTTTCTATGACGTACCCGTCGTTTCCGAACGCTTTTCCCACGGAAACGTTCGCCTTTTCCGCGAGAGAAGTTCTTCCTACGGAAAGATATTTTCCCGCGGTATCGAGATTTCCCGAATCCGATAAAACCTGCATTTCGGAATTCGTTGCTTCCTTGAAAAAATAATTCAATTCGGCTGCCGCGAACAGTACGTCTTCTCCCGCATTTTCGGGAATAACTATGCTGTAATCGGTTTTTTGGTTCTGAAACAGGTACTTGCCGCCGTCAACCGTTTCGGACACGTGGTTTTTATTATCGCTATCTGTACCGCCGTTTTTATTGCAACCCGAAAGGACGGAAAATAAAATGCAAAACGCGGTAATAAACACGGTTATTCTATATTTATTCAATCTCTTCGCTCCCCCTTATACGACAGTAATCACGAATTCTTTCGTAGCGAAATTATAGTTTTCGTCTTTGGCGAAATACCTGACAAGGTATTTGCCGCGCCGTGTGAATTTATACGTTTTCCCCACGGCTTTCATCGCTCCGCACGGCTCGATTACGAATATATCCGCTTTAAGCCCTACGGACAGATTATCCGTTACGCTCGCCTCGGGAAAAGTTAAAACGCTGCCCGCCTTTATTTTCGACGGAAGTTCGCCCTTTATCGTTAAAACGGGCGGCACGTTGTCGGATACGGTCAGATTGTAAGACGACGGCATAGAGTTGCCGAAAGCGTCGTATACCGTATACACGATTCCGTAAACGCCGTAAGAATCGGGAATAAAACTCAATTCTTCTTCACACGGGTTATGCGACGTTAAAATTTCGCTTCCTTTCGGGTCGTATACCGTAAGCATAACTTTTGCCGACGGGTCGATAACGTCTGCAACGACGGGTTTCGGAAGAATTACTTTTTCGCCTTTTTCTGCGGAAAGCGGAACTTCGCCGCCGAACGATATCTGCGGCGCTATGGCGTCTATATTACGACTCGATATAGTCTGATTGCCTATTACGGCAAGTCTTATTAAAGAGTCGCCCTTAACCCCGTTAAATTTAAACTTTATTAAAACCTTTTCGCTGTCAAAACCCTTGAACTCGCTGCCGTCGTCGTATTTTTTAAACTGCGCGGCGTTAGTCAGCGCGTTCTGGTCTTTAAGAGTTTGCGTCAAAGACGAATAGGTAAACCTGAACGGATTGTTGATTGCCATGGAGCCCATCGCCGCGGATACCTTTTTACCCGAAGCCGAAAACTGCGATTTTACGGCGGAAGTCGCGCCTAAAGTAAAACTTACCGACTGATTCCGTTTTACCGAATCCGTCATGGTTACAGTTACCGAAGTAAACGCGATTTTTTCGCCGTCGCCGCCGAATTCGAGATTAAGTCCGTTCGCTATAACGGCGTTTGCAAGAGTAAAAGACGCGCCGTCTTTACTCGTTATAAAGTCGCAATACATTCTGCCCTTCACCGCCGTTACGCCGTTTTTAACGAACAGATTGCTCATATCTATCCCGCCGCTCTCGTTTTTTACCCGCAATAACGGCACAAGATATTCTTTAACGCTTTCGCCGCCCTTCGAAGAAACGGCAATTACCTTTACTTTAAGATTTTTTACGTGCGACGGGTAATCGGGAACGAACTTTCCTTTTATTTCTTTAAAATCATTCTCGTTTTCGGGAGAAACAAACGCTTTTTTAACCGCCGCCGTCGCGCTGCCCGTAGTATAGTCAACCGCTTTAAAATCGGGTAAATCGTATTCGCACCCGTTTATAAACGCAACGGGCATTTCGGGAAATTCCGTGATGGGAGCGTCCGACACCGCAACGCGGACAGTTTTCGAAAAAGAAGTAATAAGTCCGAGATAATCGATAACTTTTGCTTTTAAAACGTACTCGCCTTCGCGATTGAAAGTATATTCCGAATATATCGTTTCGCTTACGCCGCCCGAAGAAACGGTCAGCGTCGTTTCGGGGTTACCCGATCCGCCCTTTGCGGTCATTACGGGTAAAACCAAAGTTTCGCCGACGAAATATTCGCCTTTGATTTCGTCAAATCCTTCGAGAGTTATTTCGGGCAAATCGTCTGAAACGTTTATCCCGTAATTCTTTTCGGCTTTGTTTCCCACCGAGTCTGCCGCCGCATAAACTACGGTATATTTTCCCGCAACGTCGGGAGTGAACACTCCGTCTGCGGATAATTCGTATTCCACGGCTCCCGACGTTCCGTAGTTTCTGAAAACCGCTTTTTTTACGGGTTTATAAGCGCCGTCGCCGCGGTCGTACGCTTTCGCGCCGAAAACCTTATATTGCCTTCCCGCGCGTCCTGCGGGAGCGGCGTTGCCGTAACCTTCGGTATCCACGTATATTTCGGGAGCGACTTCGTCGTTCAGCGAAACGTTGCCGAGTTTGTTGCCGTCTACCGACGTTATTATATACGAGCCGCTCTTTTTATTGAACGACGACATCGTTATCGTCATCGTCACTTCGCCGCTCGTAAACCCGCCCCACACGGACGTTTCGCCCTGCAATTCGGGAGAAACGAAATCGTTTACTTTTCCGTCTGCCGAAGGGGTTCTCAGAGTATCGGCGTAAACGGCTTTTTCAATATTATCGTAATAAAGTTTCAGCGTTTCGCTGCCTATAACGCGGTTACCCGCAAAACTCATCATCACGCTCGTACCGAGATCGTATCTCGTAGCCAACTTATTTTTTTCAAGCCCCGCAACGACTTGTCCTTTCGCGGCGGCTTTGACAAAACTTACGGAATTGCCCCATTTACCTTTATATATAGTAATCTGCACGTAATTAGTGGTATCGTGAACGTCGGTAAGAAGTATGGAAAGTTGATTGAAATCTTCTTCGCCGTAAACCGACGGAGTTACCGCAAGTTCGATAAGCGACTGCTCTCTCGTTTTATGCGATAAGTCGATCGTTTTTCCGTAACGGATTTTTGCCCCGTCGGAATTCCCCGTTACTTTAAGTCCGCTGATTTCGTTTACCGAATAATTAAGAAATTCTCCGGAAGAAAATTTACTGTCCTTTAACGACTCGAACAAATCGTTTTCGCCGTCGCTTACCACGAAATTATTTATGCTCTGATAAACCGCGCCGTCAAAATCGGCGTAATAAACGAAAGAATACGTTCCTTTATCCGAAAGAGTCGGACGGAAACTCATATCGAGCGAGCCGTCGGGCTTTATAAGCACCACTTCGGCGGATTTTTCTTTTTTGCCGTACTGAGCCGTAACGCGCGGCAATTCTATTTTTTCGTTGAGAGAATACCTTTCCTTGCAGCCGTCGGCTTTAAAATTAACTTTCCCGTCGACTGCCGTGAACGCAATTATTTTTTTATCGAATTCTTCGCCCGCCGAATATACGAGTTCGTATTCGCCCGATTCGTCAAGCGTCGCCTTACGCTCGTTATCCGAAGCAAAAAGATCGTAATCGGCAATATTTTTTCCGTCTTTTCTGAGCGAAACCGAAGCAACGCCTTTTGCGTTTTTAAGTAAAAACGGATTATAATATTCACAGCGCGGAACGATAAAAGTATAACCTTTTCCGAAAATTTTTCCGTTAAGTTCAGACGACACGGAATAAATCGGCGACGGAACGTTATTCATAATCTTAACTTCCGTTTCGGCAACTATACCGCGCGTTCCGCCGTTTATCGGAGTGTACGATAATTTATAAATTCCCGCGGCGTACGGCGTAAAACCGCAACCTTCGCTATACAAGCCGTCTTCCGCTTTATTGCCGTTTTTATCGGTTAAATCAACCTTTTTCCCGTCGGGACCCGTAACTGAAATTTCAGCCTTTGCCGAACTTTTTCCGTCTAACGCGAAAAATGCGGGCTCGGGTAAAATATATTTTTCCGCCGCCGTGCCGCAACGCGTCAAAGCGGGGGATATAACGGGCAATGCGGAACCTATCTGCTTGTTTCCAAGCGCGCAGCCGTTAAGTTCGTATAATACGATCGACGCCTTTTTTCCCGTGGCAATACTGTCGAACGACATGGTAACGTCGTACTCGTCAAACGATTCGAGTACGTTGTTTTTTCCTATATGTTCGGGGTCTTTTAAATCGAGAATAAGTCTTTTTTCGATAATAGAAACGGACTGCCCGTAATAAATTCCGTAAACGCGCATGGTAGACGGCTCGAAAGTAATAACCATGGGCTTAACGCCTTCGGTAGTGAGTTTGCCGTCGGTAAGCGCCACGTTGCAAAACGACGTTCCGTTAAATCTCGTGTAATAACCGAGCGAATTCTGCACGCCCGTGTTCGATTCTTCGGTCTGACCGTTATAATAATGCAATCCGCACTCCGCGTTTCCTACGGCGACGCTTGCGGTAGGAGTTACCACGTCGTATTTTGCTCCCGCCCTTAAAATAAGAGAGAAAGACTTGCCGTTTTTATCCGTAAACGTAACGGACGCTTTTTCAAGTTCTAATTCGTTGTTGATATATTCCGAGCCGAGAGCGGCGTCAAGCGAACCGCTGTAAGAAAGTTCGCTTATAACGCGGAAATCGAGAGTAAAAGTGCCGCCGAAATAATTGCCGAGCCTGAATTTCGACCCCGATACGGAAGAAGTCAATTTAAGCCCCGCGCGTTTTTCGCTTAATCCCGACGATTCCGGAACGACGTAACCGTATTCCGCGTTTACGTTTTCGTAAGGAACGACAACGCTCTCCGCAACTACTCCGAACGGAAAACTCAGCGCGCCCGCAAGAACGAGCGAAACGCACGCCGCACATATAAAAAATAATATTTTTTTGTTAATTTTCAACATTTTGCCCTTCCTGATTTAACCTTTTATCCTTTTAATCCGCCGAGAGTAAGGCTGCCCATAAGTTTTTTACGCATACACAAAAACAACACGAGTATAGGAATACACGCAATCATACACGCCGACATCTGCATCGGTATAGTGCTTTGCCCCTGCCCGGAAGAATGAGAATAATAATATAATCCGTAAGACAGCGTAGGCATACTCGGCAGATATATCATGGGAGTGTAATAATCGTTCCAGAAAGATATAAACGACAACAACATCAGCGAAAAGAAAGTTGTTTTTATAAGCGGAAGCATTATCCTTACGTAAACGGTAAAGTGCGACGCTCCGTCTATAAAAGCGGCTTCGGCGTATCCCCACGATAAGTTTTTGAATATCGAAAGGAAAATCAAAAAATTCGTACTCATGAACGAAAATTTCATAACCCACGCGCCTATCATTGAGTCGTACGTGCGCACAATCCGCGCTATCTGCATTTCGGAAGGAAGACTGCCTACCACGGGTAAAGTCAATTTGATAATTACGAGCATGTAAATTACTTTATTGAAACGGTATTTATATTTCGCCACTACGTAAGCCATCATACACGGCGCGAGCGTATACGCAAACGCGCTGCCAACGGAATATAAAATCGAATTAGCGAACAATCCCGCCATGTAGATTTTATCGGAAGTACCATTGTCGTAATATACGTTTACGTATAATAATTTAAACGCTTCTTTGTAATTAGAAATTTTAAATTCATTCGGCAAAAGCGGATTCGTAACGAACCCGTCGAGAGATTTCAAAGACACGGATAAAGCCCAGAAAAGCGGCACCAGAATAAGGATAGTATAAACTATCAGCAAAATTACGCCGACCGACTTGAAAATTACGCTGCCGGGACTGAAACCGCGCTTGTTTTTAAAGTAAACCGTACTCACGTTTCCACCTCCGGATCGTAGCGATTTAAAAGCCAGGAAACGAAGTATACCAGCGGAATAGATACCGCGGTAAAACAAAGTCCCATCGCCGCCGCCAAAGGATAAGCGTCGTAGCCGTCGCTTTTCAGAACGGTTACGAATAAATAGTATCCGAAAGTCTGAGTATAGGCAGGCGCTTCGTTTCCGTAAAAATTGAATAAAGACGCCTGATTTACGAAAATAGCGGACGTTGCTATTACGAGATAAGTCGAAATTGTCGAATAAATCATAGGAAAAGTCAGGTATTTAAACTCTTGCCAAAGATTCATTCCTTCTATTTTCCCTACTTCCGTCAATTCCGAAGGTATGCGTGACATCGTGCTTATATACACTATTATCTGACCGCCGAACCCCGCCCAGACGTTATACGCCAAAATCGTCGGAAACGCCGACGATATATCGACGAAAAAACTCGGCAAATCGGTTATTTTGAAAAATTCCGCGATTACGGGTATCGCCTTTTCCATAAAATAACGGAACATTATCGACATTATGATGGACGATAATATCTGCGGCAAAAACAATATAACGTTAAAGAACGCCGCTAAAGGTATTTTTTTATAAATAAGAAACGCAAAAATTATATTCAGCGGCACTCCTACAATAAGCCCCACGAAATAAAGTAGCATCGAATCGGTCAATCTCATTCTCATCGCCGCGCTTTTTTCGCCGAAAAGTTCCGAAAAAAACGTTTTGAAATTGCCGAATCCCGCGAAAACGTATTCTCCGTCGGGAGTGTATCTTTTAAACGCGAGCAATACCGAGTTGAAATTTACGGCTATGAAAAATATGCAAATCTGAGCCATGGGCAAAGCCACCATGCAAATATAGAAAATAAGGCTCGATTTATTTTTCATAAGATCGCCGCGATTACGCGCTTTTAGCATAGTTTTCCTCATAAATAATTATTGCTTTATTTCAGATAGTTTGAAAGACGCTTATTCCAGTCGGTATACATCGTTTCCATTCCGCCGAGATATTCGCTTACCTTTAAATCGGGTATGGTGCGGAACGCAAGGAAAGGCTCCTGATAATCGAGACCCCTTACGTTCGAAGCGCCGAACGCCCACACCGAAAAATACGATTTTTCCGTGCTTCTCATAACGCTGTTAAATATAGTGTGGTATACGACGTCTGTTTTTTCATCTCTGTAAATATCCCATAAATCCCTTGAAAAGTACGTCATTTCCGATAAATCGCTATTTGAAAGTTCGTATTCGTACGCTCTCGGCACGCCCGTAACTCTCGTGAACGTGCGAAGCGATTCGTCTGTGTGAGCAAACTCGAAAAACTTTTTGGCAAGGTCGAGTTTTTTCGTTTTAGCGTTGATGCAGACAACCGAACCGCCGCTTGCCGACAACACCGTTCTTCTGCCGTTATTTACCGAGCCTTCCGCTTTCGGAATCGGTAAAAACGCAAAACGCCTTTCGCCGTAACCCCATTTTTCGGTGGCGCTGTTGTATTTCGAAGCCATCGTTGAAAAAGTATTTTCGTTGCGCGCTTCGCCTTCCCACCAACTTCCTTCGAGAATAAACGCAACGGGCTTCTTTTTTTGCCTGCTGTATAAATAATTCGCCTGCGCCATAAGGTGCGTGGAAGTCGTTTCAAACGAATCGGTTCTGTAATATCCGCCCGTAATAATTCTGTTTGCAATTTCTACCGCAAGTTTTTTACCGGGCTGCCTTTGAAGCAAAAAGGCGTTTGCGTCTTTTATCTCGACTCTTTGCTTTCCGTCTTCGGTAACCGTTCCGCCCCAGAGTTTCATTTCGGCGTCTTTCAAAGTGCTTGCGGGAAAATCGTACTCTCCCCTGAAAGTAGTGTTGAGATTATAGCCGTCTTTTCCTTCGTAGTCCGCCCAGAGCGAAGCAAGATAACGCTCGCGGTAGTTATAATACTGCCCGTTCCACATAAAAGGAACGACGCTGTCAAGTTTCATCTGATCGAGAAGCGCGAATAACTCTTCGTAAGTGGCGGGTAAACCGTCGTCGCTCGTGCCGTATACGCCGTCGACGCCGACAGTGCGTTTTCCGCCGGGAGCAGTCTTATCGAGAGTGGTAACGAACGGATTATCGTCAAGCGAAGCGTATCCGTCTTTGAAATAATATTTCTTCGAATCGAATAAATCAACGTCATATACCGCACCGAAAACGGAACTGTAAAACGGCACGGCGTAATATTTGCCGTTCGTTTTATAATAGTTAGCAAGATACCCGTCCATTTTATTTTCTATCGAGATTGTTCTCGTTTTTATTTCGTTGTTTTCGTTATAGGTTTCTTCGCGCTGCGCGGTAACTACGTCCGTAATATCCGCAAGAACGCCCGCTTTGACGTAATTTGAATAGGTAATCTGATTTAAAAAATATATGTCTTGCCTGAAACGCTTGATATTCTGCAAAAGCAAAGAATCGCCGAAACGGTCTTTTTCTTCGTCGATTTCAACCTTTATTCCGGGATTTTCGGCTTCGAATTTATCAGCCACTTCTCTCAGCCACGCGGAGCCGAGACCGCCTTCGTAATTCCCGACGTACAACGTGTTTGCGGAATTTGCGTTTCCGCCGCCCGTTTTGCACGCCGCTAAATTGAATGACAGCGTTAAAACCGCCAGCATAACGCTTATCATTTTTAATTTCTTCATATTGAAGTTCCTCCGTTCGATATTGCAAATCAATTATAACTGCCGCTCTGTTTAAAGTCAATATGTAAACGAACTATTAACAATCAATCAATAAATCCGTAAATTTCAATCAAACTCAATCAAAACATTATGCCCGACGCTTGACAAATTGCAGACAATATAATATAGTATTTAACGTAAAGGGGTAAAAAATGTTTAAAGACGAAAGATTAGAAAATATCTACGATTTAATAAAGGAACACAAACAGGCTTCGGTGCAAAAAATTTGCAAAACGCTTTATTACAGCGAAGCGTCTGTACGGCGCGATCTGAAACGCCTTGCGGAAATGAATCTTATAGTAAGAACGTACGGCGGCGCGATGCTGCGCGAATACAATAATAATATTCAGCCGTTTTTAATAAGAGAAAAACAGGCGGTTACAGAAAAAACGACTATCGCCGAAAAAGCGTTTTCGCTCATAAACGACGGTGACGTTATACTTATGGATCAGTCTACCATTACTCACAAATTAGTTGATTTTCTTCCGTACAGAAAAGACCTTACCGTCATCACCAACTGCCTGCAAACCGTTAATAAACTTTCGGAATACGGAATAAAATCTTACTGCACGGGCGGATTTCTCGACGCTCCGTCTAAAGCGTTCGTCGGCGACTATGCGAAAGATTTTATTTCCACCGTTTATGCCGACGTTATGTTTTTTTCCGCAAAAGGGCTGTCCGAAGACGGAAGAATAAGCGATCCGTATCAGGAAAACGCGTCGCTGAGAAAAGTAATGCTGAAACATTCCAAAAAAAAGGTTTTTCTTTGCCAGACTTCGAAGATTGACAGTTTATACGCCTTTGACATTTGCGGATTACAGGATATAGACTATATTTGTTGCGAAATCGCCCCGCCCGAACACGTTTACGCGCAATGTAAGAACGTGTTGGTGTAATAAGCGGCTTATGAAATGCGCCCTAAAAGTCAGACGGAAATGTAAAATTTTTTGGGGTGCGTTTTTAATGGCAAAAAAAGGGCAAGTATTTAAAAAATACTCGCCCGAGTTTAAGTTATCTGTTATGCCAGGCATAATAAACGAAAAAAATTAAACTTGCTTATTCTCTTTGAAAAACAAACGTAAAAAACCCCTGAAAAAGCCGCGATTTTATCGCTTTTCAGGGGTTTTTATTATTACGCGCCGCTTTAAAGCGCGGGCGTTTTATTATTTGATTTTTAATTTACGTTTTGCCTTTTTATATACATCATTCTCGAACAAAAAGCGGCGGAAGTGTCATGCGCGTCGGTTTCACGCCAACGAATGTCTTCTATATCGACGCCGTAAGAGTTAAGCGCGTCGCCGTAAGCGGTGAATTCTATAATTTCTTCGACGTTATCCTGCGGGCGCATGGTGACTTTATAAAACGAATTATCGTCAAGACCTTTAAGCGCGAACAGCGGGCGATGCCTTTTACTGCCCGTTTCGCGATTTATAAGAACGGCTATCGCTTCGCTTTTATCTTTGCTTACCACTATCCATCCGCCCGTTTCGGATTCGGCAATGCCGTCGCCTAACCTGAAATAATCGCCGAACTGCAAAAGTTTTCTGTGCGCTTTATAGTAAACGACCTGATTTTTAATCGTTTGCAACTGTTTTTCGGTCGCCTTGGTTATATCGAATTCATATCCGAACGCGCCTATACTCGCAACGTTAAATTCGCTTTCGAGCGAAATTACGGGTACGGAACGGCGATAATCGGAAACGTGCGCTCCCATACTCGACTGACAATACGCCGTGAGAGTGCCTTCCTGAATAAAAAGCCTGTCGTAAGCGTTGGTATTGTCGCTCGCCCAGTTCTGCGGCATGAAATACTGCATTCCGAGATCGTATCTCGAACCGCCCGAAGCGCAACTTTCAAACAATACTTCGGGGAGCGCGCCCGTAATATCTCTGAGTATGGAATATAAATTTACGTAATACCTGTAAAAATATTCGCCCTGATTAGTAAGAGTCTGAGAGTAAATATCGCTCATTGCGCGATTGTGATCCCATTTAACGTAATCTACGCCCGTTTTTTTGAATAAATCGATAAGAGTGCGCGTCAGATAATTTTTAACTTCCGGGTTACATATATCGATGTACAACTGTCTGCGCCTTTCAAGCGGCTTTACGTTCGGAATTTTCATCGCCCAGTCGGAATGAGCGCGGTATAAATCGCTGTCTTCGCTTATCATTTCAGGCTCTACCCAAAGTCCGAATTTCATTCCGAGCGAATGAATTTTATCGGCAAGTTTTTTCAACCCGCCCGTTTTTTTCTCGTTATCGTACCAGTCGCCGAGACTCGATGTATCGTCGTTTCTCTTTCCGAACCAGCCATCGTCGAGAACGAACAACTCTATCCCCGCGCTTTTTGCGATTTCAGCCATTTTGTAAATTTTTTCGCCGTTAAAATCAAAGCCCGTTCCTTCCCAGTTGTTGATGAGAACGGGTCTTTCCCGATACGCAAACTCAGGGTTTATTATATGATTTAACGCAAAATCGTGCATTTCGCGGGTTATTTCGCTTTCGCCGTCCGCAACGGTGAAAACGGCTTCGGGCGAATGGAGAGTTTCTCCTTTTTTAAGCGTGTAACGGAAATTATAATCGTTTATTCCCGTCTGAATTCTCACCCTGCCGTAGGGCGAAATTTCAACCGTCTCTTTATGGTTGCCCGACCAGACGAGATTAAAACCCAAAACCCTGTCTTTTACGTTAACCATAAAAAACGGATTGTGTTTGGCGGAAGATATGCCCGATTTTGAATCGATTTCAAACCTGCCGCATTTCAACTCGGTAAAATTCCTTTGAAATTCTTTTATCCAGGTACCCGAAAAACAAGTTACTCCCGCGCTATCGGAAACGAAATCGAGTTGAAGAGAAGATAATTCGGTTACCGTAATTTCCCCGTTCGAGTCGTTTACTATTTCGGAACGCGCGGCTATAACACCGCTGTCACTGAAAACGGAATAGTACTGATATACCGTTACTCCTGAAATTTCGTCTTTGAAAGAAAGCCTTACAACGTCGCTTTTATTGCGCGCCGTCGGTAACGGCGAAAAGCCTTCTTCCGTTTTTTCCGCGCCGATATATCTGAATCTGTTGCAGAAAACTCCGCGTTTATCGTAAAAACAAACGAACGGTTCGAGCGAAGAATATTCCGAAACGGAGCCGAAAACCGACGGAGATAAAGGCCCGTCGTCGTTTGACCCGTCACTCTCCCACGAGCCGCGCGCGAAAACGGCGTAATCTTCGGCTTTGTTGATATATTTGCCGCAGTAAACGAGAAATGCTCTTTCTTTATGCTTTTTAATTATTAAAGAAACGTTTTTACCGTCGATTTTGACGTAATCGGAATAAATTTCTATCATTTTAAACTCTCTTTCCGTATTTTTTATCGAAGAAATTATAACAAAAATCTATATGATTTGCAAGCGTTTTTCAGCGCGTCTGAGTTATAAACGATTTAATAAATCTTTGTTGACACGAAATAATAAAAGTGCTAAAATGAATGAAAGGAAAGTTTTATGGATACAGGTATAAATTTTGACTGCGTAAAAATAACCGACGTTAAAAGCGGCGTAAACCGTCTTATAAGAAACGGCTTTACTTATTCGTTTTTAAACGCGGAAGATCCCCTTCTTTTAAGGTTCTGCTCCGAAATAAAAGGAACGCCTTTAAAAGCGGCTACTTTACACGCCCCGTTTGACAGTAACGGTTATTCTTATATAAACGATATGTGGAAAGACGGCGACAAAGGCGACGATATGCTGAAAAGGTTGATTATTTCCGCGGAAAGTTGCGCTAAATATAATATACCCGTACTCGTAACTCATCTTTCTTCGGGAGAAAACGCGCCCGTAGTGAACGATACGGGCTTTGAAAGGTTTTACCGCCTTATGAGCCGCGCGAACGAACTCGGCGTTACCGTTGCGTTTGAGAATCAACGAAAAATATCAAACCTTGCCTGCGCGCTCGAATACTTTCCGAAAGCGAAATTCTGTCTCGATCTCGGACACGAATATTGCTTCACCGACGGAAAAGACTTTTTATCTCTGTTCGGCGATAAACTCGTTACCGTTCACGTTCACGATAATTTAAAAACGCGTAACGGCGATTTGCACTGGATACCTTACGACGGCGCTATCGATTATAACAGGTTTTTAACGTCGCTTGCCGCGGTCGGCTACGACGGAGTAATGATGCTCGAAGTTTTTAAAACGCAGGACGATAAGTCGCGCGTCAACCCCCTTTACTCCACCCTTACCGACGACGGATATATCGCGCGCGCCCGCCTTGCCGCCAACCGTTTAAGAAACGCTTACAGCGGAATAGTTAAAAAATAGTTAATTATTTTACATAAAAAACGAGTTAAGCGCGCCATAACGGCGTTTTTGCAAGGTTCGTATTATAATATAAAACCCCGCTTTTGCCGTAAGCAAAGCGGGGTTTTATATTGTTTTATTTATCTCAGATTTTTAAAAATTCTTTATACGCAAGATACGTTTCGTACACGTCTGCTTTCGAAACGACTTCCATCGGCGAGTGCATATTGAGAACGCCCACGCCCGCGTCGATAACCGACATATTGTATTTTGCGAGTATGTACGCTATCGTACCGCCGCCGCCGAGATCTACTTTGCCGAGTTCGCCCGACTGAAAGTGAATTCCCGCGTTATCGTAAGCGTTTCTTAAAACGGCTATATATTCGGGACTTGCGTCGTTCGCGCCCGATTTGCCGCGCGAACCCGTATATTTTTCAAGCACGATGCCGTAATTGAGCCTTGCGCTGTTGTTTTTGGAAATAACGTCTGTAAAAAGCGGATCGACAGCCGAACTTACGTCGCTGCTTAACGCGTAAGAATTTTCAAGCGCCGCTTTAAGCGCGATATAACTCGTTTCGCCGATTTTTTCAAGAATAGCGGCAAGGGTGTTTTCGAAAAATACGGAACTTGCCCCCGTCGCCCCTACGCTTCCGATTTCTTCTTTGTCTACGAGAGTGCAGCATTCGGTATTTTCAACCTGCTCGCTGTCCATCATAGCCATAAGCGAAGTATAAGCGCAAACTCTGTCGTCATGACCGTACGAAGCGATCATGCTTCTGTCAAGACCGTAATCGCGAGCCTTGCCCGCGGGAACGATTTCAAATTCCGCAGATACGAAATCTTCTTCGTCCATACCGTATTTTTCGTTAAGAAGTTTTAATATGTTCTTTTTAACGGCGTCTTTTTCTTCGTCTTTAAGGGGAATAGAACCCACGGTAACGTCAAGATTTTCGCCTTCGATAACCTTATCGGCGGTGCTTGTAAGTTGTTTTTGGGAAAGGTGAATTAAAAGGTCGCTTATTCCGACTATCGGATCGTCGTCTTTTTCGCCTATGTCCACTTTAACCGTTTCGCCGTTTTTTTTGCATACGACGCCGTGAATGGCAAGCGGCTTGGTAACGTATTGATATTTTTTTATGCCGCCGTAATAATGAGTATCCAGAAGCGCGAAGCCTTCCGATTCGTAAATAGGATTCTGTTTAAGGTCAAGACGTGGAGAATCGATATGCGCGCCGAGAATTCTTAAACCTTCCCTTATCGGTTTTTTACCTATTTTGTAAAGGATAACGTTTTTATTTTTATTTACAAAATAAACTTTATCGCCCGCTTTGAGAGTTTTATACTCGTCAAGCGTTTTATATCCGTGCGCTTTCGCTATCTTAACGGTTTCTTCCACCGCAAGACGCTCGGTTTTAGCGTAAGATAAAAAGTCTTTGTAACCTTCGCAGAACGAAGTTATTTTTTCGGCTTTCTTTTCGTCCGCCGTTTTCCATATATTTTCCTGATACATTGTAACGCCTCCGTTTTTTTCTTCGGTACTATTTTAACACTTTGTTCGTCGCTCGTCAACAATTCGGGGCTATGCAATGATACCCGATCTGAAGAATTCGCCGAAAAGCACTTTTTCGACGGGCTTACCGGTATCGAGATAGATATAGTCGACGCCGCGCTTTGCGCAAAACGTGCGTATATCTTTAATAAAATCGGCAAGGGCTTCTTCGTAAGCCTTTAATCTTCCGCGATTGATTTTAAGTTTCATATTCTTTTCGTCCTGAAGGTCGAAAGATTCGGAGTCGATAAGATTGACTCTTCCGTCGTAAGACGGGTCTGCGTCTTCTTCCGACATCACGTGAAGAAGAAGCACCTGCCTTTTTTTGTATAAAAGATACTCTACCGCTTTTTTCCAGTTGCTGTCGGTAAAAAAGTCGGAAACGATAACCGAAAGCCCGTTCCCCGTTCCCGTGTTCATACAGCCCGTTACGCACGCTTCTATATCCGTTTCACCGTCGAACGTTAAATTATCGAGTTCGGTTATCGCCCTGTAAAACGCAGTTTTACCTATAATGGTTCCGAACGGATTTTCGGAGCGGTCGCCTTTCATAAGTTGAAACGACACTTTATCCATATTATGCACCGATAAAAAACCTAAGGCTGCGGAAGCCGCTACGGCATACGCCGATTTATAATCGTTGTTTTTACCCATAGAAGCCGAGCAGTCCAGAAAAATCTGTACCTGCATCTGTCTTTCGTCGGTGAAAAGTTTTATAAAGAATTTTTCAAAACGACTGTATAAATTCCAGTCGATACGGCGTATATCGTCGCCGAGTTGATACTCTCTGAAATCGGCGAATTCCACCGTCTGACCTTTCGTGGAAACGAGATGCTTACCGCCGAAATATCCCGAAAGATCCGTTCTTAAATTGAACGCCAGCGTTTCAAGCCGACTGAAAAATTTATCGTTTAAAAAAGAAACTTTCATTGCGTTACTCCGTTTTTGTCAGGTTTTTTACGCGTGAATTTATAAAACGAACTGCTCGTTTCGCCTTTACTTTTTGTATTTTTTGCTTACTTCGTCGGTTATCATACGGATAACATCGTCCGAAGAGATTCTTTCCGCTATCGCTTCGAAATTGAGTTTAAGACGGTGACGAAGTACGGGATACGCAAGTTCTTCTATATCCGAGTACGCAACGTTGAATCTTCCCTTTATAAGCGCAAGCACTTTCGCCGCGGATATTATAGCCTGTCCCGCTCGCGGGCTTGCTCCTACTCTGACGTATTTCTTCGCCGTTTCCGCTGCCACGGGAGACGTCGGGTGAGTTGCCGATACAAGCGTCATCGCGTAACGCGTTACTTCGCTCGCCACGGGTATCTGATTCGCGGTGCTTCTCATTCTTAAAAGTTGCTCCCCAGAACAAGCCTTGTCCGCCACTTCTTCCATAGTCTTCTGCGTCATATCGACTATCTGCATAAGTTCTTCGAGCGTCGGATCCGGTACGAGAAGTTTAAACATAAAACGGTCCATCTGCGCTTCAGGCAGCGGATACGTTCCGTCCTGCTCGATGGGGTTCTGCGTGGCAAGCACGAAAAACGGCTCTTCGAGTTTTCTCGATACGCCCATTACCGTTACGGTATGCTCCTGCATCGCTTCGAGCAGCGCCGACTGCGTTTTCGGCGTCGCACGGTTTATTTCGTCCGCTAATATTATATTGCTGAATATAGGTCCTTTCTGAAATCTGAACGAAGAGTTTCCGTTCTCGTCTTTCACGATGATATTCGTTCCCGTTACGTCTGCGGGCATTAAGTCGGGCGTGAACTGTATTCTCGAGAACGGCAGGTCGAATACTCTTCCCAAAGTTCTTACGAGCCTTGTCTTTCCGACGCCCGGCACTCCTTCGAGAAGAACGTTGCCGCCCGCTATCATCGCTATGACCGTGCCTTCAACGACGTCTTTCTGCCCTATTACGTCTCGCGAGATTTCGCCGAATATCGCCGCGCATTGTTTGCTGAATTGCTCTATGTCTTTTTCTTGTACCATAATTATCTCTCACTTTATATTTAACCGCGATTTTAAACCTTTAATATCGCTATTTTTCTTCCTTGAATTCAACGATAACGTTGCCGTTCAATTTAAAAGTATAAGTTTTTCCGCCCGCAATTACGGTGTATACGCCCGTATCGGCGTTATATTCCGTAGACGACGCGACTACGCCTTTTCCGTTTACGACTAAAAGCACTACTTTATTTTCAGCGTTAAAGTCAGCAAAAATCTCGCCGTTTTCCGTGCTTACGAACGTTACGGGTTCTTCTGTTACCGTAACCGATTTCAGCGGGGGCAGAATTTTATCGTTTCCGCCTATTTCCACGCCCGAATCGTAACTTGAAATTATTCTGTAATACGTGGCGGAAAGAATCTTTCCGTCGGCGTCGATTTCTCTCGATATAAAGAGTATTTCCGTTTTGTTCGCATAGGTTATCGATCCCCAGTGCTTTATTTCAACGCCGTCCTTTTTAAGCGTTACGCCGAAAATCGCGCCGAGCGCCTTGCCGTTGTCCGAGCCGATATAGCGCTCGAATCCGACGGTGTAATTGCCCGTTTCAAGCGTTTCGATTCTCGTGAGATAGAACACGTAATAACCGAAAGTCCGTCTGAACGCGGAGTGATACCTGAGTCCGAACGCAAAGCGGTATTTATATCCGTCACGGGAATTGAATTCGGCGATATAAACGGCGTTTTCTTTATCGTAGGTATACGACGCGTTTTCTATCGAAAGCAATTTTCCGTCGGCGTCGTAGTATTCCGAGCCTTCGCCGAAAGAAGCCGAAACGTAACTCGAAATTTCTTTTCCGGTATCGTCGTACACGGTGTTGACGTAAACCGTGCCGACGTTGTTTTTATAATCGCCCGCGGCTTTTGCCCCTTCGGTAACGTAAACTCTGTAATAATTATCGAGATATTTATACGCAGGCGCGGATATAACTCCGCGAAGCGCGGTTACGGAATAGGTGCTTACAACTTTACCCGAAGTATTTTCGCCGCGGAAAACGACGGATATATCGAACACGTAATTGCCTACGGTAAGCGTCATCGAACCGTCTTCGTTTTTGGTTACCGTCGCTTTATAGGTCCTTCCGTTTATAACGACCGAAGCGTCCGCCTTGAAACTCGCTCCGCTACCCGGCGCAAAACTCATCGTGCTTACGGGATATTTGTATTCCGCCCCCGCGGTAAGAGCGACGGGGAATTTTTCTTTTCCTTCTTCGCCGCGCTCGAAGCGGATATCGAATCCGTTGTTCGAATAATAAGTGTCGCCCTTGTACTGTTTTACGTCTTCGAATTTACCAAAACTATCGTCAACGCTGAAACCGTACCCGTTGGAAGATGCGGACGAACCGTCTCTTTTATAGATGATAACGTCGTCGTTTTCGTTAATGTCGTAATAATATCTGTCGGAACCGTTGAATATGGCAAAACCGTATTTCGTGAACAAAAGCGAATCGAGATTTTCCTTATAATAACCTCTCGCGCCGAGTTGTACGGGAACAGCCGTGCCGTCGGTAGCGTCGTATCTGAAAATGCTGCCGTCGGCGCCGTCCGACGTGAAGAAGTAAAGAAGATTATCCGTAATCAGCGTATAACCGCCCGATTGCGTAACGCCGTTTTTGCTTATTCTTACGGCGCCGCTTTTATCGTCGAGAATCAACGCGGACCAGTCCGACGGATTTACGTACGTGCTTACTTTTTCTTTGTGAACGGTAACGAGTAAACCGTATTTTTTGCCTTTATATTCGATTTTTCCGTTTCCGATCGCGAATTCGCCGCTCGTTTCGCTCGCTCCGACGGTTATCGTGAAAAACACTCTGCCGTCTTTAAGGGTATATAAACCTTCGCCCGCGTAAGAATACGAGCCGTCGTCGTTTACGGTAAATGCTTTTATCGCGTCGTAACCGTCAAGTTCGTAAAACTCGGTATAGTCGGCGTAATTATTGTCGGTAACGGTGTAAACGCCGTATTCTTCTCCCCTGAGCGTGAAAAATCTTCCGTTAAGATCGAAATAGCGTGTAAGACCGTTTATTTCCATACTTATAGTATTTTCGCTTTCGACGCGATAAACGCCTTTATATATTTCCTTTCCTTCTACGGTATAACTTCCGTAAAATCCGAAGCCGTCGAGAATCAACTCTTCGTTGTTATGGACGTAATTTTTGCCGTAATTTTTATCATACTTTGCAAATAAAAGCGAAGAAGACGATTTAAGAATTATAAATCTGAACGAAACGGCGTTATCGGTTGAAGTGAATTCGTAAATCGCCGCTCCGAATGCGGAACTGTCTTCCGTGGGTTTTACTTTTCCTTTTAATTCGCCTTCGGCGCGGAAATAAGATCCGCCGCCGTTTCCGTCCGCAATAACGTATTCGCTCTCGCTTACGGCGCCGTCGGGATTATACAAATAAGCCGTAAACGGTCTGCTTTCAAGGCGGAAAAACGTCATATCTTCGCCGTTGATTTTAAAGTACGCCGTTCCCTTATCGTAAGAAACGGTAATAAAATTCCCTTCTTTAACGCACGAGCCGTAAATAAAAGTATCGCCGTAGACGTAGTTGGCAACGCCTGCGGAAAGTAAAAGTTTTCCGTCCGCGGCGGAATTATAAACTTCGGCGTTGTTTTGTTTTGCGCCGTCCGTTTTTTCGTAGCCGAACCAGTGCGCCACTCCGTATTGCGCAGCCCCCGCGCCGAAATCGGAAAGATAGCAATCGAAGGTTTTTACTTTGGCGGCGTCGATATTTTTTATTACTACAACGTCTTTAACGCTTTCGGAGTCTGAAAACGTAACCGCCCGATAAGTCGTCGTTCCGTTATCCGCCGTGCCGTAAGTGCCTGACGAGAGTAAAACGTATTTTGCGGACGAAGTGTATCCGTAAAGAGAAGCCGCGCCTTCGGCGGTATCGTCGGTAACGAGCAAGGGCGCGTAAAACGCGTTGTTTTCCCCGTCGTCGTTTTTACCCATAAAGTAAAATTCTTTATAGTTTTTACCCTTACGGGTGAGTTTGTAAACGGCGGTTTCTTCCTTTGAAGAGTTATCGTTGCCGTCGATTTCGCCGGAAGAAGAATTTACGGTTTTTTCAAGAAGGAACCTGTAAATTTCCGTCTTGCCGCTCTGATCGGCTGCTATAACCGTAATTATTTTTCCGCCGAATACCGATTTTTTTACGGAATAATAACCCGTTACGGTATTTCCGCCGCTCGTATAATCAACGTTATAAAGTCCGTTTAATCTGAGAACGTCGCCGTTATCGCAGGTAAATTCGCCGTCGAGTTCTTCGTTATAAAGCATATAACACAACGTTCCTTTATATTCGGATAAAGGATTGTCCATAAGCGATATAACGCCGAATATTTCGTCGCCGTCGTTTTTAAGAGTCACTCTGTCGTTGTCGAACGAGCAATACAGCGTTATTCTGAATAAATTACCGTTTCTGACGTCGTTATAAACGGCTGTGCCGTAACCGTCGAATTCGATTGCGTACGCGCTCGTATAACAGGCAAATTCGCCGTTATCGTTGATAAACGCGCTTCTTACCGTTTCCGCCGCGCGTTCTTTAACGATAAACGCTTCCACTTCGTTCCGCGCTCCCGTTTCGGAGTCTTCTTCGACTGCCGTAGTGCGCCTGAACGTCATAACGCTGCCTTTAAGAGTTCCGCTTTCGAAAGTAGCGGTGTACTCTCCTTTTTCGTTTATTTTGTAATAACCTTTGGAAACGTCGCTTCCGTTTTTATAGGAAATTCCGTCGTTCTGATCGAATAATATCGTGACGTTTTTATCGAGTCCGCCGTCTACGGAATAACGGGTGAGCGCAAGTTCCGAACGCTCGGCGTCGCTGTAACTGAACGTTTTATCCGCGTTGAGTTTTCCGCTTAAACTTACGTCTTTAAAGAAAAATCCCGTTTTGGTGAGTCTTCCTTTATAGCAAAGACCGCCGCGGATAAGATAAATCGAGTCGGGTTCGCCGTCGAGAACGAAAAGGTAATCCGTTCCGCCGAAAACGTCGGAATACCCTTTTATCCACACCGCCGTAAACACGGTATCTTCTTCGATTATCGTTTCGTCGGGCGCAATGCTGCCGTCGGGGTCGTTGACGATCGTTCTGCCCGCTTTGTAAATTTTATCGGAGCCGTCTTCTGCCCAGCCCGAAAGCCAGAATCCGCTTTTTTCAAAGTAAGACGGGAAAGAGAGTTTATATCCGTATTTATAAGTTTTGCGGATCGCTTCTTCGGAAGAATCGCCCGCGCGGAAAAATACCGCGATTTCTTTTCTTTCGTAATACACTTTGAAAACGTTTTCCGAAGAAACGGAAGAAATCGTTTTCGACGACGTCGTATCGCTCTCGGTTACTTCTTTAAAACCGTTATAAACGTCGCTTACGGTAAAAACTTTGTCAACGTAAGCGTAACCCTTTTTGGTTTCTTTTTCATACTTTTCCGAAGCGCCGTCGTAATTTAATTTTTCTTTGTAAATCTCAACGGTATATTCTGCCTTATAGCGCGCCGTTACGGTAAGGTCGGAAGCGGGCATGGCTTTTTTATCGGTTATTTCGTTTTCGCCGATAAACCACTGACCGAAAACAAGCCCGCTTTTAACGGGAATTTCGTCTTTGAGAATAAGGCTTAAATTTTCGCCTTCTTTAACCTGCAATGACTCTGCGGCAAGCGTTCCGCCGTCCGTATCGAGCGTCAACAGGTATAATTTAGCCCACTTCGCGAAAAAAGCGGCGTTTTTATTTCCATTCGCTTTAACGACGGGCGACCCCGAAAAATCTTCGCTTTCAAACCACCCTTCGAAAGAATATCCGCTTCTTTCGGGTACGGGAAGAGTAATTTCTTCGCCTTCGCGAACGCTGATATTCCCTATCGTAACTTCCGAGTTCGTGTTAAAACTTAATTCGTAACTTTTTTTACATGCGGTAAGTCCCGTTGCGATAATCACACAAAACGCCGCTACGAGCAATAAGTTGCCGATTTTTTTCATTTATATCTCCTTATCCGACGTTGCGAACGCTCCGCCGATTATTGTTTTTATTCCTTTTTCCGTATTATTTGCTTTACGATTTCTTCCATACGGCGTAAAGTACGGTGCCTTCGGGTACGGATAAAATTTCGGAAGCGGTGAAAGAAATTTCGTCCGACCCGCTTTCCGAAGCCCAACCGCAAAATTCGTAACCGTTTCTTTCCGGCGCGACTATTCCGTTAATAGCGTGCGCGTTGGTTATTCCGTTATTCGCGATTTTCGTTTTAGTTACGTAAACGCCGTCTTCCGACAACGTGCAATTCCAAACTATCGGTCGGTACGAAGAATTGAATCTTGTGTTCCATTCGGGCATTATTCCGTTTGCGTCGGTGTAAAAAGTGGCTTCGTTAAGACCGTAAAAAGCGTGAGCGCCTATCTTTTTAACGCTTTTCTTTATAACGATCGACTTAACGCCTTTCATTCCCTTAAAAGCGTAATTGCCTATTTCTTCAAGAGAATCGGGTAAAATAATTCCGGTAACTTTGTTCATATCGCAAAAAGCGTAATTGCCTATACTTTCAACGCTTTCGGCAAGGGTTATTTTTTTTACTTCGGGGCATTTATAAAACGCCTTTTCGCCTATCGTTTTAAGCGTGGACGGAGCGTTTATTTCCGTAAGCGATTCGCAGTACGAAAACGCCGATTCGCCTATTTCTTCCGTTCCGCCGAAATTTATATTTTCAACCGAAACGCATTTATAGAACGCTTTTCCGCCTATTTTTTTAAGCGACGCGGGAAACGATATTCCGATAAGTTCCGAATTGCCGTAAAACGCGTAGTTTCCTATTTCGGTCAGTTCTTCGCCGAAAGTTATCGTTTTAAGACCGCTGCAACCGAAAAACGCGTAGTCGTCTATATAAGCAACGGTCGTGTTTTCCGCGTTCAACTCTTCCATCGCAACGCATTTATAAAACGCAGATCTGCCTATTTTTTCAAGCCACGAAGGCAATATTACCTGATAGAGTTTATAACATTCGTAAAAAGTATAGTCTTCGATGACGGTAAGGTTGGAATTCAGCGTTACAGCCGCAAGATTGATACACCCGTAAAACGCGCCTTTTCCTACGTGTTTCGCGCCTGAAAGCCCCTGAACCGACGTTATAGCCGAGCATTTATAAAACGCGTAGTCCGCTATACCCACCGTACCTTTTTCAAGGGCGATATTAGAAGATTTTATCCCGTTATACCCAACTACCCATTTTCCCGCGTAAACTACGCCGTTTGCGGTGGATTTTTTCCATAGTTTAGTCTGATTGAACGCGTACATACCTATCGACGTTACGCTGTCGGGAATCAATTTATAATCGGTATTTGCGGGGTTATCGAGTTTTTCGCAACCGTAAAACGCGTAGTCGCCTATTTTTTTAAGTCCGTCGGCAAACAGGGGCTGCGTTAAGTTTTTGCAGAAGAAAAACGCGTATTTCCCTATGCTTTCCACACTGCCCGAACTGCCTGCGAGAGTTTGAATTTTCCAAAGTTTTTCGCATTGCGCGAACGCATATTCGCCTATATGCCGCAGCGACGACGGAGTTTTTACCGTCTGCAATTCTTTCGCTTCGGCAAAAACGCTGTCCGCAATGCCCGCCGTACCCGCCCTGAAAGAAGCGGTTTCGAGATCGGTTACCGTGTTTCGGGTATCTTCTTTGCAGTAAACGAGCCATTTATCGGCGTAAATAAAACTTTCGCCCGCCGTGACGGCGTCGTTAAACGATTTGGTGTTATGAAACGCATATCCGCCCACGTGATTTACCGTTGCGGGAATGGAAATATCCGAAAGGTTTTCGCTGCGAAAAAAGCAGTACGCGCCTATATCTTCAAGACCTTTCGGAAGAACTATTCTATTAAGAGAAGCGCATTGCTGAAAAGCGGATTCTTCTAATTTTTTAAGATTGTCGCCGTCGGAAAATACTATTTCGTTTAGCAGCGCGTTATCGTAAAACGCAAGTTTTCCTATGCTTTCCACGCTTTTTCCTATCTTTACGGAAACGAGCGATTTATCGCCCGAAAACGAATATTCGCCAAGGGTTTTAACGCTGTCGGGAATTTCCACGCTTTTAAGCGCGGTACAATCGGAAAACGCAGAACTGCCTATCTCGGTTACGCTGTCCGGTATTTTTACGCTTTCAAGCGAACGGCAATACGAAAAAACGGATTGTTCGAGTTTCGTGATTTTCGAAGAAATATGCACCGAAGTAAGAGCGCGGCAATTCTGAAAAGCAGACTCTCCTATATAAGCAACCGTATCGGGCATATTTACGGATACGAGTTTAACGCAGTTATAAAACGCGCTTGCGCCTATATAAGTAACGCTGTCGGCAATATTGACCGCTTCTATTCGTCCGCTGCCCTTAAACGCCGCCGACGCGATGCCCGTAACGGGTTTTTTCCTGTATTCTCCGCTGATTTCGACCGTGCCGGACGCGGAACCCACTCTCGTTATTTCGTATTCCGTGTTGTTTTTGACGAGAGTGTAAACGCAACCCGTTTCGTAATCCTTGTGAAAGTTAATAACTTCTGACCAGTCGGAATCTTTATGCGATTTTCCGTCGCCGACCGCTTTTACGGATATATCGTAATCGCCTTCTTCGAGTTTTGATAGAGAATAAGACGCTTTTTTCGTCGTGTAAATTTTCTCTTCTCCGCTTTCGGCGTTGACAACGCGCACCGAATACGTGCGGGCGTTTTCGTTCGGCGACCAGGAAAGAAGATTTTCTTCGTTCATAACGATATTCGCAGGAGTCGTAAGATTTTGCCTGCCGCAAGCCGAAACGGCAAAACAAAGAGCAAGGCAGAGAATAATAGCCGCTATAACACCCGTTTTTTTCATACCGTACTCCTTTTTCGTTTTTACTGTTTTTCCTTTACGGAAATCGTCTTTTTTTGCGATGATTTTATTTTTCATTTTTTTTCGCTTTGTATTCTTTTATAAGTTCGTGCGGCCATTTGAATTTGAATTTACGAACGGCTACGTCGGTAAGGAACAAGATTATCGCAAGTATCAAAAACAAAGTTCTCGGATCGTAAGTTCTTGGAAGATTCGTAACGAACGTTCCGAATATTTCTTCGGGATCTTCAAGATCTTTTATAACCGCGCCGTTTCCCCTTTCCGCCCATACCGAGAATTTTGCCGCAAGGTCTTCGTCGGAAGGATCGCTGAGAACGTCGTACTCTTCCGAATACGAAAACGCTTTGAAAAACTCTCGCGAGCAAAGAACGCTTCCGTCTTCCGAACGCTTTTCTATAACTATACGATAAACCCCCGCGGCTTTGATTACGAATTCGCACCTGCTGTAATTGTTATCCGCTCCGAACGCCGTTAAAACGTAACAATCGGGATTTGTTTTTTTATCTTCTTCAGAAGTTACCGTGTCGAGCGGGCGCCGTAACGTTTCGTTTTCGGGCAATTTGATCACGTTACCCGTCACGTATTCCCCGCCGTTTAAAGACGTGTAAACGTCGAGCCTGTTGGTATAGTTGTTTTCGCTGAACGTAACGTTGATTTCGCTCGGGCGTATGTCTTCCGTCGGCATAAGAGCCGACACCGCGTTTTTGATAAATCTTATGCCGTCGGCGTCGGACATAAATTCGCCGGACCAGTTTCCGCTTAAATCGCACATAAAACTGCCTGCCGTGCCTTTACCGAATTTCCACTGCGCGTAAACGGGAACGTTATAGTCGCCGCAAAGCAGCAAATCGGCGTCCTTTTTAAGTTTTACGCCGTAAAAACCCTGTAAAGCAACGTTCATGGTTACGCCGCCGCTTTCGTCGTTGCCGTAATTAACGCCGTTAAATATCGGCGAAGCGGGATTATAAACGACGGGATTGAATTTTTCTCTCTTCATCGTTGTAATGCTCGGCGCTTTGAGATCTTCACGCATAGAATATTCTATCGATCTGTCGGTAATAGTGTAAAATCTGCCGTGTCCTGTTTCGGCGGCGGCTTTCATATTCAGCGCGGCGTCCGAACCTTCGTCGCTGCCTATAAGCACGACGGAGAAAGTAACTCTTGCGCTTTCAACGTCGTAATTTTCTTTAATTTTGGCTTCGTATTCTTCTTTTTCGGAAACGACGCCGTCGGTTACGAGAATGATATGACGCTTGGCAACGTCTATTCCCCTTAACAATTCGCCCGCTTTCTGAATTGCGCCCGGCAGTACCGTGCCGCCGTTCGCTTCCCGAATCGATTCGATCGCGCTCAGTATTTTACTTTCCTGCGTTCTCGGAGTCATCGGCAAAACCACAGACTCGTTCGTATCGAGAGTCACCACGCCCATATAGTCGCGTTCGCTCATCGCGTTAAGACAGGATTTTGCGCCGTGCGTTGCGAGTTCGAGATAACTCATATTAGTGGCGTTGTCAATATTGCCCATCGATCCCGAGCGGTCGATAATAACCACGACGCCGAGCGGCGGAGTGTAATCGATAGCCTGAACGGGTAAAATCTTCTGATAATCGGTGTTTATCATATCTGAGCGGACGTAAGAATGCGCGTTATCCGTTTCATCCTGTCCGCCGACGGTCAGAAGTCCGCCACCGTATTCGTAAACGTATTTATATAAAATTTTATCAAAGCCTTCGGGCATGTCCGAAAAAGCAACGTTGTTGAGAATTATCTCGTCGTACCCGCGAAGATAATCAGCGGTCATATTCAAAAAATCTTCGTCTTCGAGTATGTTTTTTACGGTTACGTCGAATTCCTTTTCGTTTGTAAGCAGTTTTTTAAGCGGTTCGCATTCGGCGCTTTTTCTGCCTATCATCAACACCTTATTGAAAACGCGAAGATAAAAATACGAGCGATAACCGTCGTTGTTTTCGAGAGTGTTTTCGGAAGAAGCAATCGCGATTTTTATCTCGTGAAGACCGCTCGTTTCGAATTTATATCTGACGTTTATCGTTTGTTCTCCGATGTGAAACTCCGTCGTGCTCGGCGAAATTTCTTTTTTAACGTCGTTATCGCTGAGTTCGAACGTCGCAAAACCGTCGGTATTTGCTTTAACGGTAACGGCAATATCGAATTCTTCGCCTACGGCGACGTGGTAATCGGGAAATTCGAGCCCCGTTATTTCAACTTCGTTGGTTTTGAAATGCGACGGAATATCGGCAACGTCTATTCTGGTTCCGCCCGCCGCTATCGAGCGAATGACAGAAGCCGCTTCGTTATCCGTTTCCTTGCCGTCGGTAATCAATACTATTTTCGACGTTTCGGGATTTTCGAATAACCCTTTCGCATACAGAAGCGCGCCCGCTATGTTAGTCGCGCTCGTGTCGGGAAGAGCCGCCGCTTCGTATTTTTCGTAAATACCGCTCACGTCGTCCGTCAGCGGCACGGCGTAATTCTGGTCGTAGCCGAACGTTACCACGCCTACTCTATACGAATCGAATTTACTCTGATTAAGAACCGTCCTCACGAATTCGTCGCGCTTTTCCGCGGAAATTCGTTCCGTATCGGAAACGTCTACAAGCAAAATTATTTCGTTTTTTTCGTTTGCCACGGTATAACTGACAGTCATTCCCGCAAGCACTAAAACCGACAACGAAACCACGGTAAGATGCATAACGAGAGATATTATTCTGTTTCTCGTTCTTCTGAATCTTTTAGTCAGCCTGAAATGCGGTATAAAAGTAAGCGCGATAAGCGGTATCAGAAACAACAGGAACAGGGGCGACGAAAACACGATTTTAAAATTATCCATATAACCCCCTCCTTACGCTCCCTCGCGCGATTTAAGAAACCATTCGAAAAATTCTATTATGACAAGCGCAAGCGCGAAATAAACGAGTAAATCTTTATAAAAGTCTTTATTTATATCCACGCGGTAAGGCTCGGCGATTCCGTCGCGCGCGGCGCGGATATTGCTTTCGCTTGCGGGAATTCTCACGTAAATGCTTTCCGAAATGAGTTTTCCGAAATAAGTGGTCTGAGACAAATCGTAAGTTCCCGGTAAATTAAGCGTAAGCGTTGCGGGGAATTCTTCGAGTTCGAGTTCGGCGTTGCCCGAAACGAGCATGCTTTCTCCGCGGGTGTTTACGGTAACTTTTTCGTTGACTTCGAACGCGTTGCCGTTTACTATCGCGGGTAAAAATTCGTTTACAAGGTTTTTTACGAGCAGCATCCATTCGGGAATAACCGTAATATTAGAATAATGCAGGCTGAACGACAAAACGGCTATTTTAAGATCGCCTTCGTTTTTAACGAGATACACGGGCTCGCCGTTCACGCTCATGATTTCTTCGTACCCGGGGTCGTGAGAAATTATTTTTCTGTACTTGGTTATCGTTATCGCTTCCGTCGTTATGCCTTTTACGTAGTTGCTTTCGGATTCCGAAAAAAGAGAGTCCTGCCGATGAAGATCCTTGTCTTCTCCCAGCGTAAGACCGCTGCCCGCGGGGGCTGTTGCGGGATTGATAAGAAACACCGCGCCGTCCGCAGGAAGTTTTTCGGGCATAGTATGCTCGAAAATATATAAATCGTAACCTTCCGTAAGCGGCAAATCTCCTTTTTTAACTTCGTCGAGAACGATATCGCGCGTGTTTTTAAAAGCCGATTTTACGGCATAAAACGCAGACGGAACGAATGTGTTCGGTTTTTCGCTGTAATACTGCACTTTAATCGGCTCTTTCTGTCCGCCGTAAATAAAAAACGCGTTGTCTGAAGAAAAAGAATCCTGATTTTTTATAATCACGCTCACGCGCTGATAAGAATAAAGCGCGTCTATTGCGAATATCGTTTCGTTTTCTTCAGAAGTATCTTCATAATTACCCGTTCCGTTGCGGAAAACGATTTTCTGCGCTATGCCGTCGGGACAGGACACGTCCGTCGAATACGAAAAAACTATGCCCGCGTCGTTTTTATCCGAAGCGTTCGCTCCGCTCACTACTATTTCGAGTTCTATATCCGTGCTTCTGCCGTAAGACGCCGCTTCGACGTAAAACGTATAATAGTTATCTTCGATTTCGGCGTAAGCGTCGAGTATAGCCGCGTTCCATTCGCTTTCGTCCTGCACGTTTTCAACCGTCACGGCAGACGGAACGTAAGCGTAATCGCTATCCGTAAAAAGATAAATTTTCGCTTCGGGATTTTCACTCAGCACGTCTTCGCAAAGCGCGATTGCGCCGTCAATGTCGGACGAGCCGTACGAACACGAATCGTTCGCAACGAGCGATTTTACTTTTTCGGCTATTTTCTGCTCGCTCTCCCTGCGCGCGCGCTCGAAAAGATAATACGGCTTTTCGTCGGCAATCATAACTGAAACCACTCCGTTTTGCGAAAACACTTCCGACGACAGTTTAATCGCCTTGTCCGCCGCTCTTTCAAAACGCGAAAAATCGTCCGTCTGAGTACGCATGCTCGCGGACGAATCTATTATAGCGATAATCTCTCTGTCGTCCGTTTGCTTTTTTAAAACCGAGTTGGGTCTTGAAATAAGAAAAGAACAAAGCGAAATTATTAGAATCTGACAGAGTATGAGTAAAAAGTTCCTTAAATTGCTGACCGGAACGCGTTGTTTTTTATATTTAAGACTTTGTTTCCATATATACGTGCTGGAAACGTGTTTCTGCTGGAAATTAGGTTTTATAAGGTAAATAACGATAAGTATTATTACGCCTATAAGACCTAAAAGTCCTAATGGTGCCAACAATTTCATAGTTTAACTACCTGCATTAGTTCTGAAAGCGACGCGAAACGAAAAATCATTTCGCTATCGTTTTAAAGTAATCGTTTATCATCTTCTTTTCTTCTTCCGTCCAGCCCTGTTCTTTTGCAAGCCTTTCTATAACTTCTTCGTAAGCGTTGCGATAAACCTGACCGCCGTAATACGTTTCGCCGTCGAAAACCTGATTTGCTTCTTCGTATTTTCCGCCCGCATTCATTCCCGGATCGCCGTCTTCGGGGTCTTTTTTTCCGTTATTGCCCTGCTTGAAATCGGCGGGCAACTCGGCGGGAAAGTCGCCGTCTTCGCCGTCTTCGACCACCATACCCGTTTCCGAAACGGGCAGAAATATCGCGTAATAGGTAGCGCCAGCGCGCACGTCGGCGTCGAGCCGATAAGGATCTCTGACGTTATCAGACCATTGCGAAAAAGCGTAACCGTCTTCCGCAACGGCTAAAACCGCCGAAGCGTTCTGCCCCTGTTCTACAACCTGAAAAATTTCGCCGTCGATATATCCTTCGCCTTTCGCCACTTCATAATAAATTTCGTATTGCGGCTTGGGTTTAACGTCTTCTATAACGTGCGAACCGTCGCTTATCACTCCGTTTGCGGAAAGCGCGGAAACGGTAGTCATTCCTATTCCGAAAGCGGCGGAGAGCGAAAGAGCGATAATAAGCGGAGCGGAAAGAACTATTTTAATGAGTTTTTCCGTTATGCCGTTTGCGGCGAGCGCGTTCAGCGCGTCGGCGCGCTGAATAGCGTAAATTTCCGACGTTTCGTCTTTAAACTCCGTCATGGTCAGAATTCTTTCTTCAAGACCGAGTTTATCTATTCTGTCCGCAACCGCACGCATTGTGGGGCGGAATTTTTTAAAATACGAAAGAACGCCGAACGCCGCGGTGAAAACCGCAAAAAACACTAAACCGAGCCATACCGCTTTAAGACCGTTAAGCCATACGTAAAACTCGTAACCCACAAGGGCGATAAAACCGAAAATCGCGCCGAAAACAACCGACTTTATTATTCCTTCCGCCGTTAGTTTAAAATAGTATTTTTTTAATAAATTTTTTACGTCCATTGCGTTTTCTCCTTGTATTTTTTAACGCAAGCGCCCGCTTCGCTCAAAACGGGCGAAACGGGACTTATTTTTAATGATTCTGCTTATAATTTTAAAATTATACGGCGGGCTTATAAACCACGGTTACGCCCGCGGCGGTCGTTAACGGTAAAAGCCCTTCGGGAATATCCGACGCACTCTTATACGGTACGGTTACCGTTATCGTGCAACCGTTGAACGCACCGGCGCTTACTTTCGTAACGCTTGAAGGAAGAGTTATTTCCGTAAGAGCGACGCAATCCTTAAACGCCGTTCCCTCTATCGAAGTTACTCCTTCCGAAAGAATTACCGTTTTAAGACTTGCGCATCCGTTAAACATACCGCTCATAACGCTCTTGCATTTTACGGTTGCCGCAGTGAGCGCGGTACAGCCGCTGAACGTCTGCATTCCGATGCTTTTAATATCCGGAATAACTACTTCGGTAAGCGAAGTGCAGCCTGCGAACGCAGAGTCGCCTAAATAACTCATTCCTTCGGGAATATTTATCTTTTTAAGCGAAACGCAGTCTTTGAACGCAAAGTCGCCTATATAGGTAACGCCGTCGGGAACGTTTATTTCGGTAAGCGCGGTACAGCCGTTGAACGCTTTATCGGGTATTTCGGTTACTCCTGCGGGTAAAGTTACTTTGGTTATTCCCGCGCAGTTTTCAAACGCGCTTCTTCCGAGAGTTTCGCCTTCTTTAAGAACCACTTCTCCCGTTATCGAAGTCGGGCAATAAACGATTTCGCCCAAAATACTGAAAATAATATTTTGCTCGTCACTCCTGTATACAACGTTTCTTTCGTCTATCGCTATCCGGCTAAGGTTTGTGCAACCCGTAAACACGCCGCCGCCTATGCTCGTTACGTTCGCGGGTATCGTTATGCTTTTAAGCGAAACGCAATCTGCAAACGACCCGATATAAATCGATTTAAGCGTTTCGGGTAAATTTACCGTTTCTAATCCCGAACCTTTGAACGCTTTGTGACCGAAGCCCGTTACGCCCCTGACTATAAGACCGCCTTTACCCTGAACGTTCATCGTTTTAAGAGAAGTACAGCCCGCAAAGCACTCTTTGCCTATAAATCCGAGTTCGCCTTTGAATTCTATGTTTGCAAGCGAAGAGCAATTTCTGAACACGTAGTTATTAGACGTGTTCGAAGACATATAACCGATTTTAACGCCTTCGGGAATAACAAGGTTATTTATCTTCGAGCAGTTTTCAAACGCGCTTATTCCTATCGCCTTTACGCTGTCGGGAATTTCGAGAGTTTCAAGTAAAGAACAGCCTTTAAACATAGAAGGCGCGATAGCGGTAAGGTTTTTGGGAAGTTTTACGTAACTGAGTTTCGAGCATCCTTCGAATACGCTTCCTTTTCCGTTTATATACCCCGAACTCGTTATTTTATCGTTTCCGAGAACGGTAACCGAATCGGGAATTTCAATGCTTTCAAGGGCTGTGCAGCCTTTAAAGCACGCTTCGTTTATCTTGCTTACTATTCCGCGATACGCAACCGAAGTAAGAGAAGTACAATCTTCGAACGTATATTCCGGTAATTCCGTAACTCCCACGGGGAAAGTGAAAGAAGTAAGAGAAGAACATCCGCTGAACATATATTTTCCGAACGTAGTTACTCCGTCTTTCATATCGACCGAAGTGAGTTTCGCGCAGTCATTGAAAGCGTAATCGCCTATTTTTGCAAGTTTTAAAGGAAGATTTATCGAAGTAATTCCGCAACCTTTGAATGCGTATTTCCCAACGCTTTGCAATTCGCTGTTTTCGGCAAAGGTGATTTTGCCGATATTCGCGCTTCCGCTGAACGCGTAATCGCCGATCGTTCTTACGCTCGAAGGAATATGAACTTCTTTCAGAGCGAGTTTTCCGCTGAGCGAGTAAGAGTCGATGGTTTCAACGCCTTCGGGAATGTTAAGAACCCCGTCTTCGCCTATGCCGAGTAAATAGTAAACGTCTTTACTGTTGATACTGAAAAGTATCGAGTTTTCTACCTTAACGTTGGGGTTAGCCGCATTTACCGCTATCGTCGTTATGGAAGCGCAGTTATCGAGAGCGTCCGCAACGTTGGTAACGGATTTTGAAATGTGTACCGTGGTAAGGTTTTTGCAGCCGTCGAAAAGGTTTTTTCCGAGAATAATGCTTTCTTCGGTGGCGGGGAACGTAAATTCCGTTAATCCTGTCATCTGGAAAGCCATTTCCGAAACGGAAGAAAGCGCGGAACCTTCTTCGAACGTAACGCTCGTAAGTTTGGCGGCTTTTGAAAACGCCTTGGCGCCTATCGTTTTTACCTGCGCCGGAACGATAAACTCCGTTAACGCCGAACAACCGCTGAACGCCGCTTTTCCTATCGTTTCAAGGCGCGAATTCTTAATATCGTTAATATTGAAAGTTTTAATTTTTGCGCAACCGCTGAACGCGCTTTCGCCTATACTCGTAACGCTTGACGGCAACGTTACGGAAGTACCCGCAAATCCGTAAGCGACTAAAGCGGTAAAAGCGTTTTTGCCGATTGTTTCGAGTTTGCTGTTGTTTATATCGTCAAACGTCAACGAAACGCAGGGTTTAACTTTTGTTCCTACGCAATAGAATGCGTAATTTCCTATGGTTTTAACGTTTGCGGGAATAACTATAGAAGTAAGCCCCGATTTTTTTGTTCTACTCGTTCCTGTATTCATGTTCGACACAGTGAACGCGTAAGCGCCTATTTTAACCGTTCTTGCAGGCAAAGAAATCGAATTTAATGCCTCGCAACCCGAAAACGCTCCTTTTATATCCATACCCTTTTGCTCACCGTCTTCTATCACGAGATCTTTTACGCCGTTATCTTCGAATTCTACGGTCGAAAGTTTAACGCAGGTATGGAACGCGCCTTTTTTTATAGAGTTAACGGTGTTAGGAACGTAAACGTATTCGAGCGAAGAGCAATTTTCAAAAAGAGATTCGCTTATTTCGGTTAACCCGGACGGGAGAACCATTCTGCTTAATTTCGCGCAACCGTCAAACACGTTCTTTCCGAAAATCAGATTTTCTCCGCCGCCGCCGAATTTGATTTCCGTTACAACGGCGTTCGAAGCGAACGCGCCCGTTTCAATGCGCTTTACGGCTGCGGGAACGGTAAACTTTCCGTCTTTCACGTTGTTCGATATCGGACAGTAAACGAGAGTAGCGAGCGCGCCGTTCTCGTCTTTTTCGTAAATAACGCCTTCTGACGACGCGTAATTGACGTTGCCTTCCGCAATGGTAACCGTTGCAAGTTTATTGCTGAGAGCAAACACGCTCAACGCTCCGCTGCCGTCTTTCTGAAGAGTGGTTACGCTTGCGGGTATATTGATTTCGGTAAGAGCCGCGCAGGAAGCGAACGCGCCGTTTCCTATAACGGTAATACCTTCGGGAAGAGTTACGCTTTTAAGCGCGGAACAGCCTTTGAAAGTTTCGGCTTTTATTTCGGTAACGCCTTGCGCGGCAATTACCGCCGTTTCGAGTTTATCGCACGAAGCGAACGCGCTCTCTCCCAACGTTTTTACTCTCGACGGAAGAGTTATCGAAGTTATAGCCGTGCCTTTAAAGGCGTTGTTTCCTATGCTGAGTTCTTTATCGCTCGGCTTGAAAGTAATTTCGGTAAGATTTTTACAGTTAAGGAAAGCGTTATCGCCTATCGTTGCGATATTTTCGCTCAACGTAATCTTTTTCAATTGCTTGCTTTCGAATACGTTTGCTCCGATTTCAACTACGGTTGAAGGAATAACGTAATTTTCCGCTTCGCCCATCGGATAGTAAACTATTTTGGTTACGTTGTAATCGTAAATTACGTTTTCGCGAACGGTATAATTCGTATTCGCGCCGTCGATGGTAACGGTTTTAAGCGTAGTACCGCCGAATACGCCGTTTATATCGATAATTCCCAAATCTTTACCTATGTTAAGCGTGGTTACGTAATATTTGGGAAGAACGCCTTTTTTAGCGTCGGCAGCCGATACTATCGTTCCGAAAGCCGCGTTTTCGAATACTGCGTTTCCGCAATCAAGGGTAACTTCGGTAAGGCTCTGAGTATTGCCGAACGAGTTCTTCTTTAATTCGGTAAGGTTTTCGGGAAGAGTTAATTTTTTAATATTATAGCATCCGTAGAACGCCTGCTCGCCGATAATAAGGTCCGCGTCGCCCTTAACTCCGCCGAAAGTAAGCGAAATTATATTTCTGCAACCGCTGAACGCCCCTTTACCGATTTCGGTAACGTAACCCGGGATTGTAACCGAATTTATATAATAACAGTCTTTAAACGCTTCTTCGCCTATCACGCTTACGCCCGAAGGTATAGTATACGCGCCCGTTCTTCCGATGGGGAAATAAATAATCTGCGAACCGTCGCCGTTGCAAAGAACGCCGTCTACAGAAGAATAATCCGCGCTTTCGCCGTCTATATTTACGTTTACGAGCGAAGAAGAACTTTTAAATATTTCGCTGCTGAACGATTTAAGTCTTGCGGGAAGAGTTATAGAAGTAAGCGCTTTACAGGAACCGAAAGCGGACGCTCCTATCGTGAGTTCTTCGCCGCCGTCGGAATGAGCGAAAACAACTTCCGTAAGATTTGCGCTTACCAAGAAAGCGTTCGCGTCGATAGTCGTAACGCTGGCGGGAATCGTAACTTTGCTTATTTTACTCGTTTTGAACGCCGCAACGGGGATAGTTTCAACGCCGTCGGGTATTTCGTATTCTCCCCTTCTTGCCTGCGGGAAGTATTTGAGTTCTTTTCCGTTGTATTCGTTATCGTAAAGAAGTACGCCGCCGACCGAAGAGAACGCGCCCTTTTCTCTTTCTTCGGTTTCGTAAATATTTACGTTTTCAAGAGAAGAGCAACTAAGGAACGCCGTGCCGATTTCGATGATTTTAACGGTATCGGGAATATTAACCGTTTTAAGCAACGAGCAACCACGGAACGCGCTGCCTTCTACGGTAGTAACGAATTTGTCGTTATAAGAAACGGGAATCGTAAGAACCGAGAAATAATCCGCGGTAGTTGCTTTGGATACGGAATACGCGTTTCCGTTATCGATTTCGTTGAACGTAAACGCCACAACCCATGCGGCGTAAAAATCTCTGCCGTCTTCGTCGTAGTCCCAAGCCGCTAAAGAGTCGCCGAGTTCGTCGGTGTATCTCGTGCCGGCGCCGTCGGATAACGAGAACCAGCCAAGGAAGTTTTTAGTTGCGTCGGGGCTGTTTTTCTCTGTGGGAAGACTGTATTCGCGGTTATACGTTACAACGGCTTCTTCGTCGTCGCCCGCTTCGCCGTAATGCAGTTTTATTTTATAGGTTTTTGCAGTCCAGTAAGCGTAAAGAGTAACGTCTGCCTTATCGCAGAACGCGCCGTTTACGTATTCCGAACCCGTGCCGCTCAATCCGCCGGGAGCGTTGAACCAGCCGCCGAAAGAATATCCTTTTTTAGCGGTTACGGGATATACGACGTCGTCGTACGCCGCTTTGTAAACGGGGTCGACGTCGTTTCCGCCTTCCGCGTTGAACGAAATTTCGTAAACGATAACTTTTACGTTTGCAAGAGCGGTTTCAGAGCCGCCTTCGGTTACGTAAAACACTTCGATGGCGTTTTCGCCGCTTCTTTTAAACGTTACGGGAGCGGAGAAAGAACCGTCTTCAATCGTCTGAACGGTTTCGCCGTTCAATTTAACAACGTATTTTACGGCGTCCGCAACGGAAGTCCATTCGACTTTTCCTTTTTCGTAAACCGCCGCCGCGGTTTCGACCGTCGCGCCGCTTATTACTTTTATTTCTTCGCTGTACGCCGAATCTTTATCTGCGGTTGCGCCTTTCGCCTTTACCGAAACGGCGTAAACTCCCGCCGCCGACAATTCGTTTTCCAAAGATACGGTTACTCTGTCCGTTATCGAAGCGTCTGCGGTCTTTTCGGCGTTTCCTATTTTAACTACGTAACCCGTTGCGCCGACAACACCGTCAAACGAAAGGGTTTTCCCGTTAATTTTAACGTTTTCGGGCGTTGAAAGATGAGCCTTTACGTACTTTATTTCCGAAAAGGAAGAATTGTAACCTTTCGCGGTTGCCTTAACGTTAACGGTTATTTCGCCTGCCGCGTATTTTTTAAGCGAAAATTCGGTAGCGATACCCGCGTTATAAATCTCGGGTTCGCCGCCCGCGGTAACGGTTATAACGTAATTCACCGCGTTTTCAACGGCGTTCCAGGAAATAACGTCCGTTTCGGCGTCTGCCGCGACGATTACGGGTCCGAGATTTCTTATCAGGGTATAAGGATCGGATACGGAAGTCGCGTAACCGCTTGCGCTCGCTTCAACGATAAATTCGATACCCTTTTCGGTCATAACGCAATCGGAAAAATCGAAAGAAGTATCCGTTCCGATATCTTTTTTGGTATGAGCGTGATTAGCGTTGCCGCATTTAACGGTTATATAATAACGCTCGGCGCCCGAAACGGGCGCGAAAGTAATCGCGTTGCCCACGACTTTGAAATCGCAAACGCGCGCAAGCGCCTTATTTTTATAGTACGCCTTATATTCTTTGCCGCCTGCCGTAACGGTTACGACGTAATCGCCCGCCGCTGCGGATTTGAAATCGTAATTATGATACGTCGCGCCGGTAGTTCCGAGAAGTTTCGTAGAACCGTCGGGCATGGTTAAAGAAACGGAGTAAGAAGAAACGCCTGTTTTCGTCCACTCTATTTTATCCGAAGTAACCGAAACGGCTACGTCGACGTCTTCTTTATAAACCGAATATAAATCGGCGTCGGAATCGAAAACGTAATCTTCAGAATATTTTCGGGTAAGTTTATTTTTATCCTGATAATCGGAAAGATACCAGCCAAGGAACGATTTTCCTTCGGTAACCGGGTTTTCCACGCCGAACAGTTTTCCGCCCTGCGTTTTTTTCCGTTCGGTTTCAACGTTTCCGTCATAGAAAGTTACGGTGTATTCGCGGTTATCGGCAGTCGCTTCGGTAAAGCGCGCGTATACGCTCTTATCGCCCGTAACCATCGTGTTGAAGTTATAAAGCGACTTAAACCCTTCGTCCGAATACCAGCCGACGAAAACGAATCCTTCTTTAACGGGATTTTCGGGCTTGACGGCTTTTTTACCGTTTACAACGCTCTGCGTTTTGAAAGTATCGCCGTTTACGTAATAAGTAACGCTATAATTGACGCTCCTTCTGTAATAGATACGATTTACGCCGTTTTCCGAAAGAGTTATCGTATTCACTTTATAGTCTGCCGTTAAAGTTTCGCCGTCGAACTTATAAGTGAACAAGGTTCCGTCGAACGAATACGTGCCCGTTTTCGTTACGTCGGCGTTAAGCGTGATAACGCCCTTTTTCAATTCAAGGGTATACTCGCTTTCGCCTGCTTCGGCGTAATAAACGTCTTCTTCGCCGTGACTTTTAAAACCGTCTTCCTTTTTACAGGAAAAGGCAAAAAGCGACGAAGCGACGACCATTATCGCCGTCAACAGATAAACAAGAAGTTTTCTGCTTTTCATAATACACCTCCGTTTTAACTTCGTTTAAATCCGTTTCGCTTGTGAAAACAAGCGAAAAAGGAGATATCTCCTTTGGATTTTAAAAAACTTATTGACGCGTTTTCCGCGTTTTACCGTATTTATCCGCAAGCGACCGAGTTTAAACGCTGTCTTTCGTGGCTAAACACTTTATACGAATTTACACAATATTATAAAACAAAAAGGAAAAACTGTCAAACAATTAAATTCACGTATTATACACTTGCTTATAACTATTTTTTTACTTTAACATAAATTTTATTTATACCACGGCAATATTTTTTATTTACAATACCGTTGAACGTATTATTACGATAAAAAACGGGTAAACGCGAACAATCGCGGCTACCCGTTTCAAGCGCGGCGTTAAGCCGCTTACTATATATTATTGTGAATTATTGTGAATTTTCAGGCAAGCGTTATCCTGTCGGACACGGAACGGACGAGTAAACCTTTGTCTTCGCCGAGAGTTATGCAATCGTTTACGTATGCCGCGAATTTTTCGCCCGGTCTTATAATTCCGAGTACCGCGCAAACGACGTTAAAAATCTCGTCGGTATACAGCGCGACTTTATCTTCGAGCGCGGCTTTTATCAGCGCGACGATTTCGTTCGGCGCATAGTCAGTTTCGTATCTTCTCACGGCGCGCTCGCCCGTTTCCACCCTGAATTTATCAAACCCCGCGGGTTTGTCGGTTTTGCGATAATAATACGCGCCGAGCATTTTTTCGCGTTTTAAACCGCACGCTCCGATAAGACCGAGCATATGGTTTTCGACTTTGCTGCCGTATTTGATAATACCGAGAGTAGAAAGAGTTCTTCTTATAAGGAATTTTTCCGAAACAGGCTCTTCCGCCGCCGCAACCGCTTTGATTCGCGAAATAATAGCGCTGTCGTTTACGCCGGAAGTAACGTAATCGGCGGTTTCGCACAACTGCTCGGTTTTTACGTATTTATAAGGTCTTTGTCCTCTCGCAATGCCCGAACCCGTTTTTTTATCTCTGCCGGTAATGCGGTCGAGAAGGTCTTTTATGCGCTTTAATTCGCGTTTCGGGTTATTGTAGTAATTCACGGCGAAAACGCGTATCACGTTCCAGTTGTTGCGTTTGAGCGTCTGAATCTGCAGAACGTTTCTGTCTTTGACGGAAAACCTGTTCGTACCGTCGCACATAACGGCAAGAATATATTTGTGTTTGTTTTTGGGATCGAGAACGGCAACGTCTATTTTGAAATCCGAAACGCCCACGTCGTAACGGCATTCGTAACCGTATTGCGACAACGCCGCGGCTATATATTTGCCGAGCCCCGCCTTGCGCTTTGCAACGTCCGCCGAAGAAACGGCAAGCGACGTTTTGCCCTTTTCGGCAAAGTCGAGAAAGGCTTTAAGCCCCGCAACGCCCTTGCTGTTCGTTCGCGATAAATCTATCATCGAGCCGCGAATGGACGAAAACACTATCATTTCTTCCCGCGCTCTCGACGCGGCGACGTTAAGTCTGCGCCACCCGCCCGCCTGATTGAGCGGACCGAAATTCAAAGAAATTCTGCCGTTTTTATCAGGGCCGTAACACACGGAAAACAATATCGCGTCGCGCTCGTCGCCCTGCACGTTTTCAAGGTTTTTCACGAATATCGGCTCTTCGCGGTCGTACGCTTTTTCTTCGAGTTTTTCTTCGGCTATCGCCGCGGAAATTCTGCGCTCTATATATTCTTTCTGAACGCTTGAAAAAGTTACCACGCCTATACTCGAACGGGAAAGCACGGGGTCTTTAAGCCGCCTTATAACTTCCTTTACGAGAGCGTCCGCTTCGGCTTTGTTGCGTTTTGTAAAGCCGCGGTCGTAAACACCGTCTTCGATATACGCGAATTTTACCCTGCTGTCGGGAGCGTCGGGCGAAGGGAAAGTACAAAGTTTGTTTCCGTAATAAGCGGCGTTCGAGAACGCTATAAGGCTTTCGTGCTTACTGCGGTAGTGCCATAGGAGATGTCTTTCTTCTACGCCGAGCGCAAGACAGTCGTCAAGAACGCTTTCCATATCTTCGATTTCTATTTCGTCTTCGTCAAATCTGCTTGAATTGAAGAAAGCGGTAGGCGGCAACTGTTTCGGGTCGCCCACGATAATCGCCGATTTTCCCCTTGCCAGAGAACCTATCGCCTCGGCGGTGGGCATCTGCGAAGCCTCGTCGAAAATAACGAGATCAAAAAGACCGTTTTCGGCGCGGAGATACTGCGCCACGGTCGCGGGACTCATAAGCATGCACGGCGCAACGGTTTTTAAAAGTTCGGGAATTTCGTCGAAAAGTTTTCTTAAACTCATTCCGCGCATATTGTTTTTGGCAATCCGCCTGAAATTCATAAGTTCTATTCCGCACTTTCCTTCGGTTGCGGGAAGGGGCAGACGAGATATGAGTTCGGAGCGTATCTGCTCGCGGCAGACTGCGGCGTAATCGTCGAAAGTAAGCCTTAACGTTTCGGTGTTTTCTTCCTGTAAAGCGGCTGAAAATCTTGCAAGAACGGGGTCGAGCGAAAGAGTCGTTTTCAAAAAGTTTCCGTAAATATTCTTTTCGAATCCCGCTATAACGTTATCGGGGGTGACTTCGCCGTTTTCGAGTGCGTCGGCAACGAAAGTAAGCCCTTCTTTGGCAAGCGCTTCCGTTTCGGCGCGGTAAGAACACCAGTTGGCAAGCATATCCACGTTTTCTATAAGCGCGCCCGCTCTTGAAGCGTACGCGTCGAGAACGTCTTCTTCGCCCGCTTTTTCTTTCTTTGACTTTATCGTTTTGTTAAACGCCTTTTCGGCGGCGTAAAACCCTTTTAAAGAAGTAAGCAATCCGTTTAAAACGGGAGCGGTAAAGCCGTTTTTCGCCGATATGCACGCGCTCATAAGCACGTCGGCATTGTAATCGAGAAAGACTTCCGCCGCCGCGTCGTGCAGTTTATAAAGCGGCGCGATAAATTTTTTTCTGCCTTCGCCGAAATCGGTTTTTTTGAACGCCGATTTGAAATTAGAAGAGAGTTTTTCGTCGTTTTTAATCGTTTCGGCGTCTTCGTGAACGGCAAGAAGGAGTTCGAGCGACGACAGATACGATTCTTCCGTAAACACCGTTTTAGCCGCTTTCGTCAATTTTTTAACGACAGCCGCCGCGGTTTTGTTACGCGTTATATCCGCGCCGTCTAAAAGCGCTTTGCCGAGTTCGGCTTTCTCGTCTTTTTTAAGTTCGACGAGTTTATCGAACGTGCGGTAATATTTTTCGAGATTTTTATCGAGCCGCCTGTTCGCGTTGTAAAAAGTTACGAGTTTTTCTTCGTCGGTTATCAGATATTTATCGAGTTCGCCCGACGACAGCGTTTTTACTATTTCTTCGAGAAAAGTAAGTTTTTTACGGGTTAAACGCGAAATTCTCTGCCTGTAAAGGTCAAGGAAAAGCGCGATATAACTTTTAAGGTGCTTTATTTCGGCGATAATTACTTCTGCGGAACAGTACACCGCGTTTTTCACGTCGGCGTCGTATTCTGTAAGCCCTACGTCCGAAAACGGCGAATTGTGAACGTCTCCGCACTCCCTTGCGGAAACGGCGGCACGCCGAATCATATTTTCGTACCGCTCGACTTTTTCACGGGTCAGTTTATCGTAAAACCCGCTCTCGATATTCATAACGTCCGGCGCGGAAGAGTTTTCGTCACAGATAAGCATCGCTTCGTACACCGAAACGCCGAGCCTGCGCTTTTTATGAAGAGCCGATAAAGAATCGCCGAGAGATTTTTTAAGTACGGTTATTTTTTCGGCATCGGAAGCGACCGACGCGTCCGCTTCGCCGCCCGCAAGCGCAAGAGTAGACGAAAGTTTCTGCAAAACGTCGGATTTGTTGGTTTTCCCCGAATGAAGTTCGAGACAGAAATCGCCCGCGCCGAGATTGTCGAGCCTTTTTTTAACGACGGACAAAGCCGCCTGCTTTTCGGCCACGAATAAAACTCTTTTATTATCGTGAAGGGCGTTGCAGATGATATTCGTTATCGTCTGACTTTTGCCCGTTCCCGGCGGTCCGTGAAGAACGAAAGTTCTGCCGAGCCTTGAAAGTTCCACGGCGTCCCACTGCGAAGAGTCCGCCCAAACGGGAGTAAGTACTTCCGCGGGCGAAGTTTCGTCTTCCGACGGAACGCTTTCTTCCGCCTTTTTTTCAAGCGGCTTGTTTGCAAGCATAGCCGCAACGAGTTTGTTTTTGGAAAATTCGCTTATGTTTCTGCGTAAATCTTTCCACATCTGATAGCGCGAAAATCCGAAAGTGGCAAGAAAAACGTCGTCGGTAACCGTCCAGTTTCTCATTCCCGCAACTTCCATTCTCACCGTTGCCAGCACTTCGGAAATTTTAAGGCTCTGAAGACTGCCGTCAAGCCCGCGTATGTCGATGTCGTATTCCCGTTTAAGGTATTCTAAAAGAGTGAGATTTATCGAACATTCTTCGTCCCCCGCGACGAGTTCGTAACCCGTTCTTCCTTTTCCCGTTCTCAACTCGACGGGCTGAAGAACGAGCGGCGCGTATTTTTCTTCGCCCGCATTTCCCCATGCGAGCATTCCGTAAGCGATATATAAAATTTTGCTGCCCGTTTCTTCGTCCGCTTCTTTATTCTTTTTAAAAAGTTTTACGAGAGTTTCGGAAAGAATTTCTTCGTTTTCCACGGTGCGAAGAATGCCGCCGGAAGCGTCTTCCGAAAGAAGTTCTTTAACGCCTTTTAATTCTTTTCCTATCCCGAAAGGATTTTCGGCGGCAATATTCACGTTCGGCACGTTGAACGGAGCGAGCCTTACGGGTTCGCCCGTTTTCACGACGGAACATACGGAATCGGTGTCTGCCGACGCGATATGTACGGAATTCCCCGCGGGGCGGAAATTTAAAAGGGCGTTTTTCATCGTAAGGTCCAGAAGACGCCTTTCCCACTGCTTGTCACGCGTGAGTTTTCCTTCAAGACTGAGTTTTTTCTTTACGAAAAGATCTTCGGGTGCGGAATCGGGCGAAGTTTCGTCTTCGGAAAGAATTTCATAGCCTTTTACCGTCTTATTGCGTGACGGTAAAGGCGTAATGCGGTTGAGCCTTGCCCGTTTTACGTCGATTATTCTGTCGTAAACGCCCGCGTCGAGTTTCGCCGCAAAATGATTTTCCGAAACGGAATACGCCGCGGCTTTATCCGAAAAAACGTCGTCGAGATCGAAACAACTCAAACCGTTTATCCCTTCGGAAACGTACTGCCCTATTCTCTGAATATCGTCCGAAACAACGTCTTGCAGGCAGGTTTCGTAAAGCCAGACGCCGCAGGTTATTTCTTTTTCGCCGTAAATAAGCAGCGGATTAAGCCCCGCGCTTTCGAGTACCGACGCGGCAAAAATCGCAACGCTCAGCGGCGTGGCGGAAAGTTCCCCTGAAATTTTAACGTTTCCCGCTTCTATAGGCGACGACAAATCGCATTCTTTTTTTTCTATTCCGTAGCGGCGTAAAACCGTAAAAAGCGATGCTATAACGCGCCTTACGGCATTTTTATCGGCGTCGTCGTAACCGCCGAATTCTCCGCTGTCATTCCACTTTTTAAGTTGAGCGGACATCTCCGTTTTTACCCGACGGCAATCGGCAAGTTTAGGTCTTACGAACGCCGCGAGCGACTCTTCTCTTCCGCCCGCGCCCTGCCAGTATTCGAACGGCAACGCAGTAACCGTAACTTCTGTAGAAGCGATTTCTTTTCCGCTTTTTTTAAGAACGATTTTTACGATTTCGTCTTTTATCGTTTCAAGACCTGTAAAATACAACGGCGAAACGGCGTCCGAAGTGTCCGCTTCGACGCTGCTTTCAAACGGTATTTCGTCTATGGTTTTGACAAAATCTCTCAAAAGACCGTTTTCGTTTGAAAGTTCGAGAGTGAAATCGGTAAGCGAATCCGCGCCTTCGTTATTTATTCTGAGCGCGGTGAAAAGCGGCGCGTGCGTATAACAATCCGCGAACGACGCGTACCTGACCGCTTCCACGGTAAGTGTTATTTTTTCTTCGGGTTTTTTTTTGCGCTCCATTAAACGCTCCTTATAAAACTACGTTCTTGCGCCGAATCGCGCCGTAATGACGGACGAAAACGATACTCCGTTATGAAATTTGCAAAAAGCGCGTAATTCGCGGCGCGTTTGCAAGGCTTTGCTCGTTCTTGTCCGATACACACCCGAATTATACTACAAAACGGGATATAAAATCAACTGTTTCCGCCGCATTGAGCAAATAAAAAACCCCGCGTGAGCGAGGTTTAAATATCAATAAAAATCGGTCCAGTTATCGTCGTCGTTCAAATCGATTTCCCACGCCGCGACCACTTTTATATCGCTCGTGTAATCAAAAATCCGTTCGCCTTCTTTAACGATTTTACCCGCTTCGTCTTTCCAGCCGATAAAAACGTAACCTTTGCACGACGGCTTATAAAGAGCGGGGATTTTCTCTCCGTATTTTACGGTTTTACCGTCCGTATCGCATTTTTTTAAGTTTTTGTCGTTCGATCTCGAGCCGTAATCGTAAGTGATTTTGTATTCGTAAGGCGTTTTTGAAATCAACTCTACGGAAATATCTTCCGTAACGTTTGTAAAATCGGTTCTGCTCCATTCAAGATTATAGTAACGACCTTTTATAACGGTGGGAATCTGCGTTTTGTCTATCGTGAGTTCGTCGTTTACGTACAGTATTTTTAAAGTGTCGTTCCCGTATTTGAAAGTTACGGTGTTTCTGTCCGTCCATTCGGCGCTCAGAGTTACGTTTTCAGCCACGTTCCATACGCCGCTGAAATCGAAATCGTCGTTTCCCGATTTCCAGCCGCCGAATTTTTTCGACTCGGAATTGCTTTTTGCGGCGGGTAAGTTATACGCGCTGCCGTACGTAACGGTCATGTCGCTTATCGGCTCGCCGATATTTCCCGTGTCGAAGGTGATTTTATATTCGCAAGGAGCATATACCGCTTTGACCGTAATATCGCTTTTGATTTTTACAAGCAGTTTCAGATCGCCGTCGCTCCAGGAAACGTTATAACCCGTTTTTTGTACGGGCGCGGGCATTTTTTCGGTCGGAAAATCTTTTCCGTCGTCGACGTAATAAGTAAACACCGTTTTGTCGCCGTCCATAAATATTACTTTATGCTGTACGGGCGTGGTAATATTGCCGCCTTTCGAGCATGAACACAATAAAACCGCCGCAATAACCGCAAAAATCAAAATTGAAGATAGTTTTTTCATAAGTTCTCCTTCCGGGATTCCGTTCCCTTTGCTTATTCATATATTTTTATATATTTTGCGCGTTTATAAAGAAAATATTTTATCGCCGCGCAGGTTTAATCACAGCAAAGAAACGGCATACGCCAGAAACGCGGCGGAAAACAACATTATGAGAGCCGACGCCGCCGTAACGATTCCTACTATGCCGAGTACGAGAGTCGCCACGGGTTTTTTACCGTTATTTACTTTTCTGAACGCCGCTATCGATTTTATTCCGAAAACGAGAGCGGGAACGCACGCGATCGCGGCAAACACCGCAAGAACGACCGCGGCGGGAGTAAGCGAAAGAATAGCGTCTTTTATTTCCATTAAATAATTTACCGTTTCGGGATCCATGTTCGCTATCGTCCCGTTTGCGATTTCGGGATTAGTAACTATCGCTTTAAGAAGAGTAAAAATATACGAGCAACTTGCAAAAAGTATACCTATAACGCCCGTTATCGCGCTTGCGAGCGCGCCGCCGAATCCGAGCATGCGGGTCGAGCAGTCCGCTTCCGCTTCGCAGCGACTGTCGCCGCAGGTAAGTTCTTTTGACAGGCATTCGTTACATATATCTTCTTCGCCGTCGATAAATTTTCCGCATTTTTTGCAATACATATTCAATCTCCTTTATATAACTTATATAATCTTAATTCAACGTTTTGTCAAACGTTTTAATCGCCAGATCGAAAAGTTCTTCGTTTACTTCGCCGTAAAGCGCGCCGTCCAGCGTCTTGTAATATTCGGCTTTTTCTTCGTGAGTAAGTTCCCGCCCGACCTTTTCTTTCATTATTTTAAGGTCGGCTTTCACTTTTTCCGTATACGCTGCCGACCTTTCGGAGTGCCATAACGTATCGTGTCCGCCCTGCAAGCCGCGCGTGATATAATAACTGACGTTCGGGTTTATTATTTCGCTTCTTTTCGCCGTTATCGACTGCCCGTCGAACGAAATTATCTTATCGTTTTCGCCGTGCGCCACGATTACGGGTATATCGGTCGAATTTATTCCCTTTACGCCGTTATAATTGACGTACTGCCTGAAAAGAATTTTCTGGTAAGTATCGAGAAAAATTTTCGGAATTCCCTTACCCGCTAATTCTCCCGCGTATTCTTTGCCTTTATCGATAATCAGCGTAAAGCAGTCGTTTACCGCCGCAATGCACAGAGCCGCTTTGATACTTAGATTTTTCTTTATGGCAAGCACCGAAGAAACGGCGTATCCGCCGCAGGAATGACCTATTAAAAACAGGGGTTTTCCTTGAAAATAATCGGTGTTTTTAACGTAAGTTAAGGCATTGTCGAGATCGACGAGCGACTGGCACATTCCCACCGTGGAATCGCCTTCGGAATCATACGTGCCCGTACCGTCGTAAGAAAACACGCTGTAACCGCCGTTAACCATATATTCGGCTATGGGCAGATAATCGTCCGCTCCCGCGTGCAGGCCGTGAACGAGAACGATAACGCCTTTTGAGTTTTTCGCTTCGTATAAATAACCTTTGAGTTTTACGTCGCCCGAATGAAAGTAAAAGGTTTTTCTTGCGAGCCGTTCTTTATACGTTTCGTAATTATAACAACTCGGATAAACGCTGTAATCGGGGCGTTCGTAACGGGGAAAAAACGAGTCGTAAATCTCTTTGGCGGCGAAAACAGCCGCGGTGCTTAACCCCGTAAGCGCGGCTATAGCCGTGAAAAGTTTAGCCTTATTGCTGAATTTAAAGCCGCCTTTCTTTTCTTTTTTTTCGGACTTGTTATTGCCTTTTTCGGATTTTTTGTTTTCAACTATTTCGTTTTTGTTTTCGTTTTCCATTCCGCTCCTTTTATTTCAAAGCCGTTAAAATCCGCCTATCGTTTTGAATTCGTAACCGCGATTTTTAAGCGCCGCGACAAGTTCTTTGATTTTATAAAAATACTTTTTTCTTCCGCGGTTTATAAAAATTTTATCGCCGAATTTAAGACCTTTTATTTTCGGAAATTTACCTTTATAAATCTCGAAAGGGTGAACGTAAAAAAGATATGCGTTTTCGTTTTCCACGTATTTTTTCAAAGACTTTTTAACTATATTCCACGGGGAAAGCCTTAAATATCCCCCGCCCGACAACGGCATTTTCATATTCATGAAATCGCCTACCGACGGTTTGAATTCGTAAAAATCGCCGCTTTTATAAACTACGGAATTTATCTTTTCGAAATCGCTCAGATTAAGGTTTCCCGACCGCGCCGCGTTTTCGTAATTGAGCGCGCTCGAATCTCTTTTAAAACCGCACCGTTTTATAACGCCGAGAACGTCGTTATTTATTCCGAAGCACGGCGCGCGATAAGACACGGCGTTATAACCGAGTTCGCTTTTTATGCGTTCGCGCATACCCGAAAGTTGCCTGAAAAGTTCTTCTTTTTCCAAAGTTTGCGGCGAAACGTGTTTTTCGGCGTGAACGCCTATTTCGTGTCCGTTTTTTATCGCGTTTAATAAAGTGGATTTCTTTTTGTCAAGCGTTTCTTCGGTTATAAAAATCGTGGTTTTTATATTTTCGGAATCGAAAAACTCCAAAAACTCGTCGATTTCGTCAAGACAGTCGGGACAGCCGCTCAACTCGGGATTTAATTCCTTAACGCAACTCGTTTCGCAAAAACTTTCGGCGTCGAGAGTGATGAACGCGGTTTTAGTCATTTATTTCTTCCTTTAAAAAGTCTTTTACGGTTTTATCGTATTTTTCGGGCGCGTTAATTCTCAGATGAGAATGCACGCCTTTTTCAAACCATACTATCCGTTTTTTCGAAGAGCCGCACGCCGCGAAAAGTTCTTTTGCTTTATCGGGCGTGGAATAGGTATCCATAAGCCCGTAAATAAAGCAAACGGGTTTATCGAGTTTGCCTATATAATTATAAGGACCTTTTTTAACGTCGGTTCTTCCCGCAACGGTTTTCACCATCCACATAACTTCTTCCGCAACGGGATGCGGGTTATGCTTGCGCTCGACTATATGGTTAATTAAAGATTCTTTGAAATCGGTGTACATTCCGTCGGCAACCATTCCGACGAAATAATCGGGGCATTTATCGCTCGTTAAGGCGTAAAGCGCGGTTGCCGCGCCTATACATATTCCGTGAAGAACGATTTTTTTAACGCCTTCGTCTTCGAAAAGTTTTTCGCCCCACTTTAAAATATCTTTATATTCGTTAAACCCTATCGTGTTATATCTGCCGTCCGACAATCCGTGCGAGCGGTTATCTATCGCAAGAACGTTATATCCGCTTTCTCTGTAACCTTCTGCAAAATAATATGAATACAAACACGTTTCCATTCTGCCGGGGATAATTATCACGGCTTTGTCGCCGCCGAAATCGAAGTATTCCCCCACGAGATTGAATTTGCCGCTTTTAACCGTGAGAGTTTTCGAAACGCTTTTATACTTTTCGCCCCATTCTTCGCCTGCTCGGAACATTTCGCGTTGCTCCATGTCGTCCCAACTGCACGTTCTCGACCATTTTTCTTTATTCGTGCGAACGAACAGCACGGTGAAAATTCTGCTTGCGACGATAAGCGTGGGGATCAGATAAAAAAGCACGAACGCCGCCGAAAGACCGAGTAATATATAAACAGCGATCATTCTTTAATAACTCCTATTATAACTTCGAAAACGCTTTGACCGCCGTCGAGATATTCCGTTTCTATTCCGTCGGTTACTTCGTAAATCGCTTCGGTAAGGTCGTTTTCGACGTCGTCATGAAAATCTTTACCTTTAAGCGCGATTGCCGCGGTAACGCCTGAAAATTCTTTCAAAGCGGTTTTCACCGCCGAAACGACGTCTTTTGCCGAATATTTTATTTTCCCGTCCACGAACGCTATTTTATCGCCCTTTTCGCAGGAAAATTTACTGCCCTGATAAGATTTTACCGCTGTCGCCACGGAAACGGTATGAACGCTTTCCGCGCCTTCTTTTATAGCGGCGATACGAGCGGATAAATCGTCGCTGTCGGCAATATCCATAGCAAGCGCGTAATAACACTGCATTAAATTTTCCGTCGCAACGACGTCGATATTATCCTTTCCGCTCATATCCCGCGCCTGCTCTGCGGATTTTATAATATTGCAGTTATTCGGGAAAACGAGTATTTTTTCGGCGTTTACTTTTTCAAAAGCGGAAAGAAATTCTTCGGTGGAAGTATTCATCGTCTGTCCGCCGCTCAGAATTATATCCGCGCCGAGATTTTTAAAAAGTTCGGCAACGCCGTTACCGTCCGCAACGCAGATTATCGATAACGGCTTTTCGGGCAGTTTTTCACGCTCTTTTTCCCTTTCGAGTTTATACTGCTCGTTTTGTATCTGCATGTTTTCTAGTTTGAAAGTAATAAATTCGCCGTATTTCTGGGCAAGTTCGATTACTTTTGCGGGCTTTAAAGTATGAATGTGAACCTTTACCACCGAGCCTTCTTCGATAACAACGAGAGAATTACCGCAAAAAGCAAGATCTTCTTTAAAGTCGTTAAGCCTGAAATTTCGATTATAATTTTTATCGTTTAAACGCTGAAGTAAAAATTCAAGGCAATATCCGCAATCGAAAACGCTGTTTTCGTTAAAATTAGTCGCGGCGGTTTCTTTAAAAATTTCGGAATCGAAATCTTTTTCTTTTATTTCAACGCCTTCGCCGTAAAGGTACCTGACCATACCTTCCACTATCGTTATATATCCGAGAGCGCCGCTGTCCACAACCCCCGCTTCGCCGAGAACGGGAAGCATTTCGGGCGTGTTTTTTAAACTTTTTCTCATTTCGGCAAGATACATCGAAAACACGTTGTCTACGGTCGTATTTCCGTAAATCTGCCCGCGGATATTCTCTATCCCTTCGCGCGAAACGGTCAATATGGTTCCTTCTACCGGGCGGACTACCGCCTTATAAGCGCTTCTGTAAGCCTTTACGAGAGCGTCGCGCACTTCGCCGGCGTCGGCTATGCCGCACCGCTGAAGTTCGCTGTAAAACCCCTTGAAAATCTGAGAGAGAATAACTCCCGAATTACCGCGCGCGCCGAGAAGCATTCCTTCGCTTAAAGGTTTAAGATATTCCGCAAGATTTTTATTGCTTCCCGCGCGGCTTATTCCGCTTTGAAGGGTTAAACGCATATTCGTTCCCGTGTCGCCGTCGGCTACGGGGAATACGTTAAGAGCGTTTATCTGTTTTTCGTAGTTTATCAGATTGTTAAGACCGCTTACAGCCATTTTTTCATAGGTAAGTCCGTCTATTCTTTTATATTCCATTTTATTTATCCGTTTTTTTACCGAGATCGACTATCGATTTCGGAAGAATGTAAGTTAAGAAAAACGCCGCTACGCAACCTGCCGCCGCAAGCACGGGTATAAGCCGCACGCCGTCCGTTCCTTTAAGAAGATTGAGAATAACTCCCGAGCCGAGCCCCGTGGCAACGCCCGAAAACAGCCCCTGCACCGCAAAGTACATCGCAGAATGCGAAATGCCCGTTCTTTTTTCGTCGTCTGCGGCAAGTTGAGAAGGTATTGAATAAGCGACCGAAAACAGCGCGCCTATTCCGAGCGAACATATAATTCCCGAAAGGACGGAAAGCATAGTTCTTAAAATTCCTTTTTCGAGAAACGATACACCGAAAATCATAGCCATTCCGAGAGAGAAAACGAGCAGTACGTACTGAAAGGCAAATCTGAAACCTTTCTTTCTGATAAGCGCGTTATAAATAAGCAAAGTTGCAGGCACCGGCGCGAAAGCCGCCGCCATAACGAAAACCATATTCATATCCGCTACCGAAAAATACTCGTTTATGCCGCCGAGAAAGAGTTGCACTCCGAAAGTCATAAGCATATAAACTATCATCCACAGAATAAAGTCTTTATTCCTAAGCGTATACGCAAGTGACTTTATAACGTTTACGCTCTTTTCTTTTTCGAGTTCCACGCCGACGGAAGAATCTTCCTTTATCATAAACATAGGAATAAGCATGGTCAAAACGAGCGGCAGGCAAATCAACGCTACGAGCCTTACGTTAATTCCTTTAAGCATTGCCGCAACTCCTACGTAACCTAAAATAAAGTACACTATATCGCAAACGGACTTGACGTTTGAAATATAATTCCTTTCTTCTTCCGTTTCCACGATTTCGGTGAAAGTAGCGTAATAAGTAACCATCGTCAACGTGTAAGACACGTAAAACACGCAAAGCACTACCCAGTAATACCAGGTGTTGAGCATCGACTCGCTTTTGTTTTCGGGAATGGCAAGAAAGGCAAGAAACGAAAGAACGAGCGGAACAAGTCCCATCAGCAGCGCGGGACGACGACGCCCCCATTTCGTTTTAAGATTATCCGTAAGCGACGCCATGGGAATATCTATAACGCCGTCGATTATTTTGGCAACGAAAAACAATGCGGACCATATCCCGACTATAATAAGGTCTTTCTGCGCGTAAGTCTGAAACGGTATTGTGGCTTCGGAAAAACCGTTGTTCCCTATATACAGCGCGCTCACCAGATACGAACCCATAAGAAGATTGAGCATATTTACGCCCATGCCCGCGCAACCGTATATAAACATCTGCCATTTTCTCGTCAGTTTTTTCATTCGTTTAACCCTTATCGTTGATTATATCGTTTATTATCGCTCTTTCCGAAACGAGTCCTTCGGAGATATGCGTGCCTATATAATACGCCGCCATAAGACCGGGGCCGACGTTGATACCGCAACTCGGGAACACGTCGCAAACGTAAATTTCCTTCGGATGAAACTTTTCGGTTATCATATCCTTATAAATTTCGGCTTGCTTTCTTCTGTTCGTGGTTGCGATAAGAATTATTTTGTCTTCGGGATCGATTATCGTTTTTTCAATATATTTAAGACAGCCTTCGTAAGCCGCTTTTTCGCCTTTGAATTTGCCGATAACGGTAGTAAGACCGTTGTAGTCGAACTCGCCCATAGGTTTTACGCCCGCAAGCGTTCCGAAAAACGCTTTGGCGTGAGTAAGCCTTCCCTTTTTGGCAACGAAAGACAAGTCGTCAAGCCAGCCCGCCTGATGAATACGGTTTTTGTTCTCTTCGAGATAATCTTTAACTTCCGTAAGGGTTTTTCCGTCTTTTCTGAGATCCGAAGCCATAATGGTAAGAAGCCCGAACCCGGGGCCGAAGCGCATGGAATCGACTATTTCGATTTCGGCGTTCGGATATTTTTCCAGAACTTCTTCTTTTGCTTTCAGCATAAAATTATACGTGCCGCTTATGCCGGAAGATATGGAAATCGCAAGAACGCCATCGCCCGCTTTTGCGTGTTTTTCGAAAACTTCGCAGAATGCGGCGACGTTCGGCGGCGAAGTGGTAAAGTCGTTCGGCGCTTTTTTAAGCATGGAATAAAACTCTTCGCGCGTGAACTCCGTCCACTCGCAAATCGACTTATGCTCCTTTCCGCCCGGCATTACGAAATGCCCGTCTACTACTTCTATATCGTACTTTTCTCTGAATTCTTTAGAGAGATCGCACGTGGCGTCTGCTATGATAGCGTAATTTTTCATATTATATCTCCTTAAGGCGTTGCCTTTTTAATAAATCCGAATATTTCTTCTTCGATTTTCTCGCCGCCCGCCGCAAAAGCAGTGGTATGCCCCGCGCCGCTAATTATCAGAAGTTTTTTCTCCGAGCCGCAGGCGTTATATGCCGCTTCGGACGATTTACGCGAAACGATTTTATCTTCCGCGCCGTGTAAAAACAAAATCTTTACGCGCGCGTTTTTAACGCTGAAAAGCGTGTTTTCGGCGGATAACTTCGCGCCCGTTATTTTTTCGGCAAAGCGCGAAAAAGGTTTGAAAAACATAGCGACGGGCAAAGAAGGTATGTTGGCGTTGTTGTAAATAAGGTCTTTATACGAATTAAAGCCGCAGTCGGCGATTATCGCGTTTACTTTTTCGGAATCTATTTTATCCGAAGCGTAAAGCGCAGCCGTCGCTCCCATCGAAACGCCGTATATCGTTACGCTTTTTATTTCGTGTTTTTTATCGAGATAATCCGTCCATAAAAGCAAATCTTTACTTTCGTTTACCCCGTAAGAAGAATATTTTCCTTCGCTTTTTCCGTGGGCGCGTTGATCGGGCATCAGAATTCCGTAACCGCGGTTTAAAAAACTTTGCATTATTACGGAAAAATTATTAAACGGATCGGAATGCATTCCGTGCGCCAGCAGCGCGACTTTTTCCCCGCGCGGATAATATCGCGCGAAAAGTTTAAGATTGTCGGAAGAAGTGATAAAAACTTCTTCATACTCTTCCCGCCGCATCTTTTCTTTTGAAAGTTTTATCTTTTTTCTGAAAGGCTCGTAATGCTCGTCGCTCAAATCCCACTCGTCGATTTTTTCCTGCTTTATCCGCCCGAAAAACTTTTTAAACAGAAAATACGCCGCAATCGGATAGGAAATCACTCCGCCGATTATCACCGATAAAACAACATACAACACGATTTTCATTCCGAAACGAGAGCCTCTAATTCTTTTTCTTTTTCGTAAAGGTATGCGGTAACCGCTTCCATATCCTGCTTGCCTGCCGAATCCTTTTTAAGCAGTTCTTTTACGTTTACGGGTTCGCCCACCGCAAATACAAGACGGCTATACCACTTTTCTTTTCTTTTTACGTAAACGGGTATTATGGGCTTGTCGCTTTTAGCCGCCATAAGCACCATACCCGATTTGAACGACTGCATTTCGTCGCTCGCCCTGCCTATATGCCCTTCGGGAAACATCGTTAAAAGTTCGCCGCGTTTAAGCCGACCGGTTATTTCTCTGAAAGTCGCAAGGCTGAAATTCTCTCTGTCTATAGATATACACATAAACGCGTACTTAAAAAGAAATTCGCTGAATTTACTGCTTTTGAAAAGTTCTTTCGCCGCAATGAAATGATGCCGCCTTCTCCATATTCCTATCATAAGATACACGGGGTCGTAAAAACCCGTATGATTAGCGATCATCAGCGCGCCGCCGCGGATTTTTTTTGCCGCCGCTTCGTTTTCGTATACTATTTTCGGACGGAACCATATAAACCCCGGAATTGCCGCGGTGATACGGATAAAATCGTATAAAATATATTTAAACGAAAAAAGTTTACTTTTTTCGCAGTTGTTTTTCGCTTTTTTCATTCATCAATTCTCTTAAATAAATTATTTTCTTTCTTAAAAGTTCGGTCACGTTTTCTACGTTTTCTTTATAACTTTTAGTTTCGTTTATATAGTTTTTCGCTATAAAAGGCTCGCCTATAATAACTTTTGCGCGCCGTTTTTTAAAATACGCGCCGTCGGTGTAAACGGGAATTATAGGCGCTCCCGACGAAAGCGCAAGCGCAACGACGCTCGGCTTGAACGGAAGGGGCGTTTCTTCGTTTTTAAGGGGCAATCTGCTTTCGGGATAAACTTCGACCACTCCGCCTTTTAAAAGAATGTTTTCGCTTTCGTTAAGGAAAGAAAAATCGTGAGAATTTCTGTCTACCCTTATTCCGCCGAGCATTTTCAAAAACCCGCCGAGCATACGCTTTTCAAACAGCACTTCCGCCATCTGACATCTTAAAGTTCTCCCGAAAAAAACGAACATAAGCGCGGCAAAATCGTAAACCGAAGTGTGATTGCTTGCAACAATCGCCGCTCCCTTTATTTTCCGCGACTGAACGGATTTATTCTCGTAATATATTTTAGTTTTAAAACACGCTTTTTGCGGGAGATAACCCGTAATTTTCGTAAACCAGTTAAAAACCGCCGCCATTTTTATTTTTATCGCTTCAAACGCTTTCCTTTATAATAACGCGGGAAAACGCTTTGCTTTTACCGCCCTTTCTTTTTTATATAATCCGCAAATTCTTTTACCGTTTTAAAATTCGAACATTCTTCGGTCGAAACGCCGTATTTTTCGCGCAAATCGGCAAGCATCGAAAAATAATCTAAACTCGTTCCGCCGAGATCGAGAAAGAAATCCGAATCGTCTCCCGTTTCCGTTTCGCTTTTTCCCGCGGCGCTTGCAAAAACGGCGCGGATTTCCGAATATAATTCGTCGTCGTTTTTACTTTCGTTTCCGCTATCGGTTTTTTTTGTAAACTCGCCGGACAAATATCTCGATCTTAATTTTCTGCGGTTGACTTTAAAGTCGCCGTCTTCGATAAGATCGACTTTCGTTATTACTATTTTACCTATCTCTCCGCCAAGACCCGCGCTATGAATTTTTTCTTTTAAAATCGCCGTTGCCTCGCCGCCATCTACGCTTGCATTTGCAATTATTACGGGCAATTCGCCGTCTTCAGACGGAATAAGGCAAACTTCTTCTATTCCGCACGACGCAAGTTGTTTTTCGATAACGTAAGGATTTAAATTTTCGCCCGATTTGGAAACGATTAAATCGTCTTTTCTTCCGTCGACGTAATAATTGCCGTTTTCTTCGCGAGCAAGGTCGTGAGTGTTGAACCACTCGTTTTTGAAAACCGACTTTTTGCCGTCCTGAATCACGTATTTCGCAACCGCTTTTCCCTTTACGAGCAGTTCGCCGTTTTCGTTAATCTTATATTCGAGCGACGAAAAAGGTTTTCCTACCGAACATTTCGTTAAAAGTTTTCTGTTTCCCGAAAGTTCGACCGAAGTTATTCCCGTTTCGCTCATTCCGTAACCGTTTGCAAGACGGTAACCTATGCCGTTGAAAAAAGCCATGGCGTTTTCGTCGATTTTACCGCCGCCCGTTATCATAAACGATATGGAATTGCCGAAAAGGTTTTCGCGCACTTCGGAGAACGCAACGCGGGTAAACAATTTATTAAACAGGCAAAACCGAGCCGAATTATTAGCGATTTTCAAGCCTTTTTCAAATTTTTTATACGTTTTTTCGCCGCGGAGTTTTATCTTTTTAACGGCTTCTTTATAAATTTTTTCCCAGAAAAGCGGCACCGCGAAAACGTGCGTTACGCCATGCCTTTTTATAGTGGTAAGAAGCGTTTCGGGAGATAAATCGCCAAGGCTTACGAAAGTTCTTGAAAAAAACGCAAACCATATATACACCGCCACCAGACCGAATATATGATAAAACGGCAGAAACGCAAGGAGTTTCAGTTCGCCCTTATAATGCCTTTTAGTCAGTTTGCAACGCCTTATAATATCAAAACTGTCTGAAATCTGATGATAAAACTCTTCGCCCGAATACGCGCAAAGTTTTACGTTTAAACTCGTTCCCGAAGTCATAACGAAAAGTTCTTCGCCGAATTTTTTTCCGCTTTCGCTTTCAGTTTCCGCGGGTAAATCGGCATAAACGTTTTTAAGAAATACCGTTTTTACGGCGAATTCGTCGCCGTCGGATATAACCGCTTTCGCGTTAAGCGTTCCGAGCGCGCCGTTTAAAATATCCGCGCTCAGCCGCTTGTTCATAAGAAGGGGTCTGAACCCGCTTTTCAGCACCGCCCACAATATTTCGATGAATTTTTCGGAATTATCGAGATAAATTCCTATAACGTCGCCTTCGTCAAGGTCTTTGAAAATCCCGTCGAGTTTTCGGGATAATCTTAAAATCGCTTTATAACTTTCGCCGTAAGTCGTTTTTTTTATTCCGTATTCGTTACGGCTTTCGTACATTACGTTTTCACGCTCCGAAAACATAAACCCGAAAAGAGTTTCTAAAGTATGCGGCGAAGCGGAGAACGCTTTGAGTTTATTTCCGACGTAACCGCCGATACTTTTATATCCGCCGATATTTTTAACTTTCATAAGCGATTATTTAAGGTTTTCGGGATTAAGCGGAAAAAGTTCGGGGATAACGAATATGCCGTTTTTGCGTATTAAAACGTCGTCGAAATAAATTTCGCCGCCGCCGTATTCTTCGGTCATTATCAGCACGAGATCCCAGTGCAGCGCGGAATAGTTTCCGTTATCGCACTCTTCGTAACACGAACCCGGCGTAAAATGAATCGAACCCGAGATTTTCTCGTCGAAGAGAATATCGCCCATAGGGGTCGTTATGTAAGGATTTACGCCGAAAGAAAACTCGCCCACGTATCTCGCGCCTTCGTCTATATCGAAATGCTCGTTGAGTTTATCGGTATAATTTGCCGTTGCCTTTGTTATTTTGCCGTTTTCGAAACGAAGGCAAACGTTTTCGAATTTAACCCCGTCTTTTATGGACGGAGCGTTGTAAGTAATAACGCCGTTTACGCTGTTTTTTACGGGCGCGGTATAAATCTCGCCGTCGGGAATATTGCAGTTTCCCGAACATTTCACGGCGGGCAGCCCTTTTATAGAAAACGTAAGATCGGTGTTTTCGGCAACAAGGCGAACCTTGTCCGTTCTTTCCATAAGGTCTTTAAGGGCGTTCATCGCGTTATCCATTTTAGAGTAGTCGAGAGTGCAAACGTCAAAATAATAGTCTTCAAAACTTTCCGTACTCATTCCCGCAAGTTGCGCCATCGAAGGATTAGGATATCTTAAAACCACCCATTTCGTTTTATTTACGCGTATATCGCTATGCACGATTTTATTATACGTGTTCTGATACGCCGCGCTTTTTTCAGAGCCTAAGTCAGATAATTCAAAACAGTTTTCGCCGCCGCGAATACCGATGTAAGCGTCCATATTTTCCATGACGCGCGCGTCGAAATCGGTCATAAGATCGAGCGTTTCTTTATCCGCTCCTTTTACTATTTCACGCGTTACGGCATGGTCGCGTATCCACACGAAGGGATACCCGCCGACCGCGTAAACTTCTTTTACGAGTTCTTTGACGAGCGCGTTATCTATGCCGAACGCTTCTATTAAACACTTTTCGCCCTTTAAAAGACGGACGGAATAGCGCACGAGCGTTTTCGCAAGTTTTGATATTCTCGGATCGAGCATACTTCACCTCAATTTAAATCGGCGTTATTTCGCGCCGATAACGTAACGAATACATTATACTATACTAAGTACACTATTTGCAAGCATTTAAATTTAACAGGTGTTAAACTTATCTCGCGCGGCGAACGCGCGTTGACAACTTACTTGCCAAGGCTTTATAATTTGTTTACTATGAAAATGCTTCGATCGAAAAAAGTAGTAAGATACGATTTCTCAAAAAAGCCGTGGAAAGTAAGACCGCTTTTATGGCTTGCTCATCTTATAGGGCGCTTACACCGCGCGAAGAGAAAAACGAAAGTAACGTATATAGGCGAAAAACCGTCGCGCCCGAGACTCGTTCTCGGCAATCACGGCGCGTTCAACGATTTTTATATGCTGTTTAAAGCGTTTCCGTCGTATCATATCAATTATATCGTCGCGATAGACGCGTTCAACGACGCGGGCGATCTCACCCTGCGTTCGCTCGGGGCGATAGCAAAGCGCAAATTCATATCGGATCTTTCGCTTATGAAAAATATGAAATATTGCGTTGAAACACTTAAAAACACCGTGGTTATGTATCCCGAAGCGCGTTACTCGCTCGACGGCACCACGAGTTACCTTCCCGATTCGCTCGGCAAACTCGTTAAATTTTTAAAAGTTCCCGTTTCGGTGCTTATGTGCTGCGGCAATTACGTGAGCGATCCGCAATGGAATAAATACAAGCAGGACCGCATGCCCATGGAAGCGACGGTCAAAGAAATCGTTTCCGAAGAAGAAACGGAAACGCTTTCCGTAAGCGAAATCAACAGAAGAATACGCGAAAATTTCGTTTACGACGACTGGAAGTGGCTTCGCGAAAGCGGCAATAAAATAACTTACAAAAACAGGGCTTTCAATTTAAACGCGATTTTATATCAATGCCCGCACTGCAAAACAGAATTCGATATGCAGGGCGAAGGCGAATATTTAACCTGTAATTCCTGTAAAAAGTCGTGGTTTATGCACGAAAACGGCAATCTCGAAGCAACGACGGGCGAAACGGAATTTACTTATATTCCCGACTGGTTTGCATGGCAGAAACAAAACGTTCACGAAGAAGTGTTTTCGGGTAAATATTCTTTAGACGCCGATTGCGACGTTTACACTCTCCCCCACGCCAAAGGATTCGTTGCTCAGGGAAAGGGAAAACTTCATCAGGACTCCGAAAAAACCGTTCTGACGGTAAATCTTTACGGGGAAAATAAAGTTATAGAGTATCTCGGAACGAACCTTGAAAGCGTACACGTGGAATATCGTTATAAAGACGCGGGCGATATGTTCGATTTTTCAATCCGCGGAGACAGCGTATGGATGCACCCCGTTTCGAGAAAAGACATTTTAACGAAAGTTTCGCTTGCAACCGAAGAAATACGCGACCTTGCAAAACTTAAACTTCACGGCGGCGCTAAATTGCGTTAAACGGCGTTATATTGTTTATACGTAACTTTTATCAAAACGAAAAAAAATACGGCGCGGCGATACGAAATCGCCGCGCCTTTTTTTACTTTTTCAGAACATCGGATACAATCAGAAAATCGAATACGACGGGGTTATCCGATTATTTTCGTCAACTTCGAAAACTATAACGTCCGTTCCTAATATAGAAACGATTATTTCGTTTCCTTCTTTACGCCAGTCGTAAGCCACTCCGTCTTCGTATTTTTCTTCGTACTCGCCGTCGGGTTTCTTTTTGTAATCCGCCTGATACACTTTTCCGTTGTCGTTAAACATTACGAGCGTATAAGTGCCTTTTTCTTCGTTTTCGTCGCTTTTCCAGGTGTAAACGGTTTTTCCTTCTACGACGAACTTAAGCCATTCCGTTTCAACGCCTTCGACGGTTTCTTTTATTATATCGTATCTTACGCCGTCGATTATAACGAATTTTCCGTCGTTTGAGTATTCCGCGGTATTTATCGTTCCGCTTTCCACGCTTAATATAATTCCTGCCGTTTCGTAAAGACGAATTTCCGAACCGTTGCTCTTTTTAAAGAATATGCGGCAGGTTTTATCCTGTAAATATTCCTGCTCCATATCTTTAATCGAGCATAATTCTTCGTTTATAACGTAGACTTCTTTATAGTAAACTTTGTTTATAATAAGAATGTCTTCCGCGCGGATATATCCGAAAATAGTTTTTTCGTCGCCGTCGAAATACGAGCAATAACCGTTATCGTAAAGAATTACTTCTTTTACGCGATAACCATCGATATAATACTTTTTCGCCGTACTCTCGCTCGCTTTCGCAATGAGATTTACGCTTAACTTCAACGAAGAATTATTATATTCGAACATAACGGTTATTTTGCCGGGCTTAGAGAAATCTATTCCGTCAAGGCTGACCGCCCTGAGTCTTGAAAAAGCAATTTTCTCTCTTAAAACGCTCGTTCCTTCTCCGTCGTACGTTATATTGCCCAGATAATAATAAGTCAACTTTTCAAACGATTTGAATACTTCTTCTTTCGTTCCCGCGTAAGCGATAAAGTTATTTTCGCTCGCGGTAAGCACGTATTTTACGTCTTTCGTCTTATAAACCACTGCTCTTACGCTGCATTCTTTTGCGCCGTAAACGACGATTAAATCGTAAAAGCCGCATTTTGCGTTTTTAATATCGAAATTAACGTTGTTGCCGTCGCTGTTTTTAACGTAAAGCATACTTTCGGTTAAAGGAACAAAATACGCTCCTTTATCCGTTCTTATACGAACGAAGGCTTTCTGAAGTTCGCCGTCGGCAACGTAAACGTCGTCTGAGCAGTTTATGGCGTTTATCGCATTTTCGTCGCGACTGCTTACGAATTTAACGTTAAACGTATATTGCGCGCCCATATAAGTAATCGTAACGGTAAGGCTTTCACGGGTTCCCGCAATAACTTCTTTCGCTTCGTTCATATCGAAAGTTATCATATCGCGGGTTACGGCAACGTTTTCTTTATTGTCGCCGTTTGCGTAGTTAACGTTGAAATAAAGCCCTTCTACGTCCGCTATCGGCTCTTCGTTTTCGTCAATAAGCCATTCGTACTCGTTCGGCCAGCCGACAAGATAAATACCTGCGACCGTCATATCGTTGGGATCCACGATTGTCGCCTGATACAGAATGCCGTTTTTGTAGCCTTTATACTGCACGGTGAAATCGTACACGCCCGCTTCGGAATAATTTATTCCGCCGCTTGCAATCATATTTTCTTCGATGGGAACGAGTTCCGTTTTTCCGCTGTTATACTTAACTACGAGCATAAACTTTTCGCCGAGTTTGATTTTCGAAGTCATAAGTCCCGTTTCTTTTACTTCGTTTAACCCGAGAACGGTTATTTTGACCGTTAAAACAGCGTGTTTATGCCTTAAAGTTACCGTCTGAACGCCGGGTTTGTTCACGTCGAATCCGCCCATATCGTCGAGCGTGTTTATAAACACGGGTTCGTCGTCGGAAGTATTATCCGTATAGAATAAGGTTACTCTCGGATAAGTTCCCTGCACTACGCTTGAATCCGTAAGGAAAAGTTTCTGAACGGCTTTTTCTTTTGAAATATAGATAGTCGCGTCGTATTCTTTATCGTTATAGGTTAATTTGTAAGTAAACGCCTTTTCGGTTTCGCCGTCTGCAAAAGTAATCGCTTTAAGCCTTTCGTTTTCGCTGTCCGCAACCGTTACGTTACCTGATAAATATTGTTCGCCGGCGGTAGTTACGAGCCTGTATTCCATATACCGGAGATCCAAATCTTGTATCGCGGAATACTGTTGCACCGCCGAAGCGGGTTTTACTTCAAGCACCTTGTAAACCACGAAAGTAACTTCGAATTGCTTTGTAAGGTTTCTGTAAGTAAACGCAAGCGATTTTTTCTTTACGCCTTCGAAATCGGTTCCCGCTTCGTTAAGATACGTTTCGAGTTCCGTCGCGTTTACGGCGTTATATACGGTATAACTCCAGCCGTCGGATTCCGTAACCATAACGTTTAATTCATTTCCTTCATACCCTATCGCGTAAATCAGGTTTTCCGCCTTCATATCTACGATCGCGTTGATTTTTCCTTCGTCTTTTATAAGTCCGCAATCGTAGGAACATTCCGTACGGTAAGACACTCTGCCGTCTTTATCGATTTCAGTATCGTAAACGTAAATCTCCATGTGCGGCGATTTTTCGCTATACGTACAGCCGTCCTTTTCGCAATAACGGTAATGATAATTATCGTCGTGATATAAGTACTGACCTAAAACGTGATTTCCGTAACCCACGAAAATTTCTTCTTCGGGTTTTTCAACCTTTCCTTCGTCGAAATACTTATTGCACTTCGAGCATTTATAATACGCAACGTGCGCCTTGTTAAGGCAGTCGCCGCTGCTTGCGGGAACGAGTTCACCGTAATCGTGCGCGGCGGGAATCGTGAACGACGATAATTCCGCAACGTTGCCGTTTTTATCATGATAATGCGCGCCTTCGCCCGAATTGCATACGTAATGCCCCGCTACTCCGTCCGCGCCCGTACCGCAATCGGCGGGAACTTCGCCGACCCACGTCATTTCGTGGTTATAAACGAGAGTAATACCCGTGTTTTCGCCTGCGGCGTTGAAATCTTTACCGCACGCGTCGCAATGATAATGCTCTATCCAGCCGTTCTCAGTCGCGGTGGGTTCTTTTCTCGCTATTTTCTTCGACTCGTCTAATATTCCGTTCGTGTAGAAAGTATGCCCCGTTGCCGCGACGACCACGTCTGAAATTTCGGCGGTGCATTCTTCAGTTTCAAAGTTTTTGTCGCACACCTTGCAGTGATAACGCTCCTTTTCTCCGCTTTCCGTACAGGTTGCGGGCTTTCCTGCAACAAATTCGGTTTTATGCCCCGCGGGAATAACGAGACTTTCTTTCGTCACGGCGTTAAACGACGCGTCGAAATATTTATCGCACTTATTGCAACGATAATGCGATTGTTCGCCGTTTTCGGTACACGTTGCGGGCGTATAAGCAACGCGGTTGTAAGAATGATTCGTTTTAGGAATAACTAAATCGTTTTTATCTTTTTTCTCGAGTCCCGACGACGTTTCTTCGTAATATCCGCCGCATTTATCGCAATGATAGTACGCCTGATTTCCGTCTTCTTCGCAGGTCGCTTCTTTAAAAGTGGTTTTTTTGGTTTCGTCGTAAACGCCGTTTGCCGTTTCAAAACTATGTAAAAGTCGCGGCGTAACGTAATTTTTGATTTCGTTTCCGTTTTCGTCAAGATACTTTTCGCACGCCGAACAGTACGAATACGGCTTTATTCCTTCTTTTTCACAGGTGGCGGCTTTACCCTTTTCGGTATACGCTATCGCATGCCCCGCGGGAATAACGAGATCGTCGTCGGAAAGCCGCGTTTTTTTATCGGCGGCAAATTTCAAATGGCATTTACCGCATTCGTAATACGAGCGCGAGCCGTCCGTTTCGCAGGTTGCGGGAGTTCCCGCCACGAGCGCGCCGAATTCGTGAGCGCACGACTTATTTTTATTACAGCCGTTGCAGCCTGTCAATACGAATGCAAGCATGCACGAAAACATAGCCGTAAAAAGAAAAATCAACGTTTTTTTCTTCATCTTTATACTCCTTTATATTATAGCGATATTCAGTTCATCGCGTAAATATTATAACATTGCCGTGAAAAATTTTCAAGTATTTTTCACAAAAAAATCCCGCCGTAAAAAGCCCGCCGCGTTTTTATCAACGTTTTATCGACTCGTAAAACGCGGTAACAAGGGTTTAATTATTCTCGCCCCGCTTATATCAACCACTTGCATTTAAAAATATAAAGTGGTATAATCTTAGCGTTAAAGGTCGTAAACCCGCCTTCAAAAATTTAAATATTTTGCAAAAAGGCAAAAGGTTTATTACGTTTATTACGATGGTTTTTAGTATATGAAAGTTATTATAGTAGGCGCCGGTAAAATCGGCAAAGCAATTATAATCAGCATGCTTAAAGAAAAGCACGACGTTACGGTTATAGACAGCAATAAAACCGTTATCGAAAACGTTACCGACACTTTTGACGTTATCGGCATGTGCGGCGACGGCGCGTCGTTCGATATTTTAAAAGACGCGGGTGCGGCGGAAGCCGATTTGTTTATAGCGGTAACGAGTCTTGACGAACTCAATATGCTTTCCTGTTTTATCGCTAAAAAAATGGGCGCGGCTCACACCGTTGCGAGAACGAGAGATTACGAATTCAACAGCAAAGGTTTCGAATATATAAAAGACCAACTCGAACTGTCGCTCACGATAAACCCCGAACTTTTAACCGCGCAGACGGTTTTCAATATAATAAAACTGCCTTCCGCAACGAAAGTCGAAACGTTTTCCAACCGCCTGTTTGAAATGGCGGAACTCATTCTTAAGTCAGACAGTCCTTTAATCAACGTTCCGCTTTGCGAATTAAGAAAAAAATATCCGCTTGACTTTTTAATCTGCGCCGTACTGCGCGGCGAAGAAGTTTTTATTCCCAACGGCTCGTTCGTGTTCAGAGAAGGAGATAAAATAGGCGTTATCGCTTCGATAACGGAAAGCCACAAACTCTTAAAAATGATGAATTTTTTAAAACGCCCCATACGCGACGTTATTATAGTCGGCGGCGGCAAGACGGCGTTTTATCTTTCCGAACTTCTTATTTCGTCGAAAACTCCGGTAAGAATTATTGAAAAAAACAGGCAAAAGTGCGAGGAAATGTGCGCCATTTTGCCAAGCGGAGCGACGATTATAGAAGGCGACGGCATGTCGCACGAACTTTTAACCGAAAACGGAGTTTTAACGACGGACGCGTTCGTTTCTTTAACGGGTAAAGACGAAGAAAATATTCTTATGAGCATGTACGCCGCCGATAAAGGCGTGGGAAAAGTGCTTACCAAAATCAATCGCGACGAACTCTGCGATATGGCTGAAAAAGCGGGGCTTGAAACGATTATTACCCCGAAAGAAATCGTGGCGGACGTTCTCGTAAGATACGCCCGTTCTCTTCAGGGCGCGAAAGGCACGAAGATAGAAAATCTTTATTCTCTTATGAACGGAAAAGCCGAAGCCGCGGAATTCGGGGTTATGAGCGATTTTAAATATATAGGCGTGCCGCTTAAAAAACTGCAGTTTACCCCCGCAACCATTATCGCGGGTTTAATACGCGACGGCAAAACTATTATCCCCGGCGGAGAAGACAAAATCGCCGCGGGCGACAAAGTAATAGTAATAACCGCGGGGCAGAGTTTATACGATTTATCGGACGTTATCGTAAGACAACAGTCCTGAAAGGAAAGTTTATGAATCATAGAATGGTTATAAACACCGTGGGCAAAGTAGTAGCGGCGGAAGGAGTTCTGATGATACTTCCGGGCGTTGTTTCGCTTGCTTACGGCGAATACAAAACGGCTTTCTGGTTTTCCGTCGTAATGACGGCGGCGATAGTCGTCGGACTTATGGCAACTTATCTTATAAAGCCTAAAAGCCGCGCTTATTTTTCCAAAGAAGGCTTTGTTTCGGTTGCGCTTGCCTGGATAGTTTTATCGCTGATAGGCGCGCTTCCGTTTGTTTTAAGCGGAGAAATTCCGTCGTTTATCGACGCGCTTTTCGAAACGGTAAGCGGATTTACGACGACGGGCGCTTCGGTTATAGAAGACGTAACGGCGCTTTCGCACGGCGCGCTTATCTGGCGAAGTTTCACTCACTGGGTCGGCGGTATGGGAATTATCGTGTTCGTAGTGGCGTTCGGCTCGAAAACGCAGGACAGAACGATGCACGTTCTCCGTGCGGAAATGCCGGGGCCTCTCGTAGACAAAATAGTTCCCCGCTCGAAAGACACCGCCAAAATTCTTTACCTTATATACGTGGGCATAACCGCCGCCCTGTTCATTATGCTTCTTTTCGGCGGAATGACTCCTTTTGAAAGCGCGATTCACACTTTCGGAACGGTGGGTACGGGCGGTTTCGGAATAAAGCCTGACAGTCTTGCGGGATACAATTCCTTTATTCAGTGGACGATAGCCGTTTTTATGCTTTTATGCGGTATAAACTTCAACGTGTATTTTCTTATTATAATAGGCAAAATAAAAACCGCGCTTAAAAGCACGGAATTACGCGTTTATCTTTTTATAATTCTTGCGGCGACCGTCGGCATAGCGTTCAACGTTTACTCAACCTGCGCGGGCTTTATCGACACGGTAAAAACGGCGTTCTTTCAGGTTTCGTCGGTTATAACCACAACGGGGTTTGCTACGGCCGATTTCAATAAGTGGAACGAAGCGTCGAAAACGATACTTCTTCTCCTTATGTTTATCGGCGGTTCGGCAGGCTCGACCGCCGGCGGTCTGAAAGTTTCGAGATTTATTCTGCTTATTAAAAAAATCCGTTCGGGCATCAGGCATACGCTCAACCCTAACACCGTAGACGTTATCAAATTCGAAGGAAAACAGGTAGACGAAAGCACGGTAAACGGCGTTACTTCGTATTTCTCTATCTATATGATAATAATCAGCGTGATTTTCCTTTTGCTGTCGTTTAACGGATTTTCGATAGAAACGAATCTCAGCGCGACGGTATCGTGCTTCAATAACATAGGTCCGGGACTCGGCGTGGTCGGCCCCATGTCGAGTTACGCCGCGTACGCGCCGCTTAGCAAATTGCTTTTAATGGCGGCAATGCTTCTCGGCAGACTTGAAATTTATCCCCTTCTGATACTCGTTGCGCCGTCAACCTGGTTCAAACAATAAAACTCACGTAATAAACGACAGCCGCAACTCCGATGTGGAGTTGCGGCTGTTATATTTTCTTGAATACCAGCCAAAAATAATTATAAAACCACTTCGTTATAAATGGCACGCACGGCGTTTTCGAAATCTTCGTTAGAAACGCCCACGATTATGCTTATTTCTTTTGCGGACTGCGCAATCGTTTTAATGTTTATTCCGTTCTTTCCGAAAATCGAGAAAAGCGTTCCCGACATACCCGGTTTAAGCGCCATGTTTCTTCCTACGACCGCAACGAGAGCAAGGTCGTTATCTACTTCAACCGAAATAACGCCGTCTATTTTTTTAAGTTCGCTTATAACGTCGTAAACTATTTTTTCAACGCTTGCTCCGTCTACGATAACCGTAAACGAGTCTATAGCCGTGGGAATATGCTCGACGGCAACTTTGAACGACGCGAAAGTATCGAGCGCTTTTCTTATCACCGCAAACTTATCAGCGCTTATTTCTTTTAACACGGTAAACGCACGATAGTTTTTTTTGCCCGCAATTCCCGTTATTATACTGCTTTTGTCGTTTGACGATTTTAAAATCATCGTGCCTTCGTCGTCGGGACGATTAGTGTTTAAAATATGAATGGGAATATTGAGTTCTCTTATCGGAAAAATGGTTTCTTCGTGAAGAACGCTCGCGCCCATATACGACAATTCGCGAAGTTCGGAATAAGTAACTTCTTTTATTCCCTTCGGGTCCTTGACTATTTTAGGGTCTGCGGAAAGCATTCCGCTCACGTCGGTCCAGTTTTCGTATTTTTCCGCGCCGAGCGCCATGGCAAGCAACGAACCCGTTATATCCGATCCCCCGCGCGACAATAATTTTATTTCGCCCGTTGGATACGCGCCGTAAAACCCGGGAACGACGATATTTCCTACCTTTTCAAACGCGCTTCTCACCGCTTCGCCCGTTTTTTCATAATCGATTTTGCCGTCGTAACGGAAAAAAACTATTTCGGCTGCGTCCACGAACGAAAATCCGAGATATTCAGCCATAAGTTTAGCGCAAAGATATTCGCCGCGGCTTACTATATACTCTTCGCTCGCTCGGCGCGCAATATTCTCTTTAATAACGTCGAATTCGCGTTTTAAGTCGACGCTTATTCCGAGTTCTTTGCGTATTTCTTCGTAACGCTCGAAAATAGAATTCAGAACGGCCGAACAGTCCACTCCGTAGCGGATATGCGCGGAGAGAAGAAAGAGTAAATCGGTTACTTTGTTATCCCCTTTGAATCTCTTGCCGAGAGCAGACACCACTACCGCCTTTCTTTTTTTATCGGCGTCGATTATTTCTTTTACTTTTCTGAATTGCGCGGCGCTCGCCACAGACGAGCCGCCGAATTTTGCAACGGTTATCATATTTTATCCTCTTTGATAAGTTCTTCCGCTATCTGCACGGCGTTGGAAGCCGCGCCTTTACGGATATTGTCGCTCACGGCGTAAAATAAAATTCCGTTTTCGCAGGATAAATCTCTTCTTATTCTGCCTACGTATACGCTGTCGTTCCCGTTTGCCATCGTCGATACGGGGTAAACGTTGTTTTGGGGATCGTCTGCAACCACCACTCCTTTTTGCTCCGCGAAAGCCTTTTTTATTTCGTCGAGCGTAAACGGTTTTTCAAGTTCTGCCGCAATCGAAACGGCGTGTGCGTTTAAAACGGGAACGCGAACGCACGTTGCAGACACGGGAAGGTTCGGTAAATCGAGTATTTTACGCGTTTCGTTTATCATTTTTATTTCTTCTTTCGTGTAACCGTTATCGGTGAAAACGTCGATATGCGGAATACAGGTTTTTGAAATATCGTAAGGATAAAACTCGGGTTTTTCGCCTTTCAGCGTGCGGATTAAATCGTTTTTACCCTTCTGTCCGCTGCCCGAAACCGCCTGATAGGTTGAATAAATTACTCTTTTTAAGCCGAATTTATCTTTCAACGGCTTTAACGGCAACACGCACTGAATGGTACTGCAATTCGGATTTGCGATTATTTTTCGCGCGCCGTCAAATGCCGAAATATTTATTTCGGGAACGATAAGCGCGCATTCTTTAACCATTCTGAACGCGCTCGAATTGTCTATAACCACCGCGCCGCTTTTTTCCGCTTCGGGCGCCCATTCTTCGCTGACTTTTCCGCCCGCGCTGAACAATGCGACTTCCACGCCTTCGAAACAACCCTTTTCGAGTTTTTTGAGTTTATATTCTTTTCCTTTGAATTCTACGGTTTTTCCCGCGCTTTTTTCAGACGCGAAAAGCGTAAGACGGGATATGGGGAAATCGTATTCGTCAAGGACCTTTAAAAACGTCGAACCGACAAGCCCCGTCGCTCCGACAACCGCTACGTTGTATTTTTTATTCATTTTATTCACCTTCAAAAAATTCTCGCAATAAATTCGTAATCGCCGTCTTCATATCCGCCGATTTTGCCTTTTCCGTCCGCAAACGCGTAATACGACGCTTTTTTGCGGAAATTTTCAACTTTAATACTTCGTTCGCATTCAAAATAATATTTAGCCGCGCCTTCTTTTATTCGCATAAGATCGGAAACCATAGCGGCGGCTGTAGGAAATTTTCCCGCGCCTTTTCCGTAAAAACCCAACGTGCCGCTGTTTGAAAAGTCGACGTACACCGCGTTGTATTCATAATTTACCGTATTAAGCGGATTTTCGGGTTTTATTAAAACCGGTTCTACCGCAACCGTTACCGTATCGCCTTCAAGCCTGCTTTCCGCAACGAATTTAAGGCTATAGCCCCGTTTTTTAATATCTTCGAGTATTTCTCTTTTAATTTTCGATATACCGCTGTGAACGATTTTATCGTAAGGAAGGTAACCTTTATACGCGATGGAAGAAAGTATGCAGATTTTTCTTACCATATCGAGACCTTCGAGATCTGCGGTAGCGTCGTACTCGGCAAAACCGAGTTCTCTTGCGATTTCAAGCGCCTTTTCGAGCGTCAACCCGTCTTCGCGCATACGCGTTAAAACGTAATTCGTGGTGCCGTTGATAATGCCGTAAATACGGTTTGCGGAATTTACTTTCAACTCGTCGATAACAGAGCATATAAGCGGTATTCCGCCGCCGACGGACGCTTCGCACAAAAAATACACTCCTTTTTCTTTTGCTGTTTTATAAAACTCTTCGAAATGAACGCTTACCACTTCTTTATTCGAAGTAACCACGTTTTTCCCTGATAAAAGCGCCTTTTTTATACATTCGTAAGGAAACCTGTCGCCGCCCATCGCTTCAACCACGGTGTCGATTTCGGGATTTAAAGTTATATCGTCGGCGGATTCTGCAAACCTTTCTTTAAGAAAAGGTTTTTTACAGGGCATATCGAATACTTTTACTATTTTTATATCGCTTCGGTTCAGACCGTCTACGAGTTCGAGTACGCCGCCGCCTATCGTGCCGCAGCCTAAAAGTCCTATTTTCATTTATTTACCCCCTTGTTTATTCAAACGCAAGCAAGTTTACGTCTTTTACCTTGGGTACTTTTCTCAAACCAGATATAAGTTCGTAAACCGATATTGCAAGTTCGTCCGTTTCGAGCGTTATGGTTATATACGCTACGTTATGTATGGGCATATCCTGATTTATGGTAAGAATATTGCCGTTAAAGTTCGCTATTTCGTTAAGGATATTAGAAAGCACCCCTTTTTCGTTTTCCGTTCTGAAAGAAATTATCGCCTTTCTTCCGAGATTTCCGGAAAGTTCGAAAACCTTGTCTTTATACTTATAAAAAGTAGAACGGCTTATTCCCGTTTCCTTGCAAACGTCGCTTACGCTTTTTCCGTCCTGCTCAACCAACCTTACTGCTTTTACCACCTGCTCGTAACACGGCGGCAACACGTCTTTGTGTATCATTAAAAATTCACTTACCATTTATCGTCGCTCCTTTGTTTATTACTTTTAATTCTTTTATTTCCCATTTCGCTCCGCCGCCGTTTTTAATCATTTCTTTTTTAAAACCGTTACCGTAGCCGAAAGCGATGAGAGCAGGCCCCGCGCCGCTCACCGCGACGGCGTATCCGAGTTTTTCGGCGGCCGCTTTCATTTCGTATCCGCCTTTTATAAGCGGATAACGATAAGGCTCGTGAATGCAATCTTTAACCGCTTCTTTTATTAAATTCATATTTCCCGTTTCCATCGCGCGGGAAAGTATTGCCGCCCGCGACAGGTTATACGTTACTTCTTTAAGAGTATATTCCTTTTTAAGAGCCTTTCTCGACTTTGCCGTCGATAACTCGAAATCGGGAATAAGCGCAAAAATTTTAAGTTTTTTAAAGACTTTTTCGCGTACCGCGATAATTTTATCTTTTAAATCCACGGCGCTTACGAGTCCGCCGAGAAACGCGGGGGCAACGTTGTCGGGATGCCCTTCTACGTCCGTCATAAATCGCAGAAGTTCGTTTCGGGAATAAACGTCTTTCAAAAAGTAATTTGCGGCGAGAACGCCCGCTACCACGCAGGTTGCGCTGCTGCCGAGACCCCTTGCGCAAGGCACTTCGTTTTTAATTTCGGTTATTTTTACGGGGATATATTCTCCGCACGACTTTTCAAAAACGCGTTTATACGCCTTTAAAATAAGGTTGTCGCTTTCGTTTCCGTCGGTATCGTCTTTTTCGCAACGCTCGAATAAAAAGGAATTTTCAAGCGATAACGCCATTCCCGCCGAATCGAACGCCGAACCTAAATTCGCCGTAGTGCAAGGAACGGTAACCTGAACGGCGTTACGTTTCATAAGCACCGCTTCTCTTAACTCCGCTTCCGATATAACGCAGGGCTTTTTTACGCTTTTTTCGAGTTTTTTAATGCCGTAAGGCACTTTTTCGCCGACCGTGCGCGCAATATCGCGAATCAATAAAAATTCGCTTTTTCTTTTATTAAGACCTATGGCTTCGGAAACCGTTTCGGGGAATTTATACGGGCTTGCGGTAGACACGATAAGCGTTTTTTCTTTTACTTTGAGTTTATTATAGCAATCGTACGCGACTGCCGTATGCGGATCGATAAGATAGCGGAGTTCGTCATACGCTTTTTTAATCGCCTTTACCGTTTCTTCTTCGGTAGAGTACGCCGCTGAAAAATCGGTCAGGTTTTTACGGGAATTTTCGTTTATTTTGAATTTACCCGCGTTTTTCAGTCCGTTCATATATTCGGAAACCGCGGCGGCGTTCTTATTTTCCGCGTAATACAGCAACCTTTCGAGATTTGAAGAAACGAGTATGTCCATTGCGGGAGAATTAGATTTTTTAAACTCTCTTTTCCTGTCGTATACGCCGCTTTCGAAAAAATCAGTAAGAACGTTGTTTACGTTCGAAGCGCATATAAACTTCCCTATCGGAACGCCCGCTTCTCTTGCAAGATACGCCGCGAAAATATCACCGAAATTGCCCGTAGGCACGCAAACGGATAATTTTTCGCCGTCGTTTATATATCCCTTTTTCAGACATTCCGAATAAGCGTAAACGTAATAAACGACTTGCGGAACGAGCCTTCCTATATTTATCGAATTAGCGGAAATCAGAGAAACGCCGTTATTTTCGGGGTATTTTGAAAAAATATCTTTTACAAGGTTCTGGCAATCGTCGAAATTTCCGTTATATGCGTAAGCCGAAGTTTTTTCGTCGGAATAGTAAAGCATTTGCTTTTCCTGAATTTCCGAAACGCCGCCGCGCGGATAAACCACGATAGTCGAAAACGCGGGGTTTTTCATAAAACTCGAAAGAGCCGCGCCGCCCGTATCGCCAGAAGTAGCAACGAGCGTGAGCGACTTGTCGCTTACTCCGTTTTTCTTTTTCGCCACTTCTATAAGATACGGCAGCGCCGTTAAAGCCATATCTTTGAAAGCGAGCGTAGGTCCGTGCCACAATTCGAGAAACGAAACGTTGCCGAAATTTTTAACCCGCGCGATTTCGTCGCGGAAATTATCCGCGTTATACGCCGACGAAACGCAATACTTTATCTCGTCTGGCGTAAAATCGTCGAAAAATATTTTAAAAACTTCTTCGGCGATTTCGCAATAAGTCTTATAAAGCGCGGCTTTAACGTCTATTTTTTCAATCTTTTCGGGTAAAAACAAACCGCCGTCGCACGCAAGACCTTTTATTATCGCTTTGCTTGCGGGTAATCTTTCCCCGCCTCTCGTGCTTATATACATGCATCTATCATATAACATTATATTTTAAAATACAACTGTTTGCGCACAAAAAACAAAAAGTATTTTGTCGGCGTACAAAATACAGTATTTAGTTTTTTACGGACAAACTATATAATTTTTCTCAAATTATAAAAAACGGTAAACCGTATAAATATTTTCATATAAAATTATTAAAAAATATAAAATACTTTACAAATTCATATAAAAGCGGTATAATTCAATTATGAAAGTTTTAAATTTGGAAGAAATACTGAAAGAGAAAAGCAGATTGAAACTCACCGCGTGCGAATTATCCGAAAGAAGCGGAATTCCGCTCGGAACTCTCAACAAAATACTTTCCCGCGGGACCAAAAGCGTTAAAATAGAAACGCTTGAAAAATTAACCGCCGCTTTAACGCGCGACGAAGGAGAAAAACACGCGTTCGACGGGTTTATTAAAGTTGCCGCCTGCACTCCGCGAGTCAGACTCGGCGACGTTACCGAAAACGTTATCGAAATCGAAAGATATATAAGCGAAGCGGAATCGCTCGGAATCAAACTCGTGGTTTTTCCGGAACTTTGTTTAACGGGTTATACTTTAAGCGATCTTTTTTATCAGCAAACGATTCTTGACGCCGCGTTAAAAGGTCTTAAAGAAATAAGAGATTTTTCGCTCGGCAAAAACATATTCGTGTTCGTAGGGCTGCCGATACGCAAAAACGGAAACCTGTATAACGTTGCCGCTGCCGTTTCGGACGGTAAAATTTTGGGAATAACCCCTAAAACTTATCTTCCTAATTATAACGAGTTTTATGAAAAACGCCATTTTAAGTGCGCGGACGACGATTTAAGCGAAGTTTATATAGACGGCGCACCCGTTCCGTTCGGTAAAAATATTATATACGAATGCGAAAACGGCGATAACTTTACGATAGCGGCGGAAATATGCGAAGATATGTGGGTATCCGTTTCGCCGTCCGCAATCCACGCAAAAAACGGCGCGTTCATAACGGTAAATTTGTCGTGCAGCAACGAAGTTATAGGAAAAGCCGAGTACAGAAGAACTTTAATATCGGCAAAATCGGGAACTTCTTCAACCGCCTATATCTACGCTAATTCCGGCTACGGCGAATCGACCACCGATCTCGTTTTTTCAGGACACTCCATAATAGCGGAAAACGGTAAAATTCTGCAGGAAAGTCCGCTGTTTTCAAGCGGTCTTACCGTTGCCGATATAGACGTTGACTTTCTTGCGTTCGAAAGAAGCAAAGTATCCGATTACGACGGGGAAATCTCGTCGGAATACAGGCGGATAAGGTTTTCGCTCGATCTGAGCGGAGAAATTACAAACCGATATTTTTCCGAAACGCCTTTCGTTCCGCAGGATAAAAAAGACGTTGAAAACCGCTCCGAACTAATTCTCACCATGCAGTCGACCGCTCTTGCCGCGCGAGTCGAACACGCACGGGCAAAAACGCTCGTTATAGGCGTTTCGGGCGGACTTGACAGTACCCTTGCCCTTCTCGTGGCGGTACGCTCGATGAACCTTTTGCGCCGCAACGTTAAAGACGTAATCGCCGTAACCATGCCGTGTTTCGGCACTACCGCCCGCACAAAAAGCAACGCGGTGAAACTTTCCGAATCGCTCGGCGTTACCCTTAAAGAAGTTGATATTTCAAAAGCGGTGATTCAGCATTTTAAAGACATCGGGCAAGACGAACGCGTTACCGACGTAACTTACGAAAACTCTCAGGCGCGCGAAAGAACTCAGGTTTTGATGGATATTGCGAATAAAACGGGCGGAATGGTTGTAGGCACGGGCGACCTTTCGGAACTTGCTCTCGGCTGGGCGACTTATAACGGCGACCACATGAGTATGTACGGAGTGAACTCTTCCGTTCCGAAAACGCTTATTCGCTATCTTATAAGCCACGAAGCCGAAAAATCGGATAGGGTTTTAAAAGAAATTCTTTCCGACGTACTCGCAACCCCCGTTTCTCCCGAACTTATCCCCGCCGAAAACGGAGAAATAGTGCAGATAACCGAAAATATCGTGGGGCCGTATATTCTGCACGATTTTTATCTTTACTATACTATAAGGCTCGGTTACAAGCCGTCAAAAATTTTCAGGGTGGCTAAAATCGCCTTTTGCAATAAATTTTCGGACGAAGTTTTATATAAATGGCTCGTTAATTTCTATAAGAGATTTTTTGCTCAGCAATTCAAGCGTTCGTGCCTTCCCGACGGCGTGAAGATAGGCTCCGTTTCGCTGTCGCCGCGCGGAGATTTCAGAATGCCTTCCGACGCGTGCAATTCCGAATGGCTTAAAGATCTTGAAAAAATAAAACTCGGCTGAGCCGCAAATCGTTAAAATTTTATAATAACGCCGCTTTTACGGCGCAAAAAAACCGCTTAAAAAGCGGTTTTTTTACTCTGATAGAAGTCTGTGCAAAAACTCGCGCGTGCGTCTTTCGCGCGGCGCGTTGAAAATTTCGTACGGCGGACCTTCTTCCACTATCACTCCGCCGTCCATAAAAATAACTTTATCGGACACGTCTCTTGCAAAAGTCATTTCGTGAGTTACCACGATCATGGTAAGCCCGCTTTCCGCAAGGTCTTTCATAACGGAAAGCACTTCTCCCACCATTTCGGGATCGAGCGCGGAAGTAGGCTCGTCGAACAGAATAACTTCGGGATTCATAGACAACGCGCGCGCTATGGCAACGCGTTGTTTCTGCCCGCCCGAAAGTTGCGACGGGCGAGCGTTTCTGTACGCGCCCATTCCTACTTTTTCAAGGTAAGAAACGGCTACTTCGGCGGCGTATTTTTTGTCGCGCTTTAAAACGGCAACCTGCGGACTTACGCAATTTTCAAGCGCGTTCATATTATTAAAAAGATTGAACGACTGAAAAACCATTCCCACTTTGGCGCGGTATTCGGTAAGTTTAACGCTTTTATCGGTTATGTCTTCTCCGTGAAACAATATTTTGCCGCCGTCGTACCGTTCAAGAAGGTTAATACATCTTAACATCGTGCTTTTTCCCGAACCCGACGGACCTATTACGGAGATAACGTCGCCGCGGTTTACCGAAAACGAAACGTCTTTTAAAACGGAATTATCGCCGAAGGATTTTCTGAGATTTTCTACTCTTATAACGCAATCGCTCATTTAATTTTCCCCCACGCGAATTTCGGCTTGCGGATCGGATTGAGAACCGAACACGGTGTAATTTTTATTTCCGTCCATCTTCTTTTCGATAAAGCGAAGAAGTCGGGAAATACTAAACGTAAGAATAAAGTAAATAACGCAAACGATGAGATAAGTTTCAAAAAGTTGAAGGTTAAGTTTATAAATCTTTCCCGCAAAGAAATATAATTCAGTAACGCCTATTACGTTAAGAACGGAAGTGTCTTTCACGTTGACTATAAACTCGTTGCTTACCGACGGCAGAATATTGCGTAAAACCTGCGGAATAACGACGCGCGTCATCGTTTGAAAATGCGTCATACCCACGGCGTGCGCGCCCTCGAACTGCCCTTTATCTATCGAAATTATACCGCCGCGGACGATTTCCGCCATGTACGCGCCCGTGTTGATAGACACGATTAAAATACCCGACGGAATAAGCGGCAAAGTATTGCCGCCGCTTGCAAAAGCGTAACCCCAGTAAATGACCATTGCCTGAACCATCATGGGCGTACCGCGGAAAACTTCGATATACGCAGACAGAATAAAGTCGGCGATTTTTTTTATTGCTCTTGCGGATTTATGCTTCGGTTCGGGAATAGTACGGAAAACTCCTATCAGAAGCCCTATCAGAAGACCCGCAAGCGTGCCTGTTAAAGAAAGTAACAGAGTATAGCCCACGCCACGCAATAAAAACACGTAATATTTTGTTAAAATAGACCAGACGTTTTGAAAAAAACCCATTTCTTTATCCTTAATGCCTGTCGGGCGTTAACCGCAAGCGACTGCGTTTTAACCCGATTATGCTTTTTTGTAAATTACAACGAGATTAGACGAATAATAATTCGTGGTAAAGTCTACCTCCGCTCTTCTTTCGGCGGTGGGAGACATACCCGCTGCGATAAGATCGTAAGTGCCTGCTTTTACTCCGGGAATAAGACTGCCCCATTCTATCGCGTGGATTTCGAGTTTTAAACCGAGAGCGTTTGCAACGTATTTTGCAATCTGAACGTCAAAGCCGTTTGCATACAGACCTTCCGAACCTTTGCTCGCAATGGGAACGGCGCCGTTTTTATTATCGGTCTGAGTCCAGTTGAACGGCGCGTAAGCGCATTCCATAGCGACTTTCAGCGTTCCGCTCGTAGTTTCGGGAGCGGCGTTCGATACGGCGTAAGCGTCGATATTTTCAACGCCCGCACCTACTCTTGCGCACTGTTTCATAAGTTCGATTCTCGATTCTTCAGAAATGCCTTCGAGTATGGGATTTATGCGTTCGGGCCAGTCGCTGCCTTTGCGGCAACCTATAGCGATTGCCGTATCGTCGTAAGTTGCTTTAAAGCCGTTTTCGTTGTTTATAAAAGGAAGATAACCTATTTTGCTGTTTTTAAGAGTTAAATTAAGCGCGGTGGGTTCTTCTGCAATGTAACCGTCGATCGCACCGGAAGTCAAAGCGACGTACATCTGATCGAAATCATTGTAAATCGCGCCTTTTACGTCCTTTATCTGCGAACGGGCCGTTTCGTGAAACGTACCCGATTGCGCGGAAATTTTCGCGCCCGCAAGGTCCGCAACGCTTTTTGCTCCGCTTATATCTTTTCCTTTATTGCCGCCGCAAGCGGTAAAAGAAAGCACGCTCGCCGTCATTATGACGGAAACCAAAAAAGTTAAGAATTTTTTCATAATATATTCTCCTTTTAAAAAATTTTCGGATAAAAAAATCACGATACCATTAAATATCGTGACCGAAAACAAAAGCAACCGTCGTAATATTCAATAGCGCAACGCGGATTTCTCCGCGACAGTCGCAAAGGTATTACCCTTGCGCCCAGATAAGCAAACTTTGAGGAAGCGTACTTTCTTCGGCAATCTTTCCTTTCCCGCCGTAACCAGAGCCTCTGTTACGGTTTGTCATAAAGACTGCGCCTCTATTCCTGATTTGTCATCAACTATACAATACTTTTTTGATATTGTCAAACGTTTTTCGGCTGTTTTTTAAAAAAAATTAAAAAAATTTTTGCGGCGGACGTTTTTTCGTTGCCGCGCGCGATTGACTTTATCGGGTTTTGCGGATATAATATATTAGAAATGTTGAAGCAGGGTCTTATAATAGTAAACGCGTATCTTAATAATCCGTCGATAGAAAATCAGGTAAAAAGACTTACCGAAGAATTTGCGCGCTTTGACGTTTTCATAACCGTAAAAACGGGAGCGGAATTTCCGCTGCATATAGACAATTCCCGCGTAACGTCGGAAATTTCAGGATACGATTTCTGCATTTTTCTCGATAAAGACAAGTATCTTTCAAACATGCTCGAAAAAACGGGACTGCCCCTTTTCAATTCCGCAAAGGCAATTGAAACGTGCGACGATAAAATGCTTACTTATATCGCCCTTTCGGGTTCGGGAATAAATCTTATAAAAACCCTGCCCGGGCTTTTATGCTACAACCGCAATTCTCCCATTTCTATAAAAACGATTGAAAAAATCGAAAACAAACTCGGCTATCCCGTCGTGGTAAAGGAAAGTTTCGGCTCTCTCGGAAAAGGCGTCTATAAGGCGGATAATCGCGAAGAACTTATTAGTTTAGCAGAAAAAGTTAAACCTTTCCCGCATATTTTTGAAGAATTCGTTTCTTCTTCCGCCGGAGAAGACACACGCGTGATCGTCGTTGGCGGCAAGGTTATTGCGGCAATGAAAAGAAAATCGGAAACGGATTTCCGCTCAAACATTTCGCTCGGCGGCAAAGGCTTTAAAACCGAAATTTCTTCCGAAATGAAAGCCGCGGCGGAAAAAACGGCAACGATTTTAAAGTTAGATTATTGCGGAATAGACTTTTTAAAAGGCTTTGACGGCGAACCCGTGGTCTGCGAAGTAAATTCAAACGCCTTTTTCAAAGGCGTGGAAACGATAACGGGAATAAACGTTGCGGGCGCTTACGCAAAGCATATTTACGATAAAATTTATAAATAATCCGACAAATTTATTTATTTTATTTTAAATTATGACAAGCATACGTCATATTATCTTTCATATAATAGGATTACAATAAACCGATAAGGAAAGAAATATGAGTATTTTTAAAAAGTTGGCGCTCTGGTGCTTTTACCCCGAAAACGTTAAGAAGGCAGAAGAAAAAGAAAAAAAGATTTATATTCCCGCGAGCGAAGTGTTTTTGCGCGTTTCGCCCGACTTTGCAACCGAAATAGAAAAAGAATTGTTTTCCGAAATTTACGTCGGGCAAAAATAACGCATTATTAAAACGCCGTAATTCCGAAGCATGCCAAAATATGTAAAAACTCATTGACAAAATGAGAATACTCATATATAATTCTAAATAATAAGTATGCTCGTTTATTTATGCAAGAAGAATTAAGCCGTGCGTAAACTACAATTTTGACGTATACTTTATATGCTGTTACACGCTAAACAACTAATAAGGGGGATTTATTTATGAAAACCAAACAAGAATTAGATGAAATTAAAAATAAAAATTTATCGGGAATGACGAACGAAAAACCTATAAATTACAAATTCGAATTGATGAATAGAGCAAATTACGCAAGCAAGTCAAAAAAAGTGGGTCTGAAAAAGACACTATATATCGGTGTAAGTTATTTGTTCGGCGCAGGCATAGGAATTTGCGCGGGAAGAGTTCTTCTGACTTATATATACACGGGGTCTTTAAAACCGTTACTGCCTAATCTGGGCATTGCGCTGTTATGCGCGGTACCGGTTGCATGTGCGTGGCTGATTTACACGCTTGCTAAAAAAAATACTCAACTGCTTAAACAGGCGTGTAATGATAAGATTATTGAAATAGACAGACAAATCGCACTTAACGATTTTAAGAATGGTTTAGAAAACAAGAAAAACGTCGATACCGCCGGAGCCGACTTATGGGAATAACATTCTCCCGTTAAAAAATAATGCTTGTTGCGCTTTATGCCGGGTAAGATTTGTATTATTCTTGCCCGTCATCATTTGTTTTCAACTTTCCTTTTGGGGAAAGGGCTTGCTGTTTATGCATTCTCTCAGCCTTCAATTTCGGAAAAAGTGTCGGCTCTGCCGACGGAAGAGATCTCCTTCAGCACAAAAAAGACGGGGTTAACCCGTCTTTTTTCATTTGGTGCCGCTGATCGGATTTGAACCGATACGGTTGTTACACCGAGGGATTTTAAGTCCCTTGCGTCTGCCTGTTCCGCCACAGCGGCGAACAGCACCGCCGAATTTTCATCCGACTGTGATATAATAACACTTAAACTGAAAATTGTCAATTAAATTTTACGGGGTTGCGAATTTCTTGCAACTTTTTTTTAATTATAAGCGCGCCTTCTTCTGCATCGCTGACGTTTTCAACCGCCGTTTCCATAGGACAAAACCCGCTTTTATCTCTGTTGATTATCGCGGGAACAAGAGTTTTATATTCGGGTTTAATGCCGTTTTTCTCAAGAAAAGCCTTTCCTTTTTCAGAAATAACGACCGCATGCACCGCTATAACTCCCGCTTTTACCATAAGCATTGCAGCCGCTTTTCCGACGACTGCGTCCGCAACCGAATAACCGTTCAGATTTACGTTTTCTTCAAGAAAATTCAACCACGGCAAAACGCCGCGTTTATCGCTCGTTATTACTTTTCCTTCTTTGCAAAGCGCGAGCGAATGTCCTTTCAGCGCGGAAACGGCGACGTTAAGATCAGTCATTTTCATTCCCGTTATTACGGCTAAGCAAAATTTCCCTTAAAGCAATTACTATCAAAGGAACGGTAATCGTCTGCACGATAATTCCGTTAATTCCCGTTAAAACCTGAGAAAAAGCAAGCGAAAACGATATGGGCGAAATCTTTTCGAATATAAACGCCGAAAGCAAAAATAAACTTCTGCCCGAAATTTCAGCCGCTAAAACTGCGGGAAACGCCCACAGACCGCGTTTTGCCACGAGTTTTGAAAAAGCCCCCGAAACGGCTGCGTACACGGTGAGTTCGGCTATCATATACGGTAGCCTTACGAGCGCGGGCATGGGGTTTCCGAATGCCGAAGTTATCAAAAAACTCAGAACTGGCGACGCAATGCCGAGAAAAACACCCGTTTTAAAACCTAATATCATTCCGCCTAAAAGCACGGGAAAATACATAGGAAGAAATCTGACGCCGGAATCGCCGCCGATAGCGATATGCGCTATTTGCGGAAGCAATACAGCCAGAATCGCAAAACCGACAAAAAGCAGACTTTTTACGGTAATTTTTGTTTTTTGACTTGCGTTTTTTCCGACAAGAAAAGTATCTATCATATTTACTCCTTTATCCGCAATTGACTGCGCTTAAAATCGCCGGAACAAGTCGCTTGCGGCTAACCGCGCCGTTTACGCCGAAAAATATTTACGGTAACGGGCAATCGTGTTTGCGCGCGATTGCCCGCGGTTGCTATTTAAAAAAATACGCGGTTTTTACTTGATATTTTTATACATAGGTCCGTAAGCCGCGCACGCGCGGTAGTCCTGACCTTCTTTATCCATTCCGAACGCATTCCACGCCGCGGGACGATAAATATCTTTCTCGTCTACGTTGTGCATGCATACGGGAATACGCAGCATGGAACACATTGTAATCAGATCCGCTCCTATATGCCCGTAAGAAATCGCGCCGTGGTTCGCGCCCCAGTTATTCATAACGTCGTATGCGCTCACGAACGCGCCTTTGCCCGTTACTCTCGGAGTAAACCAGGTGCAAGGCCAGGTATAGTCCGTTCTCTTCCAGAGTTTATCGGTAACTTCGTCGGGAAGTTTAACAGTCCAGCCTTCGACGATTTGAAGAACGGGTCCTAAGCCTTTTATAAGGTTAAGCCTTATCATAGTTGCGGGCATTTCGGCGCGCGTAACGAAACGGCTCGAATAACCGCCGCCGCGGAAATAACCTAAATCCGCATACGGCCAGGTAGTAGCGTTCATCATGGTATCTATGTCTTTATCGGTAACTTCCCACCATTTTTTCATGGTAGCGTTGCCGTTTTCGTCCTTGACTTCGCCGCAGGCGTCGACGCAGCACGCGCCCGAATTGATAAGGTGAATAAAGCCGTCCGCTTCTTTTGCCTTACCTTCGATTTCGTAACCCGTTACGCGTTTCACCGCTTCGCCCGACCAGTAGGTACGGACGTCTGCAAACATCTGCGCTCTGCCCGTCAGAAGTTTCATAAACAACATACTCGTTGCGTTTAAGGTGTCGTTTTCCGTGCCTAATATATACGGCTCTCTCGCGCCGTTCCAGTCGAACGAAGAGTTAAGAATACTTTCGGGGAAATCGCAGTTCGGGTAGAAGTCCGTCCATTGCCGTTGCCCCTGGAAGCCGCCGACAATCGCGTTGTGACCGACCATTTCTTCTTCTCTGCCCTTAGGAAGACGCTTGTTGCCGTTGAACAAATCTTTTATAATACACGCCATTTTTGCCGTGAATTCCCAGTCTTTTTCTTTCTGAGCGGGCGTTTTTTGCATTTCGGCGGGGTTCTTGTCGAAATCGGGTCTGCATTTTTCTTTAACCCAGGCAAGCGCCTTTTTATATTCCGCTCTGTCGTAAATACCTTCGGTCATTCTGCGGATAATTTCCACTTCGTCAACGCTTTCTACGCGCATTCCGAGATATTCTTCGAAAAACTCGGGAGATATTATCGAGCCGCCTATACCCATCGTAACCGAGCCTATCTGCAAGTAAGATTTACCGCGCATTGTCGCTACCGCAACCGCCGCGCGCGCAAAACGCAAAATCTTTTCCTTTACGTCGCAAGGAATAGACGTATCGTCGGCTTCCTGAACTTCGTGACCGTAAATTCCGAACGCGGGCAAGCCTTTCTGTGCGTGAGTTGCTAAAACCGACGCGAGATAAACCGCACCCGGACGTTCAGTGCCGTTAAAGCCCCAAACCGCCTTTATCGTCATCGGATCCATATCCATGGTTTCCGCGCCGTAACACCAGCACGGAGTAACCGTAAGCGTAACGTCTACCCCCGCTTTTCTGAATTTATCCGCGCAAGCCGCCGCTTCGGCAACTCTGCCGATAGTAGTGTCTGCAATTATTACTTTAACGTGTTCGCCGCTCGAATAAAACACGTTTTCTTCGATGAGTTTCGCTGCGGATTTAGCCATGTTCATAGTCTGATCTTCCAGACTTTCGCGAACTTTTATCTTGCCGCGCCTGCCGTCGATAGTCGGTCTTATTCCGATAACGGGATAATCGCCTATAAGCCTTGATTTTGCCATTTCTCTTTCTCCTTATGTCGCTTTATAATAAATACGGGCGTTTTATTTAATTACGCCTTTTTTCAGAATTATATTTGCGTAAACCGCTTCTTCACCCGTTGCGATCACCGCGTACGCGTTTTTGGCGCGTTCGTAAAACGCAAATCTTTCGGTATTACCGATTTTCACGTTTTCGTCCGCTTTTTCCGCGATTTTTTTATACTTTTCCCATATTACGGGATTTATTTTTCCCTTATCGCAATCCATAAGTTCCATTAAAATCATGTTGGGGTCGGAATACGAGTCGAGCGGTATAAGCGATAACACCGCTTCGAGCATTGCCGCTCCGCTTATCCCGTCCGCGCGGATTACTCTTTTTCCGTAATTAGCGCTCGGAAAATTTCCGTCCGCAATCACTATTTCGTCGCCATGCCCCATTTCGCAAAGCGTTTTTATAAGTTCAGGGCTTACAATTTTTGATATTCCTTTAAGCATATTAGTCCTTTATGAATTTAATTTAAAAAAATCGCCGTAAAAATCGGCTGTTAAATCGTTTTAAGATAGTAAGAAACGCCGAACGTTTTTCCGAATTTTTCGCCTACGCCTTCGAGCGTTCCGCAATTTCTGAAACCCTGTTTTTCATGAAAACAAAGACTTGCTTCGTTATCTTCGGTTATTACCGAAACTATGCGCTTTATGCCGCGTTCTTTTGCGATTCTTATAAGTTTATCGAGCAGTTTCTCGCCAAAACCCGAAGAAGTGTATGAACGGTCTATATAAATAGACAAGTCGGCAGTATGCCTGTATGCAGAGCGCGGATTGAATTCGTTAAGATAAGCGTAACCTACGGGTTCGTCGTCGTAAACGAGAACGAGAACGGGATATCTGGCGGAAATGAGTTTCAGCCTTTTGGCAAAATCTCTCGGTTTTAACGGCTTCTCTTCAAAAGTAGCCGTTGTGTTTACAACGTAATAATTATAAATGTCTGCGAGCGCCTTTGCGTATTTAGCGGAATACGCGTCAACTTTAATAAACATATATATATTATAATGTTGCGAAATGCCGTTGTCAATAGCGTTTTCGCCATTATTTTAAATTTTTTCAAATTTTTAACAGTTATCACCCATTATGCCAGCCAAGAATAATACGAACCTTGCAAAAACGCCGCAATTTACGCGCTTTTTTGCAAATTCTCGGACGGTGTACGTATAGTACTACCGTCCTTG
>CAKQKI010000006.1 GCA_934248055.1 uncultured Clostridia bacterium | reverse complement strand
CCTGCGGGTGCTACGGGTGCTACGGGTGCAACGGGCGCAGTCGGTCCTACGGGCCCGACCGGTCCTGCGGGTCCTGCCGGTGCAACGGGTGCTACGGGTGCGGTCGGTCCTACGGGCCCGACCGGTCCTGCGGGTCCTGCCGGTGCAACGGGTGCTACGGGTGCGGTTGGTCCGACGGGTCCGACCGGTCCTGCGGGTCCTGCGGGCGCAACGGGTGCTACGGGTGCAGTCGGTCCTACGGGTCCGACCGGTCCTGCGGGGCAATCGACCGCCTTGTTTGCCAACGCAACGTCAGGCAATCTGACTGCGGGCGCGACCGCCCAGATTACGGAAAACGTGCAAACTCCTTCTTCCGACATAACCGTTTCGGGAGGAACGGTTACGCTTCCCGAAGGATACTATCTCGTAAATTATTTCGTAACGGGAACGTCTGCTTCGTCAAACGTTGCGCTTAATCAAAACGGCAGCCCCGTTTCTTCGATAATCACCGCCGACACTACTCAGGAAACGACGTCGAAATCGGTTATCGTGAACGCAACAGCCGGCACGACTTTAACCTTAACAAACGCGGGCACAGCGGATCTCAACTATAACGATATAGGTATGACCGTGGTTAAACTCGCCTGATAAAATGAGGGGTCGTCGCGTTGCGACGACCCTTTAACCTTTTACTTTATTTTCGCAATTTTTTTATTTCTTCATAAATATCCGAATAAGCGTTTCCGTAAACGAGCAGATTTTTAAGATTTTCTCCTTCTACGGAAAATAAAATTTTTCCGTCTTCTCCCGAAACGATAATTCTGTAATAATAATTCCCGTCTATTATCGGATACAAACTTTTAACCTTCGCCGTATACGGCAAAACGTAAGTTTTAACTTCGGCGGCGCGCTTTACGGAAGCGGCGTAATTTTCAAACGCTTTAACGTATCGGTTTTGCCTGCTTTTATCGAGTGCGCCCGCAAACATAAAAAGCGAGAAAAACAAAACGGTAAAATTCACGGTAAAAAAACACGAAACGATAAACAACGCAAGCAGGCACGCCGCTAAAAAAACTCCGAAAATCCGCGTTAACAAAACCGCCTTTTTTCTTTTCATAAAAAGAGAAAGCGTGGCGCATAAAAATCTTCCGCCGTCGAGCGGATAGCACGGCAAAAGATTTATAATCGCAAGCGAAGCGTTTGCGGTTACCACGGTTTCGGTGTAAGGATAAATATCAGGCACAAACCACCAAAGAGCAACGAAAAACAAGGCTATAGCCCCGTTTGTCATAGGACCCGCGGCGGAAATTACCGCTTCGTCTTTATAGGAAAGACCTTCCGTATCGCCGCCGATAACCGCCCCGTAAGGCATTAGAACCACGCGGTTAAGGGTATAACCGCGCCTTGCGGACGCAAACGAATGCCCTAACTCGTGAATTACGGCGGTAAGAGTAAAAATTATAAAAGAAAATACTTTGCCCGTCAGGGCAAAGTACAATCCGAAAATGAAAAACAACGGGTGAATCGTGAATTTCAGTTTATCCATAAAATCCTGTCGCCGCTTAACTTAAACGACGTTATAGCCGCGTTATCGTTATACATAACCACCGTCATCTCTCCGCTCGAATAACCTATCGGAACGTTTGAGTAAACTTTTTCTCCGGTTTTAGCGTAAGCAAATTCAATTCCGCTTACGGTTGTAGTAAACGAATCGCTGTGACGAATAGTTACGGTATATTTCCCGTTCTTTTCTTCTGTTTTTTCAATTTCGCCGTCGCACGGAGAATAAACGCTTCCCGCCGCAACTTTCATAACGCCGTCGTCGAGAGTAACTTCGTCGGTTCTCGAAGGCGAAGCGGGCGAAAAACTCGTATACGCAGCGCTGTTTTTAACGTCGCCGCTTTTAAATACCTGTTTTAAAAGATTATTGATTCCGCTGTCTTCCCAAAAAATATTAGTAAGAATTATCCCTATAACGAGCGCGAACACCGCTACCACCTGCACGGAAACGATATCGAATTTACTGTTTGCGCGCGGCTCGTCTGGCTTTTGTTTTTTAATTTTTTCGGCGTATCTGACCGATTTCGATTTCACCGCTTTTTTCTTGGAATTATTTCCTTTTTTTCTGAAAAAACGCTTGATAAGCGCGGGGTTTTCGGTCTTTTCGGGTAAAATCGTTTCTTCGTTTTTAATAACGTCGCCGCTTTCGGAATTCACTTTTTCGATAACGTCTTTTATTACGTTTTTCTTTCTGCGCTTATAAGGCTTAACGATAACGTCGCACGTATTAACGGGTATTTCAAGCATTTTAGAATATTCCATATCGCTCATTTTTAAATCTCCTTTTCTCGTCGTGTTATAAAATATGAAAATTTTTATCGATATAGAACCGATATTTTTTGTCGAAAAAAGGTATATTATATATAATCATACACATAATAATGCGGGAGGGAATTATGAATAAAACTAAAAACCGTTCGAACTCCGAATCTTCTTCTAAAAAGACTAAGAGTTGTTCGAAAAACTGCAAATAACAATTAAAAAATATTAGGGATAGTCACTGACTTTTAAAACTAGCCAAATAATCAACACTTTAACTTGAAAAAGTTAGAGTGTTTTTTATTCTCTCTTAACCAGCCAACAAAACGGATATTATGCAGTTGTCATAGGTTGTCATTGTTGTTTTAATATTTATAATCATTAGACATACATTTTAACCTTGACAACAAAAAATATCCGTTTAAACTAAAAACAAAAGAGAAAGAGTGTCGTGCGTTTGCTCTGCCAGCACACACTCTTTCTTCTAACTGAGTTTATTTGTCGTGTGCTTGTCTTCGGTGGAGCGAAGCGACACAGACTTGTATCAAGACAAGCACACGTTTAAATGCCATCATAAAAATATAATCAAATCAGGACTTTTTGTTATTTTTATGTTATAATACACGTATGACTAAAGATTATGTAATAAATAACAAAGATTTAATGGAAGAATGGGACTGGGAGAAAAATAATGCTCTTGGTATTTTCCCTGACAAATTAACATGTGGTAGCAGTAAAAAAGCATGGTGGAAATGCTTAAAATGTGGCAATGAATGGATGACTAAAATTTCTCATAGAAATAGTGGCACAAAATGTAGAATATGTAATAATATCAAACTAACAACAGCAACAAAAGACAAAAGTTTGCAAACATTATTTCCAATTATTGCTAAAGAATGGAATTATAAAAAGAATGTTATAACTCCTGATCTTGTGTATCCACAATCAAACAAAAAATACTGGTGGATTTGTAATAAAAATCATGAATGGTACGCTTCTCCAGCTCATAGGTCAAATGGAAGAAATTGTCCATATTGTTCAGGTCAAAAAGTGCTTGTTGGATATAATGATTTAGCTACTACTTATCCAAAGTTGGTTAGCGAGTGGGATTGGGAAAAGAATGATTGTAAACCAACCGAAATTACATATGGCAGTAAAAAACCAATTAATTGGATATGTAAACGAGGACATTCTTGGAAAGCTGTTGTTTATTCTAGAACAACAAATAAACAAGGTTGTCCATATTGTAATAAAGAACTAAGAACTTCTTATCCAGAAAAAATAATTTCATATTATGTAAACAAACTTTTTCCTGATTTGATAGAAAACTATAGGAATCAACCTTTAGGCAGATATGAACTAGATATTTACATTCCGTCTTTAAATATTGGAATAGAATATGATGGCTCAAAGTGGCACCAAAATATCAATAATGATTTAACTAAAGATAAACTTTGCAATAAAATGAATGTAAAACTTATAAGAATCCGTGAATATGGTTGTCCAGAATATACTAGCAGTGCACATAAAATTTATGTCCATGGAAAAAATTTGGATGAATTACAAAATGCCGTGCAACAGATTTTATCAATAATCAATTCAAAGGTAAAGATAGATGTTAATTTAGAAAGAGATAGTTCTTATATTTTGCAAAATGTTATAAGTAAAGAAAAAGAAAAGTCAATATCAAAAACTAATCTTATAAATGAATGGAATTGGGATAAAAATAAAGGAATAAACCCAGAAACAATACCGCCATTTTCAAATAGAAAATTTTGGTGGATATGTAAAAAAAATCACGAATGGTACGCTTCTCCAGCTCATAGGTCAAATGGAAGAAATTGTCCATATTGTTCAGGTCAAAAAGTGCTTGTTGGATATAATGATTTAGAAAGTCAATACCCACAAGTTGCTAAAGAATGGGATTACTCAAAGAATGATAAGAAACCATCAGAAATAAATGCGAGAAGCAATAAAAAATATTGGTGGGTATGTTCTAAATGTGGAAATAGCTGGTTAACTTCTGTTTATGTTAGAACAGTTATGAATTGTGGTTGTCCTGAATGTAAAAAAGAGAAAATATCTAAAGCCAGAAAGAAAAAAGACTAAAAATAATTTTAGTCTTTTTTTGCAAGTTTCAAAATTGATAACCTATTCCTTTCGCTATCGCCGGTGAAGACGAATGGGGTCCCTATAAAAAAACGCTCTTTAAGTTTTCGCTTAAAGAGTGTTTTTAAATGCTTTTAAGAAATATTTATTCTAATTGAGTTTATCGCGTTTTTTTCAAGGCGCGAAACCTGCGCCTGAGAAAGACCTATTTCTTCCGAAATTTCGGTCTGGGTTTTTCCTTCGTAATAGCGCATATACAATATTTTTTTCTCTCTGTCGGAAAGTTTTTCAACGGCGCATTTCAACGCCGCGTTTTCTGTCCACTTTTCATCGCAGTTTTTCTCGTCTTCGATTCTGTCCATAAGCAAAAGTTCTTCGCCTTCTTTACTGTAAACGGGTTCGTAAAGAGAAACGGGGTCTGAAATCGCGTCAAGCGCGTAAACCACTTCGCTTTCTTTTATACCGAGTTTTTCGGATATTTTACGGGGCGTTGCCTGCTCGTCGCAACGCTCCAACTCGCCGCGCGCCTGTAAAACTTTGTACGCGGTATCGCGGATACTTCTCGTAACTCTCAGGCTGTTGTTCCCGCGAAGAAGACGCTTTATTTCGCCTATTATCATAGGCACGGCGTAAGTCGAAAACGTTACTCCTACGCTTAAATCGAAATTATCCGTCGCTTTTATAAGCCCCACGCACCCTGCCTGAAACATATCGTCTGTAGAAACTTTCGCCCCGGGAAACCGCTTTATTATAGAAAGAACAAGACGCATATTAGACGTAATAAACGCGCTTTTTGCGTTTTCGTCGCCGTTTTTTATTCTTTTAAGCAATTCTTCGCTTTCGTTTCTCGTGATTTTAGGCAGCGAAGACGTGTCTACGCCGCATATTTCTACTTTATTTAACATTTAACCTCCCAAGGTCACAAGCAAATTGCGACTATATATTTAAGTGTGCCTTATTGAAAAATAAATATACTTCGTAAAATTTTCGTAAAAACCGCAAAGCCGCCGTTCAACTCGTTGCAATACCGCAATAATTATGTTAAAATATGATTATGAAACGAATAGCAACCATACAGGACGTATCGTGCCTTGGCAAATGCTCGCTTACCGTCGCTCTCCCCGTTATTTCGGCGTTCGGAGTTGAAACGTGCATTGTCCCGACCGCGGTACTTTCAACCCACACGATGTTTAAAAATTACACCTTCCGCGATCTTACGAGCGATCTCGAACCCATCAAAGAACACTGGAAGCGCGAAGGGTTTTCTTTTGACGCGCTTTACAGCGGATATCTCGGAAGCGACGAGCAACTTTCTATAGTAAAAGACTATTTTACCGAATTCAAAACGGAAAACAATATTATTTTAATAGACCCCGTAATGGCGGATAACGGCAAACTTTACCCCGGTTTTACACAAGAATTTGCAAAAAAAATGGCAAAACTGTGCGGCGTTGCCGATATAATAGTTCCAAACCTTACGGAAGCGTCGTATATGACGGGTGAAAAGTACGTTGAAAGCGGATATTCGGAAGAATATATCCGCAATATGCTTCAAAAACTCGTTGCGCTCGGCGCAAAAACAGCGGTTTTAACGGGAGTAAGTTTTGACGAAGGCAAAATCGGCGTTTACGGATACGACAGCGTAAAAGGCGAATATTTTTCCTACTTCAACGAACGCGTGCCTGCAAGTTATCACGGCACGGGCGATATTTTTTCGAGCGCGGTTCTCGGCGGTCTTATGCGCGGTTACTCTCTCTTAAAATCGTTGCGGATTGCGGCTGATTTTACCGCGGAATGTATAAGGGTTACCTTAAACGATAAAAATTCCGTAGACTACGGTGTAGAATTCGAACTCGTTTTACCTGAACTTATAAAAGAGATAGAAATAAATGGCTGATATTTATACCCGCACCGAAATGGCGTTAGGCAAAAGCGGCGTAGAAAAACTGAAAAAAGTTCATATTGCGGTTTTCGGGCTCGGCGGCGTAGGCAGTTACGCGGTCGAAGCGCTTGCGCGAAGCGGAACGGGAACGCTTACGCTTATAGATAACGACGTTTACAGCGAAACAAACCTTAACCGCCAGTTATACGCGACGATAAAAACTTTAGGAGTTAAAAAAACAGAAGCCGCGAAAGACAGAATTCTGGAAATAAACCCCGCGGCGAAAGTAAATATCGTAAACGCGTTTATTTTAAAAGGCGTAAACGACGGTATAAATTTTGCCGATTTCGATTACGTTCTCGACGCTATCGACACCGTTTCCGGAAAACTCGAAATTATAAAACGGGCAAAAGCCGCGGGCGTAAAAGTAATAAGCGTTATGGGCGCGGGGAACAAACTCGACCCGACGGCTTTCAGGGTTGCGGATATTTCGGCAACGAAAGTCTGCCCCCTTGCAAAAGTAATGCGAAAACTTTTAAAAGAAGAAGGAATAACCGACGTTAAAGTAGTTTATACGGAAGAAGAACCGCTGAAAATCCGAGAAGAAAGCGCGGAATATAAAGGAAACGGCATTGCGCCGTCGAGCGTGTCTTTCGTTCCGTCCGTCGCGGGTCTTATTGCGGCGGGAGAGATTATAAAAGATATAGTTTTTGATAAGAAGGTCTGAATATGACGAGAAAAGAAATTGCGGAAGGATATTTTTTAAGCGGCTACAATTGCGCGCAGGCGGTAGTTCTTGCGTTTAAAGATTTAATGAATATCGACGAAAAAACAGCGGCTATGATTTCTTCGTCGTTCGGCGGCGGAATAGGTCGGCAACGGGAAGTTTGCGGCGCGATAAGCGGCATGGTTATCGTTCTCGGCGCGCTTAAAGGTTACTCCGACCCGAAAAACGTTACCGCTAAAAAAGAACATTACGCCCTTATTCAACGGCTATGCGGAAAATTCAAAGAAATCAACGGCTCTATAGTATGCCGCGAACTGCTTGGACTTTCGGAAAAATCTTCAACGCCCGTCCCGGAAGCGCGCACTTCGGAATACTATAAAAAACGCCCGTGCAAAGAACTCGTGGGCATAGCGGCGGAAATTTTAAACGAATACCTTGAAAACGAAAAACCGTATTGCGACTGATCGCAATACGGTTTTTTATTATGCGCGCCGAAAATATTCGGCGTTTTTTATTTTCGGTTAAAAGGCTGTGCGCCTATCGTTCCGCCCATATTTTTACCGAGCCAAAAAGCATAAACTTTTTTTATATTCGTTAAAATCAAGTTTCATATTTAACTACCTTAATTTCCATTCGTTTGCGTAAATATTGTTTACTGTAAGCCGCTTTTCGTAACGCTCTTTCTCAAGTATGGTCGCAGGACTTAAAAACACGACTTTTCCTTGGGATTTTTGAGAATATTCGCCTTCGGAGACTACTATTTTATACGTCAGCCGCGCTTTATTTTCAAGTGAAAATTCATTATCGGTAAAAAACGGATTTTCGGTAACAGTCAAGCGTTTATACTTTTTATCGTTTTCAACGGCTCTGTATACCGCGTATTTTGCGCCCGCGCCGCTCCATTTAAGCATAACGCCGTCTGATCTGAACGCTGCGGTAAGATTTTTAACCCGCTTTTCGGGAACGACTTTTGTAAAGCCCGTGAGTTCGTAAATTCTGCCCTTTTCGGTTTCAAACGTCATTTTACCGTTTTTATATCGGCAACTTACCTTTTCTCCGCTTTTTACGTCAATAACCGATACCGCTTTGACTCCTGCGGCGGCAATCGAAATCATTCCGCCCGACAGCGAGCAGATACGGCAATTTTCTATTTTACCGCCCGCCCGTTTTGCCGATACGACAAAATTTCCGCGCGCTCTTAAATTTTCAAACGAAACGTTTTTCCATTTTTCGGGAATTGCGGGGAAAAGCGTTATATTACCGCCGTTCACGCTTTGCAAAAGCATTTCCGAAATCCCTGCCGTCGCGCCGAAATTGCCGTCTATCTGGAAAGGCGGGTGTTCGTCCCACAGATTATCGTTGGTCTTTTCGCATAAGAGTTTGTTAAGTAATTTATACGCGTTTTCGCCGTCATGCGACCTTGCGCGACACAATATTCTGTAAGCAAGCGCCCAACCGGTTGAATCGTCGCCGCGTAAATCGAGAGTTCTTTTCGCGCTGTCAAGCCATGCAGGCGTATCTTCGTTTATTATACTGCCGGGCATAAGTCCCATAAGTTGAGAAATATGCCTGTGAAGCGCCGCGCCTATCTCGCCGTAAAACTTCTCTTCTCCGTATTCTTTAACCTGTCCGCTGTAACCTATATTAACGGGCGAAAACCGCTCTATACGCCGTTTTTCCTGCTTTACGGTTTCGTCCTCAACTCCGAGAATTTCAGAAAAACGAATATCGTCTTCTGCGTTCTCGCAAAGCATCTGCTGATCGAACGCGCAGCCGATCGTAGCGTAATACTGTTGCTCTTTATACTCGTTAAGATAAACGCCCGAAAGAATTTGCTCGGGCGAAGCCGAAACGGTGCATAAATATTCGTTATCGTATTTCTTAACGCTTTTTTGCATAAACTGCGAACAGCCGTGTACCGCAGGATACGCGTATTCTTTCAGGAATTCTTTATCGAGCGTGTAATCGTAATAATCCGCAAACATTTTTGCGGTAAGACCGCCCGTACCGGGTCCCGAATGCAAAGATTTTCCGAGTCCGCTTATTTCATATAAAAACGCCGCCGTGCCTATTATCCAGCCGCAATCTTCGTGTTTTTTTTGCGGAACGAACTCCGTAACCCACTCTTTCGCGTATCCTTCGGCGCGGTTTAAGTACGCCTTGAAATAGTCCGCATACGCGGCGAAAGTTTCGGGAATATTAGTATTGAGCGCGCACCAGTAATTCATCTGCACGTTGATATTATGCCATATACCGCTCCCCCAGGGCGACTTATCGTGCGCCGACCACGTGCCTTGCAAAGACGCGGGCGGAGTGCCTTTTCTCGAACTCGACACGAGAAGGTGCCTGCCGTACCGAAAGTAAGTTTCTATAAGATACGGCTCGTCTTTTCCGCTTCTGTACGACTCCAAAAGTTCAGGTATAGCGCGATTATCTTCAATTCCGCCTAAATCTACGCTCGCGCGGTTCATTAACCCGCCGTAATCGGAAATATGCCTTTCAAGCAGTCCGTCATAACCTTTTTCGCGGGCGTTTTTCTCAAGATTTTTTAATTTTTCGTCGGGGTCTTCGCCCGTCGCTTTATGACAACCGTCGGCAAAAACTTCGGGGCATAATTTATAATTAGTGCCGAGAACGACTAAAAACGTAATTTCACCCGCGCCCGATATTTTAATTTCTTTATCGGTAACGGCGACAGCGCCGTCCGTCAATGCGGTCAGTCTCAACTCGCCTGTGCATTCTCTGAGCGGCAAAGTCTGACGCAAAACGAGCGAATTGTTTTCCGAATATATTTTACCCGTTCTTCCACCGTCTTTTTCCGCCCTTTCGTTAAGGTAAGGTATAACGAGCCGCGCCGTAAAATCCCTCTTTCCGTTTGTTGCGATTTTATACGCGAAAACCGCGTCGGGATAACTGCAGAACGCCGTTCTTTCGATTTTTTCGTTACCGCAATTAAAGTCGGAGTACGCCACGCCGCGGTTCAGATCAAGACCGCGCGCGTAGTTTTCAGCGGATTTATAGTCGCTTTCTATATATAAATCGGCAAAACTCGTTACTCCGCCGAGCGAACACACGTTTGCAAATTCGTTCGTGGTAAACTGAATCCGCTCGCTGTTAACGCCGCCGAACACGCTCGCGCCAAAATAACCGTTGCCCAAGGGGAGAGAATCGTTCTCCCAGCCTTTAATGGAATCTTCCGCCGCCCTGTCGTATCTCATTACGTATTTTTTCATAATATCTCCCGTAAATTATTTATAAAATTCCGAAATTTCAACTACTCTGTTTTCTTTCATCGCCCTGTCCGCCGCGTATACGCAAATATGCCCGTTGACTGAATCGGATAACTGCGTGCAACTTACAGACGGCTTTTCGCCGCGCATATATCTTACGAAATCGAGCGCAAGTTTCTGATCACCGCCGAAATGCCCGCCGTCTTCGCTCTGGTTGTTTGCGTTGAAATCTATTACTCTTTCTTTTCCTTTATCTATATTAGCGCGATTTATATTGTCGAAAGTTCTTATATAGAGTTTTCCGTCTCCAGCCCAGCCTTCTATTTCGCCCCGAGTTCCGAGAACGAACAAAGACCTTCCCGCGCGCTGCGCCGAGCATAGCATAGTGTGCGTCGCCGTGGAACCGTTTTCAAACTGCATTAAAACAGCCTGATGATCGACTACCGTCGCGCCCGATTTATACGCGCATACGCCGTGCGGATTGTCCGTTTTAAGCGAATGAATTTTCTCTTCTAAAGTCAGTTCGTACTCTTCTTTTCCCGTACACTGCCACGGGTAAACCGACAGGTAATGCGGATTTTCGAGTATCATCATCTTTGCCGAATACTGACACGTATCGACGTACGGGCAATCTACAAGACATCTCGTCCCCGCGCCTTTCGGCGCTTTTTCGGGAACGATAAAATTTCTTCCGCCGAAACTGCTTACTTTTACGGGTCTGCTCGCATTATTAAGCCAGCAATCAAGGTCTATATCGTGGCAACACTTCTGCAGCAGCATAGACGAGCCGCACTCTTCTTCTTTCGCCCACTTGCCGCGTATAAACGAAATGGCGCTGTGCGCAACCCCTACGCGTTCCTGCGTTTCAATGTGTACGACTTCGCCTATTTCGCCCGAATTTATTATCTCTTTCGCGGTTTTATAAAAATCGCTGTATCTTAAAACGTGGCATATCATAACTTTGTTGCCGTGCTTTTTGACTACGTCCGAAAGCATCAGCAATTCTTCGGCGTTGTTTGTTATAGGTTTTTCGAGCAACATATCGTAATTTTGCTTAAGAAGCGGAATAGAAGTGGGAATATGCAATTTATCCATCGTTCCGTTTATAACGCAATCGGCTATTCTGCCCATAGGCAAAATTTCGCTTATATCGTTAAAGCACATATTTTCGGGTACTCCGTATAAATCCCTGCACATATCCCTGACGTGCTTATCGGGATCGACGAGAGCAACTATTTTAAGTTGATCGGGGCATTTTACGGCTATTTCCGCATATACCCTGCTTCTGTGTCCGCAACCGACGATTACGGCAGTTATAGGCTTCATTTGTTTATTTTACTCCTTTCGCGTATTCTTCCGCGAGATATGCTTTTGATTCTTTCCAGAAAGTTTTACTTTCCACGGGCGCGTCGTTCATTTCCCAGAACTGAGTCATTATACTCTCTCTTACGGGATTTTCGGCGCATTTTTTCATATACGCTTTCAATTCGTCAAGCGAAATTTTCGCGGCGGGGTTGAAGTCGTCGCTTTTAATATATCTCCTGATGAAATCCGCCATGCATACGGTTGAAGGCTCGCCTTCGTCAAGCCCTTTGAAATTAAGACCGCAAACGAGCAACCTGCCGCCGCCCGCCCCGACTTCGAACATATACGAAAAATTACGCAAAGTTTTGCCGTATATAAGGTCGGGAATATTGAAACAGTCTTTATACGCGTCGAAACGGTCGCGGCAACTCTTGTCAATCCCCGAAATAATATTGTTTACTTTTACGGGAAAATCGTCGAGATTTATTTTGTCGCAATCTTCGCTTAAAACGCTCATATTGAAATCGTAAAAACCGTCGGTTGCAAAGCCGTATTTATTAAGAATATCATTTTTTAAAAGTCCGCCGTAATTCGTACCCCTGTCCCAGATAACGGGCTTGAAACGATTCCAACTCGCTTTAAAAGCATATTCGGGGTTCTTCATATCCTTATGAATAACGTGCCGCGTGAAATCCGAGCGGTATATAAGACAAACTTTTTCGCCTTTTTCAAGGGCGGAAAACGCTTTTTTTACGTCGCTCGTTATGGCAACGTCGCCGTCGCGATAGTTTAAAAAATCTTCGACGGATAAAGCCGCGCTCTTTTCGTATACCCATATATTCCATTCGTTTTCGGCGTAAACTCCGTTTTCTCCGTTAAGAGCAATTTTGAGCGTCAGCCGTTCGGAAAATCTCACTTCGGGCAATTTTATTCTCGCTTTGCAAAGGGTGAAAAGACCGTTTTCGGAAACGTCTGCATTTTTCATTCCGCCGCTTGCGTAAACGCAATTATTTTCCCCTATTACATTATAACTTAAATTAACAGATTTGCAATCGATTTTACCGAGATTTGAAATTTTTATTTTAAATTCTATAACCTGCCCCGAACGGAAATTTCGTTTTTCAAGGTCCGTAAGAATAACTCTGTCGCCGTTGAACTGTAAAAATTTTTCGCAGGGCAACGCGTTTTCGTCGTCGAAACAATCGATTATTCCGTTTGAATTTTCGTAAACGTCGGTATCGGCAAGTTGCAAAAAGTGAAAGCCGCCTAAAAGACTGCTCGAACGCATTGCTTCGAAAGCCGTTTTCCATGAGCCGTACTGAAAATGCTTGCTCGCCGCATACATTTCAGGATAAATTTCTTCGTAACCCTTAGCCTTAATCATTTTAAGTTCTTCGTCTATCCACCAAGGACATTTTTTGCCGTACTTTTCAAATTTAGATTTAAGCGCGGCAAAATCGCGCAAGGCGGTGTAATGGCAGGTTTCGTGCGCTATAAGCGGAACGGAAAAACGCAGTTCCCGCACCGTTTCGCAGTTTTCGCCTTCCGAACGCAGGGGCTTGTTTTTATCTCCGCCCACCACGAGAAGATTTTCGGTGTTTTCGTACATATCGGCGTGCTTTCCGAAAGGAAAATAATAACTCATGTGCTGCACGTCAATATCAACGTAAGGTCTGCCGTTCGCTCCCCAGGCGCAGGTATCAAGAAACAGGCGCGTACCGTCGAGCCTATCTATAAGCGAGCGTATCTCGCCGATACGCTTCGCCGCGGAAATTTCTTTTATCTCGTTTCCGACGCAATACACGGCAAGCGACGGATGATTGTAATATTTATTTACGATTTCTTCTATATACTCGTCCGTAACGATAACGTCGCCGCTCGTCTGCATTTCGCTAAGATTATTGTAAATATCGTCCGGCAAACGCATTTCGATATGAACAAGAAGCCCTTCTTCGTCTGCCACTTTAAAAAACGTTTCGTCGGGAACGACGGAATGAAATCTTACCAGATTAAACCCGTATCTCTTCGCCGCCCGCACGTTTTTCCGATAAAAATCTTCTTTCGTAAGCCCGCAATTGTTCGAGTGGTCGTGCGCCGTCGCTCCGCGGATATAACCGCGGATAAATACAGGCACGCCGCTCAGGCACACGTTTTTTCCGTCGGTTGAAATCGTTCTGAACCCGAACGATCCGCTTATAACTTCCGTTGAGTTTGCGGTTGTTATTTTCGCCGTATACTCGTATAAATTCGGAGCGGTTACGCTCCATATCATGGGGTTTTCAACGGCGAAAACCCCTTTGCAAACGGGACCTTTGCCGCTGAATTCAAAAGTAAATTCGCGTAAGGCGGCTTTTTCTTTTACCGTTAAAATAACTTTGCGGATAGCCTTTTCGCCCGTTACGGTTACTTCGCCGTGCCCTGAATCGTCGGCTTTGATTTTTATAATCGTTTTCATTTTTTACCTTTATTTAATACAAATTGCGGGGCTTTACGCGCAGTCTGAAACATCAATCGCGAAATAAATCCTTACCGCATAAAATACCCGTATTTTTACTTGTGTTTTGAGTAATTCTTTATATGAGATTTCTTTTATTTTTTCATTACTTTTAACGAAGAAATTCAATTTTCTACCGCTGAATACGTTTTATCGTATAATTGTTTTTAATTCAATGCCGGACAAGAATAAGAAAAAGTTGTGTGAACCTTAATGTTTTTCGTTTCCGAACGCCAGGTAATCCGCTCGCTGTAACTTAAACTGTTAGAAGTCGACGTCATAGGCGTGCGTTGTAAACGCATAGGCACGTCGGACGTTACGGTAAGCACCCCTTTGTTTAAGCGTTGTTTTGCCACAAAACCCGTATCGCTGTATTTCTCGACCGCTCCTGTCGCATCGTCAGTCAATACGGTGGGTCTGCTTGCAAGATACCAGTGTCCGTAAAAGGGAAATTCCCTGTTTGCCGATACTTCGTCGATAAAATCCACAGTCTCGTCTTTCATAACGATTTTACGCTTCCAGATATAATAATCCTTATTAAGAGTTGCTTTTACCCGTACTTCGACGCTATTTTCTTCCTGATTGAAATCTTTTATATCAACGTCGTATATTTCGGGTTTATTTGGGAAAAAATCGCAAGCGACGACGGAATGCGCGTCCGCGCTCATCAGCCAAAAATAAAAATCCCCCCTGTCGTAATTACAGCATCCGGAATCAACTAATATTTCTTCTCCGTTTCTCCACAATACAGGTTGAATTCTGCCGTAATGCTGATGTCCGCCGAATGATTTTTGCGCGTCTACCGCCAACTCCCAACGATTATTCCTTAAAAAAAGATACCCGCTGTTATTTAACAGCACTGACTTTTTTATAAAATTCGGGGTAAATGGAATAAGTTTTGCCATATCTTTGACGTCTTTATGCGCATCCATTCTGTACGCGTCGGAGAATAATAACGAATCGCCTGTTTTAGTTGCGATTGTCGCAAGATATTGATATTGCCTTATCAAAGATTCGTGCAAACCGTCGATACCTTTATAGCCGTTCAATTCACAATTCTTTTGCGCTTCGAGATATAATCTTGCAATAAAATGATTGTAACTCGGTCCCGTTTCACGCGTTCCGCCATCAGGCAAAACGTTTGCGTTATAACACGCCTTCATTACTTTGACGCCCGCTTCATAATATTCGCGCGCTTTATCGAATTCGACAAAAATAGTCCCCGCCGATATAAGAGCCGTTGCCATTTGCAAAGTGTGATTTCCTAATATAGACCTTTCCAGCGCGCTTTGCGCCTCTTCGCACAAATGGTTAAGATTCAATTCCAAAAAGTCGTATATTTGCTTCCATGTTTCTTTACTGAAAGCGTCTTCGTGAGTGCCGAGCATATAGATGGAATAAATAAGCGTTTGAGTACGCCAACTTCCTTGCATATCGCGCCATTTCATAGAAGTTTTTGTGTGTTCGACGTCTGCGCAAAGCGGTTCGTACGGCGACTTATCGATCCAGTCCCGCAACAAGCGAATCCATTCCGACGAATATTTACCGTCATGCGTTACCATAAACGCTTTGGCAAGCGGCAACAAAAAATATAATCTTTGCGGCCAACTTTGCCATTCGTGCTGTTTCGGCATACCGCTTTTTTCTGCAATCAGATAACTCTTACCCCACTCGATAGAGCCATCTTCGTTTCTGAAAATATCAAAAGCCTGTCCGCTCAGCGTTTTTTCAAGCAGTGTTTCCGCCGTTGCGTCGCCGAAATGGTCGGCAGCAAAAAAATATGCTCCGCCGTCTAAAATCAAATAAGAAAACAACGGTTCGCGCGCTAAATTCTCGCGGGGATAAATAAATTTTCTTTCATATTCTTTTGTATGTTTCAATTCAGCCAGATAAGGCTTATAATATATACGATTCATAGTGATTTCTCTTTTTTGTTTTTTGCTTTACAGCGGCACGAAAATAATTGCGGCGACCGCTGCGACGGATAAAACGCATGCGATAACGTCTGTAATTTTCAACTTTTCTTTCAGTATTAAACTTACAAGATACGAAAATAAAATAACTCCGCCCGTCATCATAGGTTGCTGAACGGATAAATCCATCATTGAAATTGTAAGGATTGACAGAAAAGTCGCAATTCCGTAAAATACGGCGTAACCCGCTATATATAATAAATTTTTATTGTTTAAAAGCAGAGTTAAAGATTGTTTTTTGTAAGATAAAAACAGAACCGACAAACCGATAAAAATCGTAGATAAACAAGTCAGTATCTGAAAGTCCGTATTAGAAGTATTTATATCGCGAAAAATTTCAAGAGAATGAATTTTAATAATAACCCCCGATAATCCGTTTAACAAAAAACAACCGACGTAATAAATAACCGCTCGCTTATCTGCGTCGTTTTTTTCTTTCTGCGCTTTTTTATCTCCGAAAAACTTAATCAATAAAGCAAGCGTTACCGTTACAAGGCAAATAAATTTTGCCAGAGTAAAAGATTCTTTAAAAAAGGCAACTCCGCATAAAGTAGGTATAACAACCGCTCCGAGCATTAAAAATAACGAATAATCGGCTATAGACACGTGTTTTAACGCCGCAATACCGCAATACGTGCAAAGCAAACCGTTTATCGCGCTCCATATCGAAAACCCGAATGAAAACCATGTAAACTGCAGCGCGGTTTTATTTATAATTGCATTGTATATAAGCATATACGCAAATATTATAGCGTTCGCGCCCAACGAAAAAGTAAACCCTGCTTTTAATCCGCTTTCGTTTCTGTCTCCGTAAAGTTTCGTGAAAATAAACTGTACGGAAAACAATAAAGCCCCCGTGAGAACAAATAGATATTGCATATTTAACAATTCGTCCTTATATTTTCAGTTTTATATCGCCCCCTTTACGAAAAGGGGGCGATATAAACTGCCATATAAGAGTTTCTGATTTATTCGGCGCCCCAGGTAAGAGTATAGCCGTTTACCGTCCAGAAAGCGCTTTGTTCAAAAGACGACAAATCTTCTTCCGCCGCCGTCATTTCGCTTTGCGTTTCATACCGCTTTATTCCTTGCGCGATATCGTCCGTTTCGCCCTTACTCTTAAGATACAGAACGCTTTCATCGTTAGTTGACTTTTTATTGTAAGCGTCTACAACGGTTACGTTCGTATTTGTCAGATTGCCGCTGTGAGATACGAGCGCTTCCGCGGAAATTACGTATACGTTCGTCCATTTTCTTCTCGCTTCTCTGTCAGCCGCGTACGGATTGATCGTAATATTATCGTACGCCGCAAGAGAACCGTATCCGAACGTGTAAGGTTTTTCTTTACCTTCGATAGGTCCGCATTCGAACACGCAGTTGTTCATTTCAACCGTTCCCATAAGAATTGTAAGCAGCGCTCTCTTACACGTAGCGTCGCCGCTTTCTGCCGTAGTTCCGTCGGGTTTAAGAGTGTCGTCGTCGATACCGCTTGACGAAATATACACGTTTTCGAGTTTCGCATTGTGCATAGACGCGCCTAACGTACATTTAGCGCTATGAGCCGAAGCATACAGTTTTACGTTTACAAGCCCAACGTTTTTAATCGTTCCGCCGTTGACGATACCGAATAACCCGCAATCGCCTATTTTTAAATTCGAAATCGTGTGTCCGTTTCCGTCGAACGTACCCGTCAGTCCGCCCGTAAAATAAGGTACTCTGTTCGGGAAATAGTTGAATTTTTCAAAAATCTTTTCAAGCACGCCGTCGGAAAGCACGCGATGCATAGCGTCCGAATCATTCGCCGTTATATCGTTCGCAAGCGCGTAATATCCGTTAAACGAATTATCGATTTCAATCTGTTTGTTGGATGCGTTAAAGTCAACCACCCTGCCGGACGTTATTTTGAATGCGCTTTGCAAATCGGTTAAATCTTTAATTGCTTTGGTTACGTATTGCGCCGTAACTTCGTAAATTTTATTATCGTTATCAAAAGCAATCATTCCTTTTTCTTCGCCGAGCGCGGTAAAATCGGACGCGGTAATCTGTTTGTTAACCCCTATTTTCTGAGCGCCGTCGTATAAAGCAAGGTCGGATAATTTCGCGTCTGCGTCCGCGCCCGTTACTTTTGTAAGCACAGCGGTTTCCGTCGCGGGTTCTTCGAAGAAAATGCGGTTTCTTGCTTCGCCGAGTTTCGTTACGGAATTTACGTCGGCATACGAAGTCAACGTTTCGTCCGTTTCGCCTTTTTTATACGCTTCATACGCCACAATACGCGCAGAACGCGTGGTATCTGCTTCACCTGCATTGTCCGCCTGCACGGTTTGACCGTCTATGACGAGCCACATATCCGCCGTCATATCCAGCGCGCTTGCTATTTTCATATCGGCGCCGCCGCTTGCGATAAGCGAATCGAACATTATCGAATGGAAAAACGCCATTTCGCCGTTTTTATCGTAAACCATCGTTATCGCATTATCGCCTTTAAGTATCCATTCCTGATTGAGAGTTTTTTCCGTTCCGTTTACGTTTGCGGAAATTTTGCTTTTTAATACGACCGACGTCACACTCTCTTTCGCAATGTTTTCGTTATAGTACGCTTCCGTTATCACCGATCCGAAACGGATACCCGAACCCTTGTTTTCAAGGGCTTCTTCCGTCGTCGGGATACGAATGGAAGCGCCTTCGATAAGTTCAAATTTCGCTACGCTCGCCGCCATAACCGCGTCGCTTGCGGAATTACCTATAAAGCCGAATCCCAAAGCAAGCATAGCAACCGCCGCTATAAGGAAAATCCTTATTTTACATTTCATTGTTTTGTCCCTCCGAATTAAACCACTCGGAAACGTCGCTGAATCTTTCAGAATACGCTTCGTAACTGTTCGTTAACACGTCGTATTTCTCGTCCGTAAGTAACAAACGCAGTACCGGTACTTTGTAAGTCTTTTTCAATACCTTATCCTCCAAATTTTTATTTATATTAACCGATTTCGGTAATATATCAGTTTTTAAAAACGGGAACGCCGTTTTTAACCGTCCAGAAAGCGCTTTGTTCAAAGGACGACAAATCTTCTTCCGCCGCCGTCATTTCGCTTTGCGTTTCATACCGCTTTATTCCTTGCGCGATATCGTCCGTTTCGCCCTTACTCTTAAGATACAGAACGCTTTCATCGTTAGTTGACTTTTTATTGTAAGCGTCTACAACGGTTACGTTCGTATTTGTCAGATTGCCGCTGTGAGATACGAGCGCTTCCGCGGAAATTACGTATACGTTCGTCCATTTTCTTCTCGCTTCTCTGTCAGCCGCGTACGGATTGATCGTAATATTATCGTACGCCGCAAGAGAACCGTATCCGAACGTGTAAGGTTTTTCTTTACCTTCGATAGGTCCGCATTCGAACACGCAGTTGTTCATTTCAACCGTTCCCATAAGAATTGTAAGCAGCGCTCTCTTACACGTAGCGTCGCCGCTTTCTGCCGTAGTTCCGTCGGGTTTAAGAGTGTCGTCGTCGATACCGCTTGACGAAATATACACGTTTTCGAGTTTCGCATTGTGCATAGACGCGCCTAACGTACATTTAGCGCTATGAGCCGAAGCATACAGTTTTACGTTTACAAGCCCAACGTTTTTAATCGTTCCGCCGTTGACGATACCGAATAACCCGCAATCGCCTATTTTTAAATTCGAAATCGTGTGTCCGTTTCCGTCGAACGTACCCGTCAGTCCGCCCGTAAAATAAGGTACTCTGTTCGGGAAATAGTTGAATTTTTCAAAAATCTTTTCAAGCACGCCGTCGGAAAGAACGCGATGCATAGCGTCCGAATCATTCGCCGTTATATCGTTCGCAAGCACGTAATATCCGTTAAACGAGTTTCTGATTTCAATCTGATAATTATAAGCGTCGTGTTGCACTACGTTCCCTTCGGTAATTTTAAACACGTCCTGCAAATCTTTCAGGCTGCTTATAATCGCGCTGCAAATTTTCACGTTAACGCAAACACGTCCGCTTTCCGTCACAAAAACAAGTTGCCTGATTTGCCCGTCCGCAATAAATTCTTCAGACCCGTTCCATATTTTCAATACGTTCCCGTGCAAAGTAGCCGTTAAATCTTCGTCCGTTCTGACTTCTACACGCTCAACGTTCACGGGATCTTTAAATATTTCCGATAAGTCGATTTCGCCCGTTCTTTGGTCTAATTCAATATAAATATCCGTTTCTTCAACGGGGAAATCGCCCGTGGTCGTCCATACGGGTATATAACCGTCGGGCAACGACCAGTATCCGCTCTCTTCAAAAGCCGTGTAATCGATACCCGCGGCGAGCATTGCTTCAACGCTATCGTATCTCTTCACGCCGCTGTAATTGTAATACGTTATCAATTCTTCCCATTTTCCGTTTCTGAACAGAAATTTGGTATTACTCACGTAAAAAAGCATGTTTTTTTCGCCACGCGTTTCTTTTTCAACGATATACACGTCGTTTTCATTCGCTTCGGCGGGTAAATTTTCGTATTTTTCCACGGTGCCTTTTATTTGCTCGTCCGTAATCGTAAGTACGGTTTTGCCGTCGGATAGAACGTAATTACCTTTTGCGTTATTTTCTCCGTCCATTACAAGCGTTGTAAAGCCGTTACTGCATTGCGCCGTTAAAAAATAAGGCGAAATAACGTAAACGTTCGACCATGCCTTCGCCGTCGTATTTCCGACGTAAGAATACCTGTTAAAATCGGAAGAAACCAGAGAGCCGTAAGAATACGCTAAATTCTTCGTTCCTATATCGCTGTGCGAAATAGTGCTTCCGCTGATTTCAAGCCGTATCGAATCTAACACAAACAGGCAATTGTTAAATACCGCTTTTTCTCTTACGACGTTTGCGACCGTTGCGCGCGCCCCCACGTAATCCATTTCTTTGCATTTTATATAAACGTTTTCAACGCAGGCGCCGTTATCTATATAATTTGCCAGAACGTAAGTATACTTTGCTTTGCCCGCATCTAAAAACTTTACGTTTCTGAATGCAACGTTTTTAATTGTTCCCGACACTATGCCGAACAATCCGAAACTCCCCAAAGTCAAATTATTGATCGTGTAGCCGCGACCGTCAAACGTACCCGTAAGCCCCGCGCCGGTCTGCAACAATATATTACTCATGGAGTGTATATTATACTGCACGTCGGCAACGTAATCGCTTGCGTCGATATTGCCGCCTAAAACGTAATACCCGTCTGACACTTTGCCCGCAACCGTTCCGTTGTTGATTTTCACGTCGTTACCCAAACCGAAAATTTCAAAATCTTTACCCGTTTTAATAATTTTCGTATACGGCATAACGGACACTTCATAGCCGCATTCATCCGTACATATCGTAATAACGCGCGCTTTTGGCTTAGACTTTCCGTTCACTTCTATTCCAAGCACTTTGTTTTGCGACACCCGATAAACGGATTGCTCGTCATAAGCAGATATAAGTTCAACGTCTTCTCCGAAAATTTTCTTTAAAGGCAAATCCCCGTCGAGAGCGGAAAAATCTATAACTTCTCCGCCGTATTTTGCAATAGTAGGCAACACTTTAACCGTTACGTCATGCGTGTACGCTTCATACGTCAACCGAATCACCGCTTCGCCCGATTTAACACCGGAAATCGTTTGTTCGCCCGAATTATACGTTAATTTCTCTTCTCCGCTTACAACGGTTACCGCAGGCTTTACTTCTTCCCCGTCTACGTACCCTTTTGCAACGAACGGAATCACGTTTTCAAAAGCATTTCCGCCAAAAGAACTTTTGGTATACACTTCGAGCGTGTTCGTTTTATTATCGTTAACGTACAGTTGCACTTCGGGAACAACGCTTATATCGATACTTCCGAATAACGGCGAAGCGTCGTAATTTCTCCACGTTGCCGAAACTTTTATTTGCCCTTTCCCGGTTTTATAAGGGGTAAAAATACCGTTTTCGACGCTTCCGAGTTCATTCGTCACTTCATACTTTAAAGTAGCGTCGCTAAAAGTTTTTCCGTTAAAGCACACCACCGCGCCGACGTTTACAAAAGACGACTTGCCGATGGTTACTTCGCTGTCCATACTGTTTATGAAATCGAGATACGGAATGTAATCGCCGTAACCGACGCTGACTTCTATAGCGCTGGTCTTGCCTTCGTACGTTGCCGTAATCGTGGCTTTCCCTTTACTTACGGCCTTTATCTTTCCTTCGCCGTCTACCGTCGCAACAGACGGGTCCGACGATGTAAAATCAGGCGCTTTCCCCGATAAAATCGTTATTTCGAGCCGAGGAGTTTTCTCATCGTCTACAATCATGGAAAGATTCTTGTCGGTATAAGATAATATTATTTCTTCTTCCTGCGTGGACACGTTGCCGTTTGTAGACGTTTTTTTATTGTCGTTTTTACAGCCGCAAAAAACAAATAACGGCAACAATAATCCAAGCGCAAGACACAACGTTAACTTCGTTTTTTTATTCATAATGCCTCCTGATTTAATTAAAGACCGTTTAATATGTCGACCAGATATCTGTCGTGATATTTACTGTCCCGCAACTTCAATAAATCGTATTTCTCGGCGTCCGATTTTAAGTTATTCAATAATTCGTTCTTTTCCGCAACGGGAATTTTATTTCCGTATAATCTTAAAAACAATACGCACGGAAACACGTATTCCTGCTTTATTCTTCCGCGTAATTTTTCATAATACTCAGGACTCGACGCTTTGTATTTTTCGATAAGCGAAACGGCTTCGTCACACATATTCATCCAGGTTCTCAACGTTTGCTTATCCCAGTATTTCTCGTAAACAATCGCGTTATATACGCTGTTTTTATCGTTAAGCCCGTTGATTTGGTAGATATATGCGCAGTAAGTTCTTATATCCATAAACATCTCGTACATAATATCCGAAGCGTCGGCAAACATCGCGTCGAAGTAATTGTCCACTAACTCCTGCGTGTTTAACCCCGAATTCCAGTACAGTTTATAATGCAAATACATTTTTAAGGCGTTAAACCCCGTATCCCTTGCATATTGACTGCCGTCGCCTTCGGTATAAACGGCGTCTACGCCGCAAGCGGCGCGATACGCGATATCGTTTGCGTTTATCGTGTTAAAGCCATCGTAAAACACCGTATTCGAATTGTAATAAATACAATAATTCCAGTTCCAGATTTTATTCGTTAACGTTGCCCATGCCCCTAAGTTAATCCTTGCTTCTTCGTTTACTTCGTTATAAGGATTATATAAACTGTTGGACCAGTCCATTTCGATATCCGCGTGATAAACTCCCACGTTGTCAAGAAGAATTACTTTGTCGTCTTTCGGCGTATACTTTTTTGTGGCTGCATCGTAAGTAACGGGCGCCTTTACAAGATTGTTGTATGCAAAGAATAAAATTCTGAAATCGTCTCTTTTATAAGGCTTCGGGTCAACGTCCATCCAACTTGCGTCGTTTCCGATTACTTCTTTGTCGAACAACTCGTAAACAGACTTTCCGTTTTCCCACTCTTTAAAAATCTTAGCCGCTTTATTGACGAATATACAAACAGCCCCCGCTTCCGTACCGTAGTAATCAGACAGTCTGACGCATTCGTCGCACGAACAGGAATTATAATTATCTTCCATACCGAAGTGAATAACGTTCATGTAAGGATACGATTCTTTATCGTATAACCGATAAGAAAAAATAATCTTTTTTGCAAGTTCCTGCGCCATTAAATCGAGTTCTTTTTCGTCGCCGCGCGCCGTATAGCACAATTGATTTCCGTTGTTGGAATACCATTTCGGATGCTTTTCGCTGTACGTTTCCTTCGGCAACGCCACAAAAGAAGAGTGGTCGGAATTAGTTGCGGTGCTTTTATCGTATTTTTTGCAGAAAGGCATTACCCAGTAATGCTTGTGATGCAAAGATTTCATTCTTGCGGAAAAATATTTACTGTCGGGCGTTTCTTCCCTGTAATACCCCATTTCCGCAAACATACCGGAAGTTCTCAATGCTACGTCCGGAATTTCCTTAACGTCAAATATTTTGAAATTCAGGTTTTTAACGTCTTTATCAATCACCATGCAGTCCGAATAGTAAGCTTCGTAATGGAACGCATGCTCAAAAAACGAATAGATTGAAAATGCGCTGCCCACGTCGTAAGCGCCGACCATATATATGGAATCGTCAACAGTAAATATCTGATAGCCGTCGTAACCGAGTTCGCTTGCGCTTACGGTTAATCCCGTAGACTGAAAGGTTTCGGTATTGCCTATCGATAAATATTTTGCATTTTTACTGTGTTTGACACCCGTATCTTTCAATACGATCAGATCGATATTCGTCGCCTGCTTAAAAAGATACAAAAAATCATTTTTAGCGGTAGTCAATTCGGCTGAAAGAACCGCCGGCACGATCAGAACGTAATCGGTGTTGCCGTCTTTTATAAATTCACGGTTTGTTTCAGTTATATTATTGATATGAACGCCGTCATAGGAAACTCTTTTTATAAGCGCGTCGTCATCGCGCTTGTAATGCTCGCTCTGACTTTCTTTACACCCTGCGGCGCCGCACAAAACGGAACTTATCAACAAAAACATTAAACATTTCTTTAAGAATTTCATTTTCTACTCCTTACAGGCTCACTCAACCATTATTTTATAACTGACCGAAACATAGTTCCCTGCTTCGTCGGCACACAAATACCGTATCGTATGCAACCCTTTGATCTGAGGAAAATACGAAAGATCTTTACTGTCGATAACAACCGTGTCGAAATTCGGAGTTACCGCTAAAATCATAATTCTTAAATTTTCACTCTTCGAATAATTATCGCTCGCGGTAAACCCCGCAAGATTTACTCTGTTTCCGAGTTTAACCTTTACGACGGTTTTATCGAAATATCCTTTTTCAAGACTGAACGCAGGCTTTTCATTATCGGTTACGGTAATAAAACTCATTATGGAAACGTGATTGCCGCTCTGGTCTGTATACTGATACAGAATGGTATACTCTCCGTATTCGGAAAGTTTAATTTTATACGTCTGAGCGGAAGCATTATAAGCGTTTAAATCGTTCCCCGACAATAAATCTTTGCAAGGCGTTTTTCCGTCCGGGGCTAATACCGTAATTGAAAAATTATCTTTCACGTAAGGCGATAAAATATCGGTAACGTCGGGTCTGAAAATCGTAAGTTCTTCATTTATGTTCCATTGACCGACGGATTGTTTTTCCGTGATCGTAGGATCGGAAGAATCGTAACCCCTGTCGGAGATATTCTGCTCGCCTAATTTAGACAGAACGATACCGCTTTTGCTCTCGATTCCCTGTAACGTCAGGTGAAAAATCACTTTGTCCGACGTTAAATCGGATACGTAAGGAATTACCGTTCCGTTGCGCAAAACAAACCCTTTGGACGATTTATCGTAAAAAATACTGTCGGGACCGACAAAATTCGTCGCGGGATAGGCAGTGCCGTTAAATTCATAAAACGCTTTCGAGCCGTTCTTCTTATAAAAAATTTCAATCGCGTTTTCTCTGTCGTAATAATCTATCAATTCGATTTTCATCGCTGAAAAATTACTTAATTCTTCTTTTACTTCAAAAGACAGACTAAACGCATTAAGAGAAACGGGATTTATAAAATCCAGACGGTTTTCTCCGTTTTCTTTGTTGGAAACAAAGCAGACGTTTCTTATGCCTGCCGTCGATTTAAAGTCGCCCTGAAAATAATTTTGCAGCAATAGTTTGTTTCCGAAATTAACGTCTACGACGGGAATAGGCTCTGCCGTCTGATATAACACTTTATCCTGATACAGATATCTGAATTTTACAGACTTTTCCGCGTTGATTTTCAGTTTTTCAAAATCAACCTTAACATATTCCTTGTCGTCAAAACTCGCTTGCACTTCGGGCGCGGCTTGTCGGGTTATCTCGCTGTCATAAATCGTTACGGGAGAATAATCTAATGTATATAAGGCGTTTTTGATAAAATACTCCGGGAAAGTCGGCTTTTCGATTGTCATTTCGTCGGAAACGCAACTTTTTACGCTATATACGATTTTTTTGCGTTGAACGATATCTCCGTACTCATAAACGATTTTATAAGTTCCTATACGATTGAAAAGAATCTCTCTGTTTTCCGTATCGATAAACTTTTTTGTCGCTACGTCGTCGTTATACACGCAATATGCGCTGATATTCGTATCGAATACGTTATCGCTTTCTACGATTTGTTTCGCTAATTTATATGTTTTTCCCGCCAGAACGCTTATTTCTTCATCTTCGCGCAATAATAAGTCGGTTTCTTGCTCTTTATCGAAATAAAAACGCAATACCTGCCCGTTTTTACATTCCACGCAATTTAATTCCAGAACGCGTCGGGTCAAATTTCCGTAAATATCTTTACTTATATATAAAACGGCATATTGCCCTACTTTTTCCGGTATAAACTTATTATTTTTAACTCCGATTTGCGTTTGCATTTTCGTGCCGTACGCATAGTAAACTCTTGTCTGCATAGAGCCGACTTTGCTTGTGTCCCGCGCGGTAAACGAAGGAATTTCGAATTCTTCGCCTTTGGCAATGATAACTTCGCCGAATTCTTCGTTGCTTACGGACAATTTAACGTCAGGGGGCAATTCGTCTTTGGCATACTGCATATTCAACTGTTCGCCGGAAAGCCCGTAAATACTGCCTATTTCCACGTTGAACTGATTTTCTTTATAATAATCGGCAAGTACCGAAACGTACACTTCCCCCGTAGTAAAGCCGCCGAACGGATTTTCGTATGCGTCCTTGCAACTTAAATCGCTGATAAAAATTAAATTATCTCTATCCTTTGCGTACACCTTTTTGGTTTCGTATTCATAATAAATTTCAAGTCCCGCGTCGTCGGCATTCAGGTAACCGTAAGTTCCGTGCGTGCCGTACGGCCCGTAAGGATTTAACAGGGCTGCGGGTTTACGGTGAATATTATATAAACTGTTATTATAAGAAATAGTGGACCACCATGGCGAAACGCTGCCCGTTGAATTAAGGCTGAATCCCGCCGGGCGCTCCACCGACGTTCCCGCGCGAAAATAATAGTTGTAATATAATTGATTGTTTCCGTCAAGGGAAGCGTCCCAACTGATTTCCACGTCAACGTAATTATTCTCGTCAAAAGCATCGGTAAGACGAACAATCGTACAATTCGCTTCTATATAATTCTTGGGTTTATTTAACTTTTCCGTCAAGGTATACGGATAAACGGTAATAATCGGCGTCAACAATCCGCTTTCGCTTATATTTATCGCCGAATTATATCTGAATTCCGACCCGTTGTTAAGTACAACGCCTAAACCGCCGACGCGCGCGATTTCGGGATCGACCATATTTAATTGCTCTCTGTATTCACAAGTACCAGCCTTACTGACCGAATACGCTTCCCCATACACGCGGAATTGCTTCTCTGCGGTAATCTGCGCCCCGTCTGTATCGGCAACAAAGCAAGCGGTATACGCGCCTGCCTGATTCAACGAATACGCCTTGCGGGTATACGCTTTACCGTCGGGATAAATTAAATATGAATGGTTGACGTTATAAACTTTACCCGAATCGTTAATCACCGCGTCGGGCATGATAAACTGCTCGTTCAAAGCATAAATTTCTTTGATTTCGTTTGCAGGCGTTACGAACGCGTTTTGCGCCGTCACTTCATGGCGAGAGCCGATAGCGACAACGCTCGCCATTCCGAATAAAAACGTAAACGACGCCGCTAATAAGATTTTGGCAATTTTATTTATTGTTTTATTTTTCATCCTTTTATACCCCCTATCGAAACGTTTCCCATAATTTTATCCTTGAATATAACGAATATAGTAAGAATAGGTATTGCCAGCATCATACAGACAGATATTCTCGTGGGTATATTCGCAAGATCGCCGCTCGTCACCTCGTGCGCAATACGGTAAACGCCATACGCTAAGGTAGGATGCGTCGGCATGTGTATAAGCGCCGTCTGATAATCATTCCAGTGATTCACGAATTGAATCAGAAATACCGTCGCTATCATTTTGCCTGCCAAAGGCAAGATGATTTTTATCAGAATCATATAATGATTTGCCCCGTCGATTTCGGCAGCCTCGCTGTACGTATCGGGCATTGTTTCGAAAAATGCGTGAAATACTAAAAAATACATACCGCAAAAACTGAACTTTTGGAAAAAATAACCTAAAAACGTATCATATAATCCTATAGCGCGCATCATGGTAATCATTGCGGGCGTAGACCCTATAATGGGAATAGTCATAACCGTAACTACAACGCCGTAGATAACGCCGCTGAATTTATATTTGAATTTTGCGCATAAATACGCCGTTATCGCAGGCACGATCGTTGCTAAAAACGCACCTGCTCCGGCATACAGCAACGTATTCAATATCATTGTAAAAAGATTATTCTCGGTATAATGGTTCACTTCGGTCTCGCCGAAATAGAAAGAAACCTGTTTTGTAAATTCAAAATACCTGAACGCCCGCCGATAATTGCCGAAAAGTAATTCGTTTCTGCTGTGTTCGGTCGTTGGGAATCCGAGTATGTTATGCATATATAAGAATTCAAAACTCGATTTTAACGAAGTTATTATTCCCCAAACGAACATTAAAAGCATAGACAGCGTATAAAGCAAAAGAACAGCCAGAACCACGCCTATTACAATCTTATTTAAAAAATTGCTTTCTTTCCTTTTATTATTTATTTTCACAATGTTTCTCCTTAATCTTCGCTTGGTCCGACTTTATACAGGAGTTTGCGCAGTAACAGCGTAACCGGTACCATTATTAAAGTTAAAATAAAACCGAGCGCAGCCATTTCGCTGTAAGAAGGCTTATTAGAGTCGGATTCGATCAATAATTGAGAATGTACGAATAAATAATATCCGAGCGTACCTATATCTTCCGCCGCCGCGCCGAAAATACTGAACAATTCCATCTGATTCGTGAAAATGCCGGTAGTCATAATGATGATAATAGAACATATCGTGGGATATACAAGCGGTAACGTTATGTATAAAAATTCCTGTATAATATTTACCCCGTCGATTTCCGACGCTTCAACGATTTCATGCCCGATACCGCTCATGCTTCCGCTGAACATCAACGTGTTTATGCCAAACGATATCCATATATTGAAAAACATAACCGCGCCGTAACGGGTTTTCATATTGTCAAACAATCCTAAAACTTCTTTGTTGAAAAACTTGTCGGAAATATAAATATACACGTCCGTGACTATATACTTGAATAACAAAGAAAAAATCAGTCCCGAAATAATCTGCGGTAAAAACAAAACCACCTTAAATAATCCCGCAAGCGGATATTTTTTATATAAATAAAAGGAAAATATCAATGACAACGGAACGCTCAGAAGTAACGACAGCAGGAAAAACTTTAAGGAATTTAAAATCATATACGTTTTTCCGAGCAGTATTTCGGCGGCGCTTGCAAAATTTTTAAAGCCTGCCCATTTATACGTATATCCCAAAGCGTCGGTGTTGATTTCATAATTCCAGAAAGCCATTCGTATCGTGTTGATATTTACGTATATATAACAAACGGCAAACTGAAACAACGGAATAATCAACAAAGAAACATAAAATATCATTCTTGATTTTTCCCGCGACGCTATTTTAGACGCTTTTTTAACAGCGGTTTGACAATTTTCCATTTTAGTTATCCTTTATAATATTTCGCCCAGTTTTCTTTAGTAATCATAGTGGACTCGAAAATAGTTTTCGTACCGTATCCCGCATCCAGAGCCTTCGTTACGGTAGGATAATGCACGTTATTTACGCCGCTTTTAATCATAGGCATGTTTTTAACGTTACTGCTCGAAGCGGCAAAATCGGTATAATTTGCAAGGAACGTTGCGTTATCGGAAACGCTTGAAACGACTCTTGAATTTCTTTTTACTTCCAGCACGGATTTTTGGAAAATGCTAAGACCGCTTAAATCTTCATCGGAAACGGGATAGGTCATGGAAGCCTTGATAATACCGCTGTTCGCAGTATATTTGGCAAGTTCTTCGTCGGAATATAAAAACTTAAGAAATTCCTTGCATGCCTTTAATACCGCAGGCTTTTTTTCAGTTCTCGCGTTGATAAACGCAAAACACCTGATTGCAGACGACATCAATACGCGTTCCTTGGCGTCTTCTTCTTTCAGAATCGGCTTATCGATCGTTACGGGAAGAGGCATCCATTTTACGTTTCTTTCCGTTTTGCCTCCGCTGAGTTTTTTATAATCTTCCATTTTATTGTTTTCAAGCGCTTCCGTAAACCAGTAACTACCTTCAATCAGCATAGCCGTTTTCTCGATTCCGTTAAGACCGCTTGCTATAAAATTCCCTTGCGCGTCAAGATTGCTTGCGGTACCTTTTTTGAAATCTTTGGAGTACCAGCCTTCTTTATCGGCAATCTCTATCAATGCGTCCGTATAATAACGCGCAACCGTCTGAGTAGTGAGATATCCGTTTGTTTTGCAATCTATTTCGGCTTGTGCGGTTTCGGGTTTCCTGATATAATCGATTCCGTCGAATATCGACTCGTCCGTGTAGCCGCTCACGTACGTTACGCTACCTTTAAAATCGTAAGAAGCCCTCATTTCTTCATATCCCGACAAAGAAGCCTCTAATCCGTTTATCAACAAAGCGATATAACTGTACGACGCGCCCGACATGGTTAAAGGCGTAGCGCCCACGTCGTTTTTGATTTTATCGCAAAGCACCAGAAATTCCGTAAGCGACGTAGGCATTCCGTCGTCAAACGTGCCGTACTTTCCATCGGCGCCACAACTTTTTTTTGCGGTTTTGCGAGAAATAAAATTCGTAGTGATTCCGAAAGCCTCCCAAGGGGACAGGTCGGCATCCGTATTTGTTCCGTTTTCGACAGGATCTGCGATATATAAATTTTCTTTATCGAAGAAATCCGCGTCATAGGAAAGCCCGCCGTAATATTCGGGATACGGCAATCCGTAAAATTTGCCGTCGGCGCCCTTTAAAATAGTTTGAAAACTCTCGTCTATTTTATCGGCGATAGAAATTTTTTTACCGTCGCGGGTATCGTATTTTTCATTGACTATATCGTCGATAGACGCAAGCCAGCCCTTTTGCGCAAACATACGGGGGTTATCCCCTTGTCCGCCGAAATACAAATCGCTTGCAGACGAATTCATCGTAGAAGCGTTCGGGGTCTTTGTCGTATTGATATCCAGCACGATATCGGAATTTTCCGCCTGAAAACGTTTTTTTGCTTCATACAGCCATTCAACGCCGTATCCGCCCTCGTAATTTACGATTTTTACAACCGTTTTGCCGCTTTGACGATTATTGCAGGCGCAACAACCCACCATCATTCCAAGCGCCATAATCGCGCCGATAATTCTCTTTATATTTTTCATATTTTCTCCTTTTTTATTGTTTTAATTTATAACCAGGCCGTGAGTTTCGTATCTATTCCGCTGTCCCATGCCTTACCTGCCGAACCGTAATCGCACATTTTTATCGTTTTCCCGTCGACCGTTGCTATTTCATATTCGAGTATCGTATCGAACAAGCCCGTTTTTATCGCTTTTGCCCGAACGTTGCCTTGTTTATCGACTGCAATTTCCACAGGCTCGTTAAAACCGTCGTGATAACGCTCGTCTCTTGCTAATACGTACGCGCCCTTTTTTACGAGTGTTTTTCCGTTACGACGTATGAGCTTGAAACCGTTATCTAATTTCATTACGATTTTCGAGCCGTTCTCAAAATATTCTTCGATTTTACAATACGTACCCTTCGTCGTCTGATACTCTTTCCCGTTGACACGGCACACCGTCTTTTCCGACCACGACGGAATTCTTAACTTTAACGTAAGTTTTTCTTTTTGCTGCATCGTAAAAGTAAAAGTAAAAGTACCGTCTCCGTGTAAAACGTTGCTCTCTTCGTTTATAATAACGCTTGCTCCGCTCGGAGTTTTTAATTTCAGCACGGCGGATTCGTAAGAGTTTATAATATATCCTTCGTTATCCTGCATAACCCCGTACAACGCCGAGAGAGCCGTTCCCATCGAGCCGATACAGGTACAGCAACCGTAAAACTGCCCTTCGGGATTTATCAGACGAACGCCGCCTATATCAACGGCGCGTTCTTTATTCACCAGCGGACTATAACTGTTAAACGGTAAAAACATTCCCTTTGCGTTAAGACCTGCAGGTTGCTCGAGATACCATTTGAACACCTTTTCGTTTTTTTCGGTATTTATTGCGCCGTATAATCCGTTAACGGACGACTGTTCTATGTAATCTGCAAATTTGCTGTCGCCCGTATAACATAAGAGTTGATAGCAACAATTCATCCACGTTACGGTTACGCAGGTTTCCAGCCCGGGACCTTTCGTGTATTCCGTCTGCGTTTCAGCCGCATGGTCAAAATTTTCATATTCACATCCCAAAGCCCCGATTTCGGTTAATTCCGTTTCAGCCACCATTTCAAAAAAATTCATCGTTGCGGTAAGATATTTTTCGTCGTTCGTAGCCTTGTAATAGTATAAAAGACCTTGAAAACAACTCATCATTTCATACGCCTTTTTAAATTTGTATCGATAAGGCGGCTCTTTTTTCGAGTAAGCAAGTTCTATTATATTTTGCGAACCGATAAAGCCGACGGAAACTATATGCGTGGCAAAATCCAGATAACGCTGCTCTCCCGTTACAAAATACAATTTCATAAACGGCTCTAATATCGAACTCGAATTCAGACCTTCATAAGTAAAAGAGCAATCGGTTATTTTCTTTTTCCCTTCTCCGACGTATTGCAAAATATAATCGGCATGTCTTTTTAAGGCTGTAATAATTTGCTTGCATAGCGTTTCGTCGGCGCATATATCGAGAAAATACAAAAATCCGAGCATAACGTATTTTCTGCACCATAAATCCCATGCGGTAAACTCTATTTTGACAGAATACGTGGAAAATCTTCCGTTTTCTTGTTGCGTTGCAAGCATTTTTTTTACGGAATCTTCCAGTATTTTCAACAGTTTTTCATCTCTGGTATACTGATATGTAAGACACGCCCCACGCATCATTTTACCCCAGAACTCGCCTCGCCAGGTATAATCGTCATCGGAATTGAAAGTGTATTGTCTTACAAAATCATCCCATAACTTCGTATCGTAAAGTTGTTCTTTCTGAATAAAGCGATTTATAAAATCCGTAACGCCTTTATATAAAACGCAACCGTTTTCAAGAGTACGAAAAACGTCGCCCGTATCATTTTTGTTGACTTGCATTTAAAATCTCCTGTAATCTGCAATAATTTAACTGCCTGTATAAGTTGCCGCAATTTTGTAAAAACCCGACGCGTATCGTCCGCATATTATAAAACGACTTACGTTTCGGCGCTTTACTTAATCAAGCAACCGTAAACGCTCGTTTAAAAACCGGACGGCGGAAGTTATATCTTCACGCGGGTTTTCCCCGCATTCCCTTTCAATCGTTAAAAACCCGTCATACCCGATTTCTTTTAATGCCTTTAAGTATTCGTTCCATTGAACGTCGCCTTGGCCTAACGGCAATTCTTTAAAACCTTCGCACGCATTTAAAGCGTCAACGCCACCCACGGCAAAAGCATGATATACTTCCGTCGGGTTTTGATTTTTATCAAGCATCACACCGTCTTTCGCATGCGTATGCACTATGTAATCTTTTAAGATATACACCGCTTCAACGGGATTTTGCCCCGTAACCATCGTGAAATTAGCAGGGTCTAAATTTACCCCCACGCCGCCTTGCGTGTCCTTTAAAAACGCCAGCAACGTTTTCGCTTTTTCGGGTCCCGTTTCGATAGCAAGAGTAACGCCTTTCGATTGCGCGTATAATCCGCATTCGGTCAATGCTTTCAGCATAACTTTATATCGCGCGTTCTGCTTATCTTCGGGAATAACGCCTATATGCGTGGTAATAACGTTTACGTTAAACTCGGCGGCAAGATCGATAATGGCTTTCGTTTTTTTAATTCTGTCGGGATTATCCGCTTCTTTTTCAAAGCCATAGCCGCCCATATCCCCGCAAAGCGCAGATATCGTCATATTTTTTTCTTTGAGAAAATTTTTATAAAATTGCTTATCTTGCTCCGTAAGCGTTTCAGGCGAAAACTCTCCCGTCGTTGCGTATATCTGTATGCCTTTTAACCCTAAATTGAAAGCCGACACGATAGCGTCCGATAAATTCGTTTTGAAACAATCTACAATAACGCCTATTTTCATATTAAATCCTGCCTTTTTTATAAATCTGCATAATAAGCGAGTGCGTTTTCAGCGCTTCTTCGCCGCTGATTTCCAACTTTTCTATCCCAAGGCAAGATTTATAAAACTGCTCTATCTGTCGGATATGCTGGAAACCCCAGTAATCGGCTCCGCCTTCGTATTCAATGATATCTTCGTCCTGATGCGCCTCTTCGTGCGTTCCGTCATTATAATCGATATAGGCGTCGTCGTACCCGAACACTACTTTTCCGTTTTCGCAATACATTCTGATTTCAATCGGCTCGTCGCAACCGTAATTATTCATACAATAAAAACCGTAACGCGTGCCGTTTTTATAGGTAATAAGCCCTTCCGCGCTGTCTTCGACGCATACGCACTTATGCCCGCGATTTGCAAGGGAACACGATACGCTTTCCACCTCGCTGTCTACAATCCAGTTTACCAAATCAACGGAATGTATTGCCTGATCAATCACAACGCCGCCGCCTTCTTTGTCCCACGTTCCTTTCCAGTCGCTTTCTTTGTAATAATCATCCGAACGCGTCCATGTAAGAGTTGAACGCGCGGATATAATTTTACCCAAACGCCCGGAAACAACCGCGTTTTTGACAAGTCGCGCCGAATTATTATAGCGACACTGAAAAATAACGCCGTATAAAACGTTTTTCTCTTTTGCAATTCTCACCGCGTTCTGCGCGCTTTCCAAATCGATATCCATGGGCTTTTCCGATAAAACGTTTATGCCCTTTTCAAATGCCCGAATCGACGCTTTTGTATGTAAATAGTGCGGCAGTAAAATATGTACGGCGTCTAACTTTTCTTGTGAAAGCATCTGTTCGTAATCGTAATACGCCCGTATTCCGTATTTTTCGGCAACTCTGTCTGCTCTCTCTTTTTTTATATCGCAGCAAGCAACAAGTTCCGCATAGCATAACGCCCTGATCGATTCGAGATGCATCACCGAAATTCTTCCGCACCCGACTATTGCAACCTTTAATTTTTTCATAATATTACTGTTTGTTATAACTCAATCCATTCTCCCGAAAGATTTTTTCCTTTAATTATTGCTTCTCTGATTTTCATAACTTCAAGCGTCTGATTAACGTCAAAAGAAACAGTCCCCGTCTGATAAAAACGCAAAATATCTGCTATAAGACTTTTAAAATAATCCGATTGAATTTGCAAAAACTTTGCGCCGCGCGAATCTCCCGAATCGACGCCTGCCATAAACGATAACGACGGCGCATAAATGATGGTCGCCCTTTTATCGTTCGCAAACACAACGGTGCAAACGTATTGCGACCCTTGCTTTTCTACCCGTACGCGAAGTGCTTTTTCTTCGATTGTTTTTACCGCCATTTCAACCTGATGAATTACGTATTCGTCAATATTAGAACCGCCGCCAAGCGTCACTATCGCCCGTGAGCCTTCCCAACCGTCAAGTTCGGAAGCAAAGCGAAGCGCCGACGTAGAAAAGAATTTGGTATCGTATTGCTCTGCAATAGAAAATATCTGTTTCGCGGTGGCATAATCGGGAGCAAAAGTTTTGTCTATATAAGTGTTTTTTCCGTATTTCAATACTTCCTGCGCATAAGCCAGATGCTTTTCCGGATCAGAAGGTGCGAGAACAAGAATGTAATCCGCTTTTTCGCACAGTTCGGCAAGAGTCTGACATCTTTCCACTCCGAATTCCGAACACCATTCGTCCGTATTGCGACCGTCCGTATGCGAAACGTATTCTTCGGTCCAGCAATATCTGACTGCAAAATCGCTTCCCATACTCTCGTTAATCTCTTTTATCCAGCCCGGATATTTGTTAGCATGCCATTCACTGACGTAATAATCGACAAACCCTATCGTTTTCATTTTATAATACAACCTCTGCTTTCTTTGCCGCCGATTCATATAACGCGTCCAACAGTTTTGCGCTTTCTAAAACGTTTTCGATATTATTCTTATCCTTTATACCGGTTTCCGTTGATTGTAAAAACGCTTTGTCTTCGCGCGCGTACATATTAGGTATATCGTAATCGGGTTCAACCTTTTCAAGCGTTTCTGCACTCCAGTAAGTAAATTTCCCGCCGTAGCGAAGCCTTGCGCCTCCCTTATCTCCGAGAAAATCGACGTACATTTCATTCTCGCCTATATTCTGCGCCCACGCCCCGTTAAAGGAAATACTTGCCTTGTCGGTGCGTATATAGCCCGAAATAAAATCTTCAACGTCATTCGTTCCGTTTTCTTTATCCGACGTATCTTCCGCCCACATATTGAAATATTTATAAGATTTCATATCTTTCGCCATTTCACAATACGCATTGCAAGAAACGTTTTTCAATTTAGCGTCTCCGAGAACGTATAAACTCAAATCGAGAAAATGAACGCCCCAGTCAATCAACACTCCTCCGCCGGATTGCGCTTTGGTTGTAAAAGCGCCGCCCAGACCCGGAATAGAACGAAAACTTCTGAACGAGCAATAAACGTGATAAATATTTCCGAATTTTCCTTCCTGAACCCATTCCCGCAGCATTTCAACAGATTTGTTATAACGATTACAAACGCCTATATTCAGTATTTTGTTTTGCTTACGCGCTTCTTCTGCCATTTCGCAGGAAAGTTTATAATTGACGGTTATCGGTTTTTCGCAAAATACGTGTTTACCAGCTTTTAACGCGTCCATGGTTATCGTATAGTGCGCGTAGTTGGGCGTAAGCACAAATACGGCGTCCACCTCTTCGTCTGCAAGCGCCACTTTATAATCCGAAATCGCCTGTTCGATTTTAGGAAACTTTTTCTTTGCCGCAAGGGCTTTTTCTATAATGCAATCACACGCATATTTTATACGTATGTCTTTCATATCCGAAAGCGCAGGCAAATGCGCGTTATTTGCAATTCTTCCGCATCCTATAACAGTTACTGTTTTCATATTAAAACCACCTTATAATTTGTAATATAATTATATTTATTTCCACAAAGCAAGTCAATGCCGTTATTTTGTAGAATTTTTGTTATTTTTTTGTTTTACCTTAAAAATAACTTTTTATCTTGCTTTTTGCGCAATATTCCGAAAGCGGTCTGATTTTGTCGTTTTCAAATGAATAAGCATAACCGCAAGGCGTTAAATATTAAAAGTAACCGCCTGTTTTTGCAAAAAAAACAGCAAATATACTTAAAAAAACACTGCATTAGTTAATTTTTTGTTCTGCAAATAATAAATATCGATAAATTGCGTATAAAAAATAATATGGTTTAATTTTATCCAAAATTTAGCATTTTTTTGGCTGTGCGTTTTTCAAGGGCTTGAAAAGATGGTTTTATCTTTAGTTTTATTGACAAACCCGTTCACGCTTGTTACAATAAAAAAGGAGACGCGCGATGAAAAATTATTATCACCTGAATAACATTTACAGACCCGACCCGCTTCGATTAGGCGATATTTATTTAATCCAGATCGGCAGAATGTTTTGTCTTGAAAACACTTCTTACGAAAGCCACCTTCATCTGAACTGGTTCGAACTCACGGTAGTAACGGACGGCGAAGGCAGCGTTACAACGAATAACGTAAACACTCCCGTAAAAAGCGGGGATATTTATTTATCGTTCCCCGCAGACGTGCATCAGATTCATTCGTCGGCAGAACACCCTTTGAAATACGACTTTTTCTCCTTTTATACCACTAACCCTGCTTTTAACGAGCAATTAGAAAAAATTTTAACGCAATTTCAGGACCCGCACGAACGCACTTTTTCCGATTCGCGGATTCAGACGCTAATCGTCAACTCCATTGCCGAATTTCATCATAGCGATGACGCCTTGATTTTATCTAAGGAACTGTTAGAAAACACTTTTCATTCCGTTATTATTTATTTAATTCGCGATTTCAACGAAAAATCTCTGAAAAAAAATCAGTATAACGTCAACCGCGCAGATATTTTGTGCTATCAGATTATGAATTATATCGATACGCATATCTTTACGTTAAAAAACTTGAACTCGTTAGAAACGATTACTAATTATAATTACAGTTATTTATCAAATCTTTTTAAAAAAACAACAAATATCACCCTGCAAGAATACTATCTGAACAGCAAATTAAACGCGGCAAAACAACTTATAAAAGAAAGAAAACTAAAAATCGGCGAAATTGCGGAGTTGTTAAATTATTCTTCTATATACGTATTCAGCCATGCTTACAAAAACAAGTACGGCGTATCGCCTCAGGAAGAACGGCGAACGGACATAAAGCCACAATCCGATTTATAAATTATCTGTTTTAACCTGACAGCGCGCAATAATTTTTTCTGCAAATCGGTTCTTATTTAAATAATGAAAATCAAAACAAAATAAACGACAGTTCGTAAAAGGGCGACCGAGAAGTTCTCGGTCGCCCTTTCTGTATGTTTTCACTATTTTAATTCTTTTATTTTTTCATTACTTTTAACAAAGAAATTCAATTCGTTACCGCTGAATGCGTTTTAACATGCTTATATTTTTAAAAATTATAATTTTTGTAAAAAACAAAACGAACTCCGACTTTCCGTCAAAGTTCGTTTTATTCTCGTCTGGTGCGCCTTCGGGGACTCGAACCCCGGACCCACTGATTAAGAGTCAGTTGCTCTACCAACTGAGCTAAAGGCGCATATTACATACGGGGCGTACGCCCCGTATATATGGTGATCCATCGGGGACTCGAACCCCGGACAACTTGATTAAAAGTCAAGTGCTCTACCGCCTGAGCTAATGGACCGTATTCAATTTTTGGCTGGGGTGGCAGGATTCGAACCTACGAATCTCGGAATCAAAATCCGATGCCTTACCGCTTGGCGACACCCCAACGTAATAATGGGGCGAGAGATGGGAATCGAACCCACGACCTCCAGGACCACAATCTGGCGCTCCACCGATTGAGCTACTCTCGCCATTTGGTATGGTGCGCCAGAAGGGACTCGAACCCCTGACACCCGCCTTAGAAGGGCGGTGCTCTATCCGGCTGAGCTACTGGCGCAAGTTGTATCGAGTTGAGGTACGGGATTATTTTATCCCTGTCGGATACGCACGCTTTTTAAAAGTGGAGCGGGTGATGGGAATCGGACCCACGCAACCAGCTTGGAAGGCTGGTGTTCTACCATTGAACTACACCCGCACTTCTTTCACAATGCCTATCGATTATATCAAAAACGCTTTGTAATGTCAATCGTTTTTTGACTACTTTTTCAAAATTTTGAATTCTTTTTTATTTTTTACGAAACGCTTTCGTTAAGGGGTAGGTATATTAAAAATAAATTTTCAAAAATGCTTAAAATATTTTGACTTTAACTTTTAAATATGATATTATGTATGAGCAATTGAAAATCAAACGGAGAAGTACCCAAGTGGCTCAAGGGGCTCCCCTGCTAAGGGAGTAGTGTGAGAAATTGCAGCGCGGGTCCAAATCCCGCCTTCTCCGCCAGATATTAAAGATACGAACGCCGAAACAAAAACGGCGTTCGTATTTTTTATGCAATGTTTTACCGCAAGCGATGCCAGGCAAAAATAATAAAATACCCGCTGCTTAAAATAAAAAAATTAAGCGCGCGTTATAACTTGACTTATTCATTGCGCCGTGCTAAAATGGCTTTGGTTTGCGGCGATTACGCCGAAAACGCATTTTTTACAGCGTGAATTTACAGAAGGGGTTGTTATGAGAAAGGAAGCGGATTCCATAGGAATAATGGATGTTAACGACGACGCGTATTACGGCGTGCAGTCTTTAAGGGGCGCGAAAAATTTTACGATTACGGGAAGGCACATGCACCCTGCTCTTATCGTTGCGCTCGCCAAAATAAAAAAAGCGGCGGCTATTACGAATTACGAGTCGAAACGACTTGCAAAAGACAAGGCAGACGCTATTATTCAGGCGTGCGACGAAATTATAAGCGGAAAACTTCACAACGAGTTTATAGTCGATTTTATTCAGGGCGGCGCGGGAACTTCCGCAAATATGAACGCAAACGAAGTAATAGCAAACAGGGCTTCGGAAATTTTAGGCGGCAAAAAGGGCGATTATACTTTAATTCATCCCAACGACCACGTGAATATGAGTCAGTCCACTAACGACGTGTATCCTTCTGCGGGCAAAATAGCGATGGTTACCCTTCTCAACTCGCTTATTCCCGAAATCGAAAACCTTAAAAGCGCTCTTTCTCAAAAATCCACTGAATTCGATTCCGTTTTAAAAGTAGGCAGAACTCAACTTCAGGACGCCGTTCCTATGAGACTCGGTCAGGAATTTCACGCTTACGCAACGGCAATCGGTCGCGACGTAAGGCGGGTTACCTACGCAAAAACCGTTCTTCACACACTCAACATGGGCGCTACCGCCATCGGCACGGCGATTAACAGCGACCCCTATTACCTTGACAATATAGTAAAAAACGTATCGAAAGTATGCGGCGACGAATACGTTCAGTCCGGCGACCTTTTCGACGGAACGAGCAATCTTGACGGCTACGTTGAAGTTTCGGGCGCGCTTAAAACGCTTGCGACGGATTTATCGAAAATGTGTAACGATTTAAGGCTTTTGTCGAGCGGACCGAAAACGGGTCTTGCCGAAATTTTACTGCCTGCAAAACAGAACGGCTCGTCGATAATGCCGGGGAAAGTAAATCCCGTTATACCGGAAGTGGTTTCGCAGGTGGCGTTCAGAGTTTTCGGAAACGATATTACCGTTACGATAGCCGCGGAAGCCGGGCAACTCGAACTCAACGCATTCGAACCCGTGATTTTTTACTCGCTTATAGAAAGCATATCGATGCTGACCGAAGCGATTAAAACGCTCGTAAACAACTGTATAGTAGGCATAACGGCAAACGAAAAGCGCTGCGCCGATTTACTTAAAGTAAGCGTTGCCGTGGTTACCGCTCTTGCGCCGTATATCGGATATAAAAAATCTGCAGAAATTGCAAAAGAATCGCTTAAAACGGGCGTTCCCGTAAGAGAAATAGTACTCAGAGATCAACTTTTAAGCGAAAGCCGCCTTAACGAAATTCTCGACGTAAAAGCGATGACGGAAGCAAAAAGATAACGTTTGATAGTTTTTGTTTAGGGATTCCATTCGTTATCACTAATAAAAAAACGCGTTAAAAAACGGGGAAATAATCCCCGTTTTTTTCATATATTATTTTACGAGCGCGTTCATCTTGTCAAAAACCTTTTCCATATCGGAAACAAGTTTCAACTGAGTGCGGGCCCTGTCAAGATTCTGCCCTTCGTAAGTCGTGTGGAAATACGTATCCCCCGACAAATAATCGGCTAAAAATCTCATTCCGCACTCGATAGTCATCATAATCGAGCCGAGCGCAAAATTGTTCTTTTCGATTTCGGTTACGCTGTCGCCGAGCGCGTAAAGATAGCCTTCGAGATAGGTTTTATACAAATCGAATCGGAAATTTACTTTTGAAAGGTCCTTTTCGTCTTCCGCGCAGGGATTGCAACCGAATCGTATACTGTCGCCAAAGTCGTAAACGATAGAACCGGGCATAATCGTGTCAAGATCGATAACCGCAACGGGTTTGCCTGTTTTATCGTCAAGGAGAACGTTGTTGAGTTTAGTGTCGTTATGGGTTACTTTAAGGGGCATTTCGCCGCTTTTAAGCATATTTACGATTTTATCGTAATACCCTTCTCTTTCGGTTATGAAATCTATTTCCTTTTTACAGTCTTTCACCCTGCCGAGCGCGTCTTTTTCAACCGCCGCTTTAAAATCATTATAGCGTTTTGCGGTATTGTGGAAATTCGGAATGGTTTCGTAAAGCGAAGAAGCGTCGAAATTAGCAAGCAAATTAGCAAAATTGCCGAACGCAACGGCGCTCCAGTAAAAATCCGAAGGTTTGCTTACGGTCTGATACGCAACGGTGTTTTCTATGAAAATATAAACCCTGAAATAACTTTTTTCGTCGCGCTTGTAAAACGTTTTACCGTCTTTCGTGCGGACTATGGTAAGGCTTTCCCTGTCGGGATCGCCGCCGCGCTTTTTAATAATTTCGCGATTGAATTCGGTAACGAGTTCGATATTGCTCATAAGATGCTCTACGGGATTGAACAGTTCCGAATTTATCTGCTGCAAAATATATCTTTTACGCGCCCCGTTTTCGTCGAACACGGCAAGATACGTGCGGTTGATATGCCCGAAGCCGTAAGGCTCTGCGGAAATCACTTCGCCGTTTATGTCAAAATGCGTTAAAACTTCAAAAAGTTCGTTCATACAATTACTCCTTATCGGTAATAATTCAATTCTATCATCGGTGAATTTTATTGTAAACGATAAACGATATATTTTTTATGTCTTTTTTTATTTTAATTGACAAAACGGCAAAAGGGTTATATACTTGATTTATGAAAGATTATAAATGGAGAATATGGAATTACGCCGATAAAAACGAGACTCTCGGTCTTTCCATTGAAAACTGCGGATATCATGATTTCAGATACGTAAAACCCATAAAGCGCATGCACGTTCAGGCGGGTTTTACCCTTCACTTTGTAGACGAAGGTTCGGGAACGCTCGTTCTCGGCGGCAATACTTTTCATATAAAAGCGGGCGATTTCTTTTTCATACCGAAAAACGAAAAAATGATGTACTACCCTACGGAAAGCAACCCATGGCGCTATTACTGGTTTTTTTTAAGCGGCGACGGTGCGGAAAATCTCGGTAAAAAAATGGGGTTTTCACTGAGCGAACCCGTAAAAAAAGCAGGAGATCCCGCCGAAATTCACAGGCTTATCGAGCCGCTGTTTTCAGGAGAATATACGCTTGACGAAAGATACCTTAAAAGTCTTTCCGTGCTTTATAACATTGCGTCTAAACTCACCGTTCCCGAAAACACGAACGGATATATCTGCAATCTGAATATATCCGAAAAAATTCGCGAAATCGTTGAAATGAATTATCAGAATCCATACTTTTCTATGGATATTCTTGCGGATATGACTTTCGTAAGCCATTCTTATATCTGCAAACTTTTCAAAGAACAAACGGGAGTTTCGGTTAAAAGATATATGCTCGATTTCAGACTTGAAAAAGCAGCCGAAATTTTAGAAAAGAAGTATATGCCCATACGAAAACTCGCCGAAGAAGTAGGCTTTAACGATCAATTTCATTTTATGAAAGAGTTTAAAAAGAAATACGGCGTAACCGTAAAGGAATACGCCGAATCAAAAAACGCCGTTATCGAAAAAACGGAATGAAAAAACGACTTCGAAGGAAGTCGTTTTTTATTATTACTTGGAAAGTCTTGCTTCGAGATCCGCAAGTTTTTCGGAAAGTTCTTTGGGAAGTCTGTCGCCGAACTGAGCGTAAAATTCCTTAATGCCCTTAACTTCTTCGAGCCAGGTAGCCTTATCGACAGTAAGAAGTTCTTCAACCGTCTTTTCGTCTATATCGAGACCGTCGATATTGATATCTTTAGCGTAAGGAATGTAGCCGATAGCGGTTTCACGCGCGTCTACTTCGCCTTTGCAGCGTCTGAGCATCCATTCTACCACGCGAAGGTTATCGCCGAAGCCCGGCCAGATAAAGTTGCCGTTTTCATCGGTTCTGAACCAGTTTACGTTGAATATTTTGGGTTGATGAGCGATTTTCTTACCCATTTCGATCCAGTGTTCGAAATAGTCTGCCATATTGTATCCGACGAACGGACGCATAGCCATAGGATCGCGACGAACTACGCCTACCGCGCCTGTAGCGGCAGCAGTCGTTTCGGAAGCCATGATGGAACCTACGAACACGCCGCTGTCCCAGTCTCTTGCTTCGTATACGAGCGGAGCGGTTTTTGCTCTTCTTCCGCCGAATATGATTGCGGTAAGCGGAACGCCTTCGGGCGCTTCGAATTCGGAAGAAATGCACGGGCAGTTGATTGCGGGAGCGGTAAATCTGCTGTTCGGGTGAGCCGCTTTTACGGGCTTGCCGTCAGCGTCAACGGTGTCGGGAGTCCAGGGGTTGCCCTTCCAGTCTATAAGATGAGCGGGTTTAACCTTACCGGGAACGTCTTTTTCCATTCCTTCCCACCAAACCGTATTGTCCGTTTCGTCAAGCGCAACGTTCGTGAAGATAGAATTCTTCTTCGTGGAAAGCATTGCGTTGGGGTTTGAATGCATATTCGTGCCGGGAGCGACTCCGAAAAATCCGTTTTCGGGGTTGATTGCCCAAAGTCTGCCGTCTTTGCCGACTCTTATCCAGGCAATATCGTCGCCTACGCACCAGGTTTTATAGCCTTTATTTCTGTATACTTCGGGGGGAATGAGCATTGCAAGGTTCGTTTTTCCGCAAGCGGACGGGAAAGCCGCGGAAACGTAATCGATCTTGCCGTCGGGATTCTGAACGCCGAGAATAAGCATGTGTTCTGCCATCCAGCCTTCTTTTTTACCCTGATAAGAAGCGATACGAAGCGCGAAGCACTTTTTGCCGAGAAGAACGTTTCCGCCGTAACCGGAGTTAACCGACCAGATGGTATTGTCTTCGGGGAAGTGAAGAATATATCTCTTTTCCGCGTCGAGATTTGCTTTGGAGTGAAGACCGCGAACGAAATCGTTGCTGTCACCGAGAGTGTCAAGCACTTTCTGCCCTACTCTCGTCATAATTTTCATACTTACCACGACGTAAATAGAATCGGTTACTTCGATACCTATTTTGCTGAAAGTAGAACCTACCGCGCCCATAGAATAAGGGATAACGTACATGGTTTTGCCTTTCATGCTGCCGTCGAAAATCTTACCTACTTTTTCGTACGCTTCTTTGGGGTCCATCCAGTTGTTGATCGGACCTGCGTCGTCTTTATTCTTGCAGCAGATAAACGTTCTTCCTTCTACGCGGGCAACGTCGTTAACGTCTGAACGGTGAAGATAACAACCGGGAAGTTTTTCCTGATTGAGTTTGATAAGTTCACCGGTTTTAAGAGCCTGCTGTCTTAATTCTTCGAGTTGCGCTTCTTCGCCGGTAATCCATACGATATTATCGGGCTTACAAAGTTTTGCGCTCTCTTCAACGAACTTTAATACGTGTTTGTTGTTGGTCATATTATATGCCTCCTCAATTATTTCGTGATAGTGCGCGCTTAATCATAAGCGCGGCGTTTTTCGGTTTTTTTGTAAATCCCCAAAATCCACCTATACCATTCTACCACACAAAAAGCAAAATGTAAATAGTTTTTATTAAAGTTAATTTTAAATTTGTTAAAATTTAAACAAATTTTTTCATTCTGCTTACGGTTTTTCGTCAGGATAAGTCTTTTTTCCGTTTTTTATTATATTTTTACTCATTGATAAATACTTTATAATATATGGAAAGGCGCGTAATCGTTTTAAAAGACAACACCCTGAAAAAGCCGCTCGGCTCGCTCGCGATAAAACTTTCCGCAAACGAAGCGGAAGTTAAGTGCGAACTTTTGCCGTTCGACAGAAAAAACGCGCTTATCGTTGTTTCTCTGAACGGAGAATTGTTTTCCTTTCGTATCGACGGCGCGGCGGCAAGAAAAACGATTAAAACCCGCTCGAACGAAATTACAGGCGTATCCTGCGCGGTGTTTTCCGACAATACGCCGATATTATTCGGAAAAACGGGAAACGAAAATACCGATTTAAAAGGACTATGCGATTATGAGAAGAACCATTGCAACGAATCTTATAAAGAAAATATCCAAAAGACGGGCGGCGAACCCTTACGAAGTGACGGCGGAACGCGAAGCGAAGAATACGACGACGAAGCCATCTCGACCGAAAACTATTACGGGTTGAACTATGACGAACGCGGTGTTTATGATGAAAATGTCGGTACTTATAAGCGGCATTCGGAAAAAGAACAAAAAGAAATCGGCGCAAAACGGATTTTTTCGGATGAAAAGAACGCTTGCGATGAAAAAGTCTGCGGATATTACGAAAAAATAGAAGATAAACTTTGCAAAATTTTATCTTCGCACGAAAGGTGCAGCGATCTCGAAAAGGTAATAAGCGGCGGAAAATTCGTTAAAATTTATTACGATGAAACGAGATATTACGTAGTAGGAACGATTAAGGCAGACGAAAAAATAAAATATATCGCTTACGGAATAAAAGGTACTTACGGAAACGTTCCGCCGCCTTTAGAAAAATACTGCAGGTTTATTCCGCTGTCCGAGTTCGATCTTTTGTCGGAAGGATATTACGTTATCTTTCAGAACGCCCTGACGGGCGAACCGATTAGCCGCAGGTGACAGGCTCAAGCGCAATCGCTTGCGGCTAACCGCGAGTGACTGCTGAAAACAAATAAATAAAGCCTGCCTCGCCCGAATATATTTGCGGGACGAAGCAGGCTTTTAAATTATTTTAAAATTATTTTATAACCGTGCCTTCGGGAACGATGTCGGGAACGAAAATCAACTGACAGCCGCACGCGTTGTTCGTTGCGGCGAGAAGCATGCCGTTGCTCGTTACGCCGGTTATTCTTGCGGGTTTGAGATTTGCTATCACTATAATCTTTTTCCCCACGAGTTCGTCGGCGGTATAATCGTTTTTTATCGACGACACGATAACCCTTTCTCCCGCGCCGTCGTTAAGCGTGAGTTTATAACAACTGTGCGATTTGCGGATTTCCTGACACTTAACGATTTTGCAAACCCTTAAATCTACTTTTAAAAACTCGTCAACGTCAATCTCTTCTTTTACAGGCAGAACGGGGTCGGGATCGCCGTAAACCTTTTCTTTTTTAACTTCTTCGGGTTTTTCTTCTTCGGGTTTTTTAGATTCTTCTTCGGTCATCGGATAGGAAAAATCAAGAAGATTTAAATATTTTTCGGAATCGATCGCATAAAGGAAAAGATATAATCTCGGACCTTTTTCTTTGTTTATCAACAGTTTATACACCGTTTTGAAAAACTGCCCCTGAAACGCTTTGAGAGATTTGTCTTCCTTTGCGATTCCGCGGATAACCGACGGTATTGCGTAAAGTTCCGTCTGGAGTTCGTCAAGAGTATAGCCGCCCTTTTTGATATAGTCGTGAAGAGCGGTAATTTCCTTCTTCTCGGTTTCGTCAAGCGCGTTATACGTTTCGAAATCGCGGCGGGTATTCAGCCTGTTCACGTTTTCGGGCGAACAGTTTTCAAGCCAGAATTCCGCGCGTTCGAGCCTGTCTTTAAAATCGTCGTACTTATAAGGCGTTCCGATTTTTTCAAACACGAGTTCGAGCATTTTCACGTTGAAGTCGACAATCGAGCCGAGTTGAACGATATGCGACATGGGAACGGTTACGATTTCCCTTCCGTCTATATGGCAAAGTTCCATAATCGTTTTCGTGGTATCGTCGGCTTTGCCGTCTTTCACGTCGTTATACATTTTATCGAATTCGAAATACTGCCTTAAAATTCCGTCGTCAAGACAGAAATTAAACGCTTTAAGCGGCTCGTTTCTCGAATAAAGCCATAATAAAACTTCGGGCTGATAAAGTTTCAAAAGGGTTTCCGGCGTTAAGTTCAGACCGCTCGACCCCGACATTTTACCCGCCTGCGCTTCGTTAGTAGAAATGCCGATGAATTCATAACCCTGAAAAAGCGGCGGCTCGTAACCGAAAATCTTGCGGGAAACGTCTTTCGCGGTATCGTAACTGCCGTCTTTCGCGGCGTGGTCTTTGCCGCCCGGCTCGAAATCCACGCTCTCGTACATCCAGCGCATGGGCCAGTCGACTTTCCAGGCAAGTTTGCAGTTAAAGTCCGTATTAAAATCGAATTTTCCCGCGTGGCCGCACTTGCATTCGTAATCCGCAATCATCGTATCTTCGTCAAGGCTGACGATTTTAGTGGTATCTCTGTGGCAGACGGGGCAATATATCGAAACGGGATAATAACAGTCGCGCTCGCCGTCTTCGGCGTTCTGAGTGCGGTGACTGTCGAGAACGTCGAAAATTTCTTTTCTCTTTTTCAGCGCTTCGATGACATATTTTTTATATTTGCCGCTTCTGTACATTTCCGCCTGATGACGGTAATCCATATTTATTCCGAACTTTTTAATTGATTCTTCGAACTCTTTTTCAAAATAATCCGCGTAAGTCGCGGCGCTTGAATTTTCAAACGGATTGATAACGTCAACGTAAGGATATCCGATATATTTTTCCATATCGGAATTTACTTTCTGCACGTTGACGGGGATTTTTCTTAACCTGTCATACTCGTCCCACGAGAATAAAAGACGGGCTTTTTTACCCTTTTTTATAAGAGATTTAACAACGAACAAACTCGTTGCGATATCTCTGAAATTGCCTATATGAATAGAACCCGACGGCGATATTCCCGCCGCGCAGACGTATTCTTCCTTATCGGGATTTCTTCTGATAATTTCTTCTGCAAGTTTTTCGGACCAGTGCATTTCAATTCTCCTTTTCTTCTTTTTCGGCAAGCCATTTTTCAAACGCCGCGCTGATTTTTTCAAAAACTTCTTCGGGGGATATGCTTCCGCTGTCGATAACGAAATCGTAATTATTCATATCGGTTATATCCACGCCGTAAAATTTATTATATCTTAACGCTTCGCTTTTCCGCCTTTCCGTAAGTTTTTCGACGGCAGTTTCAAAACTGTCGTACCTTTCGGAATTTCTTTCGTCTTTAAGCACTCTTTTCGCCGCTATTTCGGGGGAAGTTATCATATAAACCGAAAATCCCGACGGCACGAAATGCCAAGCCATTCTCGAATCGAACAAAAACCTGCCGTTTTTGTTCTCGTAGGCTTTGAGCCTGTCGTCGAGTTCTTTATCGATTTCGGGGTGATTTTCCATATACACGTTGAATTCGGTAACGTCCATTCCCCTTTCGGCCGCCATTGCGCGAAGTATTTTTCCTATCGAAACGGTTTCCAGAGAATACCTTTCTTTGAGAAGTCTTCCGACGGTGCTTTTGCCGCTTCCGAGATCGCCTGCGAGCGAAATTTTGTAATTCTTCATAAGCCCTTAAATTCCGAATACGGTTATTTTATATATCATACTATAATTTACGGCGAAAAGTCAAACTTTTCGCCGCCCGTTAACGTGGTTTTATATGCGGTTTTACCCTTTTATACCGTTTTAAGCCGCGGCGAGACGCATTTGTCGAACGAGTGAACGTATTCGTGCAGACTCCCTTCGTAAATTTTTTCCGCTCCGCTTAATTTTATAAAGTCCTGCGGCTTCATAATATCGGGGCATTCGCCCGCGTTTATCGCTCCGCATCTTATGAGAAGTTCTTTTACGAACGACGAGCAGTAATACCTGTGCGACCTTTTCCATTTTTTATTGAACGCGGCGAGAAAAACGCCTACCATATCGTAACGGTATTTGATGTCCGACGAAAACATTTCGGCTACTTTAAGTTTAATTTTTTCCCTTACTTCGCCGCTTGCTTTAAACCTTAAAATCAGCGACTGAGCGTTTTTGAATCTTTTCAGAGCGCCTTTATAAATGCTTTCTTCGCAAAAGCCGCCGTAAAACGGAAAATACGCGTAATACCGACCGAACGAACACATTCCCGATAAATCCTGATTAAGACTGACGGAAACGTGATTGTATTTATCTTTCGTAAACAATTTCAGTCCTTTCGATATCATCGAACCGGATTGAGTAAGCACGACGTAAACGTAACCGTCGTTTTCTCTCACTTCCATTTTTACACTCCGAACATAAATAAATTTTCCGCTTTCCCGTCTTCGGTAAGTTCTCTTGCAAATCCGGTAAGCAGATAAACGGTTTTCATAATTTCGCAATAGCCCTTAACAATATCCGACGCGCCGTCGTCGTCAATCGCGCCGAGCGCCGCAAAACCCGTTTCCATAAAACCGCCGTTTTCGTAAAAACATACGCTTTTTACGGTATTTTTTATAATGTCAATCGCTTTATCGTAATATGCGGAAGTTAAATTCGCGCCATCCGCAAGACACTTGAAAGTAAAAAGCGTCTGAACGTAAAGACTGCGACAAATTTCGCGGCTCTTTTTGCCGTCGGCAACGTAACCGAACAGTTCCGCGCTTTCGTTTTTAACCGAACACGAAACGTCCGTCACTTCCGAAAACTCGACCGTATCGGGATTTTCGGGCAATTTTTTCTCTAAAAACGCCGCCGTTCTGTAAACTTCCGAAACGAGTTTTTCTTTAACTTCTTTTTCGCTCGTACCGATAACGGGTACTAATGGATAGTTTTCGACAAACGCAAATAAACCGTCTTTACTTTTCAGCAGTTTCGACTTCATTTTTTCTTCTGAGTTCGGCAAGAATTTCTTTTAAAAGTTCCGCTTCCGTCGGTTCTTTCGGTTCTTCCTTTTCAGGCTCCGCTTCCGTTTTTTTCACGGGCGCGACGTCGGGATGCTTTTTAGCGTACTTTTTAAGCCATTTCGCTTCGACTTTGGTAAGTTGTTCGTCTTTATCGAGTTTTTCCTGAACGATTTTAGTCATATTCGCGTTGAAATCAAGCGCTTCTTTGGCTTTCGCTATTCCCTTTACAACGACGAAAATAGTAAGCGCGATTATAAGAAAATCGATAATATACTGAATAAAAGTGCCGTAATTCAAAGACAATTCCGCAACGTTAGCCGCTTCGTTTCCCTGCCTTAAAATCAGTTTGAGTTCGGTAAAGTCGACTTTGCCGAGCGCAAGCGAAATAAGCGGAGTGATAATATCGGCAACCAGACTCGACACTATCTTATTGAACGCCGCGCCGACGATTACCGCAACCGCCATATCGAGAACGTTTCCGCGAGTGATAAAAGTTTTGAATTCCTTTAAAAACTTCTTCATATAACAAGCCTCACATAGATTTAATTATTTCGTAAACTTTTTCAGGGGTTTTTGCGAGATTTTCAGCCCCTTCTTTCAAAAGAGTTTCTTCGTCTCTGTATCCCCATAAAACGGTTATGCCGTCAATTCCCGCGTTTTTGTAAGTATTGACGTCAACTTCGCTGTCGCCTATATAAACGGCGTGCTTTTTGTCCGTATTCAACTCTTTAAGGCAATATTCAATAACCGACTTGTCGGGTTTAGGCTTAAATTTATCGGGAATCTGCCCCGTAACGAAATCAAAACCGTATTCGCCGAGTTTTTGCTTTACAACGACCTGAGTAACTTCGTCGGGCTTGTTGGATACGATAGCGAGCGTAAAACCTTCTTTTTTCAATCTTTTCAAAAGACCGTCAAGTCCGTCGTATACCGTGGTTTTTTCGTTTTTGCAATTCTCCTGCAACGGAACGTACTCTTCGAGCATCGCGTTTATTTTGTTTTCGTCGGTTTCGCCCGTTGCGAGTTTTATGAGTTTTTTTGCCCCGTAACCTATACAGGCGAGAGTTTTTTTCGTGGATATTTCTTTATAACCGTACTTTTTGAATATTTTATTCGCGCAGTCGCGTATGTCTTCGATGGTATACAGTAAAGTGCCGTCAAGATCGAAAATTATTGTCTTTTTCATAGAAACGCCTTCCGTTACATTTTTTCGGGAGTTCTGATTCCGAGCAGCGACAACGCGTTCTTTATAACGATACTCGTTGCCTTTGTAAGCGCCAAACGGAAATTTTTAACGTCTTCCCGTTCGCCGAGTATTTTGCAATCGAAATAAAATTTATTGAATCTTTCGGCAACGTCTATCGCGTAACGGGTTATGATGCTCGGCTCGTACTTATCCGCCGCCGCCTTAACGACGTCGGGAAAGCGTTTTAACTCGTTTACGAGATCGTATTCGCTTGCTGAAATTTCCGAAAGGCTGTATTCGCCCGGTTTTCCGCCCTTGCCGAGAACGCTTATCGCACGCGCGTAAGTGTACTGCACGTACGGCGCGGTTTCGCCGTCGAAATTAAGTACTTTATCATACGAAAACGTAATATCTTTTATTCTGCTTCCCGAAAGCGCGCCGAATATCACCGCTCCCGTGCCGACAGCGCGCGCGGTTTCGTCTTTATTCTCGAGTTGCGGGTTTTTTTCGTTTATTACGGAGTACGCCTTTTCCACGCATTTATCGATAACGTCTTCGAGCCATACGACTTTGCCTTTGCGCGTAGACATAGTGCCGTCTTCGAGAGATACCATTCCGAACGCAACGTGAACCATATCTTTCGCCCAGGGCTCGCCCATAAGTTCAAGAACTTTGAAAAGTTGCCTGAAATGCAGGTTTTGCTGATACGCAACGACGTATAAACATTTATAAAAATCATAGGTTTTTTTACGGTAAAACGCGGCGGCAAGGTCGCGCGTGGCGTAAAGCGACGCACCATCCGACCGAAGAATAAGACACGGAGGCATATCGTAAGCGGAAAGGTCGACTATCTTCGCGCCTTCGCTCTCTTTTAAAAGCCCTTTTTTATCGAGCGCGTCGATAACGGGCTGCATTTTGTCGTTATAAAAACTTTCGCCCGCGTAACTGTCAAAAGTGACGCCGAGTTCTTTATATACCCTGTCAACGTCTTTTAAAGTAAGGTCTTTAAACCATCTGAAAAGTTCGTTGCACTCTTTGTCGCCGTCTTCGATCTTTTTAAAATAAGCGCGCGCGGCGTCGTCCATTCCGGGATTGTTTTCGGCTTCTTCGTGATATTTTACGTAAAGGCGCGTGAGTTCCTTTATTCCGCCCTTTTCCACGGCTTTTTTATCGCCCCACGCTTTATACGCGTAAATAAGTTTTCCGAATTGCGTGCCGTAATCGCCGAGATGATTGACGCCTACGACGTTGTATCCCGTAAATTTAAAAATCCTGTACAGCGCCGCGCCTATAACGGTCGTTGACAAATGCCCTATGTGAAACGGTTTTGCGATATTTATAGACGAGTAGTCTATAACTATCGTTTTGCCGTTTCCTTCTTCCGACGAGCCGTATTTATCGCCCGCCGAAATTATCTCGTTTAAAAGACTTTTGGTAAGGTTGCCGCGGTTTACCGTAAAATTAAGGTAACCGTTTACCGCAACGCAGGCGGAAATATACTCGTCCGTTTCAAAAGACGAAGCAAGTTCTTCCGCAATAACGGCGGGCGACCGACGAAGTATTTTCGAAAACCTGAAACAAGGAAGCGCGTAATCGCCGTAAGCGGTATCGGGCGGGGTTGTTATAAACGACTCTATTTCTTCTTTCGAAACCCCTTCGATTTTAAGTTTTTCGGCAACGTGCGCTTTGTAATCCATAATTTCCTCATTGAATATAACATCGCAAGCGATCTAAAAAACCAACCCTTATGCTTATATCGGTTACTTTTAAAACGGCGGCGATATTCTTTACGAATATTTTAGCATATTTTTTAAATAACTACAAACTTTTTACCGCTACTTATCCAAAATAATTGCAGTTATTGCGCGAATGTGGTAAAATTATACGTGTTAAAACAAAACGAGGTAGAAATATGAAATTAGGAGTGGTGGGTTTGCCGAACGTAGGCAAATCGACTCTTTTCAACGCAATAACTCACGCGGGCGCGCAAGCCGCCAACTTTCCGTTCTGCACGATCGAGCCTAACGTAGGCGTGGTTGCCGTGCCGGACGAAAGGCTGAATAAACTCGCAGCGCTCTATAACAGCAAAAAAATAACCCCCGCAACGATTGAATTCGTAGACATAGCGGGGCTTGTAAAAGGCGCGTCGAAGGGCGAAGGACTGGGCAATAAATTTTTATCGCATATAAGAGAAGTGGACGCGATCGTTCACGTCGTAAGATGTTTCGAAGACGAAAACGTTATCCACGTAAACGGCAAAGTCGACCCGACGGGCGACATCGAAACGATAAATCTCGAACTCATTCTCGCCGATCTCGAAACCGTTCAGAAGCGTTACGACAAAGCCGTTTCTATGACCAAAACGGGCGATAAAAAATACGCCGCCGAAGCCGCGCTTTTAAAAAGAATTAAAGACTGCCTTGAAAGCGAAAAACCCGTTCGCTCGCTCGAATTCAACGAAGAAGAAAAAAAATATGTCGACAATTTGTTTCTGATAACGTCAAAACCCGTCATTTACGCCGCGAACGTTTCCGAAAACGACGTCGGTAAAGACGGTAAAGATATTCCTTTAGTTAAAGAAGTTATCGATTACGCCGTTAAAGACGGCAGCGAAGTTATGGTTATTTCGGCAAAAACCGAAGAAGAAATAAGCGAACTCGCGCCTGACGAGCAACAATTGTTCCTTAACGATCTCGGTCTTGAAGAAAGCGGTCTTAACAGGCTCGTAAAAGCAAGTTATAAACTTTTGGGGCTTATAAGTTATCTTACGTCGGGCGAACCCGAAACGAGAGCCTGGACTATCGTAAACGGAACGAAAGCGCCGCAGGCGGCGGGAAAAATCCACAGCGATTTCGAAAAAGGCTTTATCCGCGCGGAAGTAATCGAATGGCAGACCCTTCTCGAATGCGGCAGTTACACGAAAGCAAAAGAACTCGGAAAAGTCCGCTCCGAAGGCAAAGACTACGTTATGAAAGACGGTGACGTTGTCCTTTTCAGATTTAACGTATAATTAAATTTTAATCGGATAGCCACAAGTGACTGCGTTTGAACCCGCCAAAGCGCCGATATTTACGCGCTTTATGCCGAATTCTCCTTCGTCCGTACCGCCAAGTACGAACAAGTCGCCTACGACAGAAATCATCGAAAATAGCGGCGTTTTGGTTGCCTGCAAGTATTGCGTTGCGTCTTTAGGTTAAGACGCGGCGCGCAAGCGGCATAATACACTCGTATATGACGATTGCGGAACAATGTATTAGCCTGAAAACACGACGCAAGACCGAGTTCAAACGCAATCGCTTGTGGCTAAACAGCCGCGATTCCCTGTCGGAATCGCGGCTGTTTCAGTACTTTCGGATTGTTTTATTGACTTAAACTACTTATTTTCCGTTTTCATAATCGCTTTTGACACAGGTCTTGAAATCAACACCGCGATAACCGCCTTAACGGCGTCAAACGGCAAAAACGGAATTACGCATGCGGAAAGCGCGGGGATAAATTCTGTTCCCGAAACGAAGCAATACCATACTGTTCCGAGCGCGTATAAAACCGCCGTTCCGACGACTATTCCCGAAAACGACTGCAAACAACCTCCGTTTTTGATTTCTTTGAAAAGCGAAACGATAACGGCAAGCGGAATATAACCTATTATATATCCGCCCGTCGCGCCGAAGATAACCCCCGCTCCGCCGCGATAACCCGAAAACACGGGAAGACCGCAAACGCCCAGAAGAATATACGCGGCGACGGCAAAAGTTGAAGTCTTAACGTCGAAAATGCACGCGGCAAGATATATAACGAAAGTAGCAAGGCTTACAGGAATAGCGCCTATCGGCACGGAAATCGGTGCGAGTACGCATAAACACGCGGTTATAACGCCTGTTTTTGCCAAGTTTTTTGCGGTATTATTCATAATGATTCACCTTTTTGTATTTTAACGCTTACGTCTGCCGAATTAACTATTTCGGTTTTAGCGTTTCTTTCTATTACGAGCGCGCCGTTATCGGTAAAATCAACGGCTTTTGCCGTAAATTTTTCGCATACGCCGCATACTTCCACGATCTTTCCGAGAATTATCGAACGCGCCTTGTATTCTTTTAAATATTCTCCCGTAAAAACGGCGTCTGAAACAAGCCTTAAATTCATTATTATTTCGGCTATAAGTTCGTTTCTGTCGATTTTTTTTCCGCTTTCTTTTTCTATGCTCGTTGCAGTGTCCGAAATATTTTCGGGAAAATCGAGCCCCGTCACGTTAACGCCTATCCCGCACACCGCGAAATCGAGTTTTTTAAGTTCGAAATCGCACGACGCTTCGGTAAGTATTCCGCATACTTTTTTTCCGTTCACGTAAAGGTCGTTTACCCATTTTATTCCTACGGAAAGTCCGCTTAATTTTTCTATCGCCCTTGCTACCGCAACGCCCGCGAAAGTAGTTATTCTTACAGCCGTGTCGAGTTCGGCGTTTACGGGCAGTACTACGCTCATATATATTCCGCGCTTTTCGGGCGAATAAAACGACCTTGAAAATCTCCCCCGCCCCGAAATTTGTTTTTCGGCAACCACAACGACGGTTTTACCTTTGTGTTCAAGGGCAAGTTTTTTTGCGTCGTCGTTCGTGGAGCGGGTTTCGCTCTTTATAACTATATCTTCGTCGCCGCCCGCGTAACTTTTTATTATTTCCGCGCTTAACGGCGCGTTTTCTTTTAAAAGAGCGTATCCGCCGCCTTTAACGGAGTTTATCTTATACCCTTTGCTTTCAAGCCTTTTAATCCCTTTCCACACGGCCGCGCGTGTAACGTTCAGTTCTTCGGCAAGACTTTCTCCCGACAAATAACCTTCGCTTTTTATCAGTTTTTTAAGTATTTCTTCACTTGTTTCCATAATAGTAAACCGTTGCGGTAATTAAGGTTTACCGCGTTTCCGTTAAAAAACGGGGAAATACCCCGTTTTATTAAAATTTTTAAAATTTTACGGCGTTTTCGATATATTCTTTAAGTTCGGTAACGGGAATACGGACCTGTTTCATGGTATCCCTGTCTCTCACGGTAACCGCGCCGTCTTCAAGGGTATCGAAATCGACGGTTACGCAAAGGGGCGTGCCTATTTCGTCCTGACGGCGATAACGCTTGCCGATAGAGCCGGATTCGTCGTATTCGAGATTGAAAAACGGAGTGAGCGAATTATAAATTTCCATAGCCTTTTCGCCGAGTTTTTTGGAAAGCGGTAAAATCGCCGCTTTAATCGGAGCAAGGAAAGGATGCAGTCTTAAAACCACTCTCGTATCGCCTTCGGCAATTTCTTCTTCGTCGTAAGCGTCGGCAAGAAAAGCGAGCGCGATTCTGTCTGCCCCGAGCGACGGTTCGACAACGTAAGGAATGTAATGTTCCCCCGTTTCCTGATCGAAATAAGTAAGGTCTTTGCCGCTGTGCTTTGCGTGCTGACCGAGATCGTAATCCGTCCTGTCAGCAATGCCCCAGAGTTCGCCCCAGCCGAACGGGAAAAGATATTCGAAGTCGGTGGTTGCTTTCGAATAGAAGCAAAGTTCTTCTTTATCGTGATCGCGCATACGAAGATTATCTTTTTTCATTCCGAGATCGAGAAGGAATTTGTAACAATAATCTTTCCAGTATTTAAACCATTCGAGATCGGTGCCGGGCTTACAGAAAAATTCGAGTTCCATCTGTTCGAATTCTCTTATTCTGAAAATGAAGTTGCCCGGAGTGATTTCGTTTCTGAACGATTTACCTATCTGCCCTATGCCGAACGGCAATTTTTTACGCGTCGTTCTCTGCACGTTGCCGAAATTAACGAAAATACCCTGCGCCGTTTCGGGACGAAGATAGGCAACCGAAGAACTGTCTTCCGTGACGCCGATAAAAGTTTTGAACATAAGATTGAATTTCTTTATATCCGTAAACTCTTTACCGCCGCACGACGGACAGCATATACCTTTTTCTTTGATGAACTCAGCCATTTTTTCAAAAGACCAGCCGGCGGGGTTATCGTCCGTACCGTTTTTGAAAGCGTAATCTTCGATAAGTTTATCGGCGCGGTGACGCTGCTTGCATTGCTTGCAGTCCATTAAAGGGTCGGAAAATCCGCCCACGTGACCCGACGCAACCCAGACTTCGGGATTCATTATAATCGCGCTGTCAAGCCCGACGTTGTAAGGCGATTCCTGAACGAATCTTTTCCACCAGGCTTTTTTTACGTTGTTTTTGAATTCGACGCCCAAAGGACCGTAATCCCACGAATTTGCAAGACCGCCGTATATTTCGCTGCCCGGAAAAACGTAACCGCGCGTTTTACACAGCGCGACGAGTTTATCCATAGTAACGCAACTTTTCTTTTCTTCCATCAGAATACCTTCTTTTGAGATTTATAACAAATATTTTATAGAAAATGCTCGGCATTGTCAAGCAAATTATTGATTATTGAGAAAAAGTGTGGTAATATATCTAATATATACTTAAATCTGACTATTACAAACAGGCGGCTGAATTTATGGAATCTAAAAACTTTATAGAAGATATTATTAACGAAGAACTTGAAAACGGCACGGTAAAAACCGTTCATACACGTTTTCCGCCCGAACCGAACGGCTATCTTCACGTAGGCCACGCGAAAAGTTTATGCCTGAATTTCGGAACGGCAAATAAATACGGCGGGCTTTGCAATCTTTTTTTTGACGACACGAATCCGTCCAAAGAAAAAACCGAATTCGTAAACGCTATCGAAGAAGATATAAAATGGCTCGGTTTCAAATGGTATGAAATTCACTACGCGTCGGACTTTTTCGATAATATTTACGAACTTGCCGTAAAACTTATAAAAGACGGCAAAGCGTACGTGGACGATTATTCCGCGGAAGAAATAAAAAACACTCGCGGCACTCTCACCGAACCCGGTCGGGAAAGCCCGTCGAGAAACAGATCCGTTGACGAAAATCTCCGCTTGTTCGGCAAAATGCACGACGGCGAATTCAAAGACGGCGAAAAAGTACTCCGCGCAAAGATAGATATGGCTTCGCCCAACATCAACATGCGCGATCCCGTAATATACAGAATACTTCGCGCAACTCATCACAGAACGGGCGACAAATGGTGCATTTACCCCATGTACGATTTCGCTCATCCGATTTGCGACAGTATGCAAGGCGTTACCCACTCTATCTGCACTCTCGAATTCGAAGATCACCGCCCCCTTTACAACTGGGTAATCGAAAACACGGGCGTTGAACACAAACCCCGTCAGATAGAATTCGCGCGCCTTAACATAACCAACACCGTTATGAGCAAACGTTACCTTAAAAAACTCGTTGAAGAAGGTTACGTAGACGGGTGGGACGATCCCCGTATGCCCACTTTAACGGGGTTAAGAAATCGCGGCGTTCCCGCGGAAGCGCTTAAAAACTTCTGCGAAGAAATAGGCGTTGCGAAAGCGAACAGCGAAATCGAAATAAGTTATTTCGAACATTTTATCCGCGACTATCTCAACCTGCACGCCGAAAGAGCGATGGCTGTCGAAAATTCTTTGAAAATCACTCTCACGAACTACGAAAAAGGTTCTGAAACGCTTGAATTTGATATAAACCCCAACGACGAAAGCGCGGGCAAGCGCCCCGTTTCGTTCTCTAAAAACCTGTATATCGAGCGCGAAGATTTTTCTTTAAATCCGCCGCCGAAATATTTCAGGCTTAAACCCGACGGTTACGTCCGCCTTAAAAATGCGTATATTATAAAATGCGACGACGTAATATTAAACGACGACGGGTCCGTTAAAGAACTTTTATGTTCTTACGTTCCCGAAAGCCATTCGGGCGAAGACACGAGCGGAATCAAATGCAAAGGCACTATCCACTGGGTAAATGCCGACGATTGTTGCGACGTTGAAATCAGAAAGTACGAATATCTTTTAAAAGACGCCGAATATCCAGGTCAGGATTATCAGGAGCGCATGAATAATAACAGCGTGCATATTTTCGGCGGCAAAGGCGAAAGATATATCGAAAACTGCGCAGAAGGAACCGCTTTTCAACTTTTAAGAAAAGGATATTACAAAAAATTCGTTAAAAACGATAAAATAATTATGAGCGAAATCGTAAGCATGAAAGACGGCTATAATAAAAAATAATTTCTCGGGAAAAGTTATATGTACGTTTTAATAGATATACTCGTTATCGCGTTCGTTCTCGGATTTGCGATATACGGTCTGAAAGTCGGGTTTTTCGGCTCGGCAATTGACTTTGCTCTCGTTCTTATATGTATAGGCGGAGCGGCTTTTCTGTCGTATATCACGGTTATGAAAGTCTACGTGAAATGGGGCTGGGTGGAAGAAAGTTATCAATTCTTTTTAAGGCTTCTGGGCGACTCGAAAATCCCCGGGGGTCAGCAATACGTAGAACTTGCCGCATACTATATAGCGCTCGGGCTTCTTATTCTTCTTACGTTTATCGTTTACGATATTGTATTACATCTTATACGCAAACTTATACTTAAAATTTCAGGCGGCGTAAGAAAATGCAAAGGAATAAAAGTGTTTGACAATATTCTCGGTTTTCTGGTCAACACGGTGCTTGCGGCGGGAGCAGTTCTCGTAATACTCGCGTTTTTTCACGCGTTTGACGATTCTGAATTACTTTTTAAAAACACCGTGGAAGCAATCCGCTCGACCGAAATTATCGGCAAGGTTTACGATTTTAACCCGCTTAACGATATAATCGCGAATACGGGTATCGCTCAGACCATGCAAGACTCGCTTGCTAAATTAACCGCAAAATAAAAGCAGTATTACCGAATTAACCGCAAAAAAAAACGCGTTGTGGCGTAGCGATAATTATCGCTACGCCACTTTTATTATTGTATGCCTGGCATAGCCGCAAGCGGTTTTATATGGTTTACAATATATTCGGACAAGTAAAAGCAAACGACGGTTATAAGCGTTCCGGAAACGACGTCCGATAAAAAGTGCGCGCCTACCACTATGCGGGAAAGCATAACCGCAAGAACGTACAACGCGGAAAAAGCAAAAACGGTTATTTTAATCCAACGCTTATCGGTTTTCGGAAAAAGAGCGGGAAACGCGTTCAAAACGATTATCATGGCCGCCGAAGAAGAATGCCCCGACGGAAACGATTTGTACGCGTCGCTTGCGACTACGCCCAAGCCGATAAGCGCGTCGCTCGGCTTTCTTACGTAGCCGAAAAACTCATACCAACGCCTGAATAACGAAAAACCTTCTGCGCTCATTCCGTTATAATCGGCAACGTACATCGCGCGATAACGCGGTCTGCCCGCAAGTTTTTTAAATAGCGTTGTTATAACTTGCGAAAAAAGCGCGGTGAGCAAAATAACGAAACACACTTTAACGACGCGTAAAATAAAACTTTCGGGGATTTTTTCGCCGAAGTACGCCGCCAACGCCGTATTCAACGCCGCAGCCGTTATATAACACGTTTTTGCGGAAAAAGAAGTCAGTTTTTCGTAAGAACCCGTATGCTCGCCTATATATTTGAAAAATTTATAAATTCCGTAATAAGAAAGCCCCGCCACGATGAGCGCGGAAAGTATCGCGCCCGTCCATTTTACCGCTCCGCTTTTTCGGCGAAAATAATGAAAAGTTACGGTTGCCGAGAACACGCAAACGAAATAAACGGGCGTTTCCCCTACCGTTTCGAAAAATCTGCCGAACGGGTTTTTACTGAGATACGAGCCGTTTTTCAAGTCTGCGAGCGCGCGCGATATATTAAGATCGAAAAAAGTGCCTGCCAAAAGCCCTGTAACGAGCAGCGAAATTACTATCGCAACCGCCGTTTTTTCAGTTTTTGTTTTCATCGCCCGTCATTAAATCCTTTAAAGTTTTTTTATTGAAAAAATCGTTTATAAGCGCGTAAAACTCCTTCCACATGGGAAGAGTGGCGCAAGTATCCGCCCTTTCGCACCCGCCATCGCCGTTTACACATGCAACCGGCGCGAGATCGCCTTCGGTAAGCCTTAATATTTCAAGTATTGTATAATCTTCGGGCTTTCTCGTAAGGCGATAGCCGCCGCCTTTTCCGTGAACGCCTTTCAGTAAACCGTTTTTAACGAGTACGGGCATAATCTGCTCCATATATTTCTGAGAAACGCCTTCTCTTAAAACGACGCTTTTCATGGAAACGTAACCGCCCGCGCTCTTTTCGTTTTTTGCAATATCGAGCATAACGCGCAACGCGTAACGCCCTCTCGTAGAAATAATCATACTTAAATTATATCAATATTTTGTTTTAAAGTCAACGGCGGTAAAACCGTTTTCAGGCACAAACGATTGCTTTTTAAATATAACGAAAAAAGCGATATAAAAACGCTTCGGCTAACTTTAAAAATCAGCCGAAGCGCGGTATAATTAAGCCCGAACGGTAAGCGTTACGCTTATTTTTTCGATATCTGAGTAAGTTTTACGGGGTTTACGGGAAGCGCGTAAAAATCAAACGAATTCGCGTTTGAAAGTTCTTCTGAAAGTTCGCCCGTAATTCCTTCTTCGTCTTCCGCGTTGCGATAAAAAGTGCTGCCCGAATAATAATAAATTCCGCCGTATTTAAGTTCGTTGCAATCTTTGCCTACGTACTTGACGCAAACTTTATCTTTATCGTTTTTATACAGTTTATCGCGCATGGCGGTAAGGAAAGTTACGGTTGCGTCGTCAACCTTTCCGAAAACCGTATATTCGCCTTTCGTGAAATCGCCCGACTCGAGAATTACCGCAAAAACGCCTTTCGCGCTGTCGTATTTTTTACCGCCCTCATCGCTGTCGTAATCGCGGAGCATAACCAAAGTGCCTTTATCGGCAGAAAGTTTACTTTCCCAGCCGGCTTTGGTAAATTCGCCGTCAATCGTTTTTGATGAAAGATTTACTTTTTCGTAATCGTTGCCGTTTTTATTGAGCGCGCCGAATACCACGTACTTGCCGTTTTTGGAAAAAACGAGATCGGTATTCTTATATTTTCCGCCTTTAACAAGGTCGAGAACCGCCGCGCTTGTTTTAGGCGCGAAAGTTTCGTATAACTCCATTATGCCGTTTTTATTAACGGATTTATTATCCGTATCGGAATACGAAACTGAAAACTTAACGGTTTTGATTACGCTGCCGTTTTTAACGGTACACGCCGCAAAATTAACGGCAAGTAACGCCGAAAACGCCACCAACATTATTTTTCTGATTGACTTTTTCATCGCTTATTTAAACTCCCTGATATTTGAAATACAGATACGCCGCGCCCGCGATAACGGCAAGTATTATAAGAACGAGAATTCCCACGCGGAGCGGAGAAACGGGGGTTTTGCCCGTAACTTTTCCCGTGTTGCCGTTTACGAAAGTAGCGTAAATTTTATTTTTATATTTGAAATTCAACGTATACACGGGCAGAAGCACGTATTTATACGTAACGTTTTCGTGCGTGGTAGACACGTTTATGTACCCTACGACGTCGTAGTCGTATTGATCTAATATGTCAGACTTGAGTTTTTTATCTATAATGGATTTTGCGTTTTCCCACGCGGTAGGAACGTTTTTTTCATGGCGGTGAGCCATAAATCCCGTAAGATATTTCTGCTCGTAAACCTTTATGGTTCCGTAATCGAAAGGCATAAGTTTTTCAAGCGTGTTCTGACCGTAAGAATTGCCTGCGCTGACCATAACGTCGTCGAATGCTTCGGTAAAAGTACCCGAAATGTTCCGCCACTCCGTGTACGTTTCCGTTCTCCTGTTTTTTCCCGAACCGACGGTGCGGGTGCGATTTTTGCCTATGCGCCCGCTGTAAGAAGAATACGTGGTACTGTCAAAGGTAAAGCACGGCTCGTAAATTCCCGTAACGTTTTCGGCTTTAAGGCTTTTTTTGAATTTTTTGGGCGCGAATATCCGCTTTTTTGCCCATTCTTTAGCCTTTTCCACAGCCTTATCGCGGGTTATCGTAAACGGATAAACGCAGTTGGGTTTAAGCCCCGCAAGTTCGCTGCTTTTAACGATATGCGCCGTATTGCAGTACGGGCATTTGGTAGCCGTTTCGCCCGACGCGAGAATAACTACCGCTCCGCAGTTTTCGCAGCGGTACGCAGACGCTTCCCTGTCCCACTTTTCCGCTTCCATAAGAGCGTTTTCGATTTCTATTTCTTTAACGTCTGCATTTTTCGAAAAATCTCTTAAACTGCCGCAATGCTCGCATTTAAGACATTGCGTTGCGGGGTCGAATATCATATTTCCGCCGCAATTATCGCACTTTTCGAGAACTGTTTCCTTGCGCGAGTCGTTAAAATCGTAATCTTTTTCGAGATTGTCGGTCATATTATTTGTTAAGGTCGTTGATAAGATCTTTCACGTTTATACCGTGAACTTCGGCGGCTTCGCCGATCGTTTCGCCGTGGGCGATAGCGCATCCGAGACAGTGCATTCCGTATCCCATAAGAATATCAGCCGCGTTGGGATTAGCCTCAACGGCGTCCATGATAAGAGTGTTTTCGTCTATTATTTTCTTTTCCATAATAAAACTCCCGTAATATCTAAATTATTTAAGTTTATGTCCGCAATTATTGCAGAATTTGCTTGACGGGTCTACTTCCGCGCCGCATTCGGGGCAGAAAGATTTGGCGTTCTGTTTCGCGCCGCATTCCGGGCAGAATTTTGCCCCTGCCGCAATATCCGCGCCGCAAGCCGAACATTTTTTAGCCGCGCCCGCAGGTTTGCTTTCTTCTTTTGCGGGAGCAGAAGAACGCAAAGCGTCAACGAACATCTGACCCATTCCCAAGCCCGCGCCTAAACCGACGCCCGCGCCCGCCATGCCGTTGCCGGGGTTTTTGGCAGCGTCTTTCATCGCTTCCGCCGCGGCTACTTTCATCATAACGTCCGTCTTGTCGCCGAGTATGCCGTACTTCGTTCTTTCGTCGAACGCTTTTTCCACTTCCGACGGAACGGACATATTCTCGATAACGAGATTTACGAGTTCAAGACCTATTCCGTTGAATTTATCCTGAACCTTATGCTTTACTATTTCGTTGAATTCAAGAGTATTGCCCGCTAAATCAAGAGCGGAAATTTTACTCTCGCCGATAGCGTCGGTAAGAGTGGAAATAAGCATGGTTTTAAGATAACCGGTGATATCGTCGGTAGTGTACGTGGAGTTCGTGCCGAAAAGTTCTTTAAGGAACGTTCTCGGATCGTCTACCCTGAAAGCGAACGCGCCGAAGCCGCGTACTCTCACCGCGCCGAATTCGGGATCGCGGACGAGTATGGGATTCTGAGTTCCCCACTTGACGTCGGTAAACTGTTTGGTGTTTATAAAGTACACGTCAACGACTATAGGATTCTGAAAAGCGTACTTCCAGTTGACGAGTTTTGAAAGCAAGGGGAAAGTCTGAGTTTTAAGATCGTATAATCCCGGACCGAAAACGTCGGTTATCTGTCCTTTATAAACGAAAATCGCGCACTGCGACTCTCTTACCGTAAGAGTGGATTTATCGTTTACTTCTCTGCCGCCGTTTTTGAAAGGATATTTATAAACGATAGTATTTTTACTACTGTCGGTCCATTCGACGTTTAAGCGAAACCAAGCCATATTGTTTACCTCCGTGATTTCCGTTTTCGTTGCGTTTGAAAAAATCGGAATAAGCGTTAATTTTCGGAATATATTGCTATATTCTTTATGTAGTATATCATAGTATTTGAATTTTTACAACAGTTTTCGTTAAATTTGTCAGGTAATTTTGCGACGATTTTAAAATTTTTCGGCAATTATCGGTTCTCTGTTTTCATAATAGTAATACTCGCCGAAACCGCAATCTTTAAGCGCTTTGATTCCGTCCGCAAGTCCGTTATCGACGTTCTGCACGCAATGCGCGTCGCTCCCTATAGTTACGTATTTCCCGCCGAATTCTTTAAATTTGGAAATATACTTGTCGTCGGGCAGAAGAAAACCGCATTTTTTATAAACGGACGTGTTTATTTCAAGAGCGCGACCGCGGCGCGCAACGGTTTTTAAAACTTCGAAAATCGCGGCGTCGTGAAAAGAAAGGTCGTAACCCTTTTTGTAAAATCCGTTTACGTACCTTATGGGATACGTAAGATGCGCAAGAATATCGTAATCCGTTTCTCTTGCCGTAGTTAAAAGAATATCGAAATATTCCGACATAACGCTCCTTATTTTACTCTCCGTCCAGTCGGTCATATCGATATGCGCGGGATCGGCGTTTTTACCGAGCGACGGCAACGCGTGACACGACTCCACTATAACGTCGAACCCGCCCAACTTGCGGAGCGAAACGCCGTTATGCATTGCGAAAATCTCTTCGCCCATTTCCGCGCCGAAAAATATTTTTATCTTATCGCCGTATATTTCGCGCGCGGCAAGCACTTCGTTTTTGCAATCGGATATCTGCTTATAAATATCCCGCTCTTCATACATTGCAAGATCCGCGTGATCCGTGAACGCTATTCCTTTAAGTTTTTTTTCCACAGCCGCTTCGCACATTTCAAAAACGGTATTTCTGCCGTCGTGCGAGTGGGTGGTGTGATTATGCATGTTAAACATATTTTATATGATACTCAACTTAAGCCGAAAAGTCAAACAAATAGGTTGAAATCGGTCAAAAATCATTGCAAAAAAACAAAATAGAGTTTATACTATTCCTATGGCAGACGTGAAAAGAATAAACGAGTTGTATAAAAAATCCCGCAACGAAGGTCTTACCGACGAAGAAAAGGAAGAACAGGCAAAACTTCGGCGCGAATATATCGAAAGCGTTAAAGCCGATTTACGCGCCCGTCTTGGCGATAAAAACGATTACAAAAATAAACACGGAGGCGATTTGAGTTGACAGGCGAAAGGAATTTTGACGTTATAGAAGAAAAAATCCGCGCGTATAAATCGATACTTCGCGATACGGAAAGCAAAAAAGAGCGCCTGAACGAAGTTTTATCGTCGTGCGCCGATCTCAGAAAAAACCGCAACGATCTGAACACAACCGAAACAAGCGCGAAAATAACCGCGCTGAACGGCGAACGCGCCGCGCTTAAAACCGAAATTTCGGAACTTAAAAAGAAAGCGAAAGTCGTTTATAAAGAAACCGAAACTCTGATTTTTAAAGGAATAAGCGAAAATTACAGCGAAATTTACGACAATCAGTTGTCACGGCTTTACGGATATAAAATCGACGTTATCGCAAAAAAGATAGGCGACGATTTCGATCCTTACACCTGCATGGCGGAAAAAGTAGTCGTAACGGGAGATAAAACTCAGCACGGCAAAGTTTTAAGAATGATTTCTTTCGGGCTTCACGACCGCGACCGCAACAGAGTAATAAAAAAAGCGGTTGTGGAAGTGTGTTGCTATATGAGAAAAACCCCTGCGGGAACGGTAGTCCCCTACGATACGGAGATGTTCGGAAAATTATGAAAAAATACCGCATAATGGTATCGGATTTCGACGGAACGCTCGCAACTACCGATAAAAAAATCACCGCAAAAACTCTCTTGACGATACGCGATTTCGTCAAACGCGGCGGAATTTTCGTCGTGTCTACCGGGCGCATGACGGCAGGTATCGACCATATTCTTTCAGCCGCGGGATTAAACGTGCTGTTATCGGCGTATAACGGCGCGGAAATAAAAGATTTAAAGACGAATAAACTTCTAATCCGCCGCGCAATCGATTTCGAAACAACCGCAAAAGTCCTTGAAAAAGCCGAGAGTTCTAATCTGAATATGCACTGCTACGGCGACGACAGGTTTTACGTAAGCAAAGAAAGCAGGCGTTCTTTTTTCTATTCGGTATTAACGGGCGTAAAACCCGAATTTCATCCCGTGCTTTCGGAATTCGTGAGAGAAAAGAAACTGTCTTCTTCTAAAATTCTCGCGTTCGACGATAAAGAAAAACTCGACGCGGCATTCCCCGCTTTCAAAGAAACTTTCAAAAATCTCGAAGTAACAAGAAGCAACGCGGAACAGATAGATTTTAACCTTAAAGGCGTTTCAAAAGGCTCGGCGTTAAAAGATATTGCCGCGTATTACGACTCCGATATAAGCGAAATTCTCGCAATCGGCGACGCCGGCAACGATCTCTCCATGCTCGATGCGGCAGGCTTTTCGGTAGCCATGGGCAACGCGCCCGACTACGTTAAAGCCGCGTGCGACGGCGTTACTTCTTCGTGCGACGACGACGGCGTTGCTCTTGCAATAGAAAAATTCTGTATATAATTTCATTTCAGGGATTTCATTTGTCATCTCCGACTGCTTTTTAAAGCCGCGGCGCGCTTCGCCGAGAAGCGACGGTCGCGGCTTTTGTTAAAATTTTTTAATAATTTGTAATTAAAATTATATAAATCTATTGACAAATTATAAAAACGGGTATATAATATAGAAAATAGCGAAAAGGAGATGAAAAAATGTCTAAATCGGTATACAGTCTTGTTCTTAACGACGAAGTGGTTGACGGCGTAGACAAAATGGCGCGCATAAACGGAATGAGCAGATCTAACATGATCGAAAAAATTCTTGCAAGCGCGGTAGGTCTTGAAACGCCCGAAATCCGTGCGGGAAACATTTTCGACGAAATCGAACGGCTTATCGCTTCGAGCAATTCAATGCGGTATTTAAGTCAGCCGTCGCAATATATGGCGTCGATTATGAGCGCGCTCGACTATCGCTATAATCCCGCGGTGCGTTACAGCGTGGAATTATTCCCCCACTCCGATCATCTCGGGCAACTTAAAGTTACTTTAAGAACGCAGAACAGAATACTTATAGAACTCATCGGCGATTTTTACAATATGTATGCGTATCTCGAAAAAACGCATTACAATAAAAACGCGGTGATTATTTCGGACGGCGTAAAGTTCACGCGGCTATTTAACTTTCCGAAAGTGAACGTTACGACTAAAGTTCTTGCCGAAAAACTGACGCTTTACGTAAAGGATTTCGACGAACTTTTAAATCTTTATTTCAACAGTCTTTCAGGGCGCGGCAACGTGCTTGAAATATTAGAGAAAAAATTTATTGCGCAAAAGCGCGGGGCGCTCGTTATATAACGATAATTTCCGCGAAAAGTTTGAAAAAATAAGGAGGCGCAGATTATGAATATGCAAAAATTAACTCAAAAATCGATAGAAGCGGTAAACCTTGCAAGCAGGCTTTCGAAAGATAATGCCAACGGTCAGATAAATTCCCTTCACCTTTTATCGGCGTTGCTTTCCGATAACGAAGGCGTGTGCGTAAATTTACTTAACCATATGGGCGTAAACGCGAGCGCGCTGTATACCGCGGTCAATAATAAAATAGCAAAACTTCCGAAAGTAAGCGGCAATACGGGCGACTATCTTTCGTCTGATTTATCCGACGTTCTCGACGCCGCCGAAAAAAAGGCGGGCGAAATGAAAGACGAATTCGTTTCGGTCGAACATTTATTTTACGGGCTTATCAAACGCCCTTCCGACGAAATAAAAAATCTGTTTTCGTCTTACGGAATAAGCGAAGACAATTTCTTAAAAGCATTGCAGGCTATCCGCGGCAACACGCGGGTTACTACGGACGATCCCGAGTCTACTTACGACGTTCTTAATAAATACGGTCAGGATCTTGTGGAGCGCGCCCGTCAGAATAAAATCGATCCCGTAATCGGGCGTGACGAAGAAATTCGTAACGTTATAAGAATACTTTCGCGTAAAACGAAAAACAATCCCGTTCTTATAGGCGAAGCGGGCGTGGGCAAAACGGCGATTGCCGAAGGACTTGCAATCCGTATTATGAAAGGCGACGTTCCCGCAGGGCTTAAGGACAGAAAGTTGTTCTCGCTCGATCTCGGCGCGCTCGTTGCGGGCGCGAAATACCGCGGCGAATTCGAAGAAAGACTTAAAGCGGTGCTTTCGGAAGTAAAGAAAAGCGAAGGCAGAATAATACTTTTCATAGACGAACTTCACACGATAGTCGGCGCGGGAAAAACGGACGGCGCGATGGACGCGGGCAACCTTTTAAAACCCATGCTCGCGCGCGGCGAATTGCACTGCATAGGCGCAACCACTCTTGACGAATATCGTAAATACATCGAAAAAGATCCCGCTCTCGAAAGAAGATTTCAGCCCGTTATGGTAAACGAACCCACGGTCGCAGATACCATTTCGATACTGCGCGGACTTAAAGACAGATACGAAGTTTATCACGGCGTTAAAATTCAGGATAACGCGCTTATAGCCGCCGCTACCCTTTCGGACAGATATATAACCGACAGATTTCTTCCCGACAAAGCCATCGACCTTGTCGACGAAGCGTGCGCACTTATCAAAACCGAAATGAATTCAATGCCGAGCGAAATGGACGAAGTTTCGCGCAAAATCGTTCAACTCGAAATAGAAGAAGCGGCTCTTAAAAAAGAAACGGACAGTTTGTCTGCCGAGCGGCTTGAAGATCTTAAAAAAGAACTCTCTTCCCTTCGCGACGAATACAATAAAATGAAAGCGGCGTGGACGGTAGAAAAACAAGGCATAAACGCCGTTCAGAATTTAAGAAAACAAATCGACGAAGTAAACGGCGAAATCGATAAGGCGGAACGCGAATACGACCTTAACAAAGCCGCGGAACTCAAATACGGCAAACTCCCCGCGCTTAAAAAGCAACTCGAAGAAGCCGAGAAAAAAGGCGGAGCAAAATCCGAAAATACCCTTCTTCGCGATAAAGTAACCGAAGAAGAAATCGAAAAAATAGTTTCGCGCTGGACGGGTATTCCCGTTTCAAAACTTAAAAGCAGCGAAAAAGACAAACTTTTAAAACTCGAAGACGTTCTTCATAAACGCGTCGTCGGGCAGGACGAAGCGGTTAAAAAGGTATGCGACGCGATTCTTCGCTCACGGGCGGGAATTCAGGATCCCAACCGTCCTATCGGCTCGTTCCTGTTCCTTGGTCCTACGGGCGTAGGTAAAACGGAACTTGCAAAAACTCTTGCTTCCACTCTTTTCGACGACGAAAAGAATATGATAAGAATAGATATGTCGGAATACATGGAAAAATTCAGCGTATCAAGGCTTATCGGCGCTCCTCCGGGATACGTAGGCTTCGAAGACGGCGGACAACTTACCGAAGCGGTAAGGCGTAAACCTTACTCCGTGGTTTTGTTCGACGAAATCGAAAAAGCGCACCCCGACGTGTTCAATATACTTTTACAGGTCCTTGACGACGGGCGTATAACCGATTCTCAGGGAAGAACCGTCGATTTTAAAAACACGATTATAATTCTCACGTCAAATCTCGGCTCGCCGATAATACTCGACGGCATTAAAGAGGATGGCGAAATTTCGGAAGAAGCGAAAAAAGGCGTTCACGATCTTTTAAAGCAGAGTTTCCGCCCCGAATTTCTTAACAGGCTTGACGAAATCATATTCTTTAAACCTTTAACGAAAGCAGAAATCGGAAATATCGTAGACTTAATGCTTGAAAATCTCAGAAAGCGTCTTAATGAAAAGGAACTTCATCTCGAAGTTACCCTGCCCGCAAAGAATTATATCGTAAACAACGGTTACGACCCCGTTTACGGCGCAAGACCGCTTAAAAGGTTTATTCAGTCGACCGTGGAAACGATGGTTGCAAAACTGATAATTCGAAGCGACTTAAAGCAAAACGACGTGATAGTGGTGGACGAAATCGGAGGCGAACTCACGGCAACCGTGAAAAAATAATAATGGAAAAATTGATAGTTGCGTCCGGAAACAAAGGAAAACTCAAAGAAATACGCGAAATTCTCGGCGATTTTTACAACGTCGTTCCGATGAGCGAAGAAGGTTTTAACGAAGATATAGAAGAAAACGGAAAAACCTTTTACGAAAACGCGCTTATAAAAGCAAAAACCGTGTCACAAGCCCTTAACGCCGACGTTTTAGCCGACGACAGCGGACTTGTGGTCGAAGCGCTCGGCGGCGCGCCGGGAATATATTCCGCGCGTTTTGCCGGCGCTCACGGAAACGACAAAAAAAACCGCGACCTTCTGCTTGAAAAGTTAAAGGGAGAAAAAAACAGACGCGCAAAATTCGCGTCCGCAGTGGTTTTATATAAGAAAAACGGCGACGTTTTAAGCGGTTACGGCGAAACGCATGGCGAAATTCTCGATAAAGAATACGGCTCGAACGGATTCGGATACGACTGCGTGTTTTTTTCGGAAGATCTGAAAAAATCTTTCGGCGAAGCGACCGACGAAGAGAAAAATTCCGTAAGTCACAGATACCGCGCGATTTGCGATCTTAAAACAAAACTTTTATAAATGAACGGGCGATTGCTTTTTGCGGCAATCGCCCGTTTTTTATCGTCGATTATTTATAAAAATCATTCTTTGTCATTAGCCACAAGTGATTGCGTTTGAACTCGGTCGCTTGTGGCTAAACACGGTCGTTAAAAGCAATTATTTAAGTATATTTTTAACAACCCTGAATTTTAAGCGCGACGGTAAAATTCCGTAAAGTTTCAAAAGAAAGTTATTATTGACAGAATATGCAAAACGCGGATTTTTCTTTTCTATAACCGCAACCGCCTTTTCGGCGATTTTTTCGGGCGGCACGCATCTCGATTCCACCCCGTTCACTATTTTTTTAAACCTTTCGGCGTTATATTTATATAATTCTGTTTCGGCGGAAAACCTGTCGAGCGCGGCGGTTGACGCCCCGAGCATATTCGTTCTTACCGCGCCCGCCCTTATAACCGATACCGCAATTTCTTTAAGTTGCAATTCCATTCTGAGCGAAAAGGCGTATCTGTCGAGCGCAGATTTGGTTACCGCGTAAATCCCCGTAAACGGTAAAGGGTCTATGGCGGCAAGTTCGCTCGTTACCATTACGATTTTCGAGCCGTTTTTCATAAGGGGCATAAAAATTTTATTTACGTAAAATGCCCCGAAAACGTTTATCGCGAATATTTTTTCAAAATCCGCGCCGCTCGTTTCAACGAGAGAATCGAGCATATATATGCCGGCAAAATGAATTACGGCGTAAACGCTTTCGGTAACGCTTTTAACTTTTTCAAACGCCGAGCGAACGCTTTGTTCGCTCGTAACGTCGACAGTTATCGGCATTACGCCGCTTTCTTCGGAAATTTCGCGCTTATCGAGAGCGAAAACGAAATAGCCGCGATTTTTAAGATATTTTACGGTTGCTCGACCCATACCGCCGTCGGCGCCCGTCACTATAACGTATTTCATAAGCAATTAAAGCGTTTTTTACTCCGCGTCTTTTCTCGTTATAACTGTTTACTTTCTGCCGAGCAACTCTTTAAAGCCCGTTTGAAGATCTGAAAGAGATTTTTCGGCTAACTGCTCGTTTTTACCGCAAACCGAATAATAAATTTTGAGTTTCGGTTCCGTTCCGCTCGGTCTTAAACAGATAAAGCCGCCTATTTCGAGTTCGTAATACAGGCAATTCACGCCTTTCACGTCAAGAGCCGTTTCCGTGCCGCCCGCGGTAATTCTTATACCAGTCAGATAATCGCGCGTTGCAAGAACGTTGTATTCCCCTACCTTTTCGACCTTTAAAAGACGCATTTTTTCAACGACGGCGTTCATATCCGCCATTGCTGAAAGCCCTTCGTATTTTACAGAATCCGTTTTATCGAGAACGTAGCCGTATTTTTCGTAAAGCGAAAGCAAAACGTTATAAACGGTCGTTCCGATATACTCGTAGTAACAGGTCATTTCGGCAAAAAGCATACTCGCTACGACGGCGTCTTTATCTCTCGAATGAGTGCCGCGCAAATAGCCGCAACTCTCTTCGAAGCCGAAAAGGAAAGTTGCTGACTTATCTTTTTCGAACTGCTTTATTTTTTCGCCTATATATTTAAACCCGACGGGAACTTCGATAAGCGCGACTTTGTAATCGTCGCATATCGGTTTTACCATACCCGTAGAAACAAAACTCTTTATAACCACGCCGTTTTCGGAGAGTTTATTTTCTTCTTTAAGCCTTCTTAATATATAATCGCACATCAAAACGCCGACCTGATTACCCGATAACGCGATAAACTCGCCGTCGTTGTTTCTGATTGCAACGCCGAGCCTGTCGCTGTCGGGGTCGGTGCCGAAAACAACGTCTGCCGAAATTTTATCGGCAAGGGCGATAGCCATTTTAAGCGCTTCTTTGTTTTCGGGATTAGGAACTTCAACCGTCGGGAAATTGCCGTCATGCTTTACCTGTTCGTCCACCACCGTTACGTTTATACCGAGTTTTTTAAGTATTCCGGTAACGGGGGTATAACCCGTTCCGTGCAGCGGAGTGTAAACTATTTTAAGTTTTTTTCCGAATTTCTGAACGGCCTTTTTCGAAAGCGAAAGTTTTGAAAGCGTTCTTAAATAAAGCCTTAAAAACGATTTTCCTATCACGTAAAGGTCGCCCTGACTTCTTATCGTTTCGACGGGAGTTTCGTCTATGGAAAAATAATTCGTAACTTCCGATATAAACCCTACGACCTTTTCCGTTGCTTCGGGCGACATCTGCGCTCCGTCTTCGCCGTAAACCTTATATCCGTTATATTCTTTCGGGTTATGGCTTGCCGTTATCATAACTCCCGCAACGGCTTTGTATTTTCTTACCGCGAACGAAAGCATGGGAACGGGGCTCGGCTCTTTGAACAGCCTGACTTTTATACCGTTTTTAAGAAGCACGCCCGCCGTGGCTTTTGCAAAAACTTCGGAAAAATTACGGGTATCGTAAGAAATGCAAACGCCCCTGTCCATTGCGGAATATCCGAGCGTTTTTATGTACTCGGCAAGTCCTTTCGTGGCGCGCTTTACGGTGTAAACGTTCATCATATTAGTGCCGTATCCGATAAGTCCGCGCATGCCCGCGGTGCCGAATTGAAGTTCGGCTCCGAAACGATATTCTATTTCTTTTTCGTTGTTTTTTATAAGATTGAGTTCTTCAAACGCCTCCGCGGATAACGAAGGATTTGAAAGCCAGTTGTTGTATGCGACTTTATAATCCATATTTTTGCTCTCCGATTGTTTTAATTACTTTTTATAAACGATTTCGCCGTTTCTTATAGTCATCAGAACTTCAAAAGTATTTTTATCGAGAATTGCAAGATTTGCAAGTTTTCCTTCTTTTATTGAACCCATTTTATCGTAAACGCCGAGATTTTTAGCAGGGTTGACGGTGGCAAAATCAACCGCGTCCGTAAACGGAACGCCGACTTTCTCGGTTACGTTTTTAACCGCAACGTTCATTTTAAGAACGCTCCCCGCAAGAGTACCGTCTTTAAGTCTTGCCTCGCCGTCTTTGACTATCACGATTTGTCCGCCGAGTTCGCTTTCGCCGTCGGGCATATGTTTGGCGCGCATGGAATCGGTTATCAGAGTAACTTTATCGTGCGGTTTGTTTTTTATAAGAAGTTTAATCGCGGGAACGCTCACGTGAATGGTATCGCAAATAATTTCGCAGTTTAACCCGTCGTTGAGAAGCGCCGCGCCGACTACGCCTACGTCGCGGTGGTGAAGACCCGTCTGCGCGTTATACGTATGGGTTACGTTTGTCATTCCGAAATTATAAGCGTTCACGCAATCGCAGTACTTCGCGCCCGTATGCGCTATCGACGGAACGATATTGCGCTCTTTAAGATATCCTGCAAGTTCTTCCGCGCCGTCTTCTTCGGGTGCGAAAGAAACGATTTTAACGTGTCCGCCGGCGTCTTTATAATATTTATCGAAAATCGCCGCCGACGGTTTTACAACGTATTCGGGCGGTTGCGCTCCGACGTGTTTGGGCGAAATGAACGGACCTTCGAGATGCACGCCTAAAATTTCGGCGCCGTCTTTACGGTTTTCGTTTATGTATTCGTTAACCGCTTTAAGCGCGGCGGTTATATTTTCGGGGCTTTGCGTCATCGTGGTTGCAAGAAACGCCGTGGTTCCTTCTCTTGCGACGGCGTTTGCTATTTTTCCGAGAGCGTCCGTGGTGCCGTCCATCGCGTCTGCGCCCGCGGCGCCGTGAATATGCTCGTCGATAAATCCGGGAACGATAACCGCGTTATCGCCGAGTTTTGCGATTTCTTCGATTTTGTCCGATTCGCCTATCACCGCGATTTTGCCGTTATCAAAACCTATATCTACATTGATAACCCCTCTTCCTTCTGCATATACGCTTACGTTTTTAAAACCTTTCATCTTTTATTTCTCCTATTTGTTTAACATATTGTAAATGGAACGTTGTTTTTCCATTTCTTTTTCCGCTAACGCTTTAATCGTCGCCTTATATCTTTCGCTTTTCCGTCTGAGCGCGGGGCGCCATAACAGATACCACACGCCCGTCCAGATATACAACGCTACCCCCGTAAAAAACATAAGATAACTCTGCCAGCCGTCAAACAGTTTTTTCGTGGCAATCACGCTGAGAACGACTACCGCCGTAATAAGCGCCGCGCAGATAATTGTGAAAACGGTGGAAAAATTCATGCTTTTAATAAGCCCGTCTATCTTAGTTATACTGCTCGCATAGTACGCTCTTTCGCCCATATCGTGAATTTTTTTGAGTTCTTTTGTCGAAAGGTGTTTCGTTTTTTGTTCTTTAATGAATTCGTCTCTTATCATTTTAAGCCCTCGTTCAGTAATTTTTTTAAAAATGCGCCCGTGTAACTGTCGGGATTTTCCGAAATTTCTTCCGGCGTTCCCGCGGCAATCACTTCGCCGCCGCCCGAGCCGCCTTCTTTTCCGAGATCGATTATATAGTCCGCCACTTTTATAACGTCGAGATTATGCTCGATAACGATAACGGTGTTGCCCGAGTTTCTGAGCGTTTCGAGTATCGTTATCAGTTTGCTTACGTCATAAGAATGAAGACCTGTGGTAGGCTCGTCGAGAATATAAAGCGTTCTTCCCGTCGAGCGTTTAGAAAGTTCTGTTGCAAGTTTTACTCTTTGCGCTTCGCCGCCCGAAAGCGTGGGCGCGGGCTGACCGAGTTTTATATACCCGAGACCTACGTCCTGAAGTCTTTTGATTTTGCCGTAAATTCTCGGAACGTTTTCAAAAAACAAAACCGCTTCGTCAACCGTCATATCGAGAACGTCTGCAATGTCTTTTCCTTTATATTTAACGGAAAGAGTTTCTCTGTTATACCTTTTTCCTTTGCAGACTTCGCACGGCACGTAAACGTCAGGCAAAAAGTGCATTTCGATGGTAATGATACCGTCGCCCGAACAATGCTCGCACCTGCCGCCCGCAACGTTAAAACTGAATCGTCCTGCGGAATATCCGCGCTCGCGCGCGTCCTGCGTTGCCGCGAATATTTCGCGGATTGCCGTAAACACGCCCGTATACGTGGCGGGATTGCTTCTCGGAGTTCTTCCGATAGGCGACTGATCTATTGCGATAACGTTGTCGAAATTTTCAAGACCTTCGATTTTGTCGAAACGCCCGAGCCTTATTTTCGCGCCGTTTAAATTATCTGCGCAATACGGATAAAGTATTTCGTTTACGAGCGAACTTTTGCCGCTTCCCGAAACGCCCGTCACCGCGGTTATAACGCCGACGGGAAAAGATACCGTGATATTTTTAAGGTTATTCTGCTTTGCGCCCGTAACGGTTAAAAATTTTCCGTTGCCTTTTACCCGCACGGGCGGAATTTCTATTTTTCTGCGCCCAGAAAGATAATCGCCCGTTATCGAATTTTTGCACGCCGCTACTTCTTCGGGAGTTCCGCTTACCACCACTTCGCCGCCGTTCACGCCGGCAAGCGGACCTATATCTACGATAAAATCTGCCGATCTTATCATATCTTCGTCGTGTTCGACCACTATAAGCGTGTTGCCGAGATCTCTTAATTTTTTAAGCGCGCCGATGAGTTTTAAATTGTCGCGCTGATGAAGTCCTATGCTCGGCTCGTCAAGTATATACAAAACGCCCGTAAGCCCGCTGCCTATTTGAGTGGCAAGCCTTATCCGTTGCGCTTCGCCGCCCGACAAAGAACCCGCCGTTCTCGATAACGTGAGATACGATAGACCAACTTCCTTTAAAAAATTCAGCCTTGCCTTTATTTCTTTCACTATGCTTTTTGCTATTAACGCCTGCGTTTCGGTTAAAGTCAGATTGTTTATAAACGAATACACTTCGTCTACGCTCATATCCGTAACTTCGTCTATGCTTTTTCCGCCGACTGTAACCGCAAGAGCCTCTTTTTTAAGCCTTTTTCCGCCGCAGGTTTTACACGGCATAGTGTACATGTATTTTTCTATTTCGCTTTTCGTGTAATCCGAAACGGTTTCGCGGTATCTTCTTTCGAGATTAGGAATAACCCCTTCGTAAGCGCCGTCGTAACTGCCGCTGAAAGTGCGCGTTTCGTATTCCATTTTAATTTTTTCGCCGCCGTTGCCGTAAAGCAGAATATGCAGAACGTCTTTCGGAAGATCTTTTACGGGTACGTCCATACTGAACCCGTAACGCTTGGAAAGAGCGCGGAAATACATCTGCGTCATTCTGCCCGTATCGAGATTCCAGCCCGTAACCGTAAGAGCGCCTTCGTTAAGTGTTTTTTCTCCGTTTCCGATAACGAGTTTTTCGTCGATAGCCGATTTAAACCCCAACCCCTTGCAGTCGGGGCAGGCTCCGAACGGGTTGTTGAACGAAAACAATCTCGGCTCGATTTCGGGTATCGACACGTTGCAATCGGGGCAGGCGTATTTTGCGGAAAACAAAATTTCTTCTCCGCCGAAATCCGCCGAAACGAGTCCGTCGGAAATTTTAAGCGCGGTTTCGATACTGTCCGACAGGCGCTTTCTTATTCCGTCTTTTATAACGAGCCTGTCCACCACTACGCTTATATCGTGCTTTACGTTTTTTTCGAGTTTTATTTTTTCGGAGAGTTCTCTTATCTCGCCGTCTGCTTTTACGCGGACGTATCCCGCTTTTTTAAAGCCTTCGAGAACCTTTTCGAATTCCCCCTTTTTTCCGCGCGCGACGGGCGCGTTTATAAGAACTTTGCTGCCTTCCGGGAAGGAAAGAATTCTGTCTGCGATTTCGTCAACGGACTGTTTGCGGATTTCTCTGCCGCATACCGGGCAATGCGGAATGCCCGTTTTGGCGTATAAAAGCCTTAAATAATCGTATATTTCCGTAACCGTGCCTACGGTGGAGCGCGGGTTGTTCGACGTGGTTTTCTGATCGATTGAAATAGCGGGAGAAAGCCCTTCTATGCTTTCGACGTCGGGCTTTTCCATCTGCCCTAAGAACTGACGTGCGTAACTCGACAAACTTTCCATATACCGCCTTTGCCCTTCGGCAAAAATCGTATCGAAGGCAAGCGTGGATTTGCCGCTCCCCGAAAGCCCCGTGAAAACGACGAGTTTGTCACGCGGGATCGTTACGTCGATATTTTTTAAATTGTTTTCTTTTGCGCCTTTTATTTTTATATATTCGAGCATCGTTTTCTTATTCCGCCCGGCACGCCGCCGTCATCTTTCGCGGATTTTCTTTTTCAGTTTTGCTATCGTATCGCGTATTTCGATACATTTTTCAAAATCGAGATTAGCCGAAGCGACTTTCATAAGCGCTTTGAGTTTTTCAATCTCGTCGGGAATGTCTTTTGCTTTTATATCTTTCGTTCTGTCTATTTTTTTAGTTATTTCAAGAGTGTTTTTTACGTCTTTTATTATCGTTTCCGGCACGATGCCGTGCGCGGCGTTGTAATCGGACTGAATTTTTCTTCTTCTGTTCGTTTCGTCAATCGCGCGCTTCATACTGCCCGTTAAAACGTCGGCATACATTATTACTCTGCCTTCGGCGTTGCGCGCGGTTCTGCCGATGGTCTGAATAAGAGCGGTATCGCTTCTTAAAAAACCTTCTTTGTCGGCGTCGAGAATGGCAACGAGTTTTACTTCGGGAATGTCGAGCCCTTCTCTTAAAAGGTTTATTCCCACGAGAACGTCTATATCGCCGCGGCGAAGTTCCTGAATTATATCTATTCTTTCGAGCGTATCGGTATCGCTGTGCATATACCGCGCTTTTATGCGGCGTTCTTTAAGATATTCCGTAAGGCTTTCGGCTGTTTTTTTAGTGAGAGTGGTTATAAGCACCCTTCCGCCGCCCGAAACGGTTTTTCTTATTTCCGCTTCGAGATCGTCTATCTGCCCTTTTATTCTTCTTACTTCCACAACGGGATCTATAAGCCCCGTCGGTCTTATTATCTGCTCGGCTACGTTGTCCGCTCGGGAAAGTTCGTATTCCGCGGGCGTTGCCGAAACGCAGATTATCTGATTTATTCTCGCTTCGAATTCTTCGAATTTCAGCGGGCGGTTATCAAACGCCGATTTCAGACGGAAGCCGTAATCCACGAGATTCGTTTTTCTCGCTTTATCGCCGTTGTACATCGCGCGAAGTTGCGGCAAGGTCATGTGACTTTCGTCTACGAATAAAAGAAAATTCTTCGGAAAATAATCGAACAGCGTAAACGGCGGCTCGCCGGGCGATCTGCCGTCGAAATATCTGCTGTAATTTTCAACGCCGCTGCAATAACCTATTTCGCTCATCATTTCGACGTCGTACGAAGTGCGCTGTTTAAGCCTTTGCGCTTCTAAAAGTTTGCCCGCCGTTTCAAACGCTTTTACTTCTTCGTTCATATCGCGCGTGATGGCGGAAAGCGCGCTTTTCATTTTTTCGCTGCCGACGGCGTAATGGCTTGCGGGAAAAATAACGGCGTGTTTAAGTTCGGCAATCGGCTCGCCCGTAACGAAATCCACTTCGTAAAGTTTATCTATTTCGTCGCCGAAAAATTCAACGCGAATAACCGTTTCGGTATTAGCCGCGGGGAAAATATCCACAATATCTCCCCTTACTCTGAAACTGCTGCGCTGAAAATCTATATCTCTCCGCTCGTAGTGAACGGAAACGAGTTTTCTCATCAAAGCGTCTCTGTCGTATTCTTCGCCGCGCCGTAAAGAAACCGCAAGGCGATAATATTCTTCGGGCGCGCCGAGACCGTAAATGCAACTTACCGAAGCGACCACGAGAACGTCGCTGCGTTCGCCGAGCGCGCTCGTCGCGCTGTGACGGAGTTTATCGATTTCGTCGTTTATGGAAAGGTCTTTTTCGATATAAGTGTCGCTTGCGGGAAGATAAGATTCGGGCTGATAATAATCGTAATACGAAACGAAATATTCAACCGCGTTTTCGGGGAAAAATTCGCGGAACTCGTTGCAGAGTTGCGCGGCGAGAGTTTTGTTGTGCGCGATAACGAGCGCGGGGCGCTGAACGTTATTTATAACGTTAGCCATGGTAAACGTTTTACCGCTCCCCGTAACGCCTACGAGAACCTGCGTTTTAAGCCCGTCAAGCACGCCTTCGGTTAAAGATTTTATCGCTTCGGGCTGATCGCCCGTCGGTTTATACGCGCTATGAAGTTTGAATTTCTTGTTTTCGCTTTCCATAAAATTTCGTTTTATATCCAAAATCCGTAAACAAAAGGCTTCGTTTTTATAAAACTCCGCAAAAAGCGGCGCGGATTATTGCGCCCGAACCCCACTTTAAAATCCTTTTTCCAGACAATTATAACACACTTTGTAATATATTACAAACCTTTTTTTCTTTATTTTTTCAAAAACGCCCGCGTTTTAACTGAAAACCAGAATGAGAATTCGCCCCACGATAAAAGAAACGCACGCGCAAACGACGGCAATAAGTATCCTGTTTCTCAACTCTCTGAATTGTTTTTTATTTTCAAGGACGTAATTTTTACCTTTTTTATGCATGCGAACGCAATAAAAGGGCGTTTCGTCGCGATAACAAAAAACGGCGTCGAGATAATCTTCGTATTCGAGATCGGAAAGGATTTTTCCTAAATTTTCAACGTTTACGAGTTTTTCGCGCCCTACGAACGCAACCACGTTTTCAGGCGAAATAATACATGCGTTTCTTTTTCCGCAATTATCGTTAAGAACTTTTAAAACGAGTTTTTCTTCGGAACTAAGCATATCCCCCCGCAATCAGAAAAAAGGCGCATGCAGCCGTTGCGCCTATAAAACCGCCGATAAGCGCGGCAAAAAAACATCGGCAGAAAATATATTTTTCGGGGATTTTATTTTCGCCGTCTTCTTTTAAAAGCGTTTCTTTATAACTTTCTCCTTTTTCGGTAGAAGTAAAGCAATACGATTCGCCGTCGCCGTATATGAGTTTTATATATCCCGCGCCGTCAAGCGTTTTTACGGTTTTATCCAAAACAGCGTCATTTTCCGAAAATTCCTGCGGAAAAGCCGCCAAAATACGGCTGCGATCCACAACGGCGTACTTTCCGCCACCCGATAATGCGTTCATATATTCAAGTAATTTTTCAGCGCGTTTTTCAAGCATATATTAAGTATTGTCGTTTTTTTAAAAAATATAAAAGACGAAAGGACTTGCCCTTTCGCCTTTTTGTTTTACTTTTTATTCGTAATCGAGAATACTCTGATAAGTTACGGCGTCTTTTATCTCTCTGTACTCGTTAACCAGAGTGTGGTATCCGTAATTTATCTCGCTCTTCGCTTCGTCTGACACCTTCAAAGAAACGTTTTCCGTTATCAAATCGGAATTTTTCTTTTTGTAAAATTCGCAGAATTTTTCAAGGCATCTTTCCTGAATAAACATCATAGGAACTTCGTAAACGACGGATTCGTATTCTTTAAGTTCTTCGTTATAAATATACGCAAACACTTTTTTGAATTCGATGTCGCACGGTCTTGAAAAATCGCCGAATTTTCCGCCGTATTCGGTAACCGTACCCGATTTTATCGACTTTTCGGAATTATCGTTGATATATATCGTATCGGCATTCGGTAAATTAGCAACCCTGTTTCCTTCTTCGTCTACTTTATACTTTATCGAATTTATTCCGCCTATATCGCAAAGGTTATACCAAAGAGTGTCGTAATATTTACTCTCGCTGACTTCTTCATACACTTCGCTGCCCACAAATCTGCCGTTCACGTTCTCGTAAACTTCGCAATTTATACCGTTGCTTGTGGGAATGAAGTCGCCCTTGTTGCCGACTACCGTGGTATAGCCGCCTTTTACCGACAGCAACGCGCTCGTAGACGTAAGCGTTTTATCTTTCGCCACGATGGTTTCGTAAATATATCCCTTTACGTTTTCACCGTTTTTCTCGAATGAAATCAGCGTTGCAACGGTATTCAAAACAGTCATCGCAATCGTCAGTTTATCTTTCTCTACTCTGTATTTCAGCGTAGTCGTTTCGGTAAGAATAATTTTACCGCCGTAACTGTCGTTTTTAAGATTAGCATACAGTATAACGTCGATTTTGCCGATTTTCGCGCTTAATTCGTACTTTTCTTTATCGAGCGTTACGGTAAGTAAAAAATCACCGCAGTTAAGGGTAAGATTTTCACCTTCCTGATTATCGAAAATCGTATTGTAAGCAGTTCCTATCGTTCCGAATACGGCGTATATTTTATTTACGTAAGAAAGAGCGATCGTTGTTTTATTAAGCACTCCGTAAACGACGTTGAGTTGTTTTCCGATATAATTCTGCGGTATTTTATTCACCGCGGTAAATTTCGAATAATCGGGTATATCTTCGGCTTTTACCAAAGTGTTTTCAATTGAAAAACAATTCGGTAAAAACGCCATGGGTTCGGGAACGCTTCCGAGTTTTTCGGTAATCGCCTGCAATGCGGCGACAACGTAAGTTTTTGCGTCGTCTTTAAACTTTTCCACTATAACCGATATGTCCTGAGCGGACTCTACAAAAGAAAGAGCGTTTATTGCTTCGGCATAGATTTTTTCAAGTTCGCTTTTTGCACTGTCGGAAAGACTTTTAACCGCGCTGTCGTAAACGTTTTTAAGTTTGGTTTTGCATTTTTCGACAACTTCGTTTATCGCTTCTTTAAGTATATCCGCGCATGCGGTTTTAAAATTCTCGGTTACGGTCGCTATCGCCTTTTTCGCGCTTTCCGCGTCGCTTATTTTTTCGATTTCCGCCATAGAATTATCGTAAGCGGTTTTTAAACTTTTCTTTATGTTTTCGTTATCGGTTTTTTCGATGGCGGAATTATAAACCCCGTCAAGCGTTGCTTTCGCGCTTGCTTTTAATTTGTTGAGTTGCTTTATTAACTGTTCTTTTATAAACGCCTGCGCGTCGCTTTGCATGCTTTCGAACGCTTCTTTCGCAGCGTTAAGATTTTCTACCGCGTTTATTTTTACGATTTCGCTTTCGAGATATTTTCTTAAATCGCTTTTTAATTCTTCGTCTTCTACCTTTTCAAGCGCAGTGTTTATTAAAGACGTTATTTTCCCCGTTATTTCCGTTTTTAAAGCGGAAATCTTTTCTTCGGTTACTTCTTTTATCTTTCTGAGCGCTTCGTCTTTTATTCCCGCTATAACCGCTTTTATTTCTTCTTCGGTCGCGGCGGAGTTTATTTTTTCTTCTATCCCCGCCTTATACGCCGTAAGCGTGGCTTTAACGTCGTTATAAGGTACGCCGTTTATAACTTCGGATATTATATTGTTTATTTCTTTTATCGCCAGGGCTTTAATATTGTTTATGAATTTATCGCCTATAACCGATATATCCTGAGCGGACTCTACAAAAGAAAGAGCGTTTATTGCTTCGGCATAGATTTTTTCAAGTTCGCTTTTTGCACTATCGGAAAGACTTTTAACCGCGCTGTCGTAAACGTTTTTAAGTTTGGTTTTGCATTTTTCGACAACTACGTTTATCGCTTCTTTAAGTATATCCGCGCATGCGGTTTTAAAATTCTCGGTTACGGTCGCTATCGCCTTTTTCGCGCTTTCCGCGTCGCTTATTTTTTCGATTTCCGCCATAGAATTATCGTAAGCGGTTTTTAAACTTTTCTTTATGTTTTCGTTATCGGTTTTTTCGATGGCGGAATTATAAACCCCGTCAAGCGTTGCTTTCGCGCTTGCTTTTAATTTGTTGAGTTGCTTTATTAACTGTTCTTTTATAAACGCCTGCGCGTCGCTTTGCATGCTTTCGAACGCTTCTTTCGCAGCGTTAAGATTTTCTACCGCGTTTATTTTTACGATTTCGCTTTCGAGATATTTTCTTAAATCGCTTTTTAATTCTTCGTCTTCTACCTTTTCAAGCGCAGTGTTTATTAAAGACGTTATTTTCCCCGTTATTTCCGTTTTTAAAGCGGAAATCTTTTCTTCGGTTACTTCCTTTATCTTTCTGAGCGCTTCGTCTTTAATTCCCGCTATAACCGCTTTTATTTCTTCTTCGGTCGCGGCAGAGTTTATTTTTTCTTCTATCCCCGCCTTATACGCCGTAAGCGTGGCTTTAACGTCGTTATAAGGAACACCGTTTATAACTTCGGATATTATGTTGTTTAATTCTTTTATCGCCAGGGTTTTTACTTCGTTAAGCGTTAAAGATATTAAATTATCGGCGTAAGAGTATACGGCTGCCTTGAACACGGTTACCGTTTTTTCAACGTCTTCTTTGGTTTTATAAGACGATATTTCGGTTAAAACTTCGTTATACGCGGCGGTAAGTTTCGGTTTTATTTCGTTGTTTACTATATTTAAAACGTTATCGTATATAATTTTAATTTCCGCTTTCGCTTTTTCTATCGCCTGCCCGACGTTTTCGACTTCGGATTTCACTGTCGAAACGACGTTTTTTAATTCAAGGTAATACTCGTCGGCTTTTGCTTTTATTTCCGAAGACGTTCCCTTCAGCGCGTTGATTTTTTCGATCAGGGCGTTATACGCTATGCTTACCGTAAACTTTTCTTCGGCGCTCATACCTGCGGTTTCCTGCGAATAAAGCAAACTTGCCGAAGAAACGGCTTCGTTTTTGGTTTTTTCAACCTTTTCTTCTTCGGTTTTTTGTTGTTCGTTATTTTCGCCGGGCTTCGTAACGTAACCCGACGAACAACCTGCGATAAACGCAGTCATACAACATATCATAATAAGTGCAATAAGTAGTTTTTTCATTCTTACTCCTTTTTTGATTAACTTTTTGATTGCCGAAAAAAATTCCGGCGGCGTTAACCTTAATTTTATTTCAAATAACCCCTTCGGGATCGTTTGCTTCTTTAATTTCCATAATAAGCACGGGAACAAAGGAAAACGGCGCTACCAAACAACACAGCGCGATACATAAAAGCGAAGACGCAACCGACACGCAAAGCGATAAAATCGTAAGCGTTAACTTTATCATCAATCCGCTTATAAATCCGTCTAAACTCCATTCCCATATAATTCCGGGCATCGAAAACGTTTTTTTGAAAAGAACGTCGAATATAAAAGCCACGGGGCCTTCGTCCCAGATTATCTGCGGTATGGCAAGCGACAGCAGTACGATTAACGCCGCAAGCAATAAAAAGTAGGAACTTTTCCATATTCCCGCAAACGCTTCGTTGTTGAAAACGATAAGGCAGAAAATATATATCACCCCCAGAATAACCGCGGGAACAACTATAGATTTTATAAGATCTTTTTTATTGCGCGCAACTTTAATTCCGTCAGATATTTTTTTCTCGCGCGCTTCCCTTTCTATGCGCTCGGTTTCTTTGCGAACGCAATCGACGCACACCATTTTAGGCGAACGCGCTCCTATATCGCTCTCGCTGAAAATACTTTTTCCGCATTCCGTACATACGCCTAAAAGCATTTTCGCCGCTTCTGCGGGAGCCGCCGCGGCGGCTTCTTCTTTAATATCGTCGATTTCTTTGCCGTCGCATATTTTCGAAAAATCGTCAATCGAAATTCCGAATATAACGGTCAACTTTCTTATAGTGTCGAAATCGGGTTGCGAAAGTCCGTTTTCCCACTTTGAAACAGCCTGACTCGATACGCTTAATTTATCGCCGAGTTCGCCCTGCGTCATATTTTTTGACTTTCTTAACTTTTGTATTGCTAATCCATAATCGTTCACTTGATAACCTCCTTGCGACTTTTGCCGCTTCTCTACTATATAATAGCACGATTCGGCTGTAGTTTCATCATAAAAAACGCAACCGTTGGTTGTTTTTTGTGTAAAATCGGTTGACTTTTAACTTTTTGCTTATTTTTACGCGTTATGCACAGTTTATAACTGTATTATTCCTATTATACAACGGTTAGTTGTAAAATGCAAGTAAATAAACTATTATGTACGATATGAGTAAATGCGCGGAAAAATTGTCCGCTAATTTAAAAGAATTAAGAAAACACGGCGACTTTACGCAAAAAAACGTGGCTGACGGAGTCGGAATAACTTATCAGTCTTATCAGGCGTATGAAAGAAAAATAAGTTATCCGTCGCTTCCCGTGCTTATCGCGATAGCCGAGTTTTACGACGTTACTCTCGATTATCTCGTAGGACGGAAAGAGTATTAAAAAACCCGTATCGCTCAAAAATTTTGCCGAAAGTTTAATTAAAAACTACGCAAACTTCGTAAACGATACAGGTTTTTAACGTTTGAGTTATATTAAATTATAAAAGATATTCGGGAAGATCGTCGCCTATTTTATAGGTTACGAAATTACCCGCTATTTTTTTCGCGTCGATTGCGGGGGCGGCGATAACCGAATTTTTTACCGCTCGTTTCGTAGTCGTTTTAGCGGACTTTACAGGGGTTTTTTTGATTGTTTCAGGTTCTGCTATAACACTGTTTTCCATATCGGGAGCAGTGGTTTTTACTTTTGAGTAACCGTTGTTTGCGGCGCGCTTTATTGCATTTTCTCCTATCGGCATATTTTTTCGATCTCCTTTGAAAGATTTATATATTCAGTCGCGGCGCGACTGTTTTTCTTATAAAACACTACCGGGCGGGAATCGTCCTGCGACCATTCGACCGCGCTGTCCGTATGAATTACAGTGTCAAAAAGTCTTGTGGCGTCGGTTTTTTTAAGAATTTCAATAGTTTGCCTGAGATAATTTTTGCGCGCGTCCGCTTTGGTTATCGCTACGCCCGCAATTTTCAGCGCGGGAGAAATCTGCCTGACTTTTTCAACGAATTCGTAAACGTTTGCAAGACCGAACAGCCCCCACGGGCTTGCTTCGACGGGTACTATAACGAAATCCGAAGCGCATAAAATATTAGTAACAAGGCACGCGAGCGTCGGCGGCGCGTCGATTAAAACGTAATCGTATTCACCGCTTTCTTTTACGTTTTTAAGGCATCTTTTTAAAACGAATTCGCGCTGCATTTTAGTGAATAAATCATATTCTGCAGAACTCATCAGCGGCGACGACGGCACGATATAAAGTCCGTTATACGCCGTTTTAACAATAAAATCGGTTAAATCTTTTTCTTCTTTCAGCGCGGTGTAAATATTTTTTCCGCTTTCGGAAAATCCGAGCGTTTCGTCTTCGCCGAAAAACGAAAGGGTTAAATTAACCTGCATATCGCAGTCGATAAGCAAAACCTTTTTTCCGCTTTCGGAAAGAGCCGCGCCGATATTAGAGCAAGTCGTGGTTTTGCCGCTACCGCCTTTATTGTTTGCAAACGCTATGATTTTCGTTGTTTTACGTTGCATAATCAATCCTCTTCGAGATATTTAATTATCGCTTCAAGACCTTCGCCCGTAACCGCGCTGACGGGAAAAATTTTCTTGCAGCCCGCAAGTTTAAGCCATCTTGAAACGCGCTCGACGTTAGCGTCGGGCTTGTCTATTCCCGAAACTATGCCTATAACTTCGCGGTTTACAAGGCTCGTTATGCAGGGCGAGAATATAGAGTAAGGCTCGTTCGCCGAAAGGACAAGACCGACTACGTCCGCTTCGTAAGAGTAAAGCGCAAGCGCGCCGCTCGTCTGACGGAGTTCGGTATATTCGCCGGGAGTATCGATAATGGTATCGAGATAATTAACGTATTGCGTTTTGAAATAGTGAATTTCTTCTCCGCGAAGAGCCTGCGTTAAAGTTGTCTTACCCGCAGCGACTCTGCCGATAAGTATTATCTTTTTCATTTTACGTTCTCGTAAGTTCGCAACAGGTATAACCGAGTTTATTTATAACGTATTCGCGTATTGCGGTAAACGCCGACTCCACGCTCGACACGCTTCCCGAAATTATGAGCGTACCCGTAAATCTGTCAACGAATCCGACTTCCGCGCCCGACGATTTAAGGGCGATATCCGCCGCGATTACCGCGCTTTCCGCAGGAGAAATCGTCAGAACGCCTATCGCGCTTTTCGTGTAATCGGTTTTCGGGTCAAGACCGAGTTTTGTAAATAAAACGTCGTCGGGATTAGCGATTATATGGCAAAGAGTAACCTGTTTGCCGGGTACTAATTCCTGAACGATTCTCATTTTGTCTTTAAGTTCCATTTCAGCCTCCTATACGGCAATCGAGACCGCTTTTTTTTGCGACTTCGAGAAGTTTTTTCATTTTATCGTCGGTCGGCGGCAATATATCTTTCATAGAATACGTTCTTTTTAATTTCGCGTATTTATCAAGCCCTAATCTGTGGTAAGGAAGAAGATGATATGCGGTGGCGGAATTAAGGTTTTTTATAAATTCGGCAATCGCCGAAATATCTTCTTCGGTATCGTTAAAAGTAGGAATTACGGGCGTTCTGATTATTAAATTTATCGGACTTTCGCCAAGAATTTTTGCATTTTTTAATATCTGAGCGTTACTCGCGCCCGTATATTCTTTGTGCTTTTCGTTATCCATGCTTTTAATATCTAACAGCCAGTTGTCTATATACGGCAGAACTTTTCGGATTTTTTCTTCCGAAGCGCACGCGGTAGATTCCACCGCGGTATTAAATCCTTCTTCCTTGCAGGTTTTTAAAAGTTCTGCGGCAAAATCCGCCTGACACAGCATTTCTCCGCCCGAAAGAGTTACTCCGCCGCCGCTTCTGCGATAATATTGCGCGTCGGCGCGGATTTCGGGCATAATTTCATCTACGGTAACGTCGCGCCCGACGATTTTTTCAACGCCGTTTTCATACATCGTTTCTATTTCGCGGTTCTGCGATTCGGGATTACAGCACCAGCGGCAACGAAGATAGCAACCCTTGAAAAAAACTATCGTTCTTATCCCATCGCCGTCGTGAACGGAAAAGCGTTGAATATTGAATATTCTCCCTTTAAGATTCTCCATTAAAAACCTTGCTCCGTTCTTGAAATAATATCTTCCTGCAACGATTTTGAAAGAGTTGTGAAAAGGGCGCTGTATCCCGCTACTCTTACTACGAGCGTTTTGTATTTTTCGGGATTTTTTTGCGCGTCGAGCAAAGTTTCCCGCGTGATGACGTTAAACTGAACGTGCATTCCCTTCTGATCGAAGTACGACCTAATAAGGGCGATAAACTTGTTCAGCCCTTCGTCGCCCGCAAGAGCGGACGGGTGGAATTTCTGATTGAGCAAAGTGCCGTTGGACGCGCACGTTAAATTCAGTTTTGCAACGGAATTAGCGGTTGCGGTAGGTCCTTTTACGTCTCTTCCCGCCGCAGGTCCTATACCGTCGGCAATAGGAGTCAAGGCAAGTCTGCCGTCGGGCGTCGCGCCGGTCTGCGCGCCGAGCGGAACGTTTGCCGAAACGGGATAAAGCCCCGCCTGAAATCTTCCGCCGCGCGGATTAGTATATTTTTCAACTTCTTTCGTATACGTATCGCCTACTTCGCGCGCCATTTTATCGGCTTCGTCTATATCGTTGCCGTATTTTAAACACGTTTCGTCGATAAGGCGTTTGATTTCTTTGTATTTTTTCTTTTCGCTTTCGGTAATACCGCCGTTTTCTATCTCTTTAACGACGGTTTTTATAACGTTTTCGGTAATATTCACACCCTGCCCGACAAGCGCGTTTACGATTTCAAAAGTTTTGTTTTCTATAAATTTTTCGGGATACGGATAGCCGAAATTGTGTTCCATAGCCGACTTGAAATCTTTCATGGAAACGGTTTTATCGTCGAAAACAAGTTTTTTTATCGCAAGAAGCCCGTCGGCGTTATTCGCAATGCCGAAACCTTGCGGACCCGTAAAGTTATAAACTGCTCCGCCTTCCTGAACGGATTTACCCCTTTTGATGCAATCGGAAACCATAGACGACTCAAACGGGAGCGGACATCTTGCGGCGTGCGCCGCGTCGATGGCGTTGTCGGCGTTTGCAAGAAGTTTTATCATATACGACTGCTGTTTTTTGTAAGCGTCGAAAAACTCTTCAAAAGTTTTAAAATCTTCAACGTTTCCCGTATCTACGCCTATTTTTTCGCCCCTGTCGTAACCGTTTGAAAAAACGAGTTCCATGGGTCTGCACATATTAAAGAACGCTGCGTCGTGCCAGCCGTCCGTTTTACCCGCTTTCTGCGGTTCGACGCAACCGATAATGCAATAGTCGCGGGCGTCTTCGAGCGTAAGACCCCTTGCCATTATGGCGGGGATTATAACTTCGTCGTTATAATATGCGGGAAAACCCGTGCCTTTTCGGGTTAAAGCCGCCGCTTTTCTCAAAAGAGAGTCGGGCGATTTATTCCACACCCTTATGGAAATGGAAGGTTGCGGAAGAGCGGTATGCATAGACGCTTCGAGACACATATACGATAAATCGTTAGTCGTGTCAACGCCGTTTTCGTCCTGCCCGCCTACTATTAAATTCTGAAACATTCCGTATCCCGCAAAACCGTCTGCCGAGGCTTCGTCGCGACACTTGTTGACGTCGTTGAATTTTACCCACACGCAGTCGAGAAGTTCCTGCGCGTCTTCAACGGTAAGTTCGCCGTTTTTAACGCTTTTCTCGTAATAGGGATACATATATCTGTCAAAACGACCCGGCGATATAGAATGTCCGCTCGATTCAATCTGCAATAAAAGTTGAACAAACCAGAACGACTGCAACGCTTCGTAAAAATTTTCCGCGGGATTTTCGGGAACTTTCAGGCAGTTTTGAGAAATTTTAAGAAGTTCCGCTTTTCTTTTAGCGTCGCTTTCCTTTTCCGCTTCTTTTTCAGCGAGAGCGGAATAACGCTTTGCGTAAATCACAGCCGCTTCGCAACTCTGAATAACCGCTTTTAAAAAATTCGAACGGGAAACGTAATCTCCGCAACCTTCGTTAAGAGCGGAAAGTTCGTCGCGCGCTTCTTTGATAATGCCCTTATAGCCTGTTTTAAGCACTTTTTCGTAATCGACGCAAATATGACCCACTCCGTTATAAAAATAGTTACCGGGGGTAAACATTCCGTGTTTCGTAAACGCCGCGTACGCCGCGGGCAACATATTCGACTTTGCAAGGTCGCTTGTGGTTTTTCCTTTCCAGTACTTATAGGCTTCGCGAAGTTCGTTTTTAGTGTTTTCGGAAATGTAAAACGGGTCTGCGGCGCGTTTTTCAACGGTATCGAATTCTTTTTCAAGCCATTCGAAAGAATATTCCGGAAAAACCTGACAGCCGCGCTGAGAAACGGTAGCCGAACCCGCTATGAGTTCGCCTTTTCTTATAACGACGGGAATATTCTCGCAAATATGCTTAAAAGCCGCGCTGCGTCTTAAAATTACGGGGAGATCTTCCGTTTGTTTATAACTTTCCGTAATCAGAACGCCGCGCGCGGATTCTATCTCGGGCATAACGGAGTAAAGATCGTTTATAAGGTCGTTTATTCTGTTTCTTTTTTCTATAACGAATTTTAAATTATCCATAACTTTCACCGTGAATTTTCGTTGTAGACGCAATTACGCTTGAATTTTATAATTGTTCCCAGAGTTCTTCGTGCGGCGCGGCTATAACGGACTTCGAGCAAAGCATGCCGAGATTAAGCGAATAATTCGCGCCCGCTTCCACCGCGGCGGAAACGTCGCCTACTTCGCCCGTCAGCATTACTATGCCTTTACCGCCCATTCCGCGCGAAACGCGTACGTCGTAAAGTTCTACGCGCGCCGTTTTTACCGCTAAATCGGCGGCTTTTATTGCGGTTGCCGCCGAATACGTTTCTATTATTCCGAGCGAGCCTTTCCTTTCGCCGGGCTGAGTTCCGAAAAGCGCGGATATCACTTTTTCGTCTATTCTTCCCATAAGCGAACTGTCTATTATATACTCTTCGAATTTATTTTTAACGTGACTCGTTGCCGCTTCCACGTTCGATATGCTGCCCGTTAAAATAATTTCATATTTCCCCGGGCATGCGGGGTGACACGAAACCATTTCCACTCCCGCGCTTTTTAAAGCCGCGTCTGCCGCTTCGATACCTTTGGATATACTTTTAAGTTCTATAACGCCTATTGCTTTGAACATAATTATTCACCTTTGATAACAACGCTACCGCTGAAATTGTAAGCCGTTCCGGAAACGGAAGCGTACTGCGGTAAGGAAAGACCTTCCGCCGCGTCCGCTATCTTATCTCCCGCGGTTACTTTAACGCCGTCGGCAACGCACGAAACGCTCGGCGCGCCTATATGCCCTTTTAAAAGCACGGAAACTTCTTTTGCGTTGATTTTTCCGATATATTCGGGTACTTTATCGTATTTTTTTACTCCGAGCGCGGCTTCCCAGCGCTCCGACGGTATTTTTCTGTATTCTCTTTCTTTTTTTACTTCTACGGGGACGTTTCCCACGTAACGCATTTTGTTTTTGGCAAGCAACGCCTTATACTCCGCAATAACCGCTCTCGGCGAAATTCCCTGACAGCACGCGAGCGTTTCGCAAATTCCGCATCCCGAACAAAGAGTAGCGGCAAGCACTGCCTGAGGATTGAGTTCTGCGGCGTGAATTGCCGTTCTTACCATTTTGTGCGGTTCGAGCGGGTACCCGAGCAAAGCCCTTGAACACATATCCGTACAACGCATACACTGACAGCACGCCGTTTCCGCCCTTGCAACCGACTTTTTAACGTCGGTTCTTTTGACTTTAACGGCTGTGGTCGTTTCGGGAAGAACGAGCAAGCCTTTCGTCGTTTTGGTCACTACCGAAGAATACGGGTCGATTATTTTACCCATCGAAGGTCCGCCGTCAAGCACTGCCTGCCCTTCGCAAACCTTAACGCCGATCGAATTAAAAAGATCGCTTACTTTCATTCCTATCGGGACTTTTGCTATTATCGGCTCGTTTATCGCTCCGCCCACCGTAAGATATTTCTCCGTAACGGGCAATCCCGATTTAACGGCTTTTCCTATATTGAGAAGCGTTTCCACGTTATAAACTATAACGCCCGCGGTTATCGGAAGATTACCGGGCTTTACAACTCTTCCCAAAGATTCGTAAATAAGAGTGATTTCGTCGCCCGTGGGGTAAACGTCGGCAAGCACCTTTACGATAGCGCCGCCTAAATCTTCGCCGTCCGTAAAACCGAGCCTTTTTGCGGTATGCTCTTTAACGCTGAGTTTACATAAACTCACGCCGAGATAATCTTTTACCGCGCTTATTCCGCAAAGTATAAGCGGAAGTTCGCTTTTTAAAAGATAATAATCGGTATACAAAAGCGGCTCGCATTCCGCGCCGTTTACGAGAAGAGTATCGGCGCCGTCGGCAAGTTTCGCGTAACTCGGAAAACCCGCGCCGCCCGCGCCCACTATACCCGCGTTTTTAAGAATTTCTTTTAAATCCATTTCAGTCGACTATACCGACGATAACCGCATCGGTCGGAATATTCTGATTTTTAAGAGCAAGTCTTGCGGGGCTTCCCGTGGTTATAAGCACCGTTTCGCCGATTCCCGCTCCGACGCTGTCGATAGCGATTAAATATTCGCCGGTAAGTTCGCCGTTTTTCATTATTTCGACTTCCATAAACTTACTACCGACGAGCGAATCCTGCTTTCTCGTGGAAACGATATTCCCTCGTATTACGCCTCTTAACATAATTGCACTTCCTTATTCTTTAACTATTTTAACGACGCTGCCGTTTTTTATGCCGACTGCGTTTGCATCGTCCGTATCGACGTGCATTTCGAGCGAAAATTCGTCGCTCACGCGAATCTGAACGTCATACCAGCGGGTACGGCGCGTGCCGATAACGTCTACCGTTACCGTGTCGCCGTCTTTAACCGCGAAACGCGCCGCGTCCGCATGCGACATGTGAATATGCCTGTTCGCTATTATACAACATTCGTCAAGTTCCATAACGCCTTTCGGCCCTGCTATATACACCGCAGACGAGCCGTTCGTTTTGCCCGACTCTCTGACGGGAGGTTTCACTTTCAACACGTAAGAATCGGTCGCCGAAATTTCAACTTGCGGCCGTTTGCGCAAAGGTCCTAACACTCTTACGTTAGTGATAGGGCGAAGAGAAGGTCCTATAAGAGTTACCACTTCTTTACAAGCGTACTGACCTTTCTGCGATAAGTCTTTAAGCGGAGTAAGTTTATACCCTTCCCCGAAAAGAATTTTAAGCGCGCGTTCGTCTAAATGAACGTGCCTGTTTGATACTCCGACGGGAATTAAATCTTTGGTTTTTTCCGCCTCTTCCATTTTATTTATGGCTTTTAAAACCGCTTCCGCTATCTCGGCAGTAGTGTAATTCATAATTATGTCCTTAAAAATAAGATTTGTCGTCGCTTTCCCCGACGTTCGGGAAAAGCGAACGACGCGTTTGTGGTTATGAAAACTCTTTTCCTATTATTTGATAGAAGGAAGAAGTTTTTCAACGTCTGCGTGCGGTCTCGGAATAACGTGAGTAGCGATAACTTCGCCGAGCGCCTGAGCAGCGTTCGTGCCTGCTTCTACCGCCGCTTTAACCGCGCCTACGTCTCCGCGGACCATAACGCTTACGAGTCCGCTTCCGATTTTCTCGCTGCCGATTAAAACTACGTTCGCCGCTTTGACCATTGCGTCCGCAGCCTCGATTGCCGCAACCAAACCTCTGGTTTCAACCATGCCTAATGCTTCCATTTGTTTAATCCTCCTAAAAGATTACTGTTTTTATATAAAGCGTTTCCGCCTTAATTGCCGTTACGGGATTACCCTTGTACCCGCTGTTAACGTTTAAAATCGCGCTATAACCGCGTTTTAACCCGTTGTTAAAAATCTCATAACGTCGGGATGGGGATTAGGGATAATCTCTTTGCATTTTACGTTCCCGACTTCGCCTGCCGCCGCCGCGCCCGCTTCGAGCGCTGCGGTAACTGCCGATACTTCGCCCTGTACGACTACCGTAACGAGTCTGCCGCCGAGCCTTTTTTCAACGTGAATCAGTTCCACGTTCGCCGCTTTGACCATTGCGTCAAGCCCCGTTATAGCCGCAACGAGAGCCTGTACTTCAAGTAAAGCAATCGCCTTCATTTTATATTTCTCCGATTATTTTTCGATTTTCGGAAGAAGTTTTTCAACGTCTGCGTGCGGTCTCGGAATAACGTGAGTAGCGATAACTTCGCCGAGCGCCTGAGCAGCGTTCGTGCCTGCTTCTACCGCCGCTTTAACCGCGCCTACGTCTCCGCGGACCATAACGCTTACGAGTCCGCTTCCGATTTTCTCGCTGCCGATTAAAACTACGTTCGCCGCTTTGACCATTGCGTCCGCCGCTTCGATTGCCGCAACCAAACCTCTGGTTTCAACCATGCCTAATGCTTCCAACATATTGTTTATCTCCTTATTTATTATCTTAATTTATTTTTTATTATCTTAATTTATCCCGCCCGAGCGCGTTCAGCCGCGCAAACCATTCAACGTCTTCGCTTTGCCGCGCTATGACTTTATGGGTTATATAAAGTTGTCGTTTTTCCGCTTCTTCTTTACCCGCCGCAATCGCCGACTCCACAGCCGCCGCGTCGCCTTCGATTTTTATAGCCATTACGAGAGGCACTTTCGCGCTGTCTCCCGCCGCAGGCTTGTTTTTATCGATCGCAACCACTTTTACGTCGGCGGATTTAGCCATTTTATCGGCTACGACTATCGCCGTAGAAAAGCCGAAAACTTCTATCATTCCGAGAGCCATATCGAGCCTCACTCGGCAACGTAGCAGATTTTAATGCCTTCTTGCTTTACGTTTGTTTCCATCGCTTCGTTGAGTTTATCGAGCGGGAAAGAATGAGTTATAAGTTCCTTTATGGGAATATTCATCTCTCTCGCCTGACGGAGAAAGGCTATCGTGGTGGGATAATCGTCTGCGCTGTAATCCCACGAACCCACAAGGTTGATTTCTTTATTGCACATTGCAAAGTGCGGGTTTACGGTGTATTCGCCGTTGTTTACGAAAAAGCCCATTTCGCACATTCCGCCGCCGCGACGGATATATTCGTAAATATCCTTTGCCGCCGCAGGCGCGCCCGTACACTGAAAAGCAAAGTCTGCGCCGCTTCCCATGGTAACGCCTTTAACGATATTGACTTTTTCTTCGAGCGTTTTGTAATCGCGGAAATTGATAATCGTTTTTGCTCCGAGTTTTCTTGCCATTTCAAGACGCTTCGGAGTACCGTCCACCGCGATTATGTGATTTATGCCCGCCGCCCGTAAAACGCTTATCATCACAAGACCTACGGGACCTAAACCCTGAACGAGTACTTTGGAGTTAAAGTTGATAAGCCCCGTTCCGTTCGCCCTTTTAAGAGCGTGAACGCATACGCACGAGAGTTCGAGCAACATTCTTTCCTGAAGATCGAGATCGTTTACCACGAAATACGTGGCTCCCTTTCCCCTTATAAGAATATGCGTCGAAAACCAACCGGTCAACGGCTGCTTTTCGTTGTGCGGAATAAGCCCGAATACGCCCTGATGATCGCAAAGATTCGTGTTTGCCGGGTGATTTCTGCAAATCTGACATTCGCCGCAACTTATAACGCTCGTTACGATTTTATCGCCCACCTTAATGGGTTTACCGGCGGTATCGGTTTTTACGTTTTTGCCGAGATACACGATCTCGCCCGTGCCTTCGTGACCGAGCGTGACGGGAATAATTCCGAAAGGATCTCCTTTCCATTCATGCACGTCCGTACCGCAAACGCCGCAACCTTCCACTTTTACGAGTATATCGTTGTCCGTAAGTTCCGGAACGGGAAATTCTTTTACTTCTATCGTCTTAACGGCTGTAAGCATCGCCACTCTTGCGGTTTTGGGGATTTCGGCGTTTTTGCAAGCCGTCTGACCGTTGCCGCCGTTCATTTCGCCGAGTATTTTGCGGACTAAATCCGAAACCTGCTGCTGACTGATTTCCATATTGCCTCCTATATTATTCTGAAATTATCGACCATCACGCATCTGCGCGATCTTGTGAAACTTTTCGCGCTCGTAAGACCTTCGCCCGTAGGACCTGCGATAGTGAAAGTCGTATGTCCTTCGCCGCCGAAACCTATCCCGGCGTACGACGGAGCGTTTTTAACGAATATAGTCGTTTCGACTGCTCTTGCAAACCGCGTTAAATTATCGATGTTTTTAGAGTGCATGTGCGCGGTGTGCCTGCAACCGTGTTCCGCTTTTACGGCAAGGTCGATGGCTTCGTCTATATCGAAAACGCGAACGATGGGGAGTATCGGCATCATAAGTTCGTTCTGAACGAAAGGATGATTGAAGTCCGTTTCGCAGATTATGCATCTGACTTCGTCGCCGACTTTTACGCCGATTTTTTCAAGAAGAACTTTCGCGTCGCGCCCTACGCATTCGCGGTTTACGGTTTTTTTAACCAGCCCCGTTTTGGGATTTTTAACTTCCGTAAGAACGATTTCGGCAAGTTTGTTTGCCTGATCGATATTTATCTTGTACGCGCCGTTTTCAAGCATTGTCGAAATAAGTTCGTCCGCTATGCCGTTAAAAGCGAAAACTTCCTTTTCGGCGATACACGGAAGGTTATTGTCGAAACTGCAACCGTCGATTATGTCTTTACCCGCCTTTTTAATATCGGCGGTATCGTCTACGATTACGGGGGGATTGCCCGCTCCCGCGCCTATAGCCTTTTTCCCGCTCGACAACACGCTCTTTACCACTCCCGGTCCGCCCGTGCATACAAGAAGTCTTATAAGCGGATGTTCGTACATGATATGCGCCGTTTCGAGCGTGGGTTTTTTAACGGACGCCACGAGTATTTCGGGTCCGCCCGCAAGCGCGCTCGCGCGGTTTACGAGATCTACGGCGTAATTCGAAGTCGCTATGGCGTGCGGGTGGGGATTAAACACCACGCCGTTGCCCGCCGCAATCATTCCTATACTGTTGCATATTACCGTTTCCGAAGGGTTAGTCGACGGCGTTATGCTGCCCACCACTCCGAACGGAGCCATTTCGGTAAGAGTAAGACCGTCATCGCCCGTTTTTACGCTTGCCGTTATGTCGCTCGTGCCGGGCGTTTTGTCGGCAACGAGAAGGTGCTTTGCGGTTTTATGCTCGACTCTTCCCATTTTCGTTTCCTTAACCCCGAGAGCGCCCATTATATGCGCTTCCGCGCGGGTAAGTTCGCGAATTTTATCTATAATTTTTTCACGCTCTTTAAGCGACATTGCGCGGATAAGTTTATATCCGTCGGCAGCCGCGGTTATAGCGTCGTTCATATCTTCGAAAATACCGACGAACTTTCTGCCGCCGTAATGCGTAGCGCCGTACTCGCCCTGAGGCTTGGAGTCTTTGAGCGTTTCGACTACGGATTTTACGACTTCGTCTATCTGAGCGTCGGTCCAATTATAAGCCATAATAACTCCCGTTTTTATTTATTGAGCGCGGCAAGCACTTTGCGGGTGATTTCTTCCACAAGTTCTTCTTTTCCGCATTCGGTATGATGTGGTTCTTCGATTTCGATTCCGGGATGACGACCGGGAATATTCATCTTTTTGCGAAGATCCATAAGTTTTTTAAGTTGCGCGTTGGGTATTTCGTGTACCGCGCCGAGTTCCATTGCGTACTTGCAGATTTTTGCGTTGAATTCCACTTCTTCCATTATAAAGAGAGCGCGGGTAAGGTTGCAGCCTACTGTAAGCGCGCCGTGATTGCGGAGAAGGAACGCGTCGTGACTCTGAATATACGGTTCGAGCGAATCGGGAATTTCCATAGTGGACGGCGTTCCGTAATCGCACGTGGGAACTTCGCCTATCGTGAGTACCGCTTCGGGAAGAATGTACTGATCGAGAGGAATGTCTGCAACCGTAAACGCAGTAGCGATGGGCGGATGAGCGTGAACCACGGCGTTAACGTCGGGTCTTTCTTTGTAAACGCGCATGTGCATTTTGATTTCGCTCGACGGATTGAGTTTGCCTTCGAGTTTTTTGCCGTTCTCGTCGACTTTGATGATCATGTCGGGAGTGAGCGCGCCTTTCGATACGCCGGTGGGCGTACAAAAGAATTCATGGTCGTTGATTTTTACCGAAATGTTACCGTCGTTTGCCGCGACGAAACCTTTGTCGTAAATAATGTGACCGACTTCGCAAATTTCTTTTTTGATTTCAAACGGTGATTTCATAAACTACCTTCCTTTATCGTTATTTTTGCCTTTTTTACCGCGATTATAATCCGCGGCGTTTCTGTTTTCGGCTTGCGTTTTTAAACGCGCGCCTGCATTTTTATATATTTTACCATATTATCTGATTGTTTTCCATATATGTTCGAAAAGTTGACAAACGACTTTTAAAATGATACAATTCAATCATAAACGCGCAAAATCGCGCAAAGGAAACGAAAATATGGCTTTAACGGAAAGACAAAACGGAATTTTATCCCTTTTAAAAGAAAAAAAGAGCGAACGGGTAAGCAAACTTGCCGGAACTTTATATGTAAGCGAAGCGACGATTCGCAGAGATTTGGCGGAAATGGAGCAGATGGGCTTAATCGAGCGAAGTCACGGCGGAGCGATACTGCCTGCAAGCAGCGACGAAATATCCATTTTTTTCAGAATGGAAAAAAATCCGCGCGAAAAAGAAAAAGTGGCAACCAAAGCGTTAACGAAAATCCCCTTTTTCAAAACGGTGTTCGTAGACAGTTCGTCTACCGCTCTCGCTCTCACGGAGAGAATGGATTTATCGCATAAAACGGTTGTTACGAACAATCTCCAAGCCGCGCTGACTCTCACAAAAAAGCCCAACGTTAATCTCGTTCTTCTCGGCGGCAGCGTGCAGTTCAACACGAATTCGACTACGGGCAGTTGGACGACTCGCCAACTTGACGATTTCAGTTTCGACCTTGCAATCGCGTCGTGCGCGGCGGTAATGAACGGCGGAGCGTTTGAAAGGTCGATAGACGGCAAAGAATTAAAGCAAGCCGCGTTTTTAAAAAGCGAAAAGAAAATTTTACTTATCGACCACACGAAATTTTCTTTAAGGGGAACTTACAGAACGACTATGCTTTCCGATTACGATCTCGTTGTTACCGACGAAATTCCGAGCGGCGTTTACATTCCCGAAGGAACAAACATAATTTAAAAAAATTTTTATCGGATATATAAAATACACAACAAAAAAAGCGGCTCGCGCCGCTTTTATATTTGATTTAAATAATCAATCCATTTTTTCCCTTAGAATTTCAACCGCGTCCACGGTTTTCTGGTTTTTACGCTCCGTCAGCCCGTGATATTCGGCAAGTTGATTTATAAGATATTTTGCGTTACGGAAAGAACGCGGCGAACGTATTCTTAAAAAAACGGGAACTTTTTCATATACTTTTTTATCCCCCGCGTATTTACATTTCAAACGCGTTTCCACTTTATCGTAATCGAGATTAAGATAAAGTTTTAAAGATTTACCCGTAACCGCCATTTTTGCAAGAACGAGCCTTCCCTTATTGAAAGTATCGTAAACGTTTGAAACTCTCGATTTTACGCCCTTATACGATATGAGAATATTTTTGAGTTCCTGATATTTTTCGATAATTTCGGGTTCGGCGTCAAGCGTCTTTTCGGCAAAACTGCGCTTCCTGTAAGCGGGAGCGTACGTTTCGTCGGGAATTTCGTTTATCGCGTCGCCTATATCGCCGAAAGTGAGTTGATACGCGCCGTCGTCGTCTTCTTCTTTTTCGGCGTAAGAATAATCGCCGTCTTTGGCGATCGGGGTATCCGACGTGAACGACGTTTCGTTCAGCACGCTGTCGCCTATAATATGCTCGTCGTCGTTAAAAGGTCTGAGTTCTTCGCTCTCTTTTCCGAAAAGCACTTCTTCGCTGACGAGCGCGGGTTTTTCGGGTTCTTTGAAATCGATGCTTTCTTCGGAGATTTTAACGTTCTCTCCGACGTCGATATCTTCCACGCCCGACTTGAATAAAACTTCCGAAGCAACGTCGGAATCTTTATTTTCCGATTTATGAATTTCGGCGGCAAGAGATTCTTCTTTTAACGAAGGAACGTCGTTAAAAAGCACGTCAAAACCGCTTTTGTTGTCAGACGGCTCTTCGTAAGCGAGATTTTCGGCAGACGCGTTTTTAAACAGAACTTCCGTTTCGACGTCGGCTTTTTCTTTGCTTTCTCCGTTTTTAAAAAGGTTTTCTTCCAAAATATCCATAGGCAATATATCCTTATATAGATACAGTATAGCGTATTCTTTCAAAAAATTCAAGTCAAATCGAATAAAAACCCGTAATTCGCTAAATTGCTTTACAATTTTTGTTTATAGTTATATAATTATTCGGTACTGAGCCGCGGCAAAACGCAAAATCCGTCGGCTTAAAGGAAGAATTATGGACCATAAACTACTCGTTATTTACGCAATCGCGGTAATACTCGTATCGACTAAACTTTTAGGACTGCTGATGCGCAGGCTCGGTCTGCCGCAAGTTCTCGGTTTTATTCTTGCAGGTATACTTCTCGGCGGCGCGATTTGGGGAAAAATCATTCCCGAAAACAGCGTTTTTCCGATTAAACCCGATATTTTAGACACTTTTTCCGAAATCGGCGTTATACTCGTTTTATTCAGCGCGGGGCTTGAAACGGATCTTTCCGCGCTCAAGCGCACGGGACTTACGGCAACCCTTGTCGCGCTCGGCGGCGTTCTCGTTCCGCTTATACTCGGAACGGTCGTCGGTCTTATATTCGTTTATCCCGATAATCCCGATATATTCGCGTCGATTTTCATAGGCGTTATTATGTGCGCGACGAGCGTCGGCATAACGGTCGAAACGCTGAGAGAACTCGGAAAACTTAAAGGCGAAGTGGGAACGATAATCGTTTCCGCCGCTATCATAGACGACGTTATCGGAATAATCGTTCTTACGGTATTTATGAGCGTAAGCGGCGAAGGCGGTTCGTCGTCGGGAGTTATCGGAGCGATAAATCCGAGCGGCAACGCCGTTATTTCGATACTATGGATGCTCGTTTATTTCGTGATAGCGATTGCCGGCGGCATTCTGATTTCAAAACTTTTTAAATACCTTACGAAAAAGCACCCCGAAACGCACAGACTACCCGTTTATTCTCTTGCGGTGTGTTTTATTTACGCGGTTGTTGCCGAAGCGGTTTTCGGCGTTGCCGATATTACGGGCGCGTATATTGCGGGCGTAGTTCTCGCAACCAACCACAGGTGCGCGGAGTACGTGGATAAAAAAGTTACCGTAAGTTCGTACACGTTCTTCGGACCTATTTTCTTTGCTCATATAGGTATGAAAATCAGTTTTGACGGGTTTAACCTTAATCTTTTATGGTTTTCTCTCGCGTTCGTAGCCTTTGCAATACTCGGAAAGATAATCGGCTGCGGTCTTACCGCAAAATGCTGTAAATTCAGTTTTAAAGACAGTATGAGAATAGGCGCGGGAATGATAGCGCGCGGCGAAGTTGCGCTCGTAGTTGCGGATAAAGGAATCAAGTCGGGGCTTATGGACGGTCAGCATCTTACAATCGTAGTAATGCTCGTTTTGATAAGTTCCGTTCTTGCCCCCATACTTCTGAAAGCGCTTTACAGGGGCGATAACGACCCGAGCGGTTTCGTGAAAGAAAAAACCGTTATGGTAAACGATTCGATAGAAACGCTGAAATAGGAAGTAACGGCGAGCGGAATTCTCTTCTTATTTTGAACCCGATTACTTATTGCCGACAATTAAAGAAGCGCGGAACGATTTTGTTCCGCGCTTTTTGATAGGGATTCCATTCGTCATCACTAATTACCGAAAAGGCGTCTTTTTCACCATTTTTCGCGACCGTTCGGGCAAAGAAACGTCCAGTACAGCAACCCTCACGTTCGTAAAAAATTATCAAAAAATGCGCTCTTTTCGGTGCGAAGCATTTTTGCG
>CAKQKI010000005.1 GCA_934248055.1 uncultured Clostridia bacterium | reverse complement strand
AACACAGAAGTTAAGCTCGATTGCGCTGAAAGTACTTAGTTGGTCACGACTCGGGAGGATATGGAGTTGCCGCATTTCATTAAAGCCGACGATTTATTCGTCGGCTTTTTTGCGTGAATTTTTAACGCAAACGATCGCTTGCGCCTAAGCCGAATAAAACATAAAAATCTTTGAAAAAACCGCAAGTTCAAAGATTTTTTTATTGCCTGAAAACGCGGAGCGGGGTTAAAACCGTCCAATCGGTTGGACGACGGTTACGTTTTTAACTCAAAATCGTCCAATCGGTTGGACGATTTTTACGCTTTTCGCTTAACGTGCGACATAAATGATACAAACGAATTTTGTGTTACTTATTTTTTAATAAAACCTATTGTAAACGCCCGGATTTTATATTACAATCGAGTTAAGATATCCGTTTTTATAAATTTTCAGGAGGTCAAAATGAGAGAAAAAAGAGAATACGAAACAGCAGAAATCGAAATATTTTTACTTAACGCGCGCGTTGATACTATAGGCGCGTCGGGCGATCCCGATCCTGTCGCGGCAGAAAACGAAGTCGGAATAGGTTGGAACTGGTAAATCGAAATAAGGTAAAGGAGTCAAAGAAAATGATGAAAATAAAAAAGATTATAGCGAAACTGCTGGGCGTTGCCTGCGCCGTAACCGCGGTTGCGGCTTTTTCGGTGTTCACGCCCGTCGCGCACGCGGAAATAGATAAAAATAATTACGTATTAAACTCGTTTCAGGATAGTTTTGTTTCGTTCGGTTGCGACGTTTCGGAATACGCCGTTACTTACAGCGCTTTGAAAAATAATGGCGACGTGTTTAAAACGTATAACGGTTACAATGCTAAATTCAGAACAGGCGGTATCGTTGAAACCAAAAAAGCGATAAACGTAACGGACAATACGGAAAACGACGTTATTTTTGAATGTATTCCCGCCGTCGAGAATCAGGGAACGAAAGAATTTTATAAATTCAGCGTGTACTTTACAGACGAGCAAAACGAAAATACTTACATCAAGTTGGAATTTAAAGGCAACGGAGATTATTATATGTTCGTAAACGCGTCCGCAAAGGACGGAGATACGATATTCGAGCCTGCAAGCAAGCACTGGCAAGACGGAACGTATAGATCCGATCAGGGTTTTCAGGTTGGCTTTGGTTTGTCGGGTAGCGGCGCGAGTCACAACTTTCAGTCTTTAAAAATGTACTGGGATAATACCGCTAAAACAATCGAAGTCGGATCCTCACGGGGAAGTACGATAGTTCGCGACTTTAAATTGTCTGACAGCGAACTCGGAATAGGCGGCTATACGGGAACTGCTAAATTCGGCGGTTTCCCGAGCGGAAAAGTAAAAATAAAAGTAGTTGCCGAAAACGTGGTTACAAGTTATGCGAATATGAACTTCATTTCGGCAGACGGCGAAAAATTCGCCCGCCCGTTCGGTCTCCGCGAAAGTATGGGTAACGCAATGACGGGCGACGAGGTAACTCTTCCCGAAATCACCGAAGGGAGGGACGTTAAAAACGGCGTTGCGCTCAACGTTTCGGACTTAACGATAGAAACCGAAGTAAAAGATCCGAGCGGCAACGCGGTTGCGCTTTCGGGAAATAAATTCACCGTTTTAGAAGAAGGCGATTACGTTGCAAGATTTTATTGCGAGCAGGATAGCGTTACTTACGTTTCCGAATATAAAACCGCGGTAGTCAAACCTACGGGAAACGATATAACAGAATCGTTTAATTGCAGCGGCTGCGAAACGTCGCCTTACGCAAAAACAGCAACTCTTGCAAGCGGCGGAAAAGTAAACGGCTACTTTGCCGCAATGAACGATTCAAGCAATTCGGTAGTTAAAACGGTAAAAGCGATAGACGTTTCGAATAAAACCAAAAACGACGTGCTGTTCGAATTCCTGCCGCAAACGATAGATTTATCTTCCAAAAACCTTGCTTTGTTCGATGTGATTATCAGCGATTCCGAAGACGCTTCCAAAAATATAACGTTAACGCTCAGCGCGCGAACCGCCAGCACTTATATGGGCGTTACTTCAAAGGCTTCGGACGGCGGAACAACGTTTAATCAGGCAAGTTACACTATAAGCGGATATAATTCGGGAGCGCTGTACGGTTTTAATACGAGCAATTCTTTCTGGAATATGAAAGAAACGTTAAAAATTTACTGGGATAACGCAACCAAATCGTTATACCTTTCGCCTTACAGAACGGACACCTGCACTGGTCTTGTGAGAGATTTCAGATTGTCCGACAAGGAACTCGGAGTAAACGGCTACACGGGAACGGCTAAATTCAGCGGCTTTACGAGCGGAAAAGTAAATATTTCGCTGAAAGCGTACAGAAATGACGTAGATTTAAGAATGTATTTCATTTCCGCAGGCGGCGAAAAGTTTGCCCGTCCGTTCGGAATGGAGAAGACGGAAAGCCCCGTTGCAATACGCAGCGAAGTAACTTTACCGACCGTAACCGACGGCTGGAACGTAAAAAGCGGCGTGCCGGCGGAAATTACCGAAAGCGATTACACCGCCAAAGTTTTATACGGCAACGAAGAAATTGCCGTTTCGGGAAATAAATTCACGGCAAACAAAGCGGGCGAGTATACGGTGGTTTACGAATGCCGTCAGGACGGAGCGCCTTACTTTGTAAAGCAAAGCGTAACCGTTTACGATTATTATTTATACGGCGCGGCTATAAGGGTCAATACGAGCGACGGCAAAAACGGAATTCGTTTTTACGTCAGAATGGATAAAGCCCTTTACGAAAACCTTTCCGCAAAAGAAGGGTTTGCAAGCGGAACTCTCGTAATTCCCGAAAATAAACTAAGCGGCGCGCTCGATATAAATAACGCGACTGCCGAAAACGGCGTAACCACGGGCAAGTGGTATGAAACGGAAGACGAAAAGTATATGCAATCGGTAGTGTATCTTTACGACATACCCGCCGCAAATTACGGCGACGATATTCTGGCAAGGGGTTATATAACCGCGGAAGGCAAAACTTATTATACCGTTTCCGAAAAATGGTCTATGACTTACGTTGCCGAATACGCTTACGAGAATTTCGGCATAGCGAAAGAAAAACTCGAAGAATACTTCGGAGTTTATACCGTAACTTACAAAACCGCGGGCGGAGAGATTATATTGAGCGAAAAGGTTAAGTATTCGAACTTCGTATCCGCCGCGCCCACGGAGTATAACGGCGCGAACGTCACGGGATTTCAGACGGAAGACGGCAAGGCGTTCGATATTACCGCCGATTATATAAAGGGCGATATAACTCTTATTGCGGTAACGGAAAGTTAAAATGAAAAAAACCTTAAAACGATACGAAAAGGCTGAAATCAAAAAAATCGTTTTATTCGATTCATGCATTATCACCGTAAGCGGCGACGACGGCGAATGGACCCCCGTCGTTCCGCCGAAAAAGAGCGGTATCGGCATAGATATTACACGGCTTATCACGTTTTTCAAAACGGATAAAATATAAATTCAAGGGGAAAATATGATTATGGTGAAAAGGAAAAAAGGGAAAAAATTACTGTCGTTTGCGCTGGGAATTATATGCGCGCTTACGGCAGGTTTTGCAATCGGCGCGTCAAAACCCGCGCTGGCGATAAATAAAGAAAGCGCGGTTAAAAACTCGTTTCAGGATAGTTTTGTTACCGGCGCATGCACCCCAACGCCGTTTTCCAAAACAGCGGTATTACCGAACGGAAAAGCGTATAACGGGTATCACGTTACCTTTTACGACGCGGGGTCATACGCGGAGTATTCAAAACTTATAGACGTGTCCGCAAGCACCGCGAGCGACGTTTTATTTGAATTTCTGCCGCTTATGAACGAAGGAAAGGAATTTCACAGGTATCAGATATTTATAACCGATTCCGAAAACGATAATATTTACCTTCAGTTAAGCGTTACCGACAGGGGAGATTCTGCCGAATGGTCGGGCATGCTCGCCGAAGCGAAAGACGAAACGGCAACGTATAAACCCGCAAGCCGTTTTGCGAATACCGGGAAAGAGCCGTATTATTCTACGAGCGATCAGTACGCGTATCAGTTGCAAAGCAGTCTTAAAAACAAGAACAACGTAAATCCCGTAAGCATTTACTGGGATAACGCGGGTAAAAAAATCTACGCTTCGCCGAAAAGAAACAGTCAGGTTGATAATCTCGTCCGCGATTTTACTCTTTCGGACAGCGAACTCGGAATAGACGGCTACACGGGAACGGCTAAATTCGGCGGTTTCCCGAGCGGAAAAGTAAAAATAAAAGTAGTTGCTAACAATACGAAGGTGTATAACGCCAACATGTGGTTTTTATCCGCAGGCGGCGAGAAATTCGCACGTCCGTTCGGACTTGTCGAAAGCAATGGCAACGCAATGGCGGGCAACGAAGTAACTCTTCCCGAAATCACCGAAGGGTGGGACGTTAAAAACGGCGTTGCGCTAAACGTTTCGGACTTAACGATTGAAACCGAAGTAAAAGATCCGAGCGGCAACGCGGTTACGCTTTCAGGTAATAAATTCACCGTTTCGGAAGAAGGCGATTACGTTGCAAGATTTTATTGCGAGCAGGATAGCGTTACTTACGTTTCCGAATATACTTTAAGCGTAGGCGGAATAAAGAACAACGACATTAACGAAGCCTTTACCGCAAGCGAAAACGTAACCGTATCTCCGCTTGCGAAAACCGCGGTATTACCGAGCGGAAAAGCCTATAACGGGTATCACGTCAAATTCGATAAAGCGCATGCGTACGTCGAATACAAAAAAACCGTAGACTTATCCGAACTCGGCGCGGAAAACGCTCTTTTAGAATTGCTTCCGCTTATGGAAAGCGGAAAAGAATTCCACAGATACGTGGTAAACATTACCGACGCCGAAAACCCCGAGATTTATATAAATCTTGAAATAATGGACAGAAGCGGGTCGCAATGGTCGAGCGCAAGGGCTTCCGCTCACGACGAAACCGCAACGTATCAGGTGGCGGGCAAATTCAATAAAAAGTATACTGATTCCGATCAGTATGCGTTCCATATAAACAGCAGTCTTAACAACAAAAATCAGGTAAATCCCGTAAGCATTTACTGGGACGAAGCAAACAAACTTCTCCGCGTTTCGCCCGTAAGAACGGATCAGGATAATAATATCGTCCGCGATTTTAAACTGTCCGACGGCGAACTCGGAATAGAAGGCTACACGGGAACGGCTAAATTCAGCGGCTTTACGAGCGGAAAAGTAAAAATAAAAATAGTTGCGGATAACGTAAAAGAATCCGCTAATATGTACTTTTTATCCGCAGGCGGCGAAAAGTTTGCGCGCATAAGCGGCGTTACTCCCGAAAGCAGGGGCGTTGTCGGCAAAGAGTATATTCTTCCCGCTCCCGACAACGTTTACAACGTTAAAAAGGGAGAAGCGGCGAGCGTTTCGGACCTTACGTATTCCGTTTCGATAAAGAACGAAAACGGAGAAGCCGTCGTCGTTACGGACAATAAATTCACGCCCGAAACGGCAGGCAAATACCAACTTGTTTACGATTCCAAATTAGAAGGAAGCGCATGCATAAGCAAGGTTACGCTCGACGTCGTTTCGGAAAGCGACGCTCCCGAAATAATAATAAACGCTCCCGAATTCGATAAAATTTATTACGGCGAGCAGAATTTGACCATCGGGGCTTCGGCTTCGTGCGGAATATATTACGATAATAACTCCGCTCCCGCGCTTGCGGTTTACGTTTCCTTAAACGACGGCGAATACGCGTTAACAAGCACCGAAACCGCAGTTAAATTCGGCTACGGCGCGTATAAAATCAAATACGTTGCCACCGATTACGTCGGACGCGAAGCGCAAACGATAAAAGAATTCGAAGTGAAGCGCAACTGGATAAGATTTTCCGACGGAGTAAGCGAACTTGAAAATTACGACGAAGGAGACGAAATTACCGTTTCCGAATCCGATATAAAATTCTGGGACGCGGAACTTACGGGCGAACCCGCAGAGAAAAACGTTGTGATAGAAATATCTGACGATAACGGCGCGAATTTCGGCGCTTACGCTCCCGATTATCCGTTTGAAAGCGGCGAGTACGTTGTACGCTACACTTTAACTTATAAAATCGTTGCCGGCGGAGAAAGTTACGTTATTTCCGCTTCGAGAATAATCGCGGTAAGAGATTCCGTTCCCCCGACGTTCGGAGACGGTGAGAAAATCGAAAACGTTTACGAAGACTGGCGCGTAACCGACGACGATATAGGATATTACGTTACCATAACCAGCAAAGAAGTTAAATTCTCTGGCTTTACCGCAACGGATAGAAAGAAGAACGAAACGATAGATTTAACGGGCGATATAAAAGTTAAATTCAAAAAGGGCGACGACGCGCTTTCGGAATCCGATTACGATAAAGAAAACGGCTTTAAATTCGTTGCCGAAGAAAACGTTATTTATTATTTATCGTTCGTAGTGTCTGACGGCACTAATCAGGTCGGCAAAAATTACGTAATCGAGAGTAAAAGCGTGTGGCTGAAAGCAGAGTTCAAAGAATCCGCTTATACCGCCGAACTCGGCGAAGAATTCGCGCTTGCGGATAAGTTGAACGTTCATTCGATAGACGGAACCCCCATAAAAGATTACACGGTTAAATGGTATTACGGAGTAAGCGGCGGCGAAACCGAACTCGGCGGCGCGCTCGTTCCGAAAGAAAAGGGCGAATACAGCGTTAAAGCGGTAATTACTTCCGGAGAGCAAAGCGCAGCCGCAACGGCAAAAATAACCGTTTCCGACACGAAAAAGCCGATAATTACGGTAAGCGAAGGCGCTTTAAAGGCTACTTTGGGCGAATATTTCGATATTCCGAAAGCAAGCGTTACGGATAACAGCGGCGAAAGTATAAAAGCAAAAATTTTCGTAACCACGCCCGAAGGCGAGAAAAAGGAAGTGTTCGACGATAAATTCCTTGCGGAAGTCGAAGGCGATTACGTTATCACTTACGAAGCGACCGACAGTTCCGGAAACAAAGCCGAAAAACCCATAACGATAACTTCGGCGAAAAAAGTTGTTAAAAACGGTTGCAACGGCGGTTGCAATAAAGGCATGAACGCTCAGAGCGGCGGCTTTATCGGGTTAGGACTTTTATTCGCGGCTGTGTTTTACGCAATTAAAAGAAAAATTTAAATTTTAAAACAAAAAGAATTTAATCACTTAAACAAGCACCGTAAGCCTTTCTTTCCGAAAGGCTTACAAAATCGATACAATTATAATCAAGGAGTATTACGATGAAAAAAACCATTGCATTTTTAACGTCGCTTATAGTAGGAGCGTGCTGTTTCGTCGGCTGCAAGCCGAATATCATTCAGCAGGAAGACCCGACGAAAGCGCACCATCTTTACGTAGGCATATTCAACGGCGGTTACGGAAAAGCGTGGCTTGAAAAAGCGGCTGAAGATTTCTGTAAAATTTATGACGACGTGCAGATTCTTATCGACGATAAAAAAGACGAATTTCAGACGAACAATTTAAAAGATAAAATCGTCGATACTTATTCGAACGATTTATATCTCGCGCCGACAAACTATATGCAGATGGTTTACGACGAAACTTATATGGCTATGGATATAACCGATATAGTCACCTCGCCCGTAAATCTTAAAGGCGGCGTTTCCGACTCTTCTATAGAAAGCAGAATGAAAGAGTCTTTCCGTGATTTTTACAATATCGGAACAACCGAAAATCCCAAATATTACGCCGTTCCTATCGGCGGCAGTATATGGGGGCTTAATTACGACTACGATCTTTTCGAAGAAAAAAGCCTTTTCATAAGCGGTTACGACGAAGAAGAGGAAGAGTACGTGTTTACTTCCGGAAAAGAAGGGGATAAGCCTAAAAGCGTCGGACGCGACGGCGTTTTAGGGACTTACGACGACGGAACTCCCGCAACGTGGAGCGAATTTAAAATACTCCTTGCCGAAATGAAAAGCAAATCGGTAACGCCGTTTATATGGGCGGAAAATATGTCGTCTTACCGCTACTTTTTCCTTATGAGTCTGTGGGCTGACTACGAAGGTAAAGAAAATATGGAAAACGCTCTCAGAATGAACGGCGCGGAAATCGATATTTACGATACGTCGAAAAGCGACGTAAACGATCAGAAATCTCACGCCGCGGCGATGGCAAGCAAGGACAGAAAGGTTGCAATATCCGACGACACGGGATATTATTTATCTCAGATGAAAGGAAAGGCGGCGGCTCTTGAATTTGCGGAACTTATAATGGATAAAAATTATTACGACGAGCGTTCCTTGAAATCAACCACCGACTTCATTCAGGCGCAAAGTTTTTACGTTCAGTCCAAAAAGTTCGCTACCGAGCCGAACGGAAAGAGAGTGGCGTTTCTCATCGACGGCGGACACTGGTACAGCGAAATCAAAGAATACAGCGACACCTTCACCAAAGAAAATTATCCCGAATATAAAAACGGCAGAAGATTTTCGGTTATGCCGTTTCCTAAATTCGATACGAGCGAGAACGAAACGGCAACTTATCTTTGCTCGTCGAGTCAGTTTGCGGCGTTTATAAGAAAGAACGCGAAAGAAAAAGAAGTTGCGAAGAATTTTCTTCAGTATCTTATGACTACGAACGTAATTAAACAGACCGCGCTCGGAACGGGCATGACTATGTTTTACGATTACACCGTAGAAAAAGGCGAACTTTCGTCGCTTCCTTACTACTATCAGATAATAGAAGAAATAAATCAATCGGATAAAACCGCGCTCGTAAACGAGCAGTGCAACACGAAATTCTATAAAAACAATACGAAATATCAGATTAAACAAAATCTTTTATGGAAAGGCACGTATAACTTAAGAGAACTGAGCGACGCCTTCGTGGACTTTAAAAACTACTCTTCTCTCAGTACGTATAAATATATGAAAGCGGCGGAAACGTATTACACCGCAAGTTACTGGTCAAATCAGTATCACGTGGGAAAAAACTAATTCTGTGAGATAGTTGAATGAATAAAAGAATTAAAAAACCCGAAAGCGACGATAAGCAGGGAATAATATCGCGCGGAGCGGGTAAAGTAAAAAACTTTTTTTACGATATAGATTCCAAAATAATAAACGCGGTGCGCAATCAAAGAGCGAAAAGCGGTAAACCCGTTAAAGTAAGATCCGCTTCGGGCGCGAAAATTCGTTCTTTATTGTTCGTTGCCGCGATGCTTGCGCTGCCCATGTTTATTTTCTGCGTGTTTTACGTTTACAGAACGCTCAACTCGTTTTTCTTAAGTTTTAAGGAATACGATTCCGACACGAGAGGTTTCAGATGGCTGCCGTTAAACGACTTTTTTCATAATTTTTCGTACTTTTTCGAGCAGATGAAAACGCAAAAAGCAATGTCTATACTTGCAAAAAACTCGTTCTATTTGTTTCTTTACAGTATAGTGCTGTCTTTTCCGCTGCACCTTCTGAACGCTTTTTACCTGTATAAAAAATTTCCGCTTCACAACATGTTCATGGTATTTTTGTTTTTACCTTCGGTAATATCGAGCGTAATTATGGTTACCATGTTCAAATATTTCGTGTCGATAGGTCTTCCCGAAGCGTTCGAAAGAGTATTTTCGGTAACCCTGCCTAATTTTATAAAAGACCCCGAATACGGCTTCGGCACGCAGATAATTTATCTTCTGTGGGCGGGCTTCGGCGGCAGCGTTATTTTATACGTCGGGCTTATGGCGCGAATCCCCGATTCTCTCGTAGAATCGGCTCAACTCGACGGCATAACTCTTATCAAAGAATTCTGGTATATAACTTTGCCCTTGATTTATCCTACCGTAGCCATTCAACTTGCGGCAAACATAGCGATAATTTTCTCGGGCGCGGGCGCGCTGTACACGTTTTTCGGAGAATCCGCGCCTACGGAAACGCAAACTTTCGGATATTACTTCTTCGTTCAGGTTCTTGGCGACAACGGTATTCCGAAATATCCTTACGCTTCCGCTACGGGCGTGCTGTTTACTCTTATAGTCGCGCCGGTTTGCCTGTTCACGCGCTGGGCGTTGCTTCGTTTCGGTCCGTCCGAAACAACGTATTAAGGAGATCGTATGTCAGATACAACTATGAAAAGACGGATAAATATTCCGTGGTTTAAAATATTTTTTTTCATAATGCTTACGATTTACACGCTGTTTTTCTGCCTGCTTCTCGCGTGGATGATAATGTCTACCTTCAAAGGTAAAACCGACTTCGACTTTTACCCGATGAGATTTCCGAAAAAACTTCGCTTTTCTAATTATCCCGAAGTGTTTTCAAAACTCTACATCGACGTTCCCGTAAGAGGAGTGGGAGTAGTCAGATACAACTTTATTCAGATGTTTTTAAATTCCGTTCTTTATTCGGTAGGGTGCATGCTCGTATCGGTTGGAACGAAAGCGATTTGCGGTTACGTATTCGCAAAATATAATTTTCCCTGCCGCAACTTTTTATTCAGCGTGGCGATGGTCGTAATGGTAATACCTACGGTAGGAACTCTTGCTTCGGAACTCGATATAATGAAAAACATAGGGTTTTACGACAATATATGGGCGCTTATGATTATGAAAGGCGGCTTCGGCGGAATGACGTTTTTAATATTTTACACCGTTTTCCGCGGTGTTCCGTGGGAATATGCCGAAGCGGCGCAGATAGACGGCGCGGGGCATATCCGCATAATGCTTACCATAATGTTTCCTATGGTTAAAGCGACGATAGGGTTCTATCTTTTAACGGGTTTTATAGAATTCTGGAACGACTGGAGCGTTTCGGTAGTATATCTTCCGAGTATGCCCGTTGCGGCTTACGCGATTTACTACTTTCAGAACAGTACCACCAACGTTATATCTATGGGCGGCGTGCCGTACGTTTTAACGGCGTCGGTTATATTCTGCATACCGGTATTCGTAATGTTTATGGTTTTCAGAAAACAGTTGTTCACAAATCTTAATTTCGGCGGCATAAAGGGCTGACGATATATAATAAACAAGGAGGATTTACGATGAAAAAGCAAAAGGCGAAAATAGTTGCGGCGCTTGCGGCTGTATTTTCGGTAACGTTAGTCGGCGGAATATTCGGCGCGCTCGCTTCCGAAAATGAAAACGACGGGATTTTTACCGCGAATTCCGCTACCGTAACTTACGATTCCGCGCTTCCCGATTACGTTAAAAAAGTATCGAGAAACGGCAAGGTTTTCGACGCAAGCGAAATCAAAGGCGTGCTGTTTAAGTGCGACGACTCGGAAAAGTCTACGCTAACTTACAACAAAGTTATAAACGTTTCCAGAAACACCGCCGACATTCCGCTCATCGAGTTTATGATAACTCCGAGCAAAAGCGGCGAAAAATGGAAGGATTACGAGGCTCGTACTTTCCGTATTCGTCTTACCGACGTTTACAACGCTAAAAATTATATTACTATAAGCGCGAATTACCGCCCCGATCAGAATACCGATATAGCGTGCGCGAGAGCGGGTACGGCAAATCAGTCGGAACTCGGTTTTATCTATTCGAATAAAACTTACAGCGATTCTTACGGAACTAATATATGGATGAATTTTATAGGCAAACCCGCGAACAACGAAGGACTGTTCAACGTTTGCAGTTTTTCCATGGATTACGCAACGAAAAAAATATACGCGGGCAAACTTCTCAACGTTCCCGAAGGAACCGCCGTCAAAGATCTTGACGATCCGTCGGCGATTCTCAGCGGCGAACTTCTTTTCGAAGGCTTTACGACGGGCGAATGTTATTTGTCGATAGAATTTGACAGATACGCCGACGCAGATCCGCCCAAGGCGATGATTTTCGGCATAAACGGTAACACGATTAACGGTAAAGAATTAGTCGACGAAACCGCTCCGAGCATATATCTTGACGACGAAAGAATAAGCGACTCTTTGCCGCTTGCCGAAACGGGCAAAAAATATCCTTTGCCGCGCGTTTCCGCGCTCGATAACTGCGACGGGTTTATTTCTTCCGAAAATATAACCGTCAAAGTCTATTCGGGATATAATACTTCTTCCGTTAAGGAGTACGAAGTAAAAGACGGAGCGTTCATTCCTGAGAAAGCGGGGAAATATACCGTCGTATATTCCGTTTCCGACGCAAAAGGCAACGCAGGCTCGTATAAAACGGAAGTAACCGCGCTCGGCACTCTTCCCGAAATTGCTTTCCCCAACGAAACGGAGATAAAAAGAGAGTTTTTAAGCGGCGAAGTTCTTGTGCTTCCCGAAACCGTTATAACGGGCGGCGCGGGAGCGTATAAAACCGAAATAAAACTTCTTTCCGTTTCGGGAAAAGAAATCGGAATAGAAAACGGCGAAGCGCAACTCAACGTGAGCGGAAAATATACTCTTACCTATAAAATCACCGATTATATCGGAAACGAAAAAATATTCGCTTACTCGCTTTCGGTGGAAAAAAGGAACGTTCCGCTTATAGAAGAAAGGTTTTTACCCAAATACGCTTTAAAGGGAAAACCCCTTACCATACCTTCCGCGAAATCTTACGATTTTGCTTCGTTCGACGCGAAAAAAGAAGTGAAAACGGAAATATACGCGGGTATGAACGGCAAAGAACGCGTTCTGCTCGGCGAAAACCTTAATTACGTCCCCGCCGAAACGGGAACGCTTACCGTCGTTTACAAAGCGAAAAATCTTTTAAACGGCGAAGAAAGCAGTCTGAGTTATAATGTGGAAATCGTCGAACCCGAAAGAATAGGCGAGTATTTTATAGACGAAAACGGTAACGCCGCGCGCGAATACGATAAAGAAACGAGCGGAACGTTTTTCAGATTTATAAAAGACGCAAAACTTACGTTTATAAACAAATTGCCCGTAAACGGACTTTCTCTCGAATATTCCGTAAACGGCGGCGAAAATAATTTTAAAACGCTTTCGCTTATTTTGCAGGACAGCGAAAAGAAGGGCGTTTTAAAGAAAATAACCTTTGAAAAGGCTTCCGAAACAACGGCTTTCGTGTCCGTAAACGGCGGCAACAAAGTCGAATTCGTGTCCGCTCTTTTCACGAGCGGCGACAGCGCGTCTGTTTCGATAAACGGCGGATATTTATATTATAATTCCGTTAAACTTCTGAAAATTTCGGACGCGTCGGATTTCGGGTTTACAAACGGCGACGCTTTCGTCGGCATAGAAGCGGCGGGCGTAAGCGCGGAATCGGTTATCCTTATAGAAACCGTTGACAATCAGCCCGTAACGAGCAAGAAAAAAGATAATATCGGTCCGTATATCGTATGGGGAAAAGAAACCGTCAGGTACGCGTTAAAAGGCGAAAGAGTTTATATTCCTTACGTAAAAGCGGTCGACGTTCTCGACCCCGTTTCTTTGGCGGAAGTGTTCTTATACGCTCCGTCCGGCAAGACCGTGCCGTTAGAGAATAAAGAAGGCGGGCAATACGTGACTTTTGACGAGTGCGGCACCTGGTTCGTTATGGTCAGAGCGACCGATTCTTTAAACAACGTTACCGACACTGCCGGCAGCGTTCATGTATCGCAGTCGGAAGCCCCCTTGCTCACCGTTTCAGGAATTAAATCGGAAGTTAAAAAAGGCGAAACGCTTTCTTTCTCGGTAAAGGCGGAAAGCGGTATGAGCGTAACCGTTTTTGTTTCCGACAATAACGGCGAGTTTATCGAAATAAGCGAAAACAAGTATAAATTCTCGGAAAAAGGCGAGTACTATCTCTTCTTTTATTCCTTTAATCGCGATACTTACGAGTATTCGGTAAAACGGTTTAAAGTCACCGTAAAATAAGGAGTTTTATATGAAAAAAATATTTAAGGCGATAGCGTTATCGCTCGCAACCGTGTTTATCGCGTCTTCGGTTTTTGCGTGCAAGCCTCAACCCGAAGAAAATAAAAATAACGGCAACGTTATCAAAAGAACGGATATTATGCTTCTCGAAAACGGGAAATCGGATTATAAGATAGTAGTTCCGAAAAACGCTACGGCACCCGAAAAATTCGCAGCCGAAGAACTTAAAAATATTTTCTTTAATAGTTCCGGGGTAAATCTTCCGATTGACGAAGAGAGCGCGGTTTATACCGAAAACGATAAAATAATCGCAATCGGGAACACGGCTTTTTCCGCGGCGGCGGGCATAACCGTTTCGGGCATAGATTTTAATTACGACGGCTATATGATAAAACGCAAAGGCAACGCCGTTATCATAAACGCCAAAGAAGAAACAGGTAAAATCAACGGCGTTTACGGTTTTGCGGAGAGAAATCTCGGTTACAGGTATTACGCTCAGGACTGCGTGAAATACGAAAAAGCAACGAACGTTGCGCTTTACGATTTCGACCTTATCGACGTTCCCGATTTTCAGGGGAGAATATCGTTCTCCGCCGAAATAATAGCCGACGGTCTTCACCGTTTGCGTATGAAAAACAACAATCAGGGTACGAACTGGTCGCAGAAATACGGCAACAGCGGACTGTGGAGCATATTGAACGATCAGTCTATACCCATGCAGATATTGAACGCGGCTAAGTATTACGGCGAACATAAGGACTGGTATTACGTTGCCAAAGGCCGCGAAAACGAAGCGGAAACGCTGCTTATTCCGTCAAACGAAGAGTATTCTTATCAGGGCGACGTGTGGACGCTTATCAAAGAAGCCGTTCAGATATGCTATCATAAAGCGCTTGCGTCAAAAGGCGAAGCGGGCGGTTTATACGAAACGTTTTTAAACAACCTTATTCACGATTATATCGAAAAAGAACCGGAAAAAAGTTTCTTTATGCTCGGCATGGCGGACAATCTCGAAGTGTGCGATTGTGACGATTGCAGTAAAGACAACGACAAATATACCGTCACGGGAACTTGCATGCGGTTTGTGAACGAAGTAGCGAGAGACGTTGAAAAATGGCGGCTTGAAAACTGCCCCGAAAGGCAGATAGATCTCGTCGTTTTCGCTTACCTTACCACGCAAGACGCTCCCGTAAAAAGAGATGAAAGCAGCGGCAAATACGCACCTTCGGACAATAGCGTTATCGCGGAAGATAACGTTATAGTTCGTATCGCGCCTATATTCTCCTGCCATTATTATCCGTTCAGCGATAAAAATCACAACATTCAATCCGCAAATATGATCGAACAGTGGAGAATGTGCGCGAAAAAGTTTGCGATCTGGGACTATAAAATGAGTTTCGATTATAAAATAGTTCCTTTCCCGACCTGGAATTCGGCGCAAAAAAATCTTAAAACGTATAAAGAAATGGGCGTTATAGACGTTCTTACGCAGGGCAACGGCGCGACTTTCAACACGTCGCTCGGAAGAATGGACGATTATATCCGTTCCCGTCTTATGTGGGATACCGATTTGAGTTATCAGGCTCTGGCGGACGAATTTATCGAAGTTTATTACGGCGCGGCAAGCGGTTATATGAAAGAATATCTGTCGCTTCTCGAAATGCATTTTGCAAGTTACATTGTAAAAATCAGCGGTTTTGACGCGAAAATATATAATTCGCTTTTAACTACTTCTTTCTGGCCGAAAGAAACGCTTATCAATATAGAAAACGTTTTCCGTAACGCTTACGCCGCGATTGAGAACTCCGCGCCCGCGGAATACGAAGCGCTGAAAGAACGGCTTGACAGAGAAAGCGCGTTTTATCGTTTCGCGCTCATCGAACTTTACGGCAACGACGTGTACACGAGCGAGCAACTTAAAGCGGCGATAGAAGAATACGCGAAAATATTATCCGTTTCAATCAGCCTTCCGTATAAAAACGAAAGCGCGAAAGATCGTATTCAGAGTTGGAAAAAGAGATATAATATCGACTGATGAACGAGTTTTATTTAATTAAAAACGGCGCGACCGATTACACCGTGGTTTTACCCGATAACCCTACGAAGTACGACTTCCTTGCGGCTACGGAATTGAATTCCGTAACGAGCAAGGTGTGCGGCGTAAGAAACGGTTTTGCGGTTGTTTACGAAAGCGAATTCAACGCCGAAAAGCCTTTTATATCGATAGGAAAAACAAAAATATCGGCTGAAAAAAGGCGTGAAATTCCCGTTGAAAAATACAATCACGACGGGTTTATGCTGTCTGTGAAAAAGGGTGGAATTTTCATATTTTCCGACGTCGATTACGCGGTTTTATACGGAGTTGCGGAATTTGCCGAAAAATTCTACGGGTATAGAAGATATTCCGAAAACGCGGAAAAAATCATTAAAAAAGATTTTGTAAAACTCAGTGCTTCGGAATATCTTTGCGCCCCCGAATTTAAAGGGAGAACGGTTTGCACCGCGAATTTTACAATGCAGGACGTATCTCTTGCGAGAGTTTATCGGAAAGTTAACAATCTGAATTCGCCCGCAAGCGAAATTTACGCTACCGGAAGTTACTGGTCGACGCTCCACGATATGTCTATTCCCTTTCAGATTCTGCCGTATGAAAAATACGCCGATAAAGGCTGGTATTACGTTCACGGCGGCGCGGATTATTCGTCTTTAAATGAAGACGAAAAATTCGATTTCGTGAAGGAGAATACTCAACTTTGTTATTCTTCGGCGCTATACGGCGCAAGCGATGAAAACGGCGCGCTTAAAACGTTCGTCAAAAACCTTATAAACGAGTATATCGCAAAAGAAAAAGACAAAAAGTTTTTTATGCTCGGAATGGCGGATAATCCGTATTTCTGCGATTGCCCGACGTGCAGAAAAGACGCTCAAAAATATACCCGCTCGGGCGTTGCCATGAGATTTACCAACGCCGTGGCAGACGAAGTTGAAAAGTGGAGATTGAAAAACGCTCCCGAAAGGCAGATTTATATCGTTACTTTTGCGTATTCTGCGATAGAAAACGCGCCCGTTTATGAAAAAAACGGAAAGTATTACCCCGTAGACGAAACGGTTAAGGGAAGAAATAACGTGGTGGTAAGAATCGCTCCGATTCACGCCGATTATTATCATCCGCTTATTTCCGAAAAAAACGTTACCAAAGGAAACACTCCGTCAAGGCAGATAATGCTTAGTTGGAAAAACGTGGCAGAAAACGTTGCGATATGGGATTACAGAATGAATTACGGTTCGCCCATCGCGCCGTATCCCGTTGCGAAAGCGGTAAAAGAAAATCTCGTTCTGTATAAAAAAATGCACGCAATCGATATTTTTTCGCAAGGCACTTCGCGCGCCGACAATATACCGCTGCTTGCTCTCGACGATTACGTAAGACCGCGGCTTATGTGGGATTTATCGCGCGATTACGAAACGGAAGCGGACGATTTTATAGAAAATTATTATAAATGCGCCGCCGAAGAAATTAAAAAGTATCGCGAACTTTTATATAAAACTTACGATAATTACGTCGCTTCGGGCGGGTATCTTCACACGCACGACGACTACGTAACGAAAGAAATATTCTCGAAAGAAGACCTTTCGGCGTATGAAAAAGAATTTTTAAAAGGGTATAAAAAGGTAAGAGAAAGCGACCTGTCGGAATACGAAAAAAAAGAACTTTTCGACAGACTCGACGTGGAATATCAATTTCCGCTGTTTGCGCTTATCGATCTTTACGGCGACGAGTTCAGCCCGTCGGAGTTAAAAAGCAGAATAAATTTATTCGAAAGAATTAAAAAAACAGAGCGACCGAGAAAAAAAAGCGCGTCGCTCGAAATCGCCGCCTGGCGCAATAAATACAATATTTAACAGGAGATTTTATGGCAATAAAGCATACTGCGGTAAGTTATTACGGTTTCAATTACGTAGAGCATGCCGAAAAAGACTTTTTAGAGATGAAAGAACACGGTTGCGACACCGTTATTCTCGCGATAACGGAATTCGATATGGATTTCTGGTTTCCGAATATCAACGAAATCGTTAAAACCGCACACAAAGCGGGGCTTCGCTGTATAGCGGATACCTGGGGCATAGGCAAATATTTCGGCGGAGAACAGGTTTCGCTGTTTTTACAGAATAATATCCGCCACCGTCAGGTTTCGGCGTATACGGGCGAAGTTTTAAACGCGGCGTGCTTTAACACGAACGCGTTCAGAGATTATTTTACGGGGATATGCCTTAAACTTGCAAAAAACACCGAAATAGACGGGTTTTTCTGGGACGAACCGCATTATGCGTATCCTAAGTCTTACGCGTCGATTACCGGCGGCGCGGGCGACGACTGGTCGTGCCGTTGCCCCGAATGTATGAAAAAATTCGAAGATTATTACGGCTATGAAATGCCACGGTTTATGAACGACGACGTCAAGCAGTTCCGTTGGCGCGAAGCGTTAAAAACTCTTGCGGACTGCTCGAAAGCGTTAAAAGAATATAATCCGCGGCTTGAAATAACGTGCTGCGTTCACGCAACCGTCAATAACTATTACGTTACCGAAATGCGCGGTTACGATAACTGGGATATGGTGGCGGCATGCCCTTATTTCGACGTGTTCTCAACGACTATCATCAACTGGTCGCTTCCCGAAAGTTTCTTTAAAGAAATTACCGAAAAAACCGTTGCCATGGCTAAAAAATACGGCAAAGAAAGCGAACGCTGGATTATGGGTTACAATAAACGCCCCGAAGATTTTTCTCAGATAGATAAAGTCGTTGATATGTATGAAGAACTCGGCGTCGACAGGCTTGCCACCTGGACGTATCGCGGCGGTTACGGAACTTCGGTCGCGGCGAAAGATCCTATAGAATTGTGGGACAATATAGGCAGAAATTACAAAAGAGTTCTTAAAAAATAAGGAGTATCATGCGTAAAGTAGACGAACGCGCCGTAAACGACGGCGTAAAAAAAATACTCGACATATACGAGCGTAGCGTTGCAGAAGATTTTGAGTTTTATCTCAGAAAAGACGGGTATCACCATGAATTCGTTAAGATAAACGGCAAAGAATACCCCGTGTTTTACTGGAGAAACGTGAGCGCGCTTTGCGGAATGCAGGGAAAAGCCGCGCGCAGCATAGGCGACAGATCGCACATGAAATGTTCCGTTTACGAAGGAAAAGACGTTTCCGTATACGAACTCTTTTTCCGCGAAGCGGAGATATGCGAATGGTTTTTCGAAAGCGAAATATCGCACGTTTTCGCGCTGAAAAACGGGAATACCGTAAACGCCGTACTCGATCATAAGTGCGGCGGCATATCTACGCTGGAACTTGCGGCGGTTATGCCCGAAGAGTGTACTCCGCAGGGGAAGAGAAAAATGTTTGCGTCGCACGGGTTCGTAAGCGATCAGCCCATAGGTCATAAACTTGCTCCCGAAGCGGTGTATCTTTTCAGAAACGGCAAAAATCCCGAAACGTTTTCGGACGGAAGCGTCGATCTTTACGGTCTTAATCTTGACGAACTTGCGGCTGTTTCGAGCGTTTATTATATGCTCGTCGGCGCGGACGATAAAGAAGATATTTTAAAAAGATATTTAAAACTTACGGAACTTACTGACAGAGTAAGAAAAAAACTCGAAAGCGGAATTGCGGAGGTAAACGTATGAAAAAAGTAAACGTTGCCATATTAAGGTTCGATAACGGACACGTTCCGTATATTGCAGACGCCATGCGTATAGACCCGCTTTTCAATATTGCGGCGGTGTCGTTTACGCCCGGCAACCCCGTTCAGATAGGGCGCGGAAAGTATAAAAACGTTCCGCAATATTATTCCGACGAGCAACTTTTAAACGAGCATCCCGAAGTCGAACTTGCCGTATGCGGCGGAACGAACAGAATGCATCTTGAACAATTCAGGCTTTGCGCGGAAAGGGGAATTCACGTTATTTCCATGAAAGTGCCTACCATGGACCTTGAAGAATACGAAGAAATGCTTGCCCTTAAAAGAAAATACGGCATCCAGGTCGCGATAGAACTCGAAATGCGCTGGCGCGCCGAAATATTGCGGATTAAAGAACTTGTTTCTCAGGGCGCGATAGGAAAGCCGCTTTCTTTTCACGCTTACAACTATTCGCACTTTCCTATGTGGTGGAATCCCTGGATGAACACTCCCGAAGAAATTTACGGAAAGCGCGTAAAACTGAAACCGAACGACTGTAACGATTACAGATACCGCGGCGGCGCGCTTACCGATCACCCGCATATTTTCGACCTTGCAAGGTTTATTTTCGATTCTGACTACGATTTCATCTATGCCGAAGCCGCTCCTAATCTGCGCGAAGACGCGGAAGTGGAAGACTGTCTTTCCATTCTCGGTCGGCTTAAAAACGGCGTTATATTTTCTCTCGACCCGTCTTACGGCAACAAGGAAAAGCAGATTTTCAAAAGAGTAAACGACGATTTTGCCAAATACCCGCGAACGGTGGAAGTGGAACTTGCCGTACACGGCGAAAAGGGCAGCATAATTGCCGACGTTTACGGCGCGAAAGGGTATCAGGCGATGTATCTTCCGAGCGAAGATTTCAAACATTGGGGATCGTCGGGCGCGTCGTTCAGCGATACGCGCAGAATTTTTCTGCATAATTTCGTGCGGAGAATACGAAAAGAAGCGGGCGAAGATTTAACCACGAGCCTTGAATCGCATATCGAAATTATTCGGGCGATGAACGCGGCTTACGAGAGCATGTCTACGGGTAAAACGGTAAAACCGCAATGAAAAGAGATAAATTATTGAACGCCGTAATCGAAGATATTTTTAGCGGAGTTTACGGGAACGCGGGTTCTGTTTTTCCGTCGATAAGAGGGTTATCTGCAAAACTCGGAGTATCCCCCGCCACCGCAAAATCGGTTATCGACGCGTTGCGCGAAAAAAATCTGATAGTTACGAAAGGTAACAAAAATTATCTTTATCATCGGGAAATAGGAAAAGACAGCGCGCTGTGCCTTCGCCGTAAGAAAAGCGGGTTTATAGGCGTTTTTGTGCCGGATATTCAGAATATGTTTTTTGCGATATTAGCAAAAAACATACAATTTTTCGTCTGCGCGAGCGGTTATAACGCAATACTTATGACCGAAAGCAAAGATTTCGGGTTTAAAAACGCTCTCGATTGCTTTGAAAAATTAGGAGTGGAAGCGGCGATAGTCGCGCCGTGGTCGTCGGAAAAGAATTTTAGAAGAAGAACGTATCCCGTTATTCTCGTCGCTACCGACACCGAAACGAATATTTACGACAAAATCACCATAGACAATCATCTTGCGGGTAAAACAGCCGCCGATTTGCTTTATAAAGGCGGTTACGAAAAGTTTTTCGTTATAGGCATAGCCAAGATAGACGAGAACAATCCGCGCGTTGCGGGCTTTATAAGTCGGACGAAAGAACTCGGAGTGGAATTTAACGAAAGCGACCTTATAAAAATAGGGGATACCGAAGATCTTCCGTATAAAATAAGAGAGTTGGTGAGCAAAAACTCCGATAAGAGTATAGGTCTGTTCTGTTATCACGACATTCTTGCAAACCGCGTACTCGAAACGTGCAGAAAAAACGGTTACGGAGTGCCTGAAAAGATAGGTATAGTAGGGTGCGACAATCTTCCTATCCCCGAAGACAAGATTAAAATCACGACCATCGCTTATTCCGTGCGCGAAATGGCAAAGGAAGCGGTGGAACTTGCAAAAACGAGAATAGCGGGCGACGACGCGCCTAAAAAAGCGCGGGTTATTCCGTTTTTCGTATACAAAAAAAATTCGGTTAAAAAAACGGAAAATTAAAGGAGCGGCGTAATGGATAATTTAAAAAAATACTACGAAAAAGTTATAGAAAATCTTAATAAAGTAAACGAAAAACAAACGGCAAACATAAAAGCGGCGGCAGTAATGCTTGCCGACGCCGTCGAAAAAGACAAACTTATAAACGTTTATGCGGGCGGCGGACATACTACGCTTTGCATGGGAGAAATGTTTTTTCGCGCCGGCGGACTTGCGAATGTAAATCCGATAATGGAAACGGGGCTTTCGGTTTTCAATCAGGCGCTTAAATATCTCGAACTCGAAAGAACGGTGAATTACGGCTCGGCGATACTTAAATATTACGACCTTAAAAAAGACGACGTTCTTATAATCTTTCACAACATAGGTATAAACCCCGCCACCATAGACGCAGCCGAAGAAGCGAAAAAACGCGGGGTTAAGATAATAGCGGTGGCAAGCGGAGAATGGCAGGAAAAAATGCCGAAAGACCATTTTATACGCCATCCCAACGGCAAAAACCTGTTTGATTACGCGGATATTAAAATAGACGACTATAACCCCGTCGGCGACGCCGTTATAAAAGTGGACGGCTTTGAAACTCCCATTGCCCCCATATCTAACGTAGTCGATTTTTATATCGCGCATTTAATAGAAATAGCGACGGTAGAAGAATGCGTGAAAAGAAAAATAACCCCGCCGTGCTGGTCGAGCGCAAACGTTCCGGGCGGCGACGAAAAAAATGCGGAAATGCTTAAAAAATATCGTCCGCGGATAAAAATGTTATGATTGACGAATATTCCCGCAAACTGCTTTCTTTGGCGGGCAAACTGATTGAAAAAAACGAAAAATCGCTTGAAAAAGCGGCGGAAAAATTATCTTTCGTGATAGAAGGCGGCGGCTTGATAAATATGTTCGGCTGCGGTCATTCTCACCTTATCGCGCTCGATTGTTTTTATCGCGCGGGCGGGCTTGCGTGCATAAAACCCGTTTTAAAACCCGAACTTATGCTGCACCTTTCGGCAAGCGAAAGCAGTAAACTCGAAAAGAGCGAAAACAGCGTAAAAGGATTATTCGACGACGCTTCTCTCAAAAAAAACGACGCGCTCGTGGTTATTTCCACGTCGGGCATAAACGGCGCGCCCGTAGAAGCGGCGATAGAAGGAAAGGAAAAAGGCGCGTTCGTTATAGGAGTAGGGTCTTCGGAATACAACGACGTAAAATCGCGTCATTCGTCCCACAAACGACTTAAAGACGTTTGCGACGTTTTTCTCGATAATCTCGCGCCGCGGGGAGACGCTCTGGTTAATCTTACCGATACCGTAAAAACGGGACCTTCGTCTACCGTGTTATCGTCTTTCATCGTGCAGGATTTGCTCGTAAGAGCCGAAAAAAAATGCGTTAGCCGCGGTTACGTTCCGCACGTATTCGGCAGCGGCAATCTGAAAGAAAACGCAGATAAAAACGACGCGCTCGTCCGATTATATAAAAATCGCGTTAAGGAGTTGTGAATGAAAAAAATCGCCGTTATAGGAATTTGCGGTTATTCGGTGTTTTTAAAAGGCGGAACTATTCCCAAAAAAAACGAATCGCAAGTTTTTAAAACTCTTCATACCGAAGCGGGCGGAAAAGGCGTCAACGCCGCCGCGGCGCTGAGTAAACTCGGTAAAAACGTGAGTTTTCTTACTTCTCTCGGCGACGACGACAACGCCGCAGAATGTTTAAAATTTTTAAAAGCGTACGGCATTTACGAAAACGCGATTATTAAAAAAGGCGCGAAAACGGACTACGGCGTTATTTTGGTAGATAACGACGGCGGAAATTGCGTTTCGCTGTATACGGGGGCGTCCGCGAAGACGTCCGCCGCAGACGTTGAAAATTTCAGAAAAGAAATAGAAGAATCGGATTATCTTCTTATGCAGGCGGAACTACCTAACGAAGTTTTGCTCAAAGCCGCCGACGTTGCCGCCGCTTGCGGCACGAAAATAGTTTTCGACCCGTCGCCCGTCAGGGCGTTGCCCCGAAAATTCCTTGAAAAAGTATGGCTTTTTACGCCTAACGAAACGGAAGTTGACGGATTATGCAACGGGTTCACGCCTGAAAATTACGTCGTTACGCTCGGCGAAAAAGGAGCGGTTGTTTTTGAAAACGGCAAAAAAACCGAAGTAAAGGCGATTAAAGTAAAAGCGCGCAATACTACCGGCGCGGGCGACGTTTTCAACGCCGCGCTTATCTTCGCTTTATCCGACGGCAATAGTTTACTTAAAGCCGTTGAATTTGCCGTAAAGGCGGCGGCGTTTAAAGTCCGTAGCGAATACGTAACCGACGGTTTTCCGTCTTTAAAGGATATACAGAATTTATGAAAAAAGAAGTTTCGGAATATAAAGGAATAAGATACGCCGCGTACCGTCCGAACGACGGCGTTCACGTTAAAGGCGTTATACTGCACCTTCACGGCGCGGGCGGCAGGGGTACGGATATATCTCTCGTTGCTTTTAACCCGCTTATGAAATACGCTTATTCGAGCAACGGGGAATTCCCCTTCGTTATAATCGCGCCGCAATGCGAATACGACAGTTGGTTCGATATTTTCGAGCGGCTTCAGGATTTTTCGGAATACGTAAAGATTAAAGAAAACGCCGAAAATTATTTTCTTTCGGGAATAAGCATGGGCGGATATACCGCGTGGCAACTTCTTGAAAGCAAGCCTTGTCTTTTCAAAAAAGCGATTATCTGTTGCGGCGGCGGCATGTACTGGAACGCGGGCAGAATAAACGCCGAAGTTCACGCTTATCACGGTAAAAACGATACCGAAGTTTATTGCGACGAGAGCGTGCGAATGGTCGAAAGAATGATAAGCGCGGGGAAAAAAGCAAAACTAACCGTTTACGACGACGCTTATCATAATTGCTGGGATCGGACTTACGATAACCCCGAAACATATAAATTTTTATACGAGTGATTATGAAAAAAGCAGAATTTTTCGATAAAGTTTACGGTTGTTTTTACGGTAAATGTCTCGGCGGAGCGGCAGGCGCGCCGTTTGAAGGCGTAAAGCGGATAATCGACGTTAAAGACTATAAGCGATACCTTAACCCCGATCTGCCGAACGACGATCTCGATATTCAACTTCTGTGGCTCGAAGTTCTCGAAGAAAAAGGGTTTTCGATAACTTCCCAAGATCTTGCCGCCGCCTGGGCGGAAAAATGCTGGTATCCTTTTTCGGAATACGGGTATTTTATGAAGAACTACGCCCGCGGCGTAAAACCGCCGTATTCGGGGATAATAAACAACTCTTTTTTCAAAGAAGGAATGGGTTGTCCGATAAGAAGCGAAATATGGGGAGTTTTGTGCGCGGGTAAGCCCGAATCGGCGATAAGATACGCCTATATCGACGCCACGCTCGATCACGGCGGCGCGGCGGTGGAAGCGGAGCAATTTCTCGCCGCGCTCGAAAGTATGGCGTTTTTCGAAAGCGATATTTTAACTCTTATTACGAAAGCAATGAAATTTATACCCGAAAACGGTAAACTTTTCAGGTGTTTTTCAGACGTTCTGAAAGGATACTTCGAAAATAAGAATTATATTTCGCTCCGCACGGAAATTCTTGCCGCGTACGGACACCCCGATTTTACGAATTGCGTGCAGAATCTCGCGTTTATACTCATCGCTTTGCTGTACGGCGGCGGAAGTATGTCGGAAACGATTAAAATCGCCTTATCGCTCGGCTACGATACCGACTGCACCTGCGCAAGCGCGGCTTCGATAACGGGAATTATAAAAGGATATTCCGCGCTCGAAGAAAAAGACCTTATCAACGATAAATTCGTTTGCGGAATAAACGTCAAAAGACCGACGGACAGCATAAAAGACCTTGCAAAAGACGTTCTTAATCTTTCTCTTAAATTTTCCGAATCGGATATAACGGGACCCGAAATCCGCGAAGCGACGGAAGAAGGGTTACGTAAAGAAATGCTTAAAATATCTCCCGTTATATGGCGCGTTTACGGACCGTATTACGACCAGCCCGATAAGCCTTGGGATAAAAGGTATCCGAGTCCGCATCCCGAAGGGTGCGTTCTGCCGGACATCGTGTGTATGGTCAACAACGAAGCGTCTTTGAGTAAAAATTACGAAAAAGGCGAACTTTTAACGGAAATTTTTTCTCGGGAAGATTTAATCGATCTTGACGGCGCGATAACTATGGAAGGGCAGTACGCCTGCGATCTCGAAACGAAAATAGTAAGCGAAGAGAATAAAACGGTATGGCTTATAATAGGCAATAACGACGGCTTTAAAATTATTCTGAACGGCGAAAACGTTCTTGAAAAAGACGAAATCCGCCTGTATACCCCTTATAACAACTTTTGCCTTGTAAATCTTAAAAAGGGAGTGAACGAAATAAAAATGCGTCTGTTAAAGCGCACGGAAACGTTCAGGCTTTCTTTCGGAATAAGAGAATACGACGGCTCGCACTGGCACAGGTCGAAATGGTGCACCGATCTTAAATTTATATGAGTATGTTTAACGTAACGGAATACGGCGCGAAAGCCGATAAAAAAACAATATCCACGCGCGCGTTTCAGGCGGCGGTGGACGCCTGCGAAAAAAACGGAGGCGGAACGGTTTACGTGCCGTTCGGAGAGTACTGCATAGGAACGATATTTTTATGCGATAACGCGCATTTCGTGTTTGAAGGCGGCGCGAAAATATACGGCAGCGAAAATCTCGACGATTTCGCGCCGAGAGAAAAGCCGCCGTACCCGCTGTATCAGGACGCGTCGCACAGTTTTTTCGACAGAAGCATGTTCGTTGCGAAAAACAAAAAGAACGTAACGTTTTCGGGTTTCGGAACTATCGACATGCAGGAAGTATGGGAGAGCGAAGCGATCGAAGGCGAAGGGGAATGGAACAACAAGCGCGCGATTAAAATATTTTCGTTCAAAGAGTGCGAAGACGTTACTCTTAAAGATTTAACTCTTTTAAATTCCACGGATTTAGCGGTGTATTTCGCAGGTTGCGAGCGCGTAAAAGTAAGGGGAATGACTCTTAACGTGAATATCGACGGGATAAGCCCCGACGGATGCAAAAACGTAGTTATATCCGATTGTATAATAAGAAGCGGCGACGACGGCATAGTGCTTAAAAGTTCTTACACGTTGAATAAAATCAAAGATTGCGAAAACGTGGTGATAACGAATTGCACGGTAACTTCGAGATGCAGCGCGATAAAACTCGGAACGGAAAGCAACGGCGGTTTTAAAAATATTTCGATTTCGAATTGCGCGGTTTACGATACGTTTTACGGCGCGGTTTCGATTGAAAGCACCGACGGCGGCAATATCGAAGGAATTACCGTGTCGGACGTAGTTATGAAAAACGTGGGATACCCCTTCTTTATAATTTTATCCGAGCGGCTCCGCGCGCCCGAAGGAACGACAATCGGAAGCCTTAAAAACGTAATAATAAGCAACGTAACGGCAATCGGCGGATACACTCCCTGGGTCGCGCCGAGAATTACGGCTTTATGGAAAGAAAAAGAAACGATATGGTCGTCGCAGGTAATGCCGTCTACGATAACGGGTCAGCCGCATAAGAAAGTGGAAAATATAACTTTGAGCGACGTGTATATAACCACCGTCGGCGGCGAAGGAACGGAAAACAGAGAAGTAAAACTGCCCGAAATAAGCAAAGCGTATCCCGAAAATTATCAATTCGGAGAAAAATTCTCGACTTACGGGCTGTATATAAGGCACGCTAAAAACGTGACTTTAAGAAACGTGAATATAGAAACGGAAAAACCCGACGGAAGAGAAGCGTTCGTGTTCGAAGACGTAGAAAATTTAAAAAGGTATTAAAATGAAAGAACTTAAAGAGATAAACGGCGAACTTTGCCACGATTTACTTGTAAAAAACACAAAACAGATTCTTGCGTTTGACGAAAACGCCGATTACGACGAGTGGAGAAAAAAAGTAGGCGAAAAATTCCGCGAACTTATCGGGATTGACGAAATCGCCCGAAACGCATGCGAACCCGACGTCGAAATAGTTAAAACCGTAAAAAAAGACGGTTACACGCAAACCCGATTTACCTTTTTATCCGAAAAAGGTTGCAGAGTGCCGTGCTATTTTCTCGTTCCCGACTCGCATAAAGAAAAATATCCCCTTTGCATTACGTTGCAGGGGCATTCCACGGGTTTTCATAATTCGATAGGCGAAGCGAAAGACGACGAAGACCACGATTACGCTCTCACCCGCGGGCAATTCGCGGTGCAGGCGGTACGGAACGGATTCTGCGCGCTTGCCATCGAACAGCGCGGAATGAGCATGGGCGAGCAGGCGCCCGTAACCCCGAACAGGAAATGGGGCTGGCTGTGCGAATGGGCAACCATGACCGCTCTTGCGCTCGGGCGTACGGTAATCGGCGAAAGAGTGTGGGACGTAAGCCGCGCGATAGACGTTATCGAAAAATATTTTCCCGTTGCCGACAAAGATAAAATAATGATTATGGGTTCGAGCGGCGGCGGAACGGCGTCGTATTACGCGGCGTGTATCGACGAGCGCATAGGTTACAGCGCGCCGTCGTGCGCGTTCTGTCCGTATGAAGACTCGATACTTTTAATGCAGCATTGCTCGTGCAATTATATTCCTTCGCAGTATAAATACTTTGAAATGCAGGACCTGTCGTGCCTTATCGCGCCGAGAAAACTTAATATCATTGCGGGAGAAAAGGACGATATTTTCCTTTACGACGGCGTGCTGAAAGGTTATGAAACGGCAAAAAAAATATATAAAAAAGCAGGCGCGGAGAAAAACGTTAAACTCACGCCCATGCCTTACGGACATCATTTTTGCGAAGATATTGCCTGGAAGTCGATAAAAGACGATACCGACGAACTCGGATGGTGAAATATGAACGATATAAAACTTTTTAACGCGCTCGGCGGCGACGCGGCGGGCGAAAACGCTTTTACAAGAGAAGAATGCGACGGAAAAACGACGACTTATTACGCGTCGTTTTCTTCAACCGAAAAATTAAATCCCGAAAGGGCGGCGGAGATAGCGTTCAAAGAAGATTTTATCCGCTTTACCGCCGAATATATGTTCAGCCCTTACTGGTGTCAGCCGAAATTCGGAAAATCGGGCGGCGAAATTCCGCCGAGAACGCAGGTTCTCGCATTTGAAAAGAAAAACGGCGGCTACAAAGTGGCGGTTTCGCTTGTCGGCAACGATTTCAAAACCTTTTTCGAAGGCGATTCCCGCGGGTTCAAAGCCGTTTTGTTTTCTTTAAGCGACGTAAACCGCGCCGAAAATTCGCCTTTTATGATAACAGCCGAAGGAAAAGAGTTGACGCCGCTTATACGCGCTTGTTTCGAAAAAGCCCTGAAAATCAATTTCGAAAAACCGTATATGCGAAAAGACAGGGTTTTTCCGCAAATTTTCGAATATCTCGGCTGGTGTACCTGGGACGCTCTTCAGATAAGGGTTTCTCACGACGGAATTAAATCGAAAATCGAAGAATTCAAAGAAAAGAACATTCCCGTAAAATACGCGATAATCGACGATATGTGGGCGGATTGCACCCTTCTTAACGATATTCCCCGCAAAATCGATTTCGGCGCTATGGTTACCATTCAGCACGAGTCCGAAATGAGAGATTTTGCGGCAGACGGAGAAAGATTTCCTCAAGGTCTTGAAAAAACCGTTTCGTATCTGCACGAAAACGGCGTGAAAGTCGGAGTATGGTATCCCGTAACGGGCTACTGGCACGGCGTTAAAAAGGACGGCGCGCTCTATAAAAAAACGAAAGATTGCCTTATCGCCGTAAGCGGCGACAGGTTTGTGGTCGCGCCCGAATACGAAAAAGCCAGAAAGTTTTTCGATTATATAAACGGCGTACTCAAAGCCGCGGGGGTCGATTTTATAAAAGTGGACAATCAGTCGTGCTACGAACTTTATTATAAAGGCGTTAAAAGCATCGGCTCGGCGGCGAAAGAATTTCAGCGCGCCGTCGAAGACAGCGCGATCGAGTATTTTAGCGGCAACGTTATAAATTGCATGGGAATGGACGAGGCGTGTATGCTGAATCGCGAAAAGACTGCCGTTTCGCGCGCGTCGGACGATTTTATGCCCGAAGACGCCGCCTGGTTTTCAAAACATATTCTGCAATGCGCTTACAACTCTCTTTTTTACGGCGAGATTTATTATTCCGACTGGGATATGTGGTGGACGGACGACGGTCAGGCGGGTAAAAACGCGTTGCTTCGCGCTTTAAGCGGCGGTCCCGTTTACGTAAGCGATAAAACGGGAAGAAGCAACCCCGATATTTTAAAGCCGCTTATTTCAGACGACGGCAGAATTTTAAGGGCAGACGATAATCTCGTTCCCGCAAAGGAATGCGTTTTCAAAGATTTCAAAAAAGAACGCAAGCCGTTCTTTGCGTTTAACCGTAAAGGTAAATCCGTCGTTCTGGCGGCGTTTGATTTAAACGAAAAAAACCTGTCGGTAAAAGGTAAAATTTCGCTTTCTCAGTTTAGGTTCGACGGTAAAGCGGCGGTCTTTGATTATTTTAACAAAACCGTAAAAATTCTCGGAGAAAGCGATAGTTTTTCCGTTTCGTTACAGAATAACGGCGATTACGGCTATTATATTATAGCACCGATAGAAAACGGCGTTGCGGTTATAGGGGATACGAGTAAATATCTTTCTCCGGGAGCCGTTGAAACGACGGGAATTAAAAGTTACTTTTCATCGTCGGGCGGAAAAATTTCCGTTTACGCCGAAGAAGACGGAGAGATAGTTTTAAACGGAGAAAAAAGGTCTGTCGGAAAGGGGCTTAACGAATTATAAGCAAATTAAAAGCGCAGGCTTTATAAAAGAATATGAAAAATTACGATAATCTTAAAAACTTTATACTGTCGGGGAAGCATCGCGAATTGCGGCGCGACGTGAACGCCGATCTTGCGAAAGAGTATTCCGCGCTCGGATTGACTCCCGCGGAAAGAATGACGCGAAGATTTTGTTTTATGTGCGAAAACGAAACCCCCGTGGTTTTCGGAGACGAAAGAATAGCGTTTACGAGAACTCTTAAAAATATTCCCGACGTATTTACCGAAAAGGAATGGAAAGAGATTAAAAAAACCCGTTATATTCACGAACTCGGATACATGTCTAACTTTTGCGCGGATTACGAAAAAATTCTCGGAACGGGTCTGAAAGGTCTTATAAACAATAAAGACGGATTTACCGCACGCTCCGTAAACGCTCTTGTCGGCTTAGCGGAAAGATACGCGAAAGAAGCGGAAAAAGCGGGTAATTTTGAAGCTGCCGAAAATATAACCGCCGTAATAAACGGCGGCGCGAAAAGTTTTTTGCAGGCGTTGCAACTTTTCCGTATCGTTCATTTCGGGCTATGGCTCGAAGGCAATTATCACGTTACGACAGGCTCTTTCGACAGGTACGCGTATCCGTATTATAAAAACGATATCGACCGCGGCGTTCTTTCAAAAGAAGAAGCCGACCTTCTCGTGGAAGAATTTTTTCTCACTTTTAATCGCGACAGCGATTTGTATCCCGGCGTTCAGCAAGGCGACAACGGTCAGAGTCTCGTTCTCGGCGGCGTCGACGAAAACGGGAAAGAAGTTTTCAACGAATTATCCGAAGCGTGTCTTAAAGCGAGCGGCAATTTAAAGGTAATCGATCCGAAAATAAATATCAGGGTAAGCAAAAATACTCCGCTCGAAGTTTACAGGCTCGGAACGGAACTTACCGCGAAAGGTCTCGGATTTCCTCAATACACCAACGACGACGTTGCTATTCCCGCTCTTGAAAAACTCGGATACGAGCATAAAGACGCCTGCAACTACGTTACCGCCGCCTGCTGGGAACTAATAATCCCTTCGGTCGGGGCGGACGTTGCGAATATTTCCGCTCTGTCTTTTGCAAAAGTAATAGACGAATGCTTCCATAAAGATCTTAAAAAAAGCAATGATATAAACGACTTTTTAAAAGCGGTTAAAAAAGAAATTTTACGCGAAACCGAAAAGATAGAAAAAACCCTTAAAAATTTATGGTTTGTGCCTTCTCCGTTTCTGAACGCGTGTATGAAGTGCGACGTGACTCTCGGCGGGGTGTATAACAATTTCGGCATACACGGCACGGGAATATGTACCGCGGCGGACAGTATCGCGGCGATAGAACAAGTGATTTTTAACGAGAAAAGTATGTCAAAATCCGAATTTATAAAGGCGGTTGACTGTAATTTCGAAGGGTATCCGGAACTACTGCACAAGTTAAGATACGATTGTAAAAAAGTGGGTAACAACGACGACGGCGCGGATAAATATCTCGTTTTTCTTCTCGACGGGTTTTCAAAAGCCTTAAAAAACAAAACTAATTGCAGGGGCGGAAAGTTCAGAGCGGGAACGGGGTCCGCGATGTATTACCTGTGGCACGCGAACGAAATAGGCGCGTCGCCCGACGGGCGGAAAAAGGGCGAACCGCTCGGAACTAATTTTTCGCCGAGCCTTTTTGCAAAGGTAAAAGGTCCCATATCCGTTATAAGTTCCCTTGTAAAACCCGACTTTTTAAACGCCATGAACGGCGGTCCCGTTACTCTCGAATTTACTGAAGATATGTGGAAAGGAAAAGACTCGAAAGAAAAATTTTCGAAATTCGTTAAACTTTTCTTTGCTATGGGCGGGCATCAACTGCAACTTAATTCGGTAAATATCGAAACGCTGAAAGACGCCCGCGAAAATCCCGAGAAATACGAACGGCTTATAGTAAGGGTGTGGGGTTGGAGCGCGTATTTCACGGAACTCGACAAAGAATATCAGGATCACGTTATCGCAAGGCAGGAATATTCTATATGACGGGGCGCGTTTTCGATATAAGCGAACTTACCGTTCACGACGGCGACGGTTCAAGACTTACCGTGTTTATGAAAGGTTGCAAAATGCGTTGCGAATGGTGTCATAATCCCGAAGGTTTGTCGTTTGAAAAGCAACTGCTTTTCAGGCGAAAAAAATGCGTTCATTGCGGCTTGTGCAAAAAAAAATGCAACCACGAAGAGTGTAAACCTTTCGGTCGCTGTCTGAAAGTTTGTCCGAACAACTGCCTTGAAATTTGCGGAAAAGACTATACCGCCCGCGAACTTGCAAAAACGATAAACGAATATAAACCCGTTTTCGACGCGCTCGGCGGCGGCGTTACGTTTTCGGGCGGAGAGCCGCTTTTGCAATGGGAATTCATATCCGAAACAATCGATTTATGTAAGGGAATAAACTTTGCCTTGGAAACGGCGGGGTACGTACCGTCGGATATTTTTAAAGCGGCGGTTGAAAAAACGGATTACGTGTTTATGGATATTAAAATTTTCGATTGCGCCGAGCATGAAAAATATACGGGAGTTAAAAACGACCTGATAAAAGAAAATTTTATGACTTTGAAAAACAGCGGAAAACCTTATACCGTGCGCACTCCCCTTATAAAAGGTTTTACAGACGACGAAAAAAACTTATCGGCGATTAAAGATTTTATAGGCGACAGCCCGTGGGAAAAAATCCCCGAAAACAAATTAGCGAAAGCAAAGTACGAAATGCTGTCTTTAAACGACGGGTACACGCTGTAAGGAGATTACGGACATGTTTAAATTTACCGACGGCAGTATTGCCGACGAAACTTTTTTTAATGAAAATATTCCTTTAAACGATAAAAAGCGATATATTATAACCGATTACGGAGTTCGTCCGGACGGTAAGATATATACGCGCGAATTGCAACGGCTTATCGATAAAATAGGTGAAAACGGCGGCGGAATAATGGTCGTTCCCGCAGGCGAGTTTTTAAGCGGCGGATTGTTTTTTTCCGGGGGCGTAGACCTTTTTATAGAAGAAGGCGGAGTTTTAAAGGGGAGTGACGATATATCCGATTATCCGCTTACGATAACCCGCATAGAAGGCGAAACGTGCAAATATTTTCCCGCTCTTATAAACGTTAACGGAGCCGACGGCTTTTTTATTTACGGCAAAGGCGTTATCGACGGCAACGGTTTAAGGTCGTGGAAAGATTTCTGGCTGAGAAAAGAGTGGAACGAAAACGCGCTCAATAAAGACGCGCAGCGGGCAAGGCTCGTATTTATTTCAAACAGCAAAAACGTTTTTATAAGCGGTGTTACGATGCGGAATTCTCAGTTCTGGAATCTGCATTTATATAAATGCGGCAGAGTAAAGGTGACGGGTACGTCGTTTTGTTCTCCTTGTTCGGACGTGCGCGCGCCGAGTACCGACGCCATAGATATAGACGCCTGTTCCGACGTTTTTATAAGTCGTTGCGAGATAAACGTGAACGACGACGGAATTGCTCTTAAAGGCGGAAAAGGACCTTACGCCGATACGGACGAAAACAACGGCGCAAACGAAAGAATAGTGATAAGCGATTGTAAATTTTTAAACTGTTTCGGGTGTCTTACCTGCGGTTCGGAGTCGATTCACGATAAAAACGTGATTTTATGCGATTCGCAAGTTTTAAAAACGTATAATTTATTATGGTTCAAAATGCGCCCCGACACTCCGCAACTTTACGAACACGTTCTCGTTTCGGGAATAAAAGGCAACGCTTATAATTTTATAAACGCAAATCCGTGGACTCAGTACGTCGATATGAAAGGCAGAAAAACCGTTCCCGTGTCAGAAGTTAAAAACGTAACGATTGAAAACTGCGATATGAAGTGTTACGAATATTTTAACGTGAACGCCGAAAAACCCGATTACGTACTATCCGATTTCGTTTTCCTGAATCTTAAAATAAACGCGGTTAAGTACGGAAACGAAAAAGCCGAAAAAGAGTTGGTTTTAAAACGTAACGTTAAAATAAAAATCGGAAACGGTTATAACGTCGTTCCCGATTCGGAATTCATGCTGTAAAAATTATCGTATCAGGTCTCGCGAAAAAGCGCGTAAACAACGCTTTTTCGCGAGAATTTTTTATTTTTATCCGATAAAACGGCATTAAATAGGGCGTTTTTCAAGAAAAAAATAAGATAATCGGGTGAAAGAACACGGAAAAGGTTTTATTCGTTTTATTTATTTTCCGATTTGTGTTATAATTTACGATACTACGGAGTGATACGGATAATGAATGTTGATTTCACAAAGGAAATGAAACGGGATTACGTCATATTGTCGCCCGATATTTTCCCCGCGCACATGGAATTGCTCGAAGAAGTGTTCAGGTTATACGGGTATAATCTGAAAGTTCTTCATTACGAAGGAACGGAAGTAATCGAAACGGGGCTTAAATATCTGAACAACGACGTATGCTATCCCGCAATATGCGCTCTCGGACAGCAATTATACGCTTTAACGTGCGGAGATTACGATCCGCATAAAGTCGCTCTTATTATGTTTCAGACGGGCGGCGGTTGTCGCGCGTCGAATTATATCTGCCTTCTCAGAAAGGCTCTCTCGGCTATGAATATGGACTATATCCCCGTAATTTCGGTAAGTTTCGGCGGGTATGAAAAGTACAGCGGCTTTAAAATTACGCCTTCGATGATAAAAACGGGATTAAGCAGCCTTATTTACGGAGATATGTTGCTGCTTTTGAAAAATCAATGTCTGCCGCAAGAAAAAACCGAAGGAAGCGTCAGACTTCTGGTAAAAAAATGGATTGACGAATTAACGGGGCAATTCAGTCAAAAAAGGGGACTTTCTTCTAAAGAAATACGAAAAAATCTTGCGGCTATCGCGAAAGATTTTCACGAATTGCCGAAAGTAAAGCGCGACGTTATAAAAGTAGGAATAGTGGGAGAAATTTACGTAAAATACTCTTCGTTCGGGAATAACGGTCTTGAAAAATTTTTGCTTTCGCAAGGGTGCGAATGTATGGTGCCGGGGGTACTCGGATTTTTTCAGTACTGTTTTTCCAACGTGGAAACGGATTATCGCTATTACGGCGGAAATATCGTTAAATTGCTGGCGGGAAGAACTGCGGAAAAAATCGCTGCGGGCTGGGAAAAATATATCGTTGACGCCATAAAACCGTATCCCGAATTCGTTCCGCCGTCGGAATTTGAAAAAGTAAAAGAGTTAGCGGATAAAATCATCGACCGCGGCGTAAAAATGGGCGAAGGCTGGCTGCTTTCGGGCGAAGCCGCGGAAATGATAGAAAAAGGTTACGTCAATATCGTCTGCGCGCAACCGTTCGGGTGTCTGCCTAATCATATCGCGGGAAAGGGAACTATCCGCCGCATGCGCGAACTATACCCCGAAGCAAACATTTTCCCCGTGGATTACGACGCGGGCGCGTCTAAAATCAATCAGGAAAACCGCATAAAACTCATGCTTGCCATAGCAAAGGAGAACGATGGTGAAACGACTCGGAATTGACATCGGTTCTACTACGATGAAATACGTTTTGCTGAACGAAAAAGACGAAATTCTTTATAACGATTACGTTCGGCACGGCTCGAAAATCGAAGAAAATTTTTGCGCGATAATCGAAAAAATCGGCAGAATTTATAAAAACGAAGAGATAATGCTCGCGCTTTCCGGCTCGGCGGGACTCGGCTTTTCCGAAAAACTCGATTTGCCGTTCGTTCAGGAAGTATACGCCGAAAAACTTGCCGCCGAAAAATACTGCCCGGGAAGCGACGTTGTAATCGAACTCGGCGGAGAAGACGCGAAAATTCTTTTTCTTACAAACGGCTTCGAAATGCGTATGAACGGGAGTTGCGCCGGCGGCACGGGCGCGTTTATAGATCAGATGGCGTCGCTTATGAAAATATCGCCGTCGGAACTGAACGATCTCGCCGCGAAAGCGGAAAGCGTTCCCACTATCGCTTCGCGTTGCGGAGTGTTTGCAAAGTCCGACGTTCAGCCCATGCTCAATCAGGGAGCAAGGCGCGAAGACGTGGCGGCGGGTATTTTGCGCGCCGTGGTAAATCAGACCGTAGCGGGGCTTTCGCAGGGTCGGAGTATAAAAGGAAAAGTTCTTTATCTCGGCGGACCGCTTACGTTTTTTTCCGAACTTCGAAAGAGTTTTGACAACGTTCTCGGCGTAACGGGGAATTGCCCCGAAAATTCGCTGTATTTCGTGGCGATAGGCTGCGCTTTGTCGGGCGTTTACAAATCGGTTATTTTAAGCGAATTACATAAAAAAATATCCGAACACGCGCTTTCCGTTTCGTATCGCGGAAGAAAGCCGCTTTTTTCTTCCGAAGCGGAATACGCCGAATTTTCGGCAAGACACGAAAAGCAATCCGAAGGAATACGCGAACTGAAAGAGCCGAAAGGTCCGACGTTTCTCGGAATAGACGCGGGTTCTACCACCGTCAAAGCCCTTCTTTGCGATAAAGAAGGAAATATCGTATGCCCCGTTTACAGGCAGAATTGCGGCAATCCCGTGGAAGTAATCGAAACCTACCTGCGAAAATTGTATGAAAAATATCCGGACGTTGAAATAGCGGGCGGCGCGGTAACGGGATACGGCGAAAAACTTATGCGCGCGGCTTTCGGAATTCCTTACGGAATAGTGGAAACGACGGCGCATTATATCGCGGCTGAAAAATTCCGTCCCGACGTGGATTTTATTATAGATATAGGCGGGCAGGATATAAAGTGCTTTCAGATAAGAAACGGATTTATAGATAACGTGTATCTTAACGAAGCGTGTTCTTCGGGTTGCGGTTCTTTTTTGCAGACGTTTGCCGACACTCTCGGACTTACGAGCGAAGAATTCGCCAAAAAAGGCTTGTTTGCCGATATGCCTGCGGATCTCGGAAGCAGATGCACGGTATTTATGAACAGTTCCGTAAAGCAGGCGCAGAAAGACGGGGCAAGCGTCGAAAACATTGCGGCGGGGTTATGCGTGAGCGTAGTGAAAAACGCGCTTTATAAAGTAATACGTTGCGCCGACCCCGAAAAATTAGGAAAGAACATCGTCGTGCAGGGCGGAACGTTTTATAACGACTGCGTATTGCGCGCTTTCGAGCAGGAAACGGGCAAAGAAGTTATCCGCCCGCGCTTTGCGGGTCTTATGGGCGCTTACGGAGCCGCGCTTTACGCCGCCGCCCGTCCGCAAGGTAAGGTTTTATCGCGCGAAGAAATTTTAAATTTCGGTTACGACGTAAAAAATTCCGTTTGCAACGGCTGTCAGAATCACTGCCGCCTTACGATAAATATCTTTTCGGGCGAAAGGAGATTTATTGCGGGCAACCGCTGCTCTTTGCCCGTGCGCGACAAGGTTTCCGAGCAGCCGAAAAATCTTTACGCGTATAAACTCGCGCTGCTTGATAAATATCGCCGCAACGATATAAGCGACGATAAAAAAACCGTCGGAATTCCTATGGGGCTTAACTTTTTCGATTTACTCCCGTTCTGGTATACTTTTTTTGACAGGCTCGGCTTCAACGTACTCGTTTCGCCGTGTTCTTCGCACGAATTGTATTCTACGGGGCAGCACACTATTCCGTCCGATACGGCGTGCTATCCCGCCAAACTCATGCACGGGCATACGGAATGGCTTTTAAAGCGTAAACCCGACGCGATTTTTTATCCCTGTATGAGTTATAACGTAGACGAAAAACTCGGAACGGATCATTTTAACTGCCCCGTCGTCGCTTATTATCCCGAGATTATTAGGCTGAACGTTCCGGATATTAAAAAAACAAAATTTATTTCCGACTTTATCGGGCTTGGCGATAAAAAAGTGTTTGAGCGCAGAATGCACAAAATTCTCTCCGAAAATTTTAAAAAGTTTTCAAAGCGTGAAATTTCAGAAGCCGCTTCCGCCGCTTATTCGGAATACGAAGCCTTTCATTCGCAAATAAGAAAAAAGGCGCGCGAATACATAGACGCCGCCACGGCGGAAAAACAGCCGATAGCGGTTTTATGCGGAAGACCGTATCACGTCGATCCCGAAGTCAATCACGGAATAGACAAGTTGCTTTGCGATCTCGGCGCGGCGGTCGTCACGGAAGACGGTTTAAGCGCGGAAGTAAAGCCTTTCCCGACGCGCGTCCGCAATCAGTGGACCTATCACGCGAGAATGTATGCGGCGGCAAAGTACGTTGCCGAATCGGATAAAGATATGCACGTGGTGCAACTCGTGTCTTTCGGTTGCGGTTTAGACGCTATCACGGCAGACGAAATGCGAAGCATTCTCGAATCGGCGGGAAAAGATTACACGCAATTAAAAATAGACGAAATTTCAAATACGGGCGCGGCGACTATAAGGCTGAGAAGTCTGTTCGCCATGCTCGAAGCAAAAAATAAATTCCGCGATCGCTGAAAGCGCGCGGAATTTATTTTTTTAATATTATTGTTTTTGCCCTGCGTCGGACTTAAACGTTTCCTTGAAAGTTTTTATGTTTTCGGCTATCGTTTCTTTCGCCTTTTCGTGAGAAGCGATGTCGAGAACGCGCACTACTTTGTGTTCGAGTTCTTTGTAAACCGAAAGAAAATGCCGTAATTCTTCTATGATATGGTTCGGCAGTTCCGAAATATCTTTATAGCCGTTGTACTGCGGGTCGCCGAAAGGAATTGCTATTATTTTTTCGTCCGTCTCGTCTCTGTCCGTCATGTAAACCACGCCTATCGGATAGCATCTTACAAGACTCATTTTTTCTATCGGCTGACTGCACAGAACGAAAACGTCGAGCGGGTCGCCGTCGCCCGAAAGGGTAAGGGGGATAAATCCGTAATTCATAGGGTAGTGCGTGCTTGTGTAAAGTACTCTGTCAAGAATTATAAGCCCCGTTTCTTTATCGAGTTCGTATTTGTTTTTCGAGCCTTGTTCGATTTCTATACACGCGACGAAATCGTCGGGTTTTATGCGCATCGGGTTTACGTCTTTCCAGATATTCATAATTTATTATCCTCTTAATTTAAGTTTTTGAAGAAGGTTTTTGTCTTTTAAAAGTTTTCCGCCGCCTATAACCGATACGAGCGACGGCTCTTTCGAAAGGTTTACTTTCATTCCGAGTTTTTCGCTCATATAGTCCGAAAGCCCGTAAAGTTCGCTTCCCCCTCCGCATAAGTATATGCCGCTTCGGGTTACGTCTATTAAACTTTCCGACGGCAATTTGTCGAAAACCATTGTCGCAAGGGTGATTATTTTGTCGATATATTCTTTTACGGGTTTTTGAATCATCGACGCCGAAACCTGCATGGTGCGCGTTTTCCCCGAAGTCGCTTCTTTTCCCGTGACCACGGTTTTGGTGTCGTCGTCGGGAACGAGACTCGCGACCGCTTTTTTGAGCGCTTCCGTCTGAAGATCGGATAAATTCAGATTTACCGTTTCTTCGAGATGTTTTTCTATTTCTTTATCGAGATAATCGCCGCCGAGTTCGGCAGACAGTCCCGAAACGACCCCGCTCATATTCATCACGCATACGGTCGCCTGACCGCCGCCTAGATCTATAACCGCCTGACACGCCGATTCCGAAAGGGGCATATCCGCTCCCACAAGCGCGAGAACGGGCGTTTCTACGTAAACGGGGTTGTAAATCCCCGCGCTGTCCGCCGCGTGTTCGAAACGGGAGATTACTTCGCCGTCCGCGCCGCACTGAACGCTTAAAATCGCCGTCGAAAAACTTTCGAGCGGCTTTTTTACTTTTGACGTAAACGAGCAAAGAAGCGCTATAAGGGCGCGTTCATTATCGACTTCGGCGTTTTTTACGGGATAGATTATTTCAACGCCGTCGGGAGTTTTTCCGACGAGTTTTTCCGCCGCTTTGCCCGTAGCCACGGGTTTTTTATAGTCGCCGTTTTTTATCGCGATAACGGTCGGCTCGAAAAGAACCACGTCGCCGTCGGCGCGGTAAATTTTCGTATATGAAGTTCCTATGTCGAGCGCAATACGAGTTTTCATTTCGGGTTATAAAATCCTTATTATTTTTTTTACGGGCAGTCCTATTACGTTGTCCTTGTCGCCGTCTATTTTTTTTACGAGCGGGTATCCGTCCTGCACGCCGTACGAGCCTGCTTTATCGAGCGGCAATCCGCTTTTTACGTAATCGGATATAAGCGCGTTTGAAAGTTCGTTGAAAGTAACGGCGGTTTTTTCGTAGTCGGTTATTTCGTTTCCGTCTTTTATCACGGTGTATCCCGTTATAACTTCGTGGGTTTTTCCCGACAGTTTTCTGAGCGTTGCGGCGGCGTCTTCTTCGTCTTTCGGTTTTCCGAGAACTTCGCCGTTCAGGCAGACTATAGTGTCCGCTCCGATAACCGTGCCGCCGGTAAGGTTAAAAACGCTCTCCGCTTTTACGCGCGATAGCAGCATCGCGTACTCTTCGGGCAATTCTCCGTCGTATTTCTTTTCGGCGGCTGCCGACGGAACGATTCTGAATTCTACGCCTTCGCGGGACAGAAGTTCCTTTCGCCTCGGCGAGTTGCTTGCTAAAACTATCATACGACTATTATATATTATTGCGGGCGGTTTGTAAAGTTTTATTTCTCACGAAGTTGCATTTTGCCCCGTAAACCGACGTTTGTTTTAAGATAAATCGCACGTTTCCGCCGTAAAAGTTAAAATTTTCCGTCGTAAAACACGCCGCCGCGATTTTTGCCCGACGTAAAAACGATAAAAAAAATCCGAAAACGGAAGTTTTCGGAAAATTTTTGTAATGCGTTATCAATCGCGTTTGCCTTCAAAGCGGATTTTTTGCAAGAACTGCCGAGCGACTTTGCGCAAGCGGCGTTTCTTCGCGCGTAAGACCGCGATAAAATACCGCAAGCGTGTCGGGACCGCTGTGTACGGCGATAATCGGGTCTACGTAATTATAAACGAACCCTTTTACCGTTATTTTCTGAGAAATAAGTTTTGCAAGAAGTTCCGCGTCTTCTATGCAGTCGCCGTGAGAGATGAAAATCGTTTGCGTTTCGGGATTTTTTATCGTCGAAGCGACTTTATCGGCTATTGCGAATATAGAGCGTTTTCTGCCTATAACTTTGCCGTAAGCAAGAAGTTTTCCGTCCTTGCTCACGTACATAAGCGGCTTTATATCCACAACGGTGCCTATTGCGTAACTTAATTTGCTTATTCTTCCGCCGCGCGCAAGATTAGCAAGGGTTTTGACGGTAAAAATACTGTTTACGTTCATTCTCGAATTTTCGCAGTAATTATACGCTTCTTCTATGCTTGCTCCGCTTTCTTTCAGAAGGCATATATCGTGAACCATAAGCCCCTGACCGAGAGAAGCGAGAAGGGTATCGGTGCAAAGAATTTTTCTTTCGGGGAATTCTTTTCTCAATTCCCTTGCCGCTTCGACGGCGGAATTGAAAGTTGCCGAAAGCCCCGAAGAAAAGCCGACGTATAATAAATCCAAGCCGCTTTTAAGGGTAGGTCTGAAAGCGTTTATGAACGACTCCGTGTTTACGCAGGACGTAAACAAATTGTCTTTTTTTCTGAGCATCGCGTAAAACGCCTTGACGGTGTCTTCGTCTTTCGGCGAGTAAGTAAAGTTTTCCGTTCCGTTAGTGTAAGAGAGCGAAATAGTTCCGAGATCGTATTTTTCTATAATGTCTTTCGTTAAATCTGCCGACGAGTCGGTAAAAATTTTATAATTCATAAAAATATTCTCCTGTATCTTATTTTTTATATTTTTTTACGGTTAAAGCGCGGGTTGCGCCATTTTGTTTTTCAAAGCGATTATTTTTCACGGCGAGTTAGCCGCGCCGTTTACTTTTATAAGTATACATCGTTTGCGCCGTAAACCGACTATAACGATTCAAAATTAAACTCTACCTTTATTTTTCACGCGGTAGAGTTTAAAAAATCTTGTCTACTGCGGGTAGAGTTGCGGTTTTTGCGTAGAAAAGGCGGCGTTTTTATAGGGTTTAAATTATTTTTGCCCGGTAATATACTTGAAAAAAAATAAAAAAAATGCTATACTATAACGCAATGGAAGCAATCAGGTTTGAAAAAGTGAATTTTCAATATTCCGAAGAGAGCGGTGCCGTACTCAGAAACGTGAGTTTTTCCGTCGATGCGGGCGAATACGTTTGTATGCTCGGCAGAAACGGCAGCGGCAAGTCCACGGTGGCAAGGCTTATAAACGGCTTATTGTTGCCCGCGTCGGGCAAGGTCACCGTTTTCGGAATGGATACCGCCGATAAAGCGCAGACTTTTAACGTGCGTAAAAGAGTGGGGATAGTTTTTCAGAATCCCGACAATCAGCAGGTAGCCGCCATCGTTGAAGACGACGTTGCTTTCGGTCCTGAAAATCTCGGGCTTTCCCGCGAAGAAATCGGCAAAAGAATAGATTTTGCGCTTGACGGCGCGAATATGCGGAAATATCGTTACGAAATGGCGGACAAATTATCCGGCGGACAAAAACAACGGGTTGCCGTTGCGGGAATGCTCGCAATGCGTCCGGACGTTCTTATTCTCGACGAATCCACTTCCATGCTCGACGCCCGCGGAAGAAAAGAAGTTCTCGGCGTGGTTAAGAAACTGAACGACGAAGGAATGACGGTTATTTCGGTAACGCATTATATGGACGAAGCGGCCGACGCCGACAGAATAATAGTGCTGTCCGACGGGGAAATCGTCGAAGACGGTCTGCCCGACGAGATTTTCGGAAACGCAGAAGATCTAAGGCGTTACGGGTTGGAACTTCCGCGCGCGGCGTATATAGCGGAAAATTTAAGAAAGCGCGGCATTCCGCTGAAAAGCGGAATACTTACGGAAGACGTTCTTTCGGAGGAATTATGCAAATCGTTGCTAAAAATTTAAGTTTTGCTTACGACGGCGGGCAAAAAAACGCAAGGCGCGCCCTGAACGATATAAATCTTACCGTAAACGACGGGGATTTTTTCGGAATTATCGGGCATACGGGCAGCGGTAAGTCTACGTTTATACAGCACCTTAACGGCATTATAAAAACGCAGAGCGGAACTCTTAAGGTGGGCGGATACGACCTGTCGGCGGGAGTAAAAAACAAACCCGCAATCCTTAAAAATCTCCGCAAAGAAGTAGGGCTCGTTTTTCAGTATCCCGAATATCAGTTGTTTGCCGAAACCGTTGCCGACGACGTTGCTTTCGGCATAAAAAACTATTTTCCCGAAAGAACCGCCGAAGAAACGGAAGCGGGCGTCGTGCGCGCCATGAGTCTTACGGGGCTTAATTATAACGAACTTAAAAACAGATCGCCTTTCGAACTGTCGGGCGGACAGAAAAGAAGAGTGGCGATTGCCGGCGTTCTGGCGTGCGAACCAAGACTTCTCGTTCTCGACGAGCCTGTCGCGGGGCTTGATCCCGAAGGGAAAAAAAGCCTTATGAAAACCCTTAAAGGACTTTTGAAAGGCGGGGTTGAAACTATAATCATCGTGTCGCACGATCTTGACGAAGTGTGTGAAAACTGCAATAAAATAGCCGTTTTTTCGGAAGGAAAAGCCATCGTATCGGGTACGCCCGAAGAAATTTTTTCAGACCGCGAAACTATTTTTAAAAGCGGTCTCGATTTACCGGTTACGGCGTATCTCGAACAAAAACTCGAAGAGCGCGGAATAAAAGTTAAAAGCGATTACACCGCCGACGGTTTTATCGGGAGTTTTTACGAAGAATATATAAAAAGAAAAAGAAGTTAACCGTTTTTAATGGAAAACAGATAATGCGGGCGTTCGGCCTTAAAGTTGTGAGTTATGCTTAAAGACGTGTCTTTCGGGCAGTATTATCCCGGGAATTCTTTCGTTCATAAAATGGATCCGAGAGTTAAAATGCTGCTTTTAATTGCATATATCGTACTCGTTTTCGTAGTTAAGAATTTCTACGGATTTATAGTCGTGGGCGCGTTTTTGATTTTTGCCGTAATTATTTCGGGGCTTCCGCTCGGAAAAGTTTTAAAGAGCATAAAAGCCGTGTTTTTCGTGGTTATTCTCACGTTTATTCTTAATATTTTGTTTTATCGGCCGAAAACCGAACCCACAGTTTTATTCTGGAAAATCAGCAAGGAATCGCTCGTTTTCGCTTCGTTTATGGCGGTAAGAATAATAACTCTCGTTCTCGGCAGTATGCTTTTGAGCCTTACCACGACTCCCGTTGCGTTGACGGACGGGATTGAAAGCCTTATGTCGCCTTTGAAACTCGTAAAATTCCCGGTGAGAGAACTTGCGCTCGTTATGAGTATAGCCCTGCGCTTTATTCCCATTCTTACGGGCGAAGCCGAAAAAATAATGATGGCGCAGAAAGCGCGCGGCGCGGATCTTGAAAGCGGCAACGTGTTCAGGCGCGCGAAAGCGATGATTCCCGTGCTTGTTCCGCTTCTCGTGAGCGCGTTCAGACGAGCCGAAGAACTCGGCGACGCTATAGACAGCCGTTGCTATAACGCGGGCAAGCGCACGAAATATAAAAAACTGAAAGCGGGGTGGAGAGACGTTCTCGGCGCGGTCGTCGTTGCGGCTTGCATTGCGGGGGTTATACTTCTCAATATTTACGCGGGAGCGCTCGTATGAGAATACTTTTAACGGTTACTTACGACGGCACCGATTTTTGCGGTTATCAGATTCAGCCTGATAAAAGAACGGTAGAGCAAACGCTCGAAGAGTCTTTGGAAAAGGCTGTCGGAAGCCGCGTTAAAACGATTGCGAGCGGCAGAACGGACAGCGGCGTTCACGCGCTTTCGCAAAAAGTGCATTTCGATACCGACGCCGATATTCCGCCCGAAAAATTCGCAGCGGCGATAAACGCGTTTTTACCGAAAGACGTAAAAATTTTAAAAAGCGAAAAAGTCGCCGACGATTTCAGCGCGAGATATTCCGCCAAAGAAAAAACTTACAGGTATTCCGTCGTTTTATCTAAAATAGACGAGCCGCTTTTATTGAGATACGCCGTTGCGGTGAAATTCCCCGTGAACGTGGAAAAAATGAAAGAAGCGGCGAAAGTCATCGAAGGCACTCACGACTTCAAAGCGTTTTGCGCAAGCGGCAGTTCGGTAAAAGACACCGTAAGAACGGTAAAATCGATAAAAATAGTTAAAAAAGGCAGAAAAATCGATTTTTTCGTTACGGGGAACGGTTTTCTTTACAATATGGTAAGAATCATAGCGGGAACGCTTATTTCGGCGGGCGAAGGGAAGACGGACGTTAAAGATATAGAAAGCGCTTTTTTAACGGGCAACCGCGATAAACTCGGAAAAACTATGCCTTCCGAAGGGCTTTGCCTGTTTTCGGTAAAATATAAGATATAATTTAAAAACAATGCTTAAAACGCTTGACATTGCTTGAAAATTTTTATAAAATAGACAATGCGATAATAAGATACGCGCGGTTGGATTAGCCCCGACGGCGTTATATCTTTATATAATACCATAAATTCAGGAGAGATATCATGAAAACTTTCATGGCGAAAAACGGTCAGATAGAAAGAAAGTGGTACGTCGTAGACGCCACCGATATGCCTCTCGGCAGACTTGCTTCGCAGGTTGCAGCCGTTTTAAGGGGTAAAAATAAACCGACTTTCACGCCTAACGTCGACACGGGCGACAACGTTATTATAATCAATACCGACAAGGTGGTTCTTACCGGTAAGAAACTTGACGATAAGTACTATACTTACCATACGGGCTATATCGGCGGTCTTAAACAGATTCCTTACAGCAGAATGATGGTTGAAAAGTCAGACCTTGCCGTTTACGAAGCAGTAAGGGGAATGCTTCCCAAAAACAGCCTTGGCAGACAGATGCTTACCAAACTCAGAGTATACAAGGGTGCGGAGCATAACCACGCGGCTCAGAAACCCGTTGAACTTAAACTCGATAAGTAAGGAGCGGAATCATGGCAAAAGTAGCAACTAAAAAGAAACTTCAATACTGGGGCACCGGCAGAAGAAAGAAAGCCGTTGCAAGAGTAAGACTCGTTCCGGGCGGCGCAGGCAATATAGTTATCAATAAAAGGGGTATCGACGATTACTGTGATCTCGAAACGGTTAAACTTATCATAAAACAACCCCTTGTTTTAACCGACACTCTTTCTAAGTACGACGTTTTCGTTAACGTTGTAGGCGGCGGCTTTACGGGTCAGGCAGGCGCAATCCGTCACGGAATAGCGCGCGCTCTCATCGTAGCGGAACCCGAACTCCGCACCGCACTTAAAAAGGAAGGATATTTAACGAGAGATCCGAGAATGAAAGAGAGAAAGAAATACGGTCTTAAAAAGGCTCGTCGCGCTCCGCAGTTCTCAAAGAGATAATATTTTACCCGGATATAAAGCGTTGTTTTTTGACCTGTTTTTTGAAAAGCAGGATTTAAACCGAAAACTTCGTTTTAATCCCCGAATAGCGCTAACAATTTAATGCAAATTTTAAGAGAGAACGAAAGTAAACGTTCTCTCTTTTTTATGTCGGTTATGCCGATTTTGACGGGCTTTTTCGGGTGATTTTACTTTTCTTCGGTTAAAAGATACTTTTCGGGGTCTACTTTCGTTCCGTTTTCGGTAACTTCGAAATGAAGGTGACGCCGTTCTCAAAGCAATGGCGGCGGAGCAAGGGGTAATAATTCGCCAAATCACGCTTTTTCGGCAAAAAGTGTGTAAAAAATCACACAATACACCGAAAAAGTGTGATTTGCTCTTGACTTGAAAGGTTAAAACGAGTATAATAGAGACAACCTAAGCAAGGATGGTATAGCGAATTGAAAAGGTTTATTCTGGAAGAACTGAATAAATGGAAAGAGTCTAAGTATAGAAAACCATTGATTCTTCGCGGAGCAAGACAAGTAGGTAAGACTTGGGCGATGAAAGAGTTTGGCAAGAGTTTTGAGTCGGTTGCTTACTTCAACTTCGATGAAAACGAAGAATATAAGCAATTTTTTAAGACAACGAAAGACGTATTTCGTATCATGCAAAATCTTTCGCTTGCAGGCGGACAAAGGATAGATAAGGGGACACTGATTATCTTTGACGAAATTCAAGAGTGCAACGATGCGCTGAATTCCTTAAAATACTTTTGTGAAAATGCCAAAGAGTATTACGTGATATGCGCAGGTTCGTTGCTCGGTCTGACTCTGTCCAAAGGTTTTCCGGTCGGTAAAGTGGACTTTATCGATATGGGACCGATGACTTTCTCGGAATTCCTGATTGCAAACGGAGACGAAAACCTTTACGAGTATATGACTACGATTGATAAAATAGGCAATATTCCCGATGCGTTCTACAATCCGCTTTGCGAAAAACTCAAGATGTACTTTATTGCGGGCGGAATGCCCGAACCCGTATATCTCTGGACGCAGGAAAGGGATATAGAGTTGGTAGATAAAGCGCTTAACGGCATCATAGGCTCATATGAAAAGGACTTTGGCAAACATCACGAAGATTTCAGGGACGAAGAAGTTAAGTATGACGTTCAAAAGATAACCCTTATATGGAATTCGCTTCCTGCGCAACTATCCAAAGAAAAAAAGAAATTCACGTATTCGAAGGTAAAACAAGGCGCAAGAGCAAGGGGATATGAGAACAATCTTCAATGGTTGGTTAACGCCGACCTTGTGAAAAAAATCTTCAAAGTATCCAAACCCGCGCTGCCGCTTGCCGCTTACGAAGAAGGAGAGTTTTTCAAGGTATATCATATCGACGTAGGACTGCTACGCAGTCAATCGAAATTGAGTTACAGGGCTTTCACCGAAGGCGATAGACTTTTCAAAGAGTTTAAGGGTGCGTTGAGTGAGAACTACGTATTGCAAAGTTTGATCAGGATATACGGCTTAAATCCGTATTACTGGGCAAACGACAAGTATGAAGTAGATTTCATAGTACAATCGGGTAACGATATAATCCCGATAGAAGTAAAATCGGGAAAGAGCGTATCGTCTCCGAGTATGATTGAGTATAAGAAAATGTTCGAAGGAGAGACTCCGTTTGTTGTGAGATATTCCTTAAAGAATCTCACGCTTGACGGCAACGTACTGAATATCCCGTTGTTCATGATAGACCGGACGGAACGCTTGATAGAATTAGCGAAAGCGGAAATAAAGTAACAAAATCCACATCAAATGCGAAAGCAAGTATCAAATCGGTACTTGCTTTTTTATATCTGTAAATTATTCTTGTCCGGCATAATCCTTATATCAAAAAAATCCGGAGTCAGAACGCCGGATTTTAAAATTGCAGATTTTGACGGGCTTTTTGGGGTGATTTTACTTTTCTTCGGTTAAAAGATACTTTTCGGGGTCTACTTTCGTTCCGTTTTCGGTAACTTCGAAATGAAGGTGCGCGCCGTCTTTATATTCGGTTTTGTTGTTGAGCGAAACGACGCCTATAACTTCGCCTTTTTTAACCGTCTGACCTTCTTTGAGCGTTTCGTCGGCGTCGATGCAGTTGTACACGCTTTTAAGACCTTTGCCGTGATCGATAACCACCGTCGTTCCTTCTATTTTTCCCGTGGTTACCGATTCTATAACGCCGTCGTAAACCGACGTGACTTCCGTTCCCGCTTCCGCGCCGAAATCTATTGCTTTATGCCCCGTGTATAAACCGAGAGTTTTGTTATAAACCACGCTGTCGGTGTACTCTTTGATGACGGCGGCGTTTTTAACGGGCATATCGAAAACTATAACCGAAGCCACGGGTTCTTCGGGTTTGTCGGGTTTATCGGGTTCTTCCTGCGTGCCGGGATTTTCGGGATTATCCGGTTCTTCGGGTTTTTCTATCACCTTATCGTTGCCGACGGGTTCAGACGGATTGTTTGCCGCTATCACGAGCGCGACGGTTATTACCGTAAGTACCGCAAGACATGCAATAAACACGAAATAATACGCGTTTTTTCTTATAAAATTTACTGCTTTGCTGTTTTTAGACATTTTAAAACCTCCGTAATATGTATTAAGCGCGACTTTTTTTCAATATCCGCAATAAATTATCGGAGTTCCGATAATCACGCGGTTTTTTCCTGCCGAAACGTGCAGATTTACCGCTTTTCCTTTCAAAACTTCGCGTTTCGGAAGCCGTTCGGAATAGTAATAATAGTTTATCGAATCTTTTAAGATTTCTTTTGCTACGAGTTTTCCGCCAAGGCTTTTAACTAAAGAAGAATAATCGTAATTTTCGGGAAAAGACTTTGAAAACCCGTCGCATAAAAACGCCGTTTCGCTTTCCGAAAACACGCCGCCCGATTTTCCGTTTATCGAAATTACGGATTTTCCCGTCGGCAGAACGGAAGATAAAAACAAAAGCCCCGCCGCCGAAATAACCGCGAAAAAATTTTTTAACATATAAAAATCCTTGCCGAATTCATCTCGGTAAGGATTGTTGACGTTTTTAATTTTTTATATACGGGTTCAGATAAAATTTTTTAAAGTTTTATGGAAAATAGCAGACCGAAATCGCGCATAACGCTTAAAACGGTGGTTTTATCGGTAAGATACGGCGAAAGTTTCATAGCCGTTTTAACTCCGAAATAATCCGCAGACTCCGTTTTGCCGCCTTTTTTGTCGAGAAAAAGATACGCGGCGATTATTTTTTCAAGGTTAAGAAGAATAGCCGCCGTTTCGCTTTTCAACCCTTTTTTGGTTCTTTCAAGCACTTCGGATATAAGATAACGCCTGCGCGGGCTTATAACGCACACGTTTTCTATAAAATTACGCCCCGTTATTTTTTTAAGCGCGAAAAGGTCGGAATTATAATCGGCAACCGCGGTAAAATCCGAAAAATCGTTTGAAAAGAAAAAATGATACGCGGCGGAAAGTTTTTTAAAAGCCGTAAGTTTTCTTTCGCCGTTGTTAAGATCGGGGCAGAGCGGAACGAGAACGTCCGAAAAAAGTTCGGCGGCGCAGTCGGTTACGGAATCGCTTGCGGATTTTACCGCTTCCGTAAGCAGGGAAGAAAACAGTAAAACGTCTTTATAATTTTCGTATCCGCGAAAATTTATACCGTAAAGCGCGGCGCGTTTTAAATCTTCGTAAACTTTTCCGTCAAACTTCTCGCCCGAAACGAGAATACGCATTTTGTAATCTATAAGAGAAAGCAGTAACGAAACGGACGAAATATACGCTTCCGAATAATCCGAAGGGTTTCGCTTGCTCGATAAAGAAAGATCGACAATCGCCGTGCGCGGGGGTTTTACCGAGTACTTTTTCGGAACGTTGCCGCGATATACGCTTATTTTTCCCGTAAAAAGCCCGCTTTGCGCGGGAACGGAAACGACCGCGTGACAGTCCGCGCCGTATTTATCGGCGTAAAATAAAGAAAGAGAAAATACGTCGCCGCCGCTTAAAACGATTACGTATCCCCCCGCGAAATTCATAAGTTCGCTCATATCGCCGTTCGTTTCGCCGTCGGAAAGAATTACGGAATATTCCGCGCCCGCGTCTTTGACCGCTTTTACCGCAGCCGCGCCGAAATTTACGTAATCCGCTTCATCTGCGGTTATAAACGCCTTTTTGTCTTTTCCGTATTTGACGGAAAGCGCGTAAACGGCGTCGTATACGCCCGAAACGCATATTTCTGTATCGCCGCCTGCGGCAAGATGCTGCGCCGCTTTTTTGAAATCGAAAGTTTTTGCCGAAGTCATTTTATAAACCCCTTTTCCCGACGTTTGAGAAAAGATCGACTCTCGTTAAAAAGTCGGGGCATTTTTTCAAAGTTTCGGCGCCGCAAAAACCGTCGTCGCTTCCGCAGGTTACGGAAACGGAATTGCCTACCGCAACGAGCGCGGACTTATAGGTTTTTTCGGACGGTTCTTCTTTTTTAATCGTATGGCGCGGCAGACCGAATCTTTCAAGATTGAACGCAAGCATTTCTTCTTCGAAGGCTACGTCGCAAAATTCCGATATCTTTTCTTTCGTGGCGCGCGTGGTTTTTAAAGTAACCGCTTTAAAGCCGTTGTCTTTCAGTTTTTTAACGATTTTTCTGAATTCTTCGGCGGTATATTTTTCGGTGTCTATCCTGTAAGACGGAATAAGCCCGTTTTCTTTGCAAACCGAAATAAACCCGTCTTTTTTCAAAAGCAACGGCTCGGACATGGGAAGGCAATACTTTTCGTAAAGAATTTTAGATAAATCTTCGAGATAAAATTCGTTTCCGCCGTCGGATACGAAAATAACGTCGTTTTCGTCTATCGTTATTCCGAGTTCGTCGGTTAAAAACCCGAAAACCTTCTCGCCTTTTCCGTATTTTTCCATAATACGCTTTGCAAGCGCTCTTGCAACGTGCTTTCCCGTTACTATGCCGCCCGAATAATATTCCGAGTGCGAAAAAATATCGCATTCAGAAAGCGTTATGCCGTATTTTTTACATTTTTTGTTTATTTTAGCAACGAGTTTTTTAACCCTTTCCGCCTTTTTCGCGCGCACGGGGTCAAGATACCCGTTCAGACTTTTAAAATTTTCAAGCGAAACGCCGTAAGCGTAAAATACCGTTTTGCCATCGTCGATAAGCGGCTCGCCTTCAACGTGAAAACCTATCGTATATGGCATTTTAAGCGCAGTACATGCCGATTTGAATTCCTTAGCGGCGGCAAGGGTAGCGTAATCGTTGATGCCCGCGGCAAACGCTCCGCAACGGTGCGCCGTGTAGGCGCATACGGTGGGATTGAACGCGGAATAATAACTGTCCGTCAAAAAATGAAGCGGCGCGACTTCTCCTACGACGGGAACGAGATCTTTAGCCGTTTTTTCTTTTTTTATCAGCATTCTGAGATATATTTTTCTCACAAGAATATTTTTGCTCGAAAGATATTTCATCATTTTTTCTTTATATACCATAACCGCGCTTTCCTTGCTAAAATTCAGATTATACAAATAACCATTATTATTTTAATACTAAACGCGCCGTTTGTCAATACCGAAAAGGGTTTTTGCCCGCTATTTCTGCCGTTTTTTCGAAAAACGCTTGTTTTTCGGGAAAAATATGGTATAATATGATTAAGAATAACGTTGGAGGCAGTTTATGAACAAGAGTGAATTTACGAGAGTTTACGCCGACAGACTCGGCGTTACGATTAAAGAAGCGGAGCAGTACGTAACCACTTTTATCGACACCGTTACGGAGTGTCTTAAAAACGGCGAATACGTGCATATTTCGGGTTTTGCCACGTTTGACGTGAAAGAAAAGGCGGCGCGCGAAGGAGTAAACCCCCTTAACAACGAGAGAATAACCATTCCCGCCTGCAAATCGCCGTGCGTCAAGTTTTCAAAAACTTATAAAAACTTTTTTAACTAAATCGTTGACAAATAATACTTTTGATGTTATTATAAGAAAAACCGTTGAGAAAGAGTAAGTAAGTTAAAGCGCTTACGCAAAGAGAGTCGCGGATGGTGAGATCGCGGCGGCAAAGGCTTTTACCGAATGGACTTTCGAGGGCGAGATGAAAGGTTTTTTCCGAGTATTCGAGACGGAGTAAGGCTCTCCGTAAACAAAAGACCGCGCATTATCGTGCGTATGAGAGAACGAGCGGAAATCCGTTCGTTAATACGGGTGGCACCACGGAATAATTCGTCCCGTAAACCGTTAAAACGGTTTACGGGGCTTTTTTTATCCCGCATAAACCGCAATAATCGTCCGTTACCGATTAAGTTCGGATTATTCATAAAAATTACAGGAGAGATAACGTTATGAAAAAAGAAATACCCTATAAAATATATCTTGAAGAAAGCGAATTGCCGAAGTTTTATTACGACGTTCGCGCGGATATGAAAATAAAACCCGCGCCGCTTTTAAACCCCGAAACGCATAAAAAAGCGACTTTCGAAGAATTATCGCGGGTGTTCTGCAAAGAACTCGTCGAGCAGGAACTCAACGAAACCGAAGCGTATATCGAAATTCCCGAAGAAATACGGAATTTTTATAAAATGTATCGCCCGTCGCCGCTCGTAAGGGCGTACTGTCTTGAAGAAAAACTCAACACTCCCGCGCATATTTATTATAAATTCGAAGGGAACAACACTTCGGGCAGTCACAAGTTAAACAGCGCGATAGCGCAGGCGTATTACGCTAAAAAAGAAGGGCTTTCGGGCGTTACCACGGAAACGGGCGCGGGGCAATGGGGAACGGCTCTTTCCATGGCGTGCGCGTATTTCGGATTGAAGTGCGACGTGTTTATGGTAAAATGCTCTTACGAGCAGAAACCTTTCCGTCGCGAAGTTATGAGAACTTACGGCGCGACCGTCACTCCTTCTCCGTCGTTTACGACGAACGCGGGCAGAAAAATAAACGAAGAATTCCCGGGGACTACGGGATCGCTCGGCTGCGCCATTTCCGAAGCGGTCGAAAAAGCGATTTCAACACCCCGCACCCGTTACGTTTTAGGCTCTGTTTTAAATCAGGTAGTTCTGCACCAGTCGATAATAGGGCTTGAAACGAAAACGGCGCTTGATAAGTACGGTATCGACGCGGACGTGATAATAGGCTGTGCGGGCGGCGGCTCGAATCTCGGCGGACTTATCGCTCCGTTCGTCGGCGAAATGCTTAAAGGCGAAAACCATTACGAAATAATAGCGGTCGAACCCGCGTCATGCCCGTCGCTCACGCGCGGAAAATACGTTTACGATTATTGCGATACGGGTAAAATCTGCCCGCTTTCGAAAATGTATACGCTCGGCAGTTCTTTTATCCCGTCGGCAAATCACGCGGGGGGATTGCGCTATCACGGAATGAATCCGATTATTTCTGAACTTTACGACGAAAAACTTATCTCCGCGCGCACCGTAGAGCAGACCGAAGTTTTCAAAGCCGCCGAATTTTTTGCAAAGGCGGAAGGAATACTTCCCGCGCCCGAATCGAGCCACGCCATAAAAGTAGCGATAGACGAAGCGCTTAAATGCAAAGAAACGGGGAAAAGCAAAAACATAGTTTTCGGTCTTACGGGAACGGGATATTTCGATATGGTCGCTTACGGAAAGTATAACGACGGAATTATGAGCGATTATATTCCTTCCGACGAAGAGATTGAAAAAAGCTTATTGAAAACCCCCGTTATCTGATGTGCAAATATTGCAATTTAATGGCTTTTTACTGAACTTTTTTATCTGTTTGCGTTTTTTTATTGACTATATTTTTTAAGTAATGTATACTGAAATCGCAATAACGCAACAGGAGAAATTAAACCAAAAATGAAAAAAGAACTTACCGTTATGCTCGATATGTCGAGAAACGGCGTTATGACCGTTCCCGCACTTAAAAAGTATATAGATATAATCAGCGCGTTCGGTTACACATCTCTTCAACTTTACACCGAAGATACTTACGTTATCGACGGCGAACCGCTTTTCGGCTATCTTCGCGGAGCGTATACGAAAGAAGAATTCGCGCTTCTTGACGATTACGCTTCTTCCAAAGGCGTGGAACTCGTTCCCGCGATACAAACGCTTGCTCATCTCGGCTCGATATTCAGATGGTCCGACTATCTTAAAATAAACGACGCGGAAGATATTCTTCTTGCCGACGACGAGAGAACTTACGCTCTTATCGACAAGATGTTCAAAACGATGCGTTCATACTATAAAACGGATAAAATAAATATCGGAATGGACGAAGCGCATTTAATCGGCAGGGGCAGGTATTACGATTTGCACGGCGCAACCGACAGAAGCGAAATAATGCTCCGCCACGTAAACAAGGTGTGCGAAACAGCGAAAAAATACGGGTTTAAGCCCATGATGTGGTCGGATATGTTTTTCCGCCTTGCGGCAAACTCTTATTACGCCGAAATCGACGAAGACGCCGTTAAAAAAGTAAAAGAAAAAATCCCCGAAAATTTAACGCTCGTTTACTGGGACTATTATTCTCAGGAAGAAAAGCATTATAAAGATATGCTAAAAACGCACAAAGCGATTACCGATAACGTTGCATTTGCGGGCGGCGCGTGGGCGTGGGTAGGTTTTGCCCCGAACAACGGGTTTTCCATAAGCACCATGAAAGCGTCCGTAAAGCAACTTGAAAAATACGGCGTAAACGAATATATCGTAACCGTGTGGGGCGACGACGGAGAAGAGTGTTCGTATTTTTCCGTACTGCCTTCGCTTTTATGCGCGGCGGAATTCTATAAGGGGAACTATTCCATGAAGTCGATAAAGGCGCGCTTTAAAGAAGTTACGGGCGTTTCTTTCGACGATTTTATGAAACTCGATCTGCCAGATAAGATTTACGGAAAGGCAGGGGATTTCCCGACGTGTCCTTGCAAGTATATGCTTTATAACGATACTTTTTACGGCATTTTCGACAAGACCGTTGCCGAAGGCGGAGCGGATAAATACCGCGCCCATGCTAAAACTCTTAAAAACGCGGCGAAGCGGGCGGGAGAATTCGGATATATTTTCGACGCGCTCGCGTTATTGACGGAAACTCTTTCGGTAAAATACGATTTGGGAACGCGCACCCGCAAAGCGTACGAAAGTAAAGATAACGACGGTTTAACCGCGCTTTTAAAAGATTATAAAAAGGCGATAACTTTAACCGAAAAATTCTATTGCGCGTTCGAACACGAATGGTATAAAGAATGTAAGCCGTTCGGATTCGAAGTGCAAACGGCAAGAATAGGCGGCGTGATTTTAAGGCTCAGACAATCGCTTAAACGGCTTAAAGATTATTGCGACGGAAAAATCGACAGTATCCCCGAACTCGAAACGCCGATATTATCTTTCGATAATTCGGAAAAATTCGACGGAAAAGAAATCTGCTTTAACAACTGGAAAAGGTCGATAACTACCTGTATCGTTTAAAACGAATAATAAAATCCCCCGAAAAGGAATGCTTTTTCAGGGGATTTTTTAAATTTTTTAATTATTTAACCAAAAAGTCGCGAAACCGTTTCGGGAGTGAATACGCTTAGCGTAATTATAGAAATTATTCCCGCTATTACGCCTATAACCCCGAAAGCGTTAAGTTTTTCTTTATACACGACTCTTCCCACGATAATAGTTATTATAATGCTGAGCGCGCTCGACACGGGAAACAGAATAACCGAATCGACGATTTTACCCATTTCGGTTATAAGGTAATTTATAGCAAAAATTCCCAGCGCCAGAAGCGCGGCGCAAATCCACAATCTTTTATCGAGAAAAGGTTTTTTAACGGAATCGTCACTCATAGTTACGGGTTTTTGTTTGGATCTCGCAACTGCGTAAAACACTATCATTATAATCGAGCAAAGCGCGAACGTAAGGAACGAAAACACAGCCGTATTGCCGTTTTCAACCATTTTCGAAAAGTATTTTTGCGTTACCATAACGGCGCCGTTGCAAGCGAAATTTATTATAAGCAATATAAAGGTTTTTAAAGATATTTTCTTTTCCGTTTCTTCCTTTTTGGTTACCGATAAAAGGTATACCGCAACGAAAAACAATAAAAGCCCCGCTATCTGAAACGCGCTTACTCCTTCGCCGAACCAGAAAAACGAAACGATTACGGATATTACAAGTCCGCCGTTTGAAAAAATGTTGGCAACGACCAGAGAACAGCCTTTTATCGATTCGATACTCGTGTATAAATCTATACCGAAAAGTATCGCGCTTATTATCGCGCAGATAAAGGTTTTTAAATTAAATCCGTAAAATCCGACGATAAAAAGAGTTATAACCGCAAAGGCGGCTGCAAAAAACTGATACACCGCGCCGTACTTGAAAAAAGTACAGTCGTCGGAAATAAGCCTGCTTGACGTTTTGCCGCAAATTTTCTGAATAACCCGCATAACGGCTATTATCAGAAATCCGCCTATTACTAAAACAGCGTTCATAACTCCTCCGAAATCGGGAACTGCCCGAATTTAAACGCACTAACCCTTAATTCACATAAAAGGCTAACACGGCTCTTATTATACTATAAGCGCAACCGAATTGCAATCTTTTAGCCGTCTATATTTCAAAAAACGGGGCGGTTTTTTTCGTTGCGGTCCATAAAGAGATCGACGTTTTTTCTTATTCTGTCGTTTTCGGGAAAATATTTTAAAGCGAGCCTTGCGTTTTCGATTGCCGCGCCGTAACTTTCAAGATGGTACAGCGCGATTGAAGCGTAGTCGTAAAACACGCCTTTATTTATCGAAAAGTCGGTTGCAAATCCCACGTTGTCGTCAAGTTTTGCTCCCCTTGACGCCGCGAAAAGAAGGGCGGCGTAATCTTTCGTTTCGTAATACAGTCTGCATAAGCCTATATATCCTTCTCTTATCGACGGATCTGTCGAAATAGCGGAAAGCAGATATTTTTCGGCTGAAATTTTATCCCCCGAAAACAACGCGCAGTCGGAAAGAAACGCGTACGCGGAAGCCTTTTCGGAAGAATATGAATTGTCCGTGAAAGAAAGGTATTTTTTAAACGTTTTTTCCGCCGAAAAGTAATCTTTTAGAAAAAAGTATTCCCGCGCAAGATAATAATAATTTCTTGCGTCGCGCGGGTAATAAGAAATCGCGGATTTCAGAAGTCCGAGATAAGAAGACCGTGATTTTTTTTCGTCGGGGAAATGCCTTAAAACGATATTTTCGCAAAAAACCGCCTTGTAATCTTGTGGTTTTGTATAAACAAGCACTTCGTGTACGGGATATTTCCATATAAAGTCTTTCGGGGAATGAATTTTGTCGTATCTTAAAACCACCTGTTCGTTTCCCTTGCAATCGCTTGACCAGACGTATTTATAAGTTACCGTTTTAACCCCTTTCCGCCAGACTTTTTCAAGATTTTTCCGCCAGCCCTTATCGAAAACTTCGTCAAGATCGGTGCATACCGCAAGGTCGCAGTCGTCGGGCAGAAGTTTCATGCTTTCGTTGCGCGCTTCGTCAAACCGCCACGGCTTTATCGTTTTAACGGCAACGGTTGCGCCGAGAGTTTTCAGTTTACTTGCGGTTTCGTCCGAAGAACCCGTGTCGAGAACGAAAACGCCGTCTGCTTCGCTCATCGATTCGTACCACCGTTTAACGAACTTTTCTTCGTTTTTGCAAATTGCGTATACGTAAATTCTCATACTGCATTATACGCAAAAAATACGGTTTATTGTTGACAATAATCGGTTATTGCGATAAAATATTAAAGGGGGAGTGAGAAAATATGAAAATCATAACGGTAAGCCGCGAATTCGGCAGCGGCGGCAGAGAACTCGGAAAACGCCTTGCAGACGCATTCGGTTTTTCTTATTACGATAAAGAAATAATAACCGAAATCGCCAAAAAAACCGAACTTGACGAAAATTACGTTTCAAGCGTAGTGGAAAACGGCGTAAGCGCGTTTCCCATTCATATAGGGCAGACTTTCGCGTATATGCCGTATACTTATCAGCCGTCCGTAGACGTGCTTGTGGCGCAGCAAAAAATAATCACCGAAATCGGCAGAAAAGGCAATTGCGTTATAATCGGCAGAAGCGCGAATTCCATTCTCGATAAATTTTCGCCGTTTAATATTTTCGTTTACGCAAGCGAAAAGTCAAAACTTGCGCGTTGCAGGCAAAACGCGCGCGAAAGCGAAATTCTTTCGGATAAAGAACTTATCAGAAAAATGCGCGGTATCGACCGCAACCGTTTAAGAACGAGCGCGCTTATATCGGAAAGAAAATGGGGAGATAAGTCTTCTTACGATCTTATGATAAACACGTCCGATATTGAAATAAAGTCGATTATTCAACCCCTTAAAGAGTATATAGAAAAATATTTTGAAAATTTTCCCGAAAAATAAATAAGCGCCGCAAAACAGTCGGCAACAGAATGAATTATTTAAATAAATAAAAAGAGTCCCGAACGAGCGGCAAACGCGTATATCGTCGCGCCGTAAGTAAAGGACTCTTTTTTTATAAAACTTTAAAATTTGCTGGGAAAACCTTGCTTTTTTACTTTGCTATTTCTTTTAGTTTAACCATTCCGCACATGTACTCGGAATAAGAAAACGCGGTTTTACCCTTAAAGTCGCCTATCGGGGTAACGGTAAACAAAGCGGGGTAAAGATTAGTAACCACGCCCGTAAAACTTACGAATTTGTTCCGCCCGAGATTTACCGATACTTCTACGCGTTTATTGAAATAATTGCGTATTTTCTCTTTGGTGGATTGCACGCTTGCCGTTTTTTTAATCATATTGCGATTATAGACAATGCCCGCAAAATTTATTCAGAATAAGAATTATTCGTCGTCTTCGTCTTCGTCTTCTTCTTCGTCTTCTTCGTCGTCTTCAAAATCTTTTTCGTCTATATCCGAATAATCGAAATCGTCGTCAACGAAATCGTCGTCGGACTTTTTGCCGATTTTTTCGTTCGTGTAGGGGTCGATGTCGTCTTCTTCGTCTAAATCGTCGAGCGCTTCTTCCTCTTCGATTTGCGAAAGAGAAACCATTTCGTCTTCGTCGCCTTTGCTCGAAATAACGTCTTTCTCGTCGTCGTCAAGATACCTGCGCCATTCGTCGCCGTCTTCCAACTCTATATCGTCGCCGAGTTTTTCGCGCTTATATTCCTGCTCTTCGCGGCACTGTTCGCACATTTCTTCGTCTTCGCTTATATACCGTTGCTTGCATACGGGGCAAAGAACCTGTTCGCTCGAATCTTCGTTTGCGGAAAACATAAGTTGCGGACCGATTTTCATTTCCGCCTTGCAAACGTCGCAATAATTCTCGGTGTCGAGAATATAATTCAACTCACATCTCGGGCATAAAATATATTTGGGCATATCAAACTCCTTTTTCCGCAGGCAAATTCTTTTTGCCCGCTTTCATATACTCGCTTGATTATTATAATCACAGGAATGGAATTTGTAAACCTTTTTTAATAAAAAAATCAAATTATTTTATATTTTTTTTAATCGGGGATTGCTTACGCTATTGCCGATTGCCGAAAAAGGGGTCTTTTCCGCCGTTTTCAGCGACCGTCAGGGTGCGGTGCGTTCGGTAGGTAGCCCTTTTACTCTGCAAAAAATCGCCGCGAATACGCTTTTACAGGCGCGGTTTATTTACGCGCCTTCGAGAAGCATTTTGTCTGCGATAAGGGCGATGAATTCGCCGTTCGTGGGTTTATCGTTTCCTATATACGCGCGAATGCCGAGCATCGAGTTTATGCTTTCTATTCTCCCCCTGTTCCAGGCAACTTCTATCGCGTGGCGTATGGCGCGCTCTACTTTGCTTGCCGAAGTGTCGTATTTTTCGCCGATTCTGGGGTAGAGTTGCTTGGTTATGTTGTTTATTATTCCGGGGCTTTCAACAGCCATTTTCACGCCTTCGCGCAAATATCCGTAACCTTTGATATGCGGCGGTATGCCTACGGAAATGAAAATTTTGCTTATTTTTTCGTCGAGCGATTTTCTTCGCCTTGCTTCCCGATAGTCGCGGGCGTCGTTTTCGCCGTCCGTAATCTGAACGGAGTCGGGAATTTCGGCTATCTCTTTCATTCTCGATTTAAGCGTTTCCGGTTTGAAAGGCTTGGCTATATAATATATCGCCCCGTAAGATAAAGCCTTGCTTATAACGCTTTCGCTCGTAAACGAACTTATAACGATAACCGAACTTTTAATTCCCGCGCTTTTTATTCTTTCCATAACTTCGAAGCCGTCTGCGTTTTTAAGAACTATTCCCAAAATAACGAAATCGGGATTTACGTTTTTAACGATTTCAACTCCTTGCTCTCCGTCGGTGCAGGTACCCGCAACCGTGAACTCATTCATTTCCGATATGACCGACGCTATTTCAGCCGCCGTGTCTATGTTATCTTCTATGATAACAACACTTTTATTTGCCATAATTTGCTCCTTTTTGTAAACGATAAAAAAATTATAGCACTATCGGAATAAAAAATAAAGTATTTTAACTAATTTTGTTTAAAATATTTTTGTACAAATTGTCGAAATATAGATTTATTAGCAATAAATTCACATATTTTACATATTTCTATAATTTTTATCATACCGAATTAATAAAAAATACAACGAGCCGCAATTTCAAAAGGGACTTGCGGCTACGTATATTTTATTGTTTTTATCTGCTACTTATATATTTCATTGCTTGCGGCAACGCTGTTTTTGCCGCTGTTTTTACTGATATACAACTGTTTATCCGCTTTCAGAAGGAGTGAAAGGTCGCTCAATTCTTCTTTCGTTCCCGAAGAAACTCCGAACGACGCGGTCAGAATATTTTTTTGCGGCAAATCGTTTCTTGAAATGGCGGCGGAGCGGATGGCTCCGAGCATTTCGAGCGAAACGCGCACCGCTTCGCGTTCTTCGGCGTCGGGCAGAATTACAACGAATTCTTCGCCGCCGAAGCGGAAAAGATAAAGATCGGTTTTTTCAAGAACGTTCGTAACGCTTTCGGAAATATGTTTAAGCGCTTCGTCGCCCTGCATGTGGGAGTAATGGTCGTTATACGATTTAAAATTGTCAATATCGTAAATTATCACGCTTACTTTATCGGGCGATAATTTTTCGCTTACGAACGCGCGGTAAGATTCCATCGCTTTTTTGTTAAGGGTTCCCGTGGTCACGTCGTTGAACGCAAGATTTATAAAAGCGTTGCTCATTTCTTTGATTTTGCGTTCGTTTACGGATTGACGGATAAAAACGGAGCGGACGGATATAAATCCCGCGATGATTGCAAACCGCACCAGAAAGTGCTTGAATAAATTATAATTTTCGGCATACGGAAGAATGGACGGGAGATACCAACTTACGAGTATCAGAACGCATACGAGTATCGTGTCCGACAACTTATACGTAGGAGCAATCATTATAACGAACAGATAGCACATCGAAATAGAAAGCCCGATTTTGTGATAGTTGCAGGAAACCATAAAAACGGTAACGCTCGCTATAACTATAATATAATAGAAAAGAAGGGCGTAGCGCGACGGCGCGGAATCGTGCTTTTTATAAAAAATAAGGAAAAAGAGCATTGCCGCGGAAGAAGCAACCATCATATAAAGCGGCACCATGTCGATAACTATCGTGGTTTTGAATATAAGGTTTTTTATAAGATAAAAACCGTTGGTAATCAAAAATAAAATAGTGGCGTAAAAGACTATGGAAGAGCATTGTTTCATAAAAATGCCCTGTTCGGACGGAACGTCGTCGATATCGACGCCGAGAACGGACGAACTGAATTTCTTAAATCTTTCGGTGGCGGGCGCGTAAACGTAAGACGATAACTCTTTAATCGCCGCGCGCGATTCTTTGTTTTTATTCATTGACTTGATTTCCGATATTTAATGATAACAAATTAGCGAAAACACGCGGAGATAAAGGGGTTTTGATAATTTACTTTTTCCGCAAAGCGACCGCTTACTTTATTTCAAAATTATTATACCATATTCACGCCGTTATTTCAACGATTTTTCATCGGTTTTTTCGGCAAAATTTCATTAAATCCGAAATAATTTTCGCGGCGGTCGCGGAAAACGGGTAAAACGAAATATTTTATAAAAAACGTTTTATGCGGCGTTATATCGTCCGCGTGCGGAAATAATACAAACCTTGCAAAATGCGCGTGAAAAGTGCCGTTTTTACAAAGTTTTAAAACGTTATCCGCCCGCTTTTATTCCGCGATAATTCCCGTCGCGTCGGCGCGCGTATTTTTTATGTTCCGATTTAAGAATTTATAAGAAAAGCGTAAAAAAGCGGTTACGCTCGTAATATAATTAAAATATACGCAAAAATTCTTGAATAAAGCCCGACATATTATTGACAAGTTTTTCATAAAGTGTTAAAATGTGCTTAATATTTCGGCATATCGCTTAAAAGCGAAAACACGCCGATACAGGAGCAGAATTCCGATGAAGAAGAATCTTACGAAAATTTTAGTGTTTATTCTTGCGTTTTCCGTCGCGCTTTTCGCGTTCGGCTGCAATAAAAATTCCGGGAAAGATCCGGAAGCCGTTACGGGTAAGTTCGAATATAAACTCAACGAAGACGGCGACGCGTATATTATAACCGGCTATCAGGTATCGAGTGACGACGCCAAAAAAATAAACGACGGCAAACTTTCCGAAATAGACAAAAAGTACCGTGAAATCACCATTCCCGAGAACGGCGAAGCGCTCGGCGCGGAGCATAAGAATTATCCCGTAAAAGAAATCGAAGCGGGCGCGTTCGGCGGCAATAAACTGATTGAAAAGGTCGAAATTAAAAACAATATCGAAAAAATAGGAAAAGGCGCGTTCGGCGGATGCGTAAACCTTAAAGAAATGACCGTTTCGTTTATCGGCGCTTCTTACGACGCCAAAAACGAATACAAGCACTTCGGTTATATTTTCGGCGACGGTTATACCGACGGCGGCAATATTTCGATTACCGCGAAAGCGCAGATGGTAAACGACAACGGCGCCGCTCTCGTAACGGGAAGCGACGTTACTTATTACCTTCCTTCGTCGCTTAAAAAAGTTACTTACACGGGCGGTTCGTTCGAAAAGAAGTCCGGCGAAGAAACGCAGACGGTAACCGTGAAAGACGTTGCTTCGTGCGCGTTTTACGGCGTAACCACTCTTACGGAAATAATTCTTCCCGAAAGCGTAGGCAAAATAGGGCAGTACGCGTTTTACGGCTGTTCGTCGCTTGCGGCTATCGATATAAAAAACGTTACGGAAGTTCCCGCGTACGCTTTCAGCGGCTGCTCGTCGCTTAAAAGCGTAACTATGAATTCGGTAACCGTAATCGGGGCGCACGCTTTCGAAAAATGCGCTTTCGGTAAAAATCTTGCGGGCGTAAAACCGTTAAATCTTCCCGCCGCTCTTGCCAAAATAGGAGAGTATGCGTTCTCGGAATGCGCGAGTCTCGAAGAAGTTAATTTCGGCGGATCTATAAGCGTAATTCCGTCGTATGCGTTCAACGGCTGCGCCGCGCTTAAAACGGTAAAACTTAAAAACGACGCAGATATAAAAAATTCCGCGTTCAAGGGTTGCACCGAACTTAAAAAAGAAGGAAACAGAAAAGTTTTCGTTAACGCCGTCGAAAAAACTCTTACTCCCGAGCAGTTCGGAGCGGTTGAATTCTGATTGTGAATTCGTCGGCTAAAATTGCGGCAAAACGCGGTTTTCCGACTTACCAAATAAATTTAAAAGGAGATTGTTATGAGTAAAAAAACAAACGAAAACGCGTGTTATTTTAAAAGCGCGCTGGCAGCGGTAAACGTAGCCGCGTGCGCCATCGTTTCGCTGATTGCCGTTCTTACCGTTTACGCGATTGACAGATTTAACCTTTTGTCTGCGCTTACGGCAACGAGCAAGGCGGCGATTACGGTTTCCGCAGTCGCGCTGATTGCGGCGGCGGTCCTTATACTTATTCCCACGCTGTGCGGTTTAAAGAAAAAGGGCGCGGGGCTTACCGATTCCGTTCTTTTTACGGGCGCGTTGCTCGTTATAGCGGGGGCGATTTACCTTATCTGCGGCGGAGCGAAGTCTTACGCTTTAAAGGGCGGAATTCTTCTTGCGGTTGCGGCTGTGATAATCGCCGCGCTGTTTGCGGTAAGGGCGAAAAACTTCCGTGAAGGCGCTGTTTCGGTTAAACCCGAAAACAACGCTACCATATCTTCGTATTACGGCAGTTTTTTCAAAAAATTCGGCGTTTATACTCTCGTTTTAATCGTGGCAATGGTACTTTTCCTTGTCTTTCTCGATAAAGCGAACGTAATGGGTTCGATTTTAAAAAGCAAAGATTTAAAGCCTTTGTTCTACACGGGGCTTGCAATTCTCGCTTTGCTCTACGCCGCGCTTTATACGATAAGGCTTTCAAAACGCGAGCAAAGCACAGTTGACGTAATTGCCTTTATCGGCGTTATCGCTTCGGTCGCGCTTTTCATAGTCGCGCTGAAATTAAACGGCAACCTGAAAACCGCCGCGCTCGTTTTATCGTTCGTAATGCTCGTTGTGTTTGCGGTTTCGAGCGTCTTTCTTATCAAAAACGCGCATATTAACACCGAAGACGAAGAATTCGAATACGCGGTGAAAAAGGGCAGCGTAGGCTTTTATTTCTCTCAACTTATAAAAAACAATAAACTTGCCGTTTCGGTTGCGTTGGGCGCGATTGCGTTTGCGCTTATCCTTATCATCGATAAATCGGGCATAGCGTTAAAACTTTACAGAACTTTGGAAGGCAGAAACACGTCCGCTTTCGAAGTTGCGGCGATAGTAGCGTTCGTTGCCGTGTTCGCCGTAATGATTACCGAACTTAAACGTCGCACGGTCGACGTTATCGACAGCGTGCTTTTCGCTATATTCACCGCCTGCCTGCTTTCTCTTATAGTAGTCAACGGCGTGTTCGGATCTAAAATAGATATAAGGGGCGCTTTTGTAATAATAGGCCTTTGCGTTTCGCTTGCGTTTATCGTAACGAGAATGTTCTTCGTTAAAAACGAAATTCAGGAAGAAGTTGAAGCGATAGGCACGGAAGAAGAAACGGCTCGGGAAGAAGCAGAAGCGATTATTGAAGATACTTCCGAAGAAACCGAACCCGTTGAAGAAGAAAAGCCCGTTGAAGAAGAAAAACCCGTTGAAGAAGAAAAACCCGTTGAAGAAACCGCAGAAGCCGAAGCGGAAAGCGACACCGTGACCGACAATGCCGAGAGCGTTGCCGAAGAAACGGCGGCTTCGTCCGCAGCCGTTCTTCCCGCGGAAGAGAGCGAAGAAGACGAAGAAGAATCCGAAGAGTCTGCGGCTGTTCAGTCGGTTGTTAAACTTAAACGCGTTACCGTAAGAAAATCGTTTGAAACGTATATCAGAACGGGTGACGACGAACTTAAAGAAAATTATTCCGCGATCGAAAACGCGTTCCTTAAATACGGCGTTCATTCCCGCCTTACCAAATCCCGCGAGAACTTCTCGAAGAAAGGTAAGTCGATGTCGAAAGCCGACCCCGAAAAAGCGCTCAGATTGCAGGCTAAACTTTACGTAAGGGGTAAATTCCTTAAACTTTACCTTAACGTCGATCCCGCTACGATCGATCTTAAATATTACCGCGCGAAAGACGTGTCCGAAAAATTCCCCGATCAGCCCACTTTCGTGAAAATCCGCACGGGGCTTTCCCTTCGTCGCGCGGTGGAACTTATAGACAAACTTGCCGAAAACGAAGGCTTTAAGGTTAAAAAGAGATATGAACCCGTTAATTTTGCAGAAGTTTATACGGATAAATCTCTCAGTTACATGCAAAAACTCGGTTACGATTATATCGTAAAAGACAGCGTTACTTACGAAGAAGTAAGGCACCTGAACGACGAGTTTGCCGAAAAAGTTCTTAAAACCGAAACAGCCGAAATTCCCGAAAGATATATTTACGACGAAGTAACGCTTAAAATGCTTTCGGATAATTTTGACGACGGCGCAACCGTTACCATGGAAGATATGCGCGTTAAAGGTCTTGTTAAGATTAACGCAAATCATATAACGGTTAAAGTTTCCGATTCTCTTTCCAAAAAACTCATCGTCGAAGCGACGGCTTTCGAGCCGAAAGCGGTCGAAATGATCGCAATCGCGGGCGGCGAAGCAACCGAAGTAAAATTCGGCGAATAACCATTTTAAAGGCGGCTTTTATGCCGCCTTTTTTTACAGAAACGACAAACGGCGTAAAATCGGCGTTTTAAAGCGTTTTTGCGTTGAAAAAGGGCAGTATTTTTCAAAATGTGCTATCTTTGTATCAAATAACTTGCCATTTTGATATTTTTGTGATAAAATTGACTTAAAAAGTACAGGGTTTTAGTCCGTCGGAAAAGTAGTTTTATCGCTTGCGTTTAATTTTAGCGAAACGAATGTGATTTTAATGGTTTAAAAGGTTAAAAGTCACGTAAAACCGCCGTTTCCGACTCTCGAACAAAATATTTTGTCGGATTTATATAAAACCCGTATAAAACCGCTGAAAAGGATTCCGCTGATGAGTGATAACACCGAAGAAGTAAAAAACGAAAAATCGGCTTTCGGCGAAAATTTTGATTTTGAAAAAGAATATTCAGACGAGTTTTACGAGCAGTATATAAAAAATTTCGTTCCGAACGAAAAAAAGCGTCTGTTATACAGATTTTTTAAAAGAATTTTCGACGTTGTTATGTCGCTTTTATTTCTCGTTATTCTTATCCCTTTGTTTTTAGTCGTATCGATAGCGATCAAATGCGACGATCCCGAAGGCAGCGTTTTATTTAAACAAAAACGCATGGGAAAGAACGGTAAAATATTCAAATGCATTAAATTCAGGTCTATGAAAACGAGCGCCCCGCACGACACCGCAACTTCCTGCCTTGACGATTCCGCGCGGTATCAGACGCGCGTCGGTCGGTTTTTGCGTAAGACTTCGCTTGACGAATTACCCCAACTCTGGTGCGTGCTTGTCGGCACGATGTCTTTTATCGGTTACAGACCGCTTTGTCTTACCGAAAAAAAGTGCAACGATATGCGTGATAAACTCGGAGTTTTCTCGCTTAAACCGGGCATATCCGGCTATGCTCAGGTGCATGGCAGAGACGAAGTGTATTATAAAAATAAAGCGATAATGGACGCGTACTACGTAAAAAACGCTTCGTTATGGTTTGATTTAAAACTCATATTCCAAACGATAGCCGTTATTTTTACCCGCAACGGAAACGACGATGATCGGAACGCAAAGAAGGTTGACGAAGAGTGAAAATATTAGTAGTATGCCAGCATTATTATCCCGAACCGTTCAGAATAACCGATATATGCGAAGAACTCGTTAAACGCGGCAATCAGGTAACGGTTTTGACGGGAACGCCGAACTATCCCGACGGCAAAATTTATTGCGGATATAAAAACAAAAGCAAAGAACACGAATTTTTAAACGGGGTTGAAATTTACAGGTGCTTTGAAATCCCGCGCAGAAAAGGCGTTCTATTCAGAGTTCTGAATTATTACAGTTTCGCTTTGTCTTCAAAAAAATTCGTAAAAAAACTCGATAAAGATTACGACGTGGTTTTTGCAAACCAACTTTCGCCCGTTATGATGGCGGAAGCGGCTGTAAGGTATAAAAAACTGAACAAAAAACCGCTCGTTACATACGTTTTGGATTTATGGCCCGCAAGTCTTACGGCAGGCGGCATAAAAGAAAATTCTTTTATTTACAGGCATTATAAAAAGGTTTCCGCAAGGATTTACCGCGCGGCTGACGAGTTGCTCGTCACGAGCGAGTCGTTTAAAGAGTATTTTGCGAAAGAATTCGGTTTCGATAAAGAAAAAATAACCTGTCTTCCGCAGTACGCCGAGAGCGTTTATTCGCCCGAAACGTGCTATAAAATTCCCGACGATACCGTCGATTTCGTTTTTGCGGGCAACGTCGGAAAAGCGCAAAGCGTTGAAACGCTTATAAAAGCGGCGGCAATGCTTAAAAATAACGAAAAGATTAAATTTCATATAGTGGGCGACGGCTCGTCGCTTGCCGACTGTAAAGCGCTTGCCGCCGATCTCGGCACGGATAACGTTATTTTTTACGGCAGAAAACCCGTTAGCGAAATGCCGCTGTATTATAAAAAGGCCGACGCGATGATCGTAACTATGTTTAAAAACGAACTCGTGGCGAAAACTCTTCCGGGCAAAGTGCAGTCGTATATGGCGGCTTGTAAACCCGTAATCGCGGCGGCGGACGGCGAAACGGCACAGGTAATAAAAAAGGCAGATTGCGGGTTGGTTGCCGAAGCGGAAAATTCGTCTTCGCTCGCGGATAAGATTAGCGGCTTTATATCTTTTTCTCATGAAAAACGCAACGAACTCGGCGAGAATGCTTATAAATATTATGTCGACAATTTTACTAAAGAACACTTTTTTTCCGTGCTTGAAACAATATTTAAGGACATCGTGAAAAAATGAAAGTTCTAATGATTAACTCCGTTTGCGGCACGGGCAGTACGGGCAGAATCTGCACCGATATAGCCGATATGCTTATCGCACAGGGACACGAGTGCAAAATCGCTTACGGCAGGGGTTCGGTTTCGGAAAAATATAAAAACATATCGCATAAAATAGGCTTTGATTTCGACGTTAAGATGCATGCGCTTGCCGCAAGGCTTTTTGATTGTTCGGGGTTTTGCAGTAAAGCCGTAACGCGTAAATTCGTCGAATGGATAAAAGATTATAATCCTGACGTTATCCATCTTCACAATATTCACGGTTATTTTTTAAACGTTGAAATATTATTCGATTATCTTAAAACCTGCGGCAAAAAAATCGTGTGGACTTTGCACGATTGCTGGGCTTATACGGGGCATTGTTCGCATTATACATACGTAAAATGCTTTAAATGGCAGGAAAAGTGTTTTAAATGCCCGCAAAAAAAACAGTATCCGAAAAGCGTTCTTTTCAGTTTTGCAAAGCGAAATTTCGAAAGAAAGAAAAGGGCGTTTACGGGCGTTAAAAACATGCGACTCGTTACGCCTTCAAAATGGCTGAAAGCGGAAGTTGAAAACTCGTTTTTGAAAGATTATCCGATAACGGTTATAAACAACGGCATAGACCTGAACGTTTTTAAACCCACGCCGAGCGATTTTCGCGAAAAGAACGGCTTAACCGATAAAGTAATAATTTTAGGAGTAGCCAACGTTTGGGAGCAAAGAAAAGGTTTTGGCGATTTTATAAAACTTTCGGAAATAATCGACGATAAATATCGCATTGTTTTAATCGGGTTAAGCGATAAGCAGTTGAAACACTTGCCGAAGAACGTTATAGGCATAAAGCGAACAGACAGTCTTACCGAACTCGCGGAAATTTACACCGCCGCCGACGTGTTGTTTAACCCGACTTACGAAGATAATTATCCCACGATAAATTTAGAAGCGCAAGCGTGCGGTACGCCAGTTATAACCTATCCGACGGGCGGAAGTGTGGAATCCGTGCCGAGTGAGAACGTTATATCTCTTGGGAATTATAGAATTTTACTTGACGGAAGTTTTAATGTTTTGCCATACCTTTCCCCTGTTGATAAGCAAAGTATGGTTAACGAATATATAGGCGTTATATTATGAGATTATTTTTTTTGGCAAAACAAACTATTGCATTTTTATGTGAAGTGTTTGGTTTAAACAACTTAAGTTTATACAAATTAAATAAGCGATACAAGAACAATTACATAAGAATTGTAAACTATCATTTTTCACCGCAAAAATACGCTAAGCAGTTTGAAAAACAAGTCGCATGGCTGACAAAAAAGTTTGAAAATTGCGATTATCAAAAATTAAATTCATTTTTAAATTGTGAGTATACATTTAAGACAAAACCCGGAATAATTTTCACTTTTGACGATGGTTTTTTAGAAAATTATGAGATTGCTTATCCGATTTTAAAAAAATATAATGCGGTGGGGTGGTATATGATTTCAGCAGGGTTAGTTGGAGAGGTTCAATATACTAACTGTTTCGGTTTAAAAACCGATTATATCGGGCAAAAAGAAATAATGCAACTTCTTGCCGATAATTCAGTGATAGGTTGTCATACATATACACACCATAGAATGAGTATCGTCGATACGCCTGAAACATTGCGACATGAAATTTTTGATGCAAAGGTAGAATTAGAAAATATTACACATCAAAGTATTGATTTATTTTGTTGGTGTGGTGGTGAAGAGCGAACTTACACAAAGCAGGCGTCGGATATGATAAAAGAATCGGGGTTTAAACTCGGAATGATGACCAACAGTAGTCCGATTCTTCCGAAAACAGATAAATTTCAGTTGGATAGAACGAATTTGGAACCATCGTGGGCGATGTCGCTTGTTAAATTCCAAATTTCGGGTTTTATTGATAGAAAATATAATAAAAAGCGTGCAAGAGTACATAAATTAACAAAATAGTTATGAAAATAGTACATATTTGTTTAAACGGAACGGTAACGGACGGTTTTTCTTATCAGGATAATTTATTGCCCAAATATCATAAAGACCTTGGGAATGAAGTTGTTGTGATAGCGTCATTGTATTCGTTAGATTCTAATGCAAAACTTATAAAGTTGTCGAAAACAACAATGAAGTATGAAAACGAATATGGAATTACGGTTTATAGAATTCCTAACAAGTTTAAAACAAATGATAAGTCAAAATTTAAGCGGTATACTAACTTTATTTCAATTTTAGAGCAGGAAAGTCCAGACATTATTTTTTTGCATGATTTTCAATTCATAGATTCTAAACAGGTTATTCGATATGAGAAAAAACATAAGGATGTTATCATTTATGCGGACAATCACGCAGACTATTCAAACAGTGCGCGTAATTGGCTCTCAAAGAATGTATTGCATAAGATTATTTGGAGACATTATGCAAAAAAGTTAAACCCATACGTTAAAAAATTTTATGGTGTAACTCCTGCAAGAGTAGATTTTTTAACTGATTTATATAAACTGCCAAAAGATAAGTGTGAGTTGCTTGTAATGGGTGCGGATGATGAACTCGTTAAAAAATTAAAAGCGTTGAATACGAAAAAGGTCATAAGGGATCAATATAAAATTCTAAATGATGATTTTTTGATTGTTACGGGCGGTAAAATAGATTTAGAGAAAAAGCAAACTATTTTATTAATGGAAACCGTAAAAAAGATGGCTAATTCCAAAATAAAGTTGATTGTTTTTGGCTCGGTAGTTAAAGAGTTAAAACCTAAAATTGAAGAACTAACGCAGGAATGTGATAACGTTTTATACATTGGGTGGATAAATTCGGAATTGTCCTACGATTATTTTGAGGCGGCGGATTTAGTCGTTTTCCCCGGAAGGCACTCTGTTTTTTGGGAACAGGTTGTGGGACAGGGAAAGCCTATGATAGTAAAATATTGGAAAGGAACTACTCATGTTGATTTGGGTGGAAATGTTGAATTCTTGTATAACGACAGTGTTGAAGAAATAGAAGAAAAGCTATTGAACGTAATGCAACCCGATGTTATTTCGAAAATGAAAGAAGTTGCTGAGCAAAAAGGAATGCAGGTTTTTTCGTATAAGGAAATTGCAAGAAGAAGTATAGAGTAAAGAGGTAATAAATATGAAAATAGCGGTAGCGGGTACGGGTTACGTTGGTTTATCTATGGCAATATTGTTATCTCAGAATAATGAGGTGAAAGCCGTAGATATAATTCCCGAAAAAGTTGAAATGATAAACGCGAGAAAATCTCCTATAGTAGACAAGGAAATTCAGGAATATTTAGCAACCAAAGATTTAAATTTAATTGCAACGACCAACGGCGACGCTGCGTATAGGGATGCGGAGTTAGTAATAATAGCCGCGCCTACGAATTACGATCCCGACAAAAATCATTTCGACACTTCGGCTGTGGAAAGCGTTATCGAGCAAGTTCTTCGTGTGAATAAAAACGCGATAATGATTATAAAATCTACAGTTCCCGTGGGGTATACGGAGAGCGTGCGAAAAAAATATGCTTGGGAGAATATAATTTTCAGCCCCGAATTTTTGCGTGAGGGGCATGCTCTTTACGATAATTTATATCCGAGCCGAATAATAGTCGGCTATCCGAAAGGTGACGAAAGACTATTAAACGCGGCGAAAACTTTTGCGAGACTGTTAAAAGACGGCGCAATAAAACAAGAGATAAGCGTACTATATGTTGGCTTAACCGAAGCGGAAGCAATAAAATTATTCGCAAATACATACCTTGCGTTAAGAGTTGCCTATTTTAACGAACTCGACACTTATGCGGAATTAAAGGGGTTAGAAACGAAGTCGATTATAGAAGGTGTTTCGCTCGACCCGAGAATAGGCGATTACTATAATAATCCTTCATTCGGTTATGGCGGGTATTGTTTACCTAAAGACACGAAACAACTTCGCGCAAACTATATGGACGTGCCGCAAAATTTAATTTCCGCAATAGTAGAATCTAATTCCACGAGAAAGGATTTTATAGCCGAGCAAATAATCCGTAAAAATCCGAAAGTTGTTGGAATATATCGCTTAACAATGAAAGCGAACAGCGATAATTTCAGACAATCGTCTATACAGGGTGTAATGAAGCGTATTAAGGCGAAAGGAATAGAGGTTATAATTTACGAGCCGACCATGGAAGAAGATAATTTCTTTAACAGTCGAGTAGTGCGTGATTTAGATGAGTTCAAAAAGCAGTCGGACATAATTATTGCAAACAGATATTCTGATGATTTAAAAGACGTTCTCGACAAAATTTACACGCGAGATTTATATTTTAGGGATTAGTGAACGATAAAATGAAGGTGTTAAAAAACTGGTTTCCATACTTTGTAATATTTGGTTCTTTATCTTTTACCATTATTACAACCATTATAGGGTATAAATATACGGAGCATTCATTGATTTACCGCGTTTACAACATAGCTATTGCATTTTTAGCGTATACTATAGCTATTTATACAGGTATTCGTAAGAACTATACTTTTAGTTTGGTTGGTATAACAGTTGGTTATATTTTTGTTGTGGGGTATTTATTTTCATGTGTTTTGCTCAATAATGAATCAAAACTGGCATTTGATATGTGGACTTACTTTATTGTTTGGTCTTTACCGGCATTTTTATTTGGAATGGTAGTTTCGCAAGAAGATTCTTTTTTGAAAAATTTATGGAAAACATCCGATATATTTATGCTGATTATATCGTTGATAGTCGTTGTTAATGGCATATACTTTTTAAGAGATGGTAGACAGTCATATTCAACTTCTGGAACTATAACCTATCAAAACTTATCATATTTGTCTGCATTTGCTTTTGGGTTGAACTATTTTTTACTTTTTAACGATCAAAATTCAGACAGGTTAAAGTTTTTTAAATGTAATAAACTATATAGGATTTTCTGCTTATTCCTTTTATTATTGCAAGGGATATCTTTAGTTGTGACAGGAGGACGTGGAGGCTTTATTTTACTTGCAGTATATTTTTTGTATGTAACATTTTTTGTTAGAAGCGGCAAAAACCTATATATTAAGCTTATAAGTGTAATTGCTATTATACTCTTTGCCGTTTTAATACTGAATAGTGAGAATCCGACAATAAAAAACGGGCTTAAAAGGATATTTTCATATATTACAAGTGATGGTATTGATGTGAGTGAGACATCCTATAGAGATGTAAATTATAAAAACGCCTTGAATTTAATATCTCAAAGATTAGCTTTTGGGTATGGTATTTATGGCTTATTTATGTATACTTTTTATCCGCATAATCTATTTTTGGAAATACTGCTTGGGGGTGGTGTATTTTATTTTTTTATTTTTATTATTGCTATAATTTTGTTTATTAAGAAATATATAAAAATTAAAAAAATTGATTACAATGTTTCATTATTGTTAATTTTTTTGCTAAGTGATGTGATAATGCTTATGTTTAGTGGATCGTATCTAAGTTCCACAATTTTATGGTTTTTTATGGGATTTATCATCAACTTTAAACTAAAAAGAAAGCAAAACTTATTAATAAATAGTTGATGGTGAATAAGTAATGTATAAGCGAATATTTATTTTAATATCAAGTTTTTTAGATTATATAGGTATAGATTTTAAAATCGGTGGAGTTCAAACATATTGCTTTGAGTTATCCAAATTACTTATAAATAACCAGACGAAGGTTACAATTTATCAGTTTGCGAACACCGACTTTGAAACTTCTTACGAAGGAGTTCGAGTAATCGGGAAAAAGGTTCCTATAAAAAATTATAATAAAGCAAAAAAAATGCTTTATAAAAAATTTTTAAAAGAAGCCAAGCCTGATAAAAATAATGACATATTGCTTTTTATTACCGATTATATGATTGTAAAAAACGATTTTGCAAAATCAATTGCAATTCAGCATGGCGTAGCGTGGGATATAACCAGTTATAAAAAGGAATCGAATACAAGTAATATTTTAAAAATTATTTATAACTCTATTGGAACTATAAAAAAATATATGCGTTATAAACTAGTGAATAACATAGTTGCCGTTGACTACAACTTTTTAAATTGGTACAGAACGCAAGTTAAAAATATAAATAACAAAATAATTGTTATACCTAATTTTGTTGGCACGATAAACCGACGCGAACTATTAAAAGATGGCACAATTAAGATTATCTTTGCTAGGCGATTTGTCCCGTATCGAGGAACTCGTTTATTTGCAAAAGTAATAGAAAGGTTACTGGTGGAATTTAATAATCTGCAAATTACAATTGCAGGAGATGGACCGGACGAGCAATTTATAAAAGAAAATTTGAATAAATATCAAAATGTTTGCCTTACGAGATTTTCGCCCGAAGAAAGTTTTGATATTCATTCTAAACATGATATTGCTGTTGTTCCGACTCTTGGTTCGGAAGGAACTTCGCTTTCTTTGTTGGAGGCTATGGGTGCGGGGTGTGCAGTAGTTTGCACTAACGTTGGCGGCATGACTAATATAGTTTTAAACAGATATAACGGAATTATGATTTCGCCGTCGGAAGAAGAACTTTATGCTGCGCTAAAAGAACTTATTGAAAACTATGAGTTTAGAAGGTTTTTATCTCAGAAAGCGGTAGAAACCGTTCAATGCTCGTTTAATAAAGAAAGGTGGGACAACGAGTGGTTAAAAATAATTAAGGGTTTATAACAATGGAAATAAGCAAGAACAAAGTCGCTTCGTCTTTGTTATGGAAATTTTTTGAAAGAATCGGAAGTCAACTTGCGACTTTTATTCTCGGAATAATTCTGGCAAGATTATTATCTCCTACTGAATATGGCACCGTTGCGCTTGTAACTATATTTGTGAGCGTTGCGACGGTTTTTGTTCAAGGGGGATTTAATACTGCTTTAATTCAAAAAAAAGAAATAGAACGCGATGATTATAAAAGCGTGTTGTGGTTTTCATTGCTTATTGCCTTAATCCTTTATGTTTTGCTATTTTTTGCGGCAATTTTAATTGCGAAGTTCTATAGTAATGATGAATTGATTCCTATAGTCAGAGTTTTGTCTTTTATACTTTTTCCTGGTGCTGTTAATTCTATACAAGTAGCGTACGTTACCAAGCAAATGCAGTTCAAGAAATTGTTTATTAGCAATTTCTTAAGCGTAATTGTTGGCGGAGTGGCAGGGGTATTGATGGCCATAACCGGATTCGGAGTTTGGGCAATTGTAGTGCAACAGTTGTTTACGCAAGTACTGAATTGTGTTATGATGGCAATAGTTGCGCCCGTAAAATTAACCGGAAAATTTTCCAGTCAAGCGATTAAAAGTTTAATTCCGTTTGGAAGCAAAGTACTGGCTTCTAATTTATTAGTTACTATTTTTTTAGATATTCGTAGTTTGATTATCGGGAAAAAATACAGCACAGAGGATTTGGCCTATTTTAATAGGGGAAAAGCGTTTACTTCTACGATAATGGATGCTGTTAACGGAACAGTTCAAACAGTGATGTTGCCATCATTTGCGAATTGCCAGGATGATCGGATTATACTGCTAAATATGTTAAGGAAAACTATACAAATAAATTGTTATATAGTTTTTCCTTGTTTAATAGGTGTAGCGGCTATTGCCGAACCGTTAGTATTACTGCTTTTAACAGAAAAGTGGCGTGATTGTATTATTTATTTACAAATTTTTGCTATTAGTTATTTATTTCAACCTATGCAAATAGCATCAGCACAGGCGATTAAGGCAATTGGTAAAAGCGGCATAACTCTATTTATTGAAATAATTAGAAAAACTATAGAAATAATTAGTCTTGCAATTGCCTTGTTTATAGGTGTGAAAGCTATTGCGATTAGTTCTATAGTGTCAGGCTTTTTATCGTATTTAATAAGCTTGCCGTTTAATAAAAGATATTTAACTTACGGAATATTTGCTCAGTTAATTGATTTTATTAAACCATTATTAAGTTCAACTGTGATGTTCATAGTCGTGTATTTTGCAATTTCTATGATTAAATATATATGGTTAAAACTATGCGTCGGGCTTTTTTTAGGTGCGGTAACTTATTTACTAACATCATTGCTTTTAAAGGATACAACATTGAAATATTTAATCACAAGCATAAAAAGTTTTTTAAATAAAAAAGAGAAAAATGTTTAATAAAAAAATAGGCATACTAACATGGCATTATTATAATAATTTCGGAAGCGCGCTACAATCGTATGCGTTGCAAAAAACAATTAAAGACTTAGGTTTTCAAGCCGAAATTATAAATTATAGAAATATTAAATATAATGGAAGTCCTATTATAAGAAAGATTGAAAAAAATAAACGCATATTCTATGTGATTTGTAAAATTTGCAATAAATATTCAACGTATAGTTTTTCTAATTTTAGGCGTAAATATTTAAATCAGACAAAACCCTATTATAGTGAAGAAGATTTAAAAACTTGCCCAAACTATGCTGCGATAGTGGTTGGGAGTGATCAGATTTGGGCTCCTAATGTATTTAATCCTGTTTATATGTTGAATTTTTTAGATTCTTCTACGATAAAAAAAGTTTCGTATGCCGCAAGCGTTGGTTTAGACAATATCCCTATTAACTTAAAAGCCGAATATTCTAAATATTTGTCAGATTTTGCACATGTTTCAGTTAGAGAGAAAGACGGCGCCGAATTATTAAAAAAGGTTTTAAATATTGATGCAAAGGTGGTGCTGGATCCAACCTTGCTTTTAAAGATAAAAGATTATATGGAGATAGAAAAATCAATAAAGCACATTGATAAGCCATTTGCTTTCTGTTATTTTCTTAATTCAGATAATAATTATGAAAAAAAAGTCAGAGATTTTTGCGATAAGAAAAATTTAAAAATAATAGGTGTGAGCGCAAGAGATAGAGATTCGACGTGGATGTCGCTAATCAACAGAAAAGTCGGGCCGTCTGAATTTCTATGGTTAATTCATAATTCTAACGTCGTATTCACGGATTCGTATCACGGAACGATTTTTTCATTGTTATACAACAAGAAGTTTTATACTTTTATGCGATTTAAAAGCGATGATCCTATTTGTCAAAACTCACGAATAAGACAATTGGAAAGTATATTTGATATCAAAGATTTTGTTGTTAATGGCGGAGATAATATTGATGACTCTAAATCAATGAATTATAATAAATTTAAAATTTTGCTTGACGCGTATAAAGCAGAATCGATCAAATATCTTGAAGGAGCATTGCAATGATGCCTTTTTTAAAGAATAAAGAAGAATGTACAGGTTGCTCTGCTTGTTATAATGTGTGCCCGAAGAATTGTATTCAAATGATACAAGACGAAGAGGGGTTTGCATATCCTGAAATAGTCGGTGATTGCATCGGGTGTAAACGCTGCGAGAGAGTGTGTCCGAAAAATAATGTTCAACAAGAATATAATTTCCCAAAAACAGCGTATGCGGCGTGTACGAAAAGTTTTGATGTTTGGAAAAGAAGTGCGTCGGGGGGAGCATTTTCAGAAATTTGTAAAGTCTTTAGCGATGACTCAACGATGATAGTCGGCGCAGCGTGGAACGGATTTAATGTGGAGCATAAAGCTGTAATCGGAGTTAATAATATAAATCCATTGTGCAAGTCTAAATATGTTTCTAGTTGTGTTGGCAGTATATATCAAAACATAAAAAGCCATTTACAGAAGGGGCAAAAAGCTATTTTTTGCGGAACGCCTTGTCAAGTTGCAGGGCTAAAAAATTATCTCGGTGATGCCTTTGAGACTAATAATATTTTAACAATAGATCTAATTTGTCATGGAGTCGGAAGTCCTACCGTTTTTCTTGCTTGCATAAGAGAAATGGAGCGTCAATTCCATACGCAAATTGAAAGTTATGAATTTAGGTCTAAACGAAATGTATTTGAAACAGATTATATAACTAAAATTTCATCAGGTTCCGGGTGTAAATATTTAAAAAATGATCAGTATATGCAATTATTTCTCAGTCAAGATTGTTTGCGTCCGTCTTGTGGAGAAAACTGTATTTATAGAAATGAAAATAGAGTTGGAGATATAACTATTGCTGATTTTAAGGGGCTTGAAGAAGTATTTCCGTATCTAAGTGGGGATAAAAAAAACTTCTCAACAATTGTTTGCAATACATCAAAAGGCTTTTCAGTCGTTGAAAAACTAAAGCCTGAAATGAGAATGTACAAGTGCAATATAGAAGATGTCAAACAGTATAATCCATTGTTCTACAGGCAGACTTGGAATTCAAAAAACAGAAATAATTTTTTTGATCTGTTTAAACGTGACCCAACAGAGGCTATTACTCAATTTACAAAGCCGGCAGCAAAATATAAAAGGTCAATATGTAAAAAGATATATGATTATTTACCTATCTTTGTAAGAAGATTTATAAAATCAGAATATAAAAAGTTGCATAAATGAGTTAGAGTAAGCAACTATAATATTGAATTTAAAAATATGGCGGTGAGTAAAATGAAAACTATAATGCTCGCATTCGGAACAAGACCGGAAGCGATAAAAATGTGTCCGCTTGTAAATGAATTAAAGACAAGAAAAGATATAAAGACTGTGGTATGCGTAAGCGGACAGCATAGGCAAATGCTTAACCAGGTGCTTGACGTTTTTGGTATTACGCCTGATTACGATTTGTCTATAATGAAAGAAAAGCAAACATTGTTTGATATAACGACAAATATATTAAACAAAATAAAAGCCGTTCTCGAAGAAGTTAAACCCGATGTGGTTCTCGTCCATGGAGATACGTCTACAACGTTCGTAACAGCGCTTGCTTGTTTTTATTTGCAAATTCCAGTCGGACACGTAGAAGCGGGGTTACGAACTTATAATATATATTCGCCTTATCCCGAAGAATTTAATCGACAAGCGGTAAGTATAATAGCAAAGTATAATTTTGCGCCGACTGAACTTTCCAAAGATAATTTAATTCGAGAAGGTAAAAATTCGTCTACAATTTACGTTACAGGCAATACTGCAATCGACTCGTTAAAAACGACGGTTAAAGAAAGTTATTCGCATCCCGAATTAGAATGGGCAAAGGATAGTAAACTGATAATAATAACCGCTCATAGAAGAGAAAATCTCGGAGAGCCTATGCACCACATGTTCAAGGCGATAAGACGCATTATGGATGAACATAAAAACGTAAAGGCAATTTACCCGATACACATGAATCCGATAGTCCGGCAAGAGGCGGAAGAAGAATTGAGCGGTTGCGATAGAATACATATAATAGAACCGCTTGAAGTAATTGATTTTCATAATTTTCTTGCACAAAGTTATATGATATTGACTGATAGCGGCGGGATACAGGAAGAAGCTCCTTCGCTTGGGAAACCTGTTCTTGTTATGCGAGACACAACGGAACGCCCGGAAGGGATTGCCGCCGGAACTTTAAAGTTAGTCGGCACGGACGAAGAAACGATTTACAAAAACTTTAAATTGTTGCTTGAAGATAAAAATGAATATGATAAAATGGCGCATGCAAGCAATCCTTACGGTGACGGTTTTGCTTGTAAAAGAATAGCGGATATTTTAGAAAAATAATCGTATCAAGATAATTAAACAATAATGTTTTAAGAAATTGTATAAAATTTAAACAATAATTTTAAAAGCAAAGAGAGTTAAAATTATGTCACTTTTCACAAACAAAACCCTGATGATAACGGGGGGGACGGGGTCGTTCGGCAACGCCGTTCTTAACAGATTTTTAAAAACCGATATAGGCGAAATCCGCATTTTTTCCCGCGATGAGAAGAAGCAGGACGATATGCGTCATGAATTTCAGGTAAAAATGCCTGAAGTCGCGAATAAAATCAAGTTTTATATAGGCGACGTCCGCGATCTTAATTCCGTTAAAAGCGCAATTCGCGGCGTTGATTTCGTATTTCACGCCGCCGCTTTGAAGCAAGTGCCGAGTTGTGAATTTTTCCCGATGGAAGCGGTGCGGACGAACGTTATCGGAACAGACAACGTTTTAACCGCGGCTATCGACGAAGGCGTCAAGTCGGTTATCTGCTTATCTACCGACAAAGCCGCATACCCCATAAACGCAATGGGTATGACCAAAGCCGTAGAAGAAAAAGTAGCGGTGGCTAAATCGAGAAATTCCCGCAACACAAAAATTTGCTGCACGCGTTACGGCAACGTTATGTGTTCGCGCGGCAGCGTAATTCCGCTCTGGATAGACCAGATAAAAAACGGACAACCCATAACGCTTACCGAGCCGAGCATGACGCGGTTCATAATGTCTTTGGACGAAGCCGTGGACTTGGTTCTTTTTGCGTTTGAAAACGGCGAAAACGGCGATTTGCTTATTCAGAAAGCCCCCGCATGCACTATTCAGACTCAAGCGGAAGCCGTTTGCGAGTTATTCGGCGGCAAAAAGGAAGATATCCGCGTTATAGGAATTCGTCACGGCGAGAAAATGTATGAAACGCTTCTGACGAAAGAAGAATGCGCAAAAGCGGTGGATATGGGCAAATTTTACCGCGTTCCCGCAGACAACCGCGACCTTAATTACGACAAATATTTTAAAGAAGGCAATTCCGAAAAGGTAACGATTACCGAATTCAATTCTGACAACACCACTCGTCTTAACGTAAGCGAAGTGAAAGAAAAACTTTTAACTCTTGAATACGTGCAAGAAGAATTAAAAAAATGAGCGACGGTTTAAGCAAAAACAATTTAACGCTGCTTGAAATACTGAGTTCGGCGGTGCGCGGCGAAAAGTATGAATTGCGCGGCGATGAAAACCCGGGTGAAATTTTTAAAGAAGCGTATTTGCAGACTGTAGTGCCTGCGGTACTTGCGGCTTTGCCCGAAAGCGCCGTAAAGGCGCAGGGTTTCGGCGCGCTCATCGAGCGGTTTTCCGTCAGGGCGTTCAGAAATTATTCCGAAGTATTCGAAGCGCACGCCGCGGTTGACGAGATGATGACCGAAAACGGAATTGCGTACTGCATACTCAAAGGTTGCTCGTCGGCGTACTATTACCCCGATCCCGCCATGCGGGAGATGGGCGACGTTGATTTTCTCGTGCGCGGTGATTGCGTTAAGAAGGCAAAGGCCGTAATAGAGGCGGCGGGATACAAGGCCGTTGACAAAAATCATCCGAGCCATATCGCCTACGAAAAAGAAGGTTGCGTGCGCCTTGAATTGCATTTCGAGCCGCAAGGCATTCCCGACGGTGAAGCGGGCAGAGTGATAAAAGAGTATTTATCGGATATTTCGGAAAAAAGCGAAAGGGTTACTCTTGACGATATTTCATTCGTAAAGCCGAGCGATTTTCATCATCTTATCGTTATTTTAATGCACACGTACCATCATATGCTTGCCGAAGGCGTAGGGTTAAGGCACGTTTTCGACGTTGCGTTTTTCATTTCGCGGTTTAAAGACAAGTTTGGCGAACTGTTCAGAGAGCGGCTTGAAAAGGCGGGGTTATGGAAATTTGCCTGCGGAATATATTTCGTATCGCAAAAATATCTTGGCTTTCCGTCGTACGGGTGGTATAATGATTTTACAAACGATTTTGCCGAAAAATTTATTCTCGACGTGTTAAACGGCGGCAACTTCGGAATTAAAGACTCTTCGCGCGCGATGCAGGGCGTAATGATTTCCGACAGGGGAAAGGACGGCGTGAGCGACGGCGGAGAAGCGGCGCAGGGGTTTAAATCGGTTTGCGCTGCGGCGAGAAGGCGGTACCCGAAATTATATAAACACGTTTTGTTGCGTCCGCTTGCATACGTTGCGTTTTTTTTCAGAACGCTGTTTCGTGTGATAACGGGAAAGAGAAAGGTGCCTGAAATGAGAAGCGCAATAAGCGAAGCAAAAAAACGCAAAGAATTATACAAAAATTTTGAACTTTTTAAAAAATCAGACGATAGCGGCGACAAGGAGCGGTTATGAAAGTTTTAATAACGGGCGCGAAAGGGTTCGTAGGCAAAAACCTTACCGAAGCGCTCAAAAACGTTCGCGACGGTAAAGATAAAACGCGCGGCGAACTGAAAATAACGGAGTTGTTTCTTTATGACCTTGATTCGACCGAAAGCGAACTCGAGAATTATTGCAAAAACGCCGATTTCGTTTTCAATCTTGCGGGCGTGAACAGACCCGAAAACGACGAAGATTTTATGAAGGGCAACTTCGGGTTTGCTTCCACTCTTTTAAACACTCTTAAAAAATACGGCAATAAATGCCCCGTTATGCTGTCTTCGTCGGTACAGGCTTCGCTCGAAGGAAGATACCGCGGCAGTAAGTACGGAGAGAGTAAAAAGGCGGGCGAAAACTTATTTTTCGATTACGCAAAGGAAACGGGCGCGAAAGTTCTGGTATATCGCTTTCCCAACTTATTCGGAAAGTGGTGCAGGCCAAACTACAACAGCGCGATTGCGACTTTTTGCCACAACACGGCAAACGGACTTGAAATAAAAGTGAACGATCCGAACGCGTATATGGACGTTTGTTATATCGACGATTTAACCGACGAAATGATAAACGCGCTTTCGGGAAAAGAAAACCGTTCCGGCAGTTATTGTTCCGTTCCCGTGCATTACGAAACGACGCTCGGCGTTATAGCCGACGCGATAAAATCTTTTCCCGCAATGCGTTTAAAACTCGGCGTTCCCGACGTGTCGGACGGGTTAAAAAGAAAACTCTACGCGACGTGGCTTTCGTATCTGCCGTCTGAAGAATTTGCCTACAATCTCAGAACGAACGAAGACGCGCGCGGCAGTTTTACCGAAATTATAAGATCCGTTGCGGGCGGTCAGTTCAGCGTCAACGTTTCTAAACCCGGAGCGGTAAAGGGCAATCACTGGCACAACACGAAAAACGAAAAATTCGTTGTCGTAAGCGGCGAAGGGCTTATTAAACTGCGCAAAATAGGGCTTGACGAGAACGGCAACAAATATCCCGTTTACGAATTTAAAGTAAGCGGAGAAGATATTCGGGTAGTAGATATGATCCCCGGCTACACGCATTCGATAAAGAATTTATCCCGCGATAAAGATCTTGTTACGTTTATGTGGGCGGACGAGTGCTTCGATCCGTCAAAGCCCGACACTTTTTACGAGGAAGTTTAAAATGATTAAAACAGATTATTCGGACACAGCGTTTAAAAACGACGGAAAACTCAAACTTCTGATAATCGTAGGAACCCGACCCGAAATAATAAGGCTTGCGGCGGTTATCGACAAGTGCAGAAAATATTTCGACTGTATTCTGGCGCATACGGGTCAGAATTACGATTACAATCTTAACGGAGTGTTTTTCGACGATCTCGGACTTGCCGCCCCCGAAGTATATATGAACGCCGTGGGCGACGATCTCGGCGCGACCGTGGGCAATATTATAAATTGCTCGTATAAACTTATAAGCGCCGTTAAGCCCGACGCTCTGCTTATTTTAGGCGACACTAATTCGTGCCTGTCTGCAATTGCGGCAAAGCGTCTGCACGTGCCGATTTTCCACATGGAAGCGGGTAACCGCTGTAAAGACGAGTGTCTGCCCGAAGAAACCAACCGCAGAATCGTGGATATAATTTCCGACGTGAACATGGCTTACAGTGAACACGCGAGAAGGTATCTTGCGGAATGCGGACTTCCGAAAGAGCGCACTTACGTTACGGGAAGCCCCATGGCGGAAGTTCTGCGTAAAAATCTTGACAAAATAGAAAAATCGGACATTTTGAACAGGTTAAACCTTAAAAAGAAAGGATATATTTTGCTTTCCTGTCACCGCGAAGAGAATATCGATACGGAAAAAAACTTCCTTTCGCTTTTCGGCGCGATTAACAAAATGGCTGAAAAATACGATATGCCGATATTGTATTCCTGTCATCCGCGCAGTAAAAAACGGCTTGACGAAAGCGGTTTTCTGCTCGACAATCGCGTTATAATGCACGAGCCGCTCGGTTTTCACGATTACAATAATTTGCAGATGAACTCCTTTGCGGTCGTATCCGACAGCGGAACCCTTCCCGAAGAAAGTTCGTTTTATATTTCCGTTAAAAAACCCTTTCCCGCAATTTGCATAAGAACTTCAACCGAGCGCCCCGAAGCGCTCGATAAAGGCTGTTTCGTTCTTGCGGGGATTACCGAAAAGAGTTTGCTTCAGGCGGTCGACACTGCCGTGGAGTCTGTTAAAAACGGCGACAACGGTATACCCGTTCCCGATTATACCGACGAAAACGTGTCGGATAAAGTGGTAAAAATTATTCAGTCTTATACGGGAATAGTCGACAGAATGGTCTGGAGAAAGTCATGACCGAAATAAATCTTGACGAACTGAAAAAAACTCAGATTGAAATATTGAATTACGTAACGGAATTCTGCGAAAAGAATTCGATAAATTACTGGCTTGACTGCGGAACGCTTTTAGGCGCGATAAGGCATAAAGGATACATTCCGTGGGACGACGATATAGATATCGGAATGCTGCGAAAAGATTACGATAAATTTACCGAATTATTCGGAAAAGAAAACGGGAATTACGAATTCGTCTGTTACGAAAACACTCCCGATTTTTACGTGGCGTTCGGAAAAGTTTACGATAAACGCACCGTTTTATACGAGCCTGACGAAAACGGATTTAAACTCAAAGTTAATATAGACGTTTTCGTATACGATAACGCTCCCGACGATGATAAAGAACTTAAAAAAATGTTTAACGAGCGCGACCGCCTGCACGAAATTTACAGTATATGGAGTCAGAAAATTACTTTTAAACGAGAATTTTTTATAAACCTTGCGCGTCTTGTTCGCAAAGGACTGTATTACGTTTTTTGCCCCGAAATAAGAAAAAGGGAAAAAATTATAGGCGACATGATAAAAAATTCCGCAAAATATGCAACCGCCGCCACCGAAAGAGTGGGAAATTTTACTTCCGCTTCCCGCGTGGTGTGCAGTAAGCGCGTATTCGATAGTTTTGTGAACGTAACCTTCGAAGGTCGCGAGTACAAAGCCCCCGCAGGTTACGACGAATGGCTTAAAAGTTTTTACGGAAATTATATGGAATTGCCGCCTGTCGAAAAGCGCGTATCGGGGCATATTTTCAAAGCGTATAAATTATAAAATAACTTTAAGGAAAACACAGATGTCTGATTTTATGTTTCTTTTCGATCTGGATTCAACCATATCGAAAAAAGAAATTTTACCAACGATAGCGGAAAAAATCGGGAAGCAGAAAGAAATGCGGGAACTTACCGAAGCCACTATGGCGGGAGAAATTCCGTTCAAGGTAAGTTTTTTACACAGGGTTAATCTGCTTAAAGACATAAGCGTGTCGCAGGTGAATAAAATCGTAGAAGAAATACCGCTGAACGAAAACATAGTAAAGTTTATAAGAGATAACTCCGAGCGTTGCTGCGTGGTAACGGGAAATCTTGACGTGTGGATAAGCGGGCTTATGGCAAAGCTTAGCATAACCGACAGGGTTTATTGTTCCAAAGCGCAGGTTGCGGACGACAGAATAAAACAGGTAATAAGCGTTATAGATAAAGAACTTACCGCAAAGCAATTCGTCCAGCCGTTAGTGGTTATAGGCGACGGCGACAACGATACCGGAATGACCAGATACGCCGACGTTTCCATCGGTTTCGGCGGGGTAAGGAATATTGCTCCTTCGTTGATAAGAAGTATCGACTTTGCTTTTTACGACGACAGAAAATGCGCTGAATTTTTGCAATCTTTATTATAAAAGGGTGTTATGATAAACGAGAAGAATACTACGGTTATAATCTGCGCCGCGGGAATGGGTACGCGTTTGGGAACGGGCGCGACGAAAGCGTTGCTGAAACTTGACGGCAAATCTTTGATAGCGCGTCAACTCGAAATGCTCGAATCGTATGACGATATACGCGTGGTCGTTGGCTTTCAGGCAGAAAAAGTAATAGAAGAAGTCAATAAAATAAGAAAAGATATAACTTTTGCTTTCAATTACGATTATAAAACCACGGGACCTGCGGAAAGTTTATACAAGGCGTTATTCAAAGCGAGAGAAAACGTTATCGCTCTCGACGGGGACTTATTGATTGCTCCCGACGATTTTGCGCGTTTTTCGGCGGCGGAAGACGAATGCATAGGATACACGAAAAGAATTTCCAGCGAGCCGATAGGAATAACCGTCGATAAAGGCTTCGTTACTGGATTCGGCGAAAATCGCGCGCAGTACGAATGGGCGGGCGTAATGAAAATCAAATCGTCGAAATTGTTAAAAGAAAAATCTTACGTTTATAAAATGCTCGAACCGTCGTTGCCGCTGAAAGGCATGGAAATGCGGGTTATCGACATAGACACTATCGACGATTACGAAGCGGCTTATAAATGGATAAAAAGCGATTACAGTCATAAAGCGTATCAGCGTTCGGTCTGAGCGGAGGTATAGGTGAAAAACGAATTGACAATAGGCGTTCTCGGCGGAATGGGAACGTATGCGACGATCAATTTATTCAATCGGTACGCGGAAGTCTTCCGCGCCGAAAAAGAGTGGGACAGACCGAGAATCATAATAGATAACAGATGCACGATGCCGAGTCGGGTCAGGGCGTTTTTATACGGAGAAAAATTAAACGAACTCGTAAACGAAATAAGCGATTCCTTAAAAAGCCTGATAAACGCAGGGGCAAGCAGAATTATATTAGCGTGCAACACGTCGCATTTGTTTTTGGAAAAAGTTTACGAAAAGCACCCCGAATTCGAGCCGAAAGTGGTAAATATCGTGAAAGAAACGGCAGATCGCGTTGCGAAAGATAACGTGAAACGGGTTTATATACTCGGCTCCGAAGCGACGATAGACTCCGCTTTATATCAGAACGCGCTTAAACGAAACGGAGTTAAAAGCGCGGTTCCCGATACGAGCGAATATCCCGCGCTCAGATATTGCATCGAAGCGGTCAAGCAAAATAAATACGACGAATCCGTGCAAAAAACTTTTTCCGCGCTTATAAACGGCAGTTGCGACTGTATTCTCGGTTGCACGGAACTTCCTGTTTTATACGATAAATATCGTGATAAAATAAAAGCGCGTTGTTACGATCCTTTAAGAATCGCGCTTGAAAAATTATATGCGGAGTATATCGATGAATAAAATACTTACTTTCGGAGTTTACGATTTTTTCCATCTCGGGCATCTGCGTTTATTCAAACAATGCAGAACTCACGCCGACTATCTGATAGTTGCCGTGCAGAACGACGAATACGTTTTAAAATTCAAACCGGACGCGAAAATGTTATATACGACCGCAGAACGCGTCGAAATAATAGAATCGATACGTATAGTAGATAAGGTAATTACTTATAACGTTATTTCGCCCGAAACTCTTGAAAATATCGATTTCGATATTTTAGCGTTAGGCGAAGACCACGTCGGCGAAAGATTCCGCGTAGTCGAAGAATGGTGCGAAAAAAACAATAAAAAAATCGTCAGACTGAAAAGAACGCAGGGAATCTGTTCTTCGGATATAAAAAACAAACTCTTATAACGCGCGATTCAGGCGTAATATGTAATTCGGATTGCTTTTGTAAAAAGGCAATCTTTTTTTTGTAAAAATTTTTCAAGCTTAAAAATAATTTTTTTAAAAAAAGGTATTGACAAGCCGTAAACGGTGTGTTATTATATTGCTGAGTGAATTATTTCGAAAATCGAAACAATTCAAAGCTATAGCATTTACGCAACAAAAAATAACGGCGTTTTTGCAAGGTTTAACGGGAAAAGGATATGGCGCGGCGGGCAATGCAGCATACGGCCGAAAGGGAGAAAGTTGTCGCTCAAATAATCAAACGCCATAAAAAAATATATGAAAAAGGTATCTGTTTTATTGTTAGCGGTTATAACGGCAGTCACAACGTTGTTCGTCGCTTGCGTAAGAAAAAATCCTTCTGTAAAAAAGATAGAATTTTTATCCGACGTAAATGATTTCAGCGTTTATGCTACGCAGGAAGTAGTCGTGCCGGATATAACTTATACCGACGGCGCAACGCTTTCGGTTGCCGTTACCGATCCGTCGGGTGCGGTAGTGGAAGTGAATGAAAAGCGTTTTACTCCCGCCACTACCGGCAATTACCGTATAGCGTATACGATAACGCTCGGAAAACTCAGCGACGAAAAAATCGTTAACGTGACGGTCGTTGCGAACGATATTTTGCCCGAACTCAAAGTCGGCAAGAACGAAGAAAGAGTGCTGCTCGGAACGGAAGTTGTTATTGCCGTTGCAACGGCGACGGACGCTATCGGAAACGTTATAAAACCCGAAACGGAAGTAAAAGATCCTTCCGGGAATATCGTTACGGTTACAGACGGAAAATTTACTCCCGAATTAAAAGGCGTTTACACGATTACCTATTCCGCAACCGACGTTATGGGTAAAAAGACTACCGAAACGCAGTATATTACGGTTTATAAAAATCCCGATCCCGTATGCGAAGTACCCGCTGACGTAAAGAACAGTTTCGAAACGGAAGCGGAGTGCGCGCTCGATAAACTCAACGCGGAAAACGACAAATGTGATTTTTCGCGCAACGACACCGAAATGTTTGAAAACGGCGTGCGCAGCGGAGCGTATTCGTTGAAAGCCGAAGTAAAAGGCGAAGGAACGGTGAACTTTATAGCGCAGGCTATAACGGGCGGAATAGATTTTTCGGATATAGGAACGCTTTCGTTCTGGGTTTATAATTCCAACGAAACGGCGCTCGGAATGAGCATATTCAAAGTAATATGTAAAGATAATACGACGATTCAGCCAAACGTTTATAAACTTATTCCCGAAAAAACGTGGTGGCAGTTCAGAGTTAATTTAATGGAATCCGACTTAACCGAAAACAGCCTTAAAAAAGTATGGGCGGTGCAGTTCTGGTTTGCCGGCGCCGCGGAGATATATTTTGACGATATAGCTTACGACAGCAGAGCGGATTACGTAACCATGGGCGCGGTAGAGAAAGAAAAAAGCGCAAAGCCGGGGGATATAATAACGATTGAAAACCCTGAAATTTCCCAGGGCGCGACGCTGACCGTTGAAGTAACGGATCCCGAAGGCGCGCAAGTAACCGTGAACGACAAAAAATTCACGGTCGAAAAGACAGGCGAGTACAAAATAGTTTATACGGCGGATAACGGAAAGCATAGCGTAACGGCAACGACAACCGTAACCGTTGCGCCCGAATCGAAAGGCGAAGTACCCGCTGAGGTAAAGAACAGTTTCGAAACGGAAGCGGAATGCGCGCTCGATAAACTCAACGCGGAAAACGGAAATTGCGAATTCAGCCGCAACGACACGTCGAAAAACGCAGACGGCGTGCGCAGCGGAGCGTACTCGTTGAAAGCGAATTTTAAATCGGGATCGAATATAAATTTCGTGCCTGAAGCGGTAACGGGAAATAAAGATTTTTCGGGAATAGGAACGCTTTCGTTCTGGGTGTACAATCATAGCGAAACGGCGCTCGGAATGAGCATATTCAAAGTAATATGTTCGGATAACACGACGACTCAGCCAAACGTTTATAAATCTATACCGCCTAAAACGTGGTGGCAGTTCAGCGTTAATTTAGCGGAATCCGGCTTAACCGAAAACAGTCTTAAAAGCGTATGGGCGGTGCAGTTCTGGGTAGGTAGCCCCGCCGAGATATATTTTGACGATATAGTTTACGACAGCAGAGCGGATTACGTAACCATGGGCGCGGTAGAGAAAGAAAAAAGCGCAAAGCCGGGGGATATAATAACGATTGAAAACCCTGAAATTTCCCAGGGCGCGACGCTGACCGTTGAAGTAACGGATCCCGAAGGCGCGCAAGTAACCGTGAACGACAAAAAATTCACGGTCGAAAAGACAGGCGAGTACAAAATAGTTTATACGGCGGATAACGGAAAGCATAGCGTAACGGCAACGACAACCGTAACCGTTGCGCCCGAATCGAAAGGCGAAGTACCCGCTGAGGTAAAGAACAGTTTCGAAACGGAAGCGGAATGCGCGCTCGATAAACTCAACGCGGAAAACGGAAATTGCGAATTCAGCCGCAACGACACGTCGAAAAACGCAGACGGCGTGCGCAGCGGAGCGTACTCGTTGAAAGCGAATTTTAAATCGGGATCGAATATAAATTTCGTGCCTGAAGCGGTAACGGGAAATAAAGATTTTTCGGGAATAGGAACGCTTTCGTTCTGGGTGTACAATCATAGCGAAGCGGCGCTCGGAATGAGCATATTCAAAGTAATATGTTCGGATAACACGACGATGAGTCCCGAAACGTATAAATCTATTCCCGCAAAAACGTGGTGGCAGTTCAGCGTAAATTTAGCAGAATCCGACTTAACCGAAAACAGTCTTAAAAGAGTATGGGCGGTGCAGTTCTGGGTAGGTAATCCCGCGGAGATATATTTTGACGATATAGTTTACGACGCAAGACCCCAAAAGCCCGCTTCGAAAGGCGAAGTACCCGCTGACGTAAAAAACAGTTTCGAAACGGAAGCGGAATGCGCGCTCGATAAACTCAACGCGGAAAACGGAAATTGCGAATTCAGCCGCAACGACACGTCGAAAAACGCAGACGGCGTGCGCAGCGGAGCGTACTCGTTGAAAGCGAATTTTAAATCGGGATCGAATATAAATTTCGTGCCTGAAGCGGTAACGGGAAATAAAGATTTTTCGGGAATAGGAACGCTTTCGTTCTGGGTGTACAATCATAGCGAAACGGCGCTCGGAATGAGCATATTCAAAGTAATATGTTCGGATAACACGACGACTCAGCCAAACGTTTATAAATCTATACCGCCTAAAACGTGGTGGCAGTTCAGCGTTAATTTAGCGGAATCCGGCTTAACCGAAAACAGTCTTAAAAGCGTATGGGCGGTGCAGTTCTGGGTAGGTAGCCCCGCGGAGATATATTTTGACGATATAGTTTACGACGCGAAAGCGTAATAAAAATCAAGGTTATACTTTACGTCTATAAAAACATTTGGCGAATACTGCGGCATGCGTAAATCATGCCGTGGTATGATATAATTGAAAAGCGGATATATTTATTAAAGTCAATTCGCTTTAATTGAGGAAAAAATGCTTAAAAAAATCATTTCGTTTGTAATTTGCGCTTGCGTCGTATTGTCGGCAGGTGCGTGTAATAAAAATAAAATAAATCAAAAACAGTCCGACGTATTGAAAATAGATCTTCTCGACGCAGGTTACGGAACGGAATTCTGTTATAAATTAAAAGAAATTTTCGAAAAGGAGCATCCCGGCAAAACGGTCGATATCAAATCGTCGCGCACTATGCAACTTACCGTTGAAAACAAGATTCTTGCAGGACCTTCGAGAAACGACGTCGATTTGTTTATAACTTCTTACAGCGATTTCCGCGGTCTTGTGGATAAAGGGGCAAGAGCGGTAAAAGGATATAAATGCTGTATAGAAGATCTTACCGAAATTTATGAAAGCGTAGACGAGAAAGGCGTAAAAATAAAAGATAAACTCAACGCCGAATTTACCGACTACGTTACTATGAAAGGCAGATATTACGCCGTTCCGTGGGCAAGCGGTCCTTGCGGTTTTATGTATAATAAAACCTTATTCGATTATTACGGCTGGAAAATTCCCGAAACTGTTTCCGAACTCGAAGATTTTTGCAAGCAGGTAAATTCCGAACGTAAAAGCGGAAAACACGGCGTGTACCCCATAGTCTATCCGGGGTATTCGGGTTCGTCGTACTGGAGTTACGTTTATAATACGTGGACCTGTCAGTACGAAGGTCTTGAAAATTATAAGGCGTTCTGGCAGGGCGGCTTGCTGAAAAGCGACGGAACTTACGACTATGCCAACGGTTGGCAGGTTTATAAACAGCAGGGCAGGCTGGAAAGTTTAAAAGCGCTTAAACGCATTCTCGGCAATTCCGATTATATTATGCCCGCTTCTTCCACAAATGCGCATTCCGACGCTCAGGCGGATATGCTTATGGGCAGAGCGGCGATAGTTCCGAGCGGCGACTGGATAGAGCGCGAAATGTCGGGCAGCGATTTTTACTGTCAGGGTATAGAAGGGAAGCCGAAGACCGAAATAGGATATTTAAAAACCCCGTTGCTTGACGTTGTTGCAAGTTGGGCAAAATATAAAGATCAGAGCGGTATAGACGATGAAACGGGACTTGAAAAAAGCGTTTTGTATCAGCGTTATCTCGAAGCGGGCAATTACGCGTATTCGTTAGGTTATCAGCATCTCGCGCTGATGCCGTCTTATTCGAACGCGCGCGAACTTGCAATAGACTTTTTGAAACTTCTCGTCAGCGACAGGGGCAGCGATATATTTTTACAGTACGCGGGAAGCCCGTCTCCTTTCAAGCAAAATTATTCAGACGAAGAGATAGAAAAACTTTCTCTCAACGAATTCCGCAAGGAAAAAATAAAATTTGCCAAAAACGGCAAATATATAACTTACTATGAAACGTCGCCTATAAGATATAAGGCAGGCGCGGCAAACTATATGGTTAACGTGCCGGAAGACGTTATTCCGGAAGGGAATATTACCCCCGAACAGATTTACAATCAGGAAGCCGAAAACGCTCAGGCAATGTGGTCGAGCTGGCTTATGGCAGCCGGAATTGTAAAAATAAAATAACGTAAAATGGAATCTAAAAATACTTTCAGTCTGATTTTAATAAGAATATCGCAGGTTGTTCTCGTTCCCGTATACGTGCTGCTCTGGAGTCTTGGAAAAGTAGTAGACGGCGTCGTTTTCATCGTTGAAAAATGCGCGAAAGGCGTTAACCTGTTTTTCAGGGGCGTTTTTTCGGGGATAAAAAGGTTTTTCCGATTTTTATTCCGTAAAAATGAAAACGACTTGCAAAAAAAGGAGAAAGCGGAAGGGAAAAAATCGGTTGCGTCGGAAATTTTTATAAAAATAATCGCCGCGATACTGTTTGTCGGTTTTCTTCCCATGCTTGCCGTTCTGTTAGTTCTTTCGGGCGTATACTCGCTGTTTTATCTCATAGGTTACGGCATAAAACGGTTGTTTTTTAAAAAAAGCGCGCGTCGACGCGCTGTAAGACGTGAAAAATCCGAAAAAGAAAAAGAAAGCAGCGCGCTTGTTTCGGCGATAAAAAACTTTTTTTACGGCGTTAAAATATCCGTTTCCGATTATTTTACGCGCTACGTTTGTATTTTTTCCGAAAAACATCGGGAAAATATGGCGGCAAGACGCAAAAAAGAGTTGCGTTTCGTGTTTTTGATGTTGCTTTTCCCGTTGGCGCAGTTCGCGTTATTCTGGGTATACGTCAACTTTCAGTCGATACTTATGGCGTTCAGGCTCGAACAGGACGGCGAAATCATTTACACGCTTGAAAATTTCAGAAGATTTTTCATAGAGTTGAGAGCGACGAGCGGAGTTATGTTAAAACTTATCAAAAACTCGGTTTCGTTTTTCCCCGTAAGCGTTTTTATAACATTACCGCTCAGTTTCGTGTTTTCATATTTTCTTTATAAAAAAGTGCCGGGTTCGGCGGCTTTCAGAGTTATTTTTTATCTCCCGTCAATCATATCCGCGGTTTCGCTTACTATGTTGTTCAGATATATAGTTTCGCCCAAAGGGCCGTTATCGGTGATAGAAAAAGCGCTCAATATCGTTCCGAAAGATTTTCTCGGCGTTTCGAAATACGCGATGAAAACGATTTTGTTTTACACTGTATGGTCGGGCTTCGGTTACAACATAGTTTTACTGTCGTCGGCGATGGGGCGCATTCCGAAAGAACTTTTTGAATCCGCAAAAATCGACGGAGCGGGGACTTTTCGCGAAATGGCGGATATAGTTTTGCCTTTATCTTACGGAACGATATCGACGCTCGTAACGTTGTCGGCTGCAAATCTGTTTACGGTTATAGGTCCCGTCATTCTTCTTACCAACGGTCTGAACAACACGAATACCATCGCGTCTTTCATTTATTATAAGGTTAAAGGCGGCAGCGAAAACGCGTTGTCGTACGCGTCCGCGGTAGGTCTGGTGTTTACCGCAGTAGGATTGCCCGTCGTTCTTATCGTCAGAAAAGTGCTTTTATCGTTAGCTGAAAATATCGAATTTTAAGGGGGAAATAACGTATGATAAAAAAACCGTATAAAACGAAAATGTTATACGGAGCCATATCCATATTTTTTACGATATACTCCCTTACCGTTTTATTTCCGTTCGTCTGGGCGTTTTTATGCGCGATTAAGTCTAAAGAAGAATATCTTGCCGACTCGTTGTCTTTTCCTAAATCTTTCAGTCTTGTGAATTTCGCAAAAGCATTCAGACAATTCAAGGTTTACGACTCTACCTTTACGGATATGTTTTTTACAAGCCTTTCGTTTACCTTTTTCGGCACGCTTATGTCGGTGGCTTCGTCTTATATTACGGCGTACGTAATCGCAAAATATAAGTTCGCGTTGCAAAAATTTCTTTACGGAATGGCAATATTTATTATGGTTATTCCGATAGTGGGGTCGATGCCCGCAATGTACAGGCTGGTTACCGATCTCAATATGAAAGACAATCCCGTGGCTATATCTTTGCTTTACGGCGGCGGGTTCGGAATGAATTTTATAATTCTGCACGGATTTGTAAGCGGAATATCCTGGAGTTACGCCGAAGCGGGGCTTGTGGACGGAGCAACCGATTTTCAGATTTTTATTCATATTATGACGCCACAGGCAAAACCCGCGCTTATAGCCGTGGGAATAACTACGGCGATAAGTTTATGGAACGATTATCTTACTCCGTTTTTGTATCTTGAGAATACTCCCACTCTTGCTTACGGGATATACTATTTTGAAAAAGACATACAATTTACTTACGACTATCCCGTATTATTTGCGGGCATTCTGTTAAGCACGATACCCGTTCTCATCATTTTCACGATGTTTCAGAAAACTATAATGGAAAATACCGTCGCAGGCGGACTTAAGGGGTAAAAATGAAAAAAAACTTATTGAAAATTATTTCGATTATCGTCGTTTCGGCGTTGACCGTTTCGGCTTCAGGCATGCTTGCGTCCTGCAAAAATAACGTTAAGAATAAAGAGATAAAAGTTTATTCGGCTTCCAACAACGTAAAAATCAGGCGTGACGAAAGTTATGCGGATAAAGGAAAAGCGGAACTTTCTTTTAAAATGGCAAAAAACGAAACGGAAGGCGCGCAGATTATTTTTGTTCCGTATAAAAATTCCGAATACAACGCGATAATCGAAAAAGATCTCGTTTCACAAAAGGGGAACAGAATTTATAAAAGCAACGTAAACGTTTACGCTCAGCATTACGTGAACGTGCAGGTTGCAACCACTTCGTTTCCGTTGGGGTATTACCCCGACGCGCTCGTTCCGATGAGAAATTATCTCGAAAAAAGAGATAACAAAGTAAAAGCCGGTGAAAATCAGGGTATTTACGTTACCGTTAAAACGAGCGAACAGACTCCCGCAGACGTTTATAAGGGAAATATGCTTCTCGTTGTGAACGACGAGATTATAAACGTTCCCATAACCGTTGAAGTATGGGATTTTACGGTACCCGAAGAGCGGCATGCGAAAACGGCGTTCGCTATATGGGAAAGTCAGATATTCCCCGAAGAACTCGATAACTCTGAAGAAATGCTTAAAAAGTATTACGAGTTTTTCGTCGAGCGCAGAGTTACGCCGAGTTACCTTCCGACGTATGAGTCGGCAGATATGAAAACTTACGTCGAATTAGTTAAAGAATATACTCTTCGCGAAGATATTCCCTGTTTCAGGCTGTATTATACGACCAAGTGGAGCGACGAAGTCGACGGCTGGGTTCTGGATCTTACGTATTTTGAAAATACTTTACGCTCGCTTATAGAGAGCAGCACCGCTCAGATAAACCTGATGAAAAAGCCGTATATGTATTGTTCGGCAATAGACGAGCCTAATTCCGCGGCTGCTTTCAGGCGCGTCAAATACGTAAACGACGGCATTTACGAAATTATAAACAAACTTGCGGGCGAATATTCCGCAAACGGATTTTTTGACGATAAGCCCGAAGTTCTTGAAAGCCTTCTTGCTTTCGAGCATATAGTTACTACTTATTACAGAGAAAATATTGCCGATTACGTCGATACCTGGTGTCCGTATCCGAGTAAATATCAGAGCGAAGAATATTATTCGAATATGCTGAAAGAAGTCGAAAAAGGTCACGGGGCGTGGTGGTATACTTGTATACAACCCAAATATCCGCAACCGACTTATCACGTCGACGACAATCTTATTTCTTCGCGCGCGCTGTCCTGGATGCAGATGAAGTACGGAATAGAAGGTAATCTTTACTGGGCGACCACTATTTATAAAAAATATTCCAACGGCTCGTATATCGCGCGCGACGTGTGGAACGATCCTTTATCGTTCGCTTCGCGCGACGGGGCGAACGGCGACGGCTTTCTCGTTTATCCCGGAAGAAAATACGGCGTTGACGGTCCTATCAGTTCGATAAGACTTGAAAGTATCAGAGAAGGCATGGAAGACTACGAATATCTTTACGTGCTTGACGAACTCATACGGGAAAGAAGCAAAAAATTCGGGCTGAATACGGGCGTTAACGATTACGCGGAGCAACTTTATTCCATGTTGTTCACGGGAACGATAGCGAATACCGACGTCGAAAATATTGAATTTGCAAGAGAAGAAATCGCAAATCTTATACTGTCTTTAAAAAATCCCGATTGTCCTGTATCCGTTATCAACGGTATCAACGGTTTAAGCGGCACGGCTACGGTATCCGTCTATGCCGACGAAAGTCGGATATTAGTGAACGGCGTAAATCGCACGTCTTCTGTTAAATCGGGCGGCGGATACAGATTTACCGTAAGCGTTCCCGTTTCGGACGATATGAATTATATTACCGTAAAAACGTCGAAAGGCGAATATAAAAGATTTATCTCTACGAAAGTTACTTCGCTTTGCGGCTTTGAAACGAGTAACGAAATAAATTCGGTTACGGCAACAAAGTTTGCTTCCGCAGCCGATACCGAAGCGTTTATGAATACCGACGGCAGATTTATAAGAAGCGGAAAATCTTCGCTTAAAGTAAAAGTCACGCCGGCAGGAAACGCTTCATATCTGAGAAAGATAAGTATTCCCGTGTCGTCCGTTGATTTTTCGAACGCAAGAAACGTTAAATTATCCGTATTCGGAGAAACGGAAAAGAATATTTCGCTGACTTTAAGCGTTACCGACGCAAACGGTCTTTCGTATAATATCGGAAACTTTTACGTTAAAAGCGGGCAGTGGAACGATATATGCCTTGGCGTTATCGGTTCGGGCGCGATAGATCTTTCCAACGTGCGCTCTGTGGATATATGTTTCCCGGATATAAGAAAAGATACGGGATACGCGAATCCTTTCGTATTATATATAGATAATCTGTTTATCGAAAAAAAATATTAAGGGGGAAGATATGAAAAAAACCGTCGGAATTTTATCTTTGATAATGGTTGCCATGGCGATATTTGCAACGCTTTTTACGGGGTGCAATAAAAATACCGAAAAAACGCCCGCAAAAGATTATTATAATTATCCGCCGCTTCCCGAAGCGATGCCCGAAGTAAACGATCACGAGCCGCTCGAGTTTTTCTCGTTCGACACCGAAGAGTTGCTCACCCGACTCAGTTATCGCGACGTTGCGGGTAAAGCAAGCATAATGTACGATAAAGAAGAAAACAGAAGGTTCAGCCGTTTTCATATTTACGGAATGCCCGCGTTTGCTTCGGGCGTGTGGCCGGCGATTTCTATAACGGGCTATGCCGACGACGACTTTTTCGCGCCCTATCGCGACTGCTCGCAATACGACGGGATAACCTTCGATATACGGAACGCAAGCGATCGCGCGGTTACGGTTTACGTGCTTATGCAGGATTTCGAATACGTAAGGCTCGAGCCTATGTTTTCGGTTACTCTCGAAAGCCGTTCCGACTGGACGAGAGTAAAAGTTACGTTAAACCTTCCCGAAGGAAGCGACTGTAAGTTCAATAAGGCAAATATGGGTCAGATTCAGATTTGGGTTCACAATCTTAAACCCGGCGAAAGTCCTATAATACTCGATATGGACAGAATGTCGTTTTATAAGGAGAAAAACAATGATTAAAAAAGCAGTCTGCGCTTTTATCGCGGCGGCGGTAATTCTTTTATATGTTCCTTCGTTTACGAACGCTTCGTCCGTTCGTGAGTTTGCAAAACCCGTTATTTATGCGGAAGACGCATCTCTTAACGCGTCCGATAAGGTAATAAAACTGCCTTCGGCGTACGTTTACGACGAAATCGACGTAGGACTTATTCCCGATATTTCGGTAAGCAGAAACGGAAAGGATTACGCCGTTTTCGACGGTCGCTTTACCGCCGACGAAGAAGGAGAGTATTCGGTTAAATATTCGGTCGTCAATTCGTCCGACGTTTATGCCGAAAAAACGGTTAAATTGAATATAACCGACAAGAGCGCGCCCGTAATCAACGCATATTCCGATACTTTGGTTTTTTCGCAGAACGAAACGTGCAAGTTGCCCGTTACAGTTAAGGATTTTTATCCCGTGAACGTAAAGGCGCATCTTGTAGTCGGCGAGCAAAAAACTTTGCTCGAAGAAACGTTCGTTTTCGAAAAAGGTTTAAAAAACGCGAAAATCGAAGTAACTGCGACCGAAAAACGCGAAAACGGTTTGTCTTCGACGCGTGTTTTCAATCTCAGCGTCGTAAATAAAGGGTTTATTTACGGGTTTGACGATATAGGAAAGACGGGAGCGATTTACTGGAATAAGGCTCAGGCGAGGCAGGACAACGATCCCGAAAAATATCAGGTCCCCGACGTTTCTCAGAACACAAACGAAACTTACGTTCACGATACCGACGGAAAGTCTTTCAAAGTTACCATACACGGAAAACCCGGAATGAACAGACACAATTCATGGCCGAGAATAGACAGTTACGGGCTTAATACCTATAACGCCAAAAATTACGATTATATCGTCGCATGGATATATAACGACAGCCCCGATTACGAAACGCTCGGAATTTATATGCTTCTCGATATGACGAGTTCGAACTGGGTAAACGTTCAGGCAAAGCGCGGAGAATGGACGAAAATCAGAGTGCCGCTTGACGAATATAACGGGAAAAAAGGCAATAAAACCATCGATAACGTACAGTTTTTCGTTAACGGGTTCGAAACGGGTACGATAATATATTACGTAGACGATTTGTATTTCGAATAAATTATGGTTCTGGTAATCGCATATAACTTGCGGAAGCAGCCCGAAAATGATATAATACAAGTAAAAATGCTTGCTTGCAAGGGCATTTTTACGCCGTACTTCAACAAAAACGCGTTTTTCGGCAGAAAAACAAGAGCGACGCCGTCGCAATAACGAAAATTCATTTTCGTTGCGTTTTAATGTTATAATAGCGTTAAATAATACTGAAAGAGGAAAATTATGCCGAAAGCCAGAAGACAGTCTAATATAAGAAATTTTAATCAATCCATCGTAGTGGATATGATAAAAAAGCGTAGCCGTTCCTGCAACGAGATTGCAAAGGAATTGAAAATGAGCAATTCTACGGTAGAATATATCGTCGACGAACTCGCGGCTATAGGAATTCTCGAAAAAGACGAAACTTCGTTTAAAAAAAGCGTCGGAAGATGCCCCATATATTACAGACTGAATAAAAATTTCGGCATAGTGGTTGCGGTAGACCTTGTAAATTCGAGATTTGCCGTGTGCGACGTGTGCAACAATATTCTTTACGAAGAAGCGTTTACAAGCGGCGGTTCGTTTCTGACGGGACACGGCTATAAGCGGGAAGATATAGATTCCGTGGTTAAACTTATAAAGGAAACGCTTTTAAGACCGCAGATTGAAAAAATGCCTTTGCGTTCCGTCGTCATTGCTACTTTCGGCAAAGTGGAAATAGAAACGGGTAAATTCACTTTCGTTTCGAGCATAGATCCGAATATAAATCTTAAAAAGATTTTTGCCGACGAATTTAAAGTAGCGACCGAAGTATATAACGATATAGACCTTTCGGCAATCGCCGAAAGCGAATTCGGAAAACTCAGAAACGAAACGGATAACGCGCTGTATTTATGTATAAACGAAGGTTGCGCCGATACGCTTTTCATAAACGGACAAATCGTTCACGGCGCGCATTATCTGAGCGGCGAAATAGGATATCTTATAGAATACTCGGAGTTTTTAAAGGAATACTTATCGCTGAACAGGCTCGTTACTTATCATAGTATTTTTAACAACGCGGTTAAATATTCTTCCGATAACAAAGTGAAAACTTTACTTAACGAGAAAAGCAACGTGGGCGACGTCGTATCTTCGTTTTACGCGGGCGACGAATTGTGCAAATCTCTCGTTTTAGATTCTGCGCGATGCGTCGGGCGCGCCGTTTCGGGACTTATCAACGTACTCGATTGCAGAACGGTAGTGTTGTCGGGCAACGTGCTTGCGTTCGGAAAAGAGTATACTTCGACGATAGAAAAAGAGTTATACGGGCATTTAAGCCACAGTAATTTATGTAAATTACTTTATTCCGAACTTTCCGACAGCGTACTGACGGGTACGAGAATCGTTGCCTGCAATCTGGCGGTAAAATCAAATCTCAGAAAAATTCAATAAAAATATACCAGGGAATATAATGTATAAAGAAAATAAAAGCGGACTTAACGACGGCGCGACGAATACGGTCGGAATGACGTTTGCGTCCCGCTTAACCAAAATCCTGCCATACGAAGAAACCGACGGGAATTCCGTTTCCCGCGTGTTTGCTTACGGCGGAGAAACTTCGCTGATTCTCGATATAACGTCGAAAGAAATACTCATCGACGGAAAACTTAATATATCGTGCGGGAATAAATCGCTTTCGGTTGAAATATATCGGATAGTTTACGTTCCGTCCGTTCAGGCGGCGCGCGACGATCACGACGATTATATAGTAAGCGACAAAGCGGGGCTTTATCCCGATCGTCTTGAAAAGATGAACGTGAACGTGGTAAGAATAGTTCCGCATATACATAATCAGTTTTATATTATCGTAAAAGGCTTTGATCCCGAAGTAAAAAAACAATATCGGCTTAACGTTTCTTTTTTCAATAACGGCAAAAAAGCGGGGCATAATTCGATTATCGTCGATTATCTGCCCGTCGCTCTTGAAAAAAGCAAAATGCTTTACACTAACTGGCTGCATTGCGACAGTATCGTTGCGGCGCACAACGTAAAGCCTTACGGAAAGAGTTTTTATAAAATTTCGGAGTCTTATTTCGATCTTGCAATAAAAAGCGGAGTAAATATGGTTCTTACGCCGCTTATTAACCCGCCGCTCGATACGTACTATAAAGGGTACCGTAAAGACGTGCAACTTGCAGACGTTTATTACGATAACGGCAAGTATTTTTTTAATTTTGAAAAGTTAGGCGGTTTTATCGATTTTGCGCGCGGATACGGAATAAAAATTTTTGAATTTCCGCCGTTTTTTTCTCAGTGGGACGCAAAGTACGCCGCGTCTGTAATTATAAGGCAAAACGGACGCAAAAAAAGAGCGTTCGGCTGGAAAACCGAATCCGACGCGCCCGAATATATCGATTTTTTAAAAAGCATGCTTAGCGCTTTGCGCGAGTACCTTATCGGCAGGAATATGCTTGAAAATTGCTATTTTCATATTTGCGACGAAGCGCACGATAAAACGGGACTGTATAAAAAACTTCGCTCCGTTGTGACGGATAATTTAAAAGGCGGAAAATTTCTCGATACTTCCACTAAATTTTCGCCGCAGGAAAATTCGGAAATATGCGACGTTCTGTCTGTTTCTCAGACGGAAGACGCAATGAAGTCGGGGTATCGTCCTTCGGCGATATACTATTGCTGGAGCGATTATAAAGATTACGTTTCGAACAGATTTTTTTGCATGTCGCTTTCGCGTACGGCGGTTATCTGGCTTCAGGCTTATCTTAACGACTGCAAAATGCTGCTGCACTGGGGTTTTAATTTTTATCAGGATTTTTTATCGCATTATTATCTCGATCCGAACGGGGTATCCGATCTCGGCGGGGTTTTCCCGAGCGGCGACGCTTTCGTGGTGTATCCCGACGTTGCCGATAAAAAAGCCGATTCGAGTTTAAGGCTCGAAGCAATCGCTTTCGGTTATAAATTATACAGATTATTGCTTACGCACGAAAAAGTTTTCGGGAAAGAGAAAACGAAAGATATTTTAAAAACGTTCGGAATGAGCGGCTATAACCGTTATCCGCATAACGACGAATGGCTTTTTTCGCTCGAAAAGTTGCTTTTAAACCGATTAGCGGAGGTGTGATATGGAACTTTACTGGGCGAAAGAATGCGTTTCTGAAATGAATTGCGAATTGCTTTTCGTTAAAAAGTTGAACGTTTACGGGAAAGCGGAGTTCTATGTTACGGCTTCGTCGTCTTCAAGATTATTCGTTAACGGAGAACCCGTCTGGTTCGGTCCGAAAAGATGTGCGGAAGGTTACGCCGCCGTTTCGAAAATTACCGTCGCCGCGGCGGGGGAACTCGTTGTTTGTCTGGATTCGATGCACTACGGAATAAATTCTTTTCAGTACGCCGATCAAAAGGCGTTTGCGGGAATCGAAGTCTACGCGGACGGAAAACTGCTTGCCGACACGGCTTCTTTTGCATGCCACCGCTTCGACGAGCGCGTAAAAAAGGTTGAACGATACAGTTGTCAAAGAAATTTTATCGAATATTACGATTTTAAAAATAATCCGCAAAATCGTTTTTCGGGTTGCTTCGATACTCCGCCGCTTGCCGTTACGAAAGTGGAAGGAGTAACGGTTATAACTTCCGACGGTTACGAACCTTCTTTTGAAAAACTCGGAATAACCGACATTGCCGACAAGGGCGACTTGTTTATCAAAGAAAAATACTTCGACGAAATAATCCCGCCGTACGCGCGGGTTTGCGATACCTGTCTCGGATACAAGGATTCGGAACTCGAATGTCGCGTTTCGTCAGAAGTTTCGCGACTCGGGTTTTCTTCGCGCGAAAATAAAGAGAGCGGGTTTTTAAACAACGGATATGAAACTTACGTTCTCAAAGAAGAGAAAACGGGTTGGTTTTCTTTTTGCGCCGACGCCCTTGAAGACGCGGAATTGTTTTTCATTTTCGACGAAATAAGCCCTTCCGCAGAAGAACTGAAAAAAATCGACGGTGGGTTGTCCTTTTATTGCGAAAACGATAAATATCCTATCGCTTTTAATCGCTTAACTTCGGTAAACGCGGTAAAATTCAGATTTCGCAAAGGGAGCGGGTACAAAGTCGTTACAATGGAACCGTACTCGTTCAGATACCTGAAAATCGCGTCGCCCGACAAGATTAAAATAAGCGGACTTTCTTTGATTCTCAGCGAAAAACCGAAGTGCGAAACTTTCGGCGTTAAATGTCAAAACGAAGATTTTGTTAAAGTGGTGTCCGCCGCGGTCAATACTTTTAATCAGAATGCGATAGATATTTTTATGGATTGCCCGTCGCGCGAGCGCGCCGGGTGGCTTTGCGACAGTTTTTTTCTCGCGCGATCAGAAAAACTTCTTACGGGTCGTTCAAAAACCGAAAACGCCTTCTTAAACAACTATCTGATTGCGCCGCCTGTTGCAAATTTACCCAAAGAAATGTTTCCGATGTGTTATCCTTCGAGTTTTCTGAACGGAAACTATATACCCAACTGGGCGTTATGGCTTATTATAGAACTTTACGACGGCGAAAAAAGCGGGCGCAATAAACTTGCCTGCGCGTTCAAAGATAAAATTATTTCGTTGCTGTCGTTTTTTGAAAAATATTTAAACGAATACGGCTTGCTCGAATCGCTCGACAAATGGATTTTTATCGAGTGGAGCAGCAGTAACCGATTCGTTCGCGACGTGAATTTTCCTACTAATATGTTATACGCTGCCGCGCTCGAAGCCGCGGGGAAAATATATAATATCGAAGAATACGTAAAACGGGCGGAAAATATCAGAAAAACTATTTTAACGTTATCTTATAACGGCAAATTTTTCGTCGACCACGCCATGCGCGAAAACGGCAAACTCGCGGTAAAGGAAGACGTGACGGAAACTTGCCAGTATTACGCCTTATTCTTTATGAAAGACGTTTGCGATAGTATAGACGGGTATAAAGAAAGAGTTATTTCTTCATTCGGAGCAAAAAGAAACCGAGAATACGATTACGTTTATCCTTCGAACGCCTTTATAGGAAATTTTTTGCGGCTTGAAATATTGCGAGCGGACGGTGCCGCGAAACTTCTTTACGAAGAGTGTATGAAAAAATTTTTATATATGGCTGAAAGAACGGGTACTTTGTGGGAAAATATTACCGCTTGCGCCAGTTGCAATCACGGCTTTGCTTCTTACGCGGCGTGGTACGCCGTGAGCGCGGTTACGGGGCTTTACGAAATAAACGAAAATTCGCGCAATATCGTTTTCAACGATTTTTATTGTCCGTTCGACGTCGACGTGTCCGTTCCGCTTGCTTTCGGGATTTTGAATATTTCAGTATGCGGCGGAAAAAGAAGTATATCCGCAGACGGCTATACGATAATATATAATTAAATAGGGATTCCATTCGTCATCACCAACTATTTTTGCGATGATAAACCGATTTATGCGGCGTTAAACGCCGCTCGTAGTACGGCAAGTATAACTTCGGGCGTTTGCCTTGCCTAAACGAGCCGCAATGCGGTCGGTTTCTCATTCGCAAAAATGCTTCGCACCGAAAAGAGCGCATTTTTTGATAATTTTTTACGAACGTGAGGGTTGCTGTACTGGACGTACTGCGCCCGAACGGTCGCGAAAAATGGCGAAAAAGACGCCTTTTCGGTAATTAGTGATGACGAATGTAATCCCTATGATAATTGCTCGTTTATATAAAAAATATCGGCGGCTTGTTTTAATTTTTACAAGCCGCCGATATTTTTATTTGCGCTTTAATCGGCGTAAACCCTTTCTTTAAAATTTTTAACCCAGAATTTAGTATACGCGTAAAGTTTTTCGGGGGTGGTTGCCGTAAATCCGCGGCAATATTTTACGTATTCGCATAAAAGCCCGTCTATAAACACGTTTATATCGAGTTCGATGTTTTCGCGGTTTACAACCGCTTTATCGTTATAGCATATTTCAAGAAATTTATTGCTCGCTATGCTCGTGAGTTTTTTCGCCGCAAACAAAAAATCGTTCGAACGGCATAATAATTTATAATTTTCGTTATTTTTCTTTATGTAATCGAAAAACGAATCGAGAAACGTGTCAACGTTTTGCGAATTCAGAAGACGCGCGTCGTCGAAAAATTTGTCTATAAGTTCGTTTTCGTAGTCTTCGGCAACGCCGTAAACGTCGTCGTAATGCGAATAAAACGTTCCGCGGTTTATATCGGCGCGTTTTACGAGTTCCGTAATCGTTATTTTGTCTATCGACTGCTTTTCCGACAGCATTTCCGCAAAAGTAGACTTTATAAGCGCGCGCGTTTTTATAGACGAGCGGTTTAAATTTCTCGCTTTCATAATTTTTTTATCCTTTTTTTTATACAATATTATCAACAGTGTTAATATTTCAACACTGACGAAAAATATGTGCTTTCGTTTTTATTTTTTCTATATTATACTGCTATATGTTAAAAATGTCAACAGTGTTGAAAATAAATTCAATCGGGAGGTTATAATGAACGTAATTGACGTTGAGCATCTTACCAAAGATTACGGATTCGGGCGCGGCGTATTTGACGTGAGTATTCACGTCGAAAAGGGCGAAGTATTCGGGTTTTTAGGTCCTAACGGCGCGGGAAAATCAACCACGATACGTCATCTTATGGGGTTTTCAAAAGCAGACGAAGGCGAAGTTAAAATTTTCGGCGAGCCGACTTTCGATAAATATTACGAAATATTGAAAAGAGTAGGATATATTCCGGGCGAAATCGCTCTTCCCGCAGGTCTTACGGGTAAAGAGTTTATAAAAATGATGCAGGATTTAACAGGAATTCACAACGAAGAAAGGCTGAAAATGCTCCGCGATATTTTCGAACTCGACGACGCTTCGCTTTTATGCGACGTAAAAAGAATGAGTTTGGGAGTAAAAAGAAAACTTGCGGTGGTATCGGCGTTTATGTCCGACCCCGAAGTTCTGATTCTCGACGAGCCTACGAGCGGACTCGATCCCGTTATGCAGGAACGCTTCGTAGACTTTATTCACAAAGAAAAAGAGCGGGGCAAAACCATACTTTTATCGAGTCATATTTTTTCCGAAATAGATAATACCTGCGACAGAATAGCGATAATAAAAGACGGTAAAATCGTTTCGGAATTCGTTGCAAACGACCTTAAACACGCTTCGAGAAAGTATTACACAGTAGATTTCAAAACCGAAGCGGAAAAGAAAAAATTCCTTGAAAAAGCCGTTGTAATCAAGTCGTTTACTCTTATAAACGACAAAGATAAAGAGATAAATATTTCTATAGAAGACAAAGATTTAAACGAAACCATAGATATTCTTTCTCTTGTAAAAGTGGCAAAATTCAGTAATCGCAGAGAAAGTCTCGAAGATTATTTTATGAAGTTTTATAAGGAAGACAAAGACTTTAAAGGAGCAATCAGATGAGCGTTATAGAAGTTAAAAATCTTACCAAAGATTACGGGTACGGCAAAGGCGTTTTCGATATAAACCTTACCGTAAACGAAGGCGAAACGGTAGGATTCGTAGGAACGAACGGAAGCGGAAAAACCACTACTATAAGAAGCGTACTCGGATTTATAAAACCCACGAAAGGCGAAACCGCCGTAAACGGTCTTGACTCGTGGAAACATTCGAGCGAAATTATGCGTAATATCGGTTACGTTCCCGGCGAAATAGCGTTTCCCGACCTTAAAACGGGGGTTGATTTTCTTAATTCCCAGAAAGAATTTCTCGGGCTTAAAAATATGGATTACGCAAACGAACTCATAGAGCGGCTTCAACTCGACCCGCGCGCAAATCTTAAACGTATGAGCAAGGGTATGAAACAGAAAACCGCGCTCGTCGCCGCGCTTATGAGCGACGCGCCCGTAATCATTCTCGACGAGCCTACCACGGGACTCGACCCGCTTATGAGAGTAACTTTTCTCGATATTATAAAAGAAGAGCATAAAAAGGGCAAAACGATTTTTATGAGCAGTCATAATTTCGAAGAACTCGAAGACACGTGCGATAAGGTCGCGTTGATAAACGACGGCAAACTTATAGACGTGTGCGATATGGAAACGATAAGAAATCCTGCGGAAAAAGAATTCAAAATAGAATTCAATTCCGAAAGCGACTATAAAAAATTTCTTAAAGAAAAATACGAAGTTACAAGAACTCAGGATATTTACAATCAGGCAACCATCAGAATAAATTCGGGCGATACGGCGAAACTTCTGAAAACGCTCAACGATTACGACGTTAAATTTATTTCGGAAATTCCCTGCACCCTTGAAAAACATTTTAAAGAAGCGTTAAAAGCAAAACGGGAGGATACAAAAAATGTTCAGTAAAGCGTTATTTAAACAATCTTGCAAAGCAAACGGAGTTATGTGGTCTATAATTACTTTCGCGGTATGCTTTATGCTCGCGTGCGTTATGCTTATAAGCGGCAGCGGAAGTATAGGAGCCACCAAAAACGCAATAGAAGACACTATAATTCAGAAAGAAATAGACTCTGCTATGGAAAAGCGGGTGATAAATTATTATTCTCTTTCCGACGGCGCGCTTACGACTTTCGATAAAGAGTTTATCGCAACTTTTAATAAAGCCGAATACGCAGGCAACGTTTCCGCGCTCGTAGCGGCGGGCAAAACATCGGAAGAAGCGCAGGTCGCGGCGGCAATGAAATATTATGAAGCGGCGGCGCTCAAAGTCAAGCAAAACGCCGCTTTAAAAGCAACTTCGCTCGGATATTCCGAAGACAGCGACGGAGCGAAAGAAATTCTCGGCGTTTCGATGTTTGCTTTGAACCCCGAACTCATCAAAGGTGAAAACGAAGAACTTTACAACGCTTATATGTCTGAAACGGACGATATTCTCGACGGTTACGACGTTGCTTCGCTCGTAGCGCACGCCATGCAGGATAAAGGCGAAGAATATATTTCGTCGCTCGAGAGAAGAGATTACGTTTCCACCCGCGCCGAAAAAGCGGGCGCAAATTTCCTTGCGCTTAACATTACTTCGGAAAAGGCTGTCGACGAAATGATTAGAAACCTTGCTTCTTACGGGGTAGATAAGGAAAAATACGAAACGTTCGGCTACACTTACGAAAGCGTTAAAAAACTCGGTCGCAACACGGTTATAACTTACAGTAACCGACTTGAATACGAACTTTCGGAACTAAGAAAAAAGTATGCCGCGGGAGAATTCGGAAGCGAAGAAGAATATAAAAAGGCGATTGAAAAAACGAATGCCGATCTGATTGCGGATATTTCGGGAAGTTTGCTCGACTCTCTGCCCGAAGAAGTGGGAAGCGCGCTCGAAGATATAGGGCAGGCGGATTTGTATACTCTTATAGTCGGCTCGATATTCTATAAACTCGCGGGATTGCTGCTCCCCATAATTTATATGATTATGGCGTCTAACAACCTTATCGCGGGGCAGATCGACAGCGGCTCGATGGCGTACGTTCTGTCAACTTCCACAAAAAGAAAAACCGTCGTTTTCACTCAGGCGGTATATCTCGTAGGGTCTTTGCTTGCAATGTTCGCGCTTACCACTGCCACGGGGTGCGTCTGCCTTGCGATAGTCGGAACGGACGTAGGGCTTACTTACGGCAACCTTTTACTCCTTAATCTCGGAGCGTTTCTCGTTCTGTTCGCGCTTTCGGGGCTGAACTTTCTCACGTCTTGTTATTTTGACAGGAGCAAGCGTTCTATGGCTATCGGCGGCGGGCTCAGTATATTTGCGCTCGTTGCGGCGATGCTCGGTTTGTTCGGCAGCCCCGTAATTCCCAAAGTCGTTCGGCTCGATTCGCTGAATTACTTTAACTATACTACTATAATTTCTATGTTCGACGTCGTTTCCATAATGGACGGAACGAATGCGTTTATATGGAAATTCGCAATACTTGCGGTACTCGGAATAATCGGTATAACGGCGGGTTCGGTAAAATTTACAAAAAAAGACTTACCGCTTTAAAATAAAAAAAGGGAGAAATAAAATGTTTGAATTTACAAAAATTTTAAAAGATTACGAAAAACTCGGCGCGATAGAGCGCGGCGTGATGCTCACCGAAAAGTCGGTAAGCATACTCGCAAAACTTGCGGCGCTCGGCACAGACGGTATAGACCCCGTCGGAACGCTCGCGGCGTTTATAGTAGGCTCTGTTGCCGCAGACGGCAAATTGCATGAGAAAGAATATCTTCTTATTTATCCTGCGCTCGTAAAAGTATTCGGTCGGGATTTCGATTACGAGAGTATTAAAAAAGAATTTGAAACGGATAAAAACGGCAGAAAAGAAATCGCAAAGTATACGAGCGAACTTATCCGTGTTCTAGAAGTTGCCGACGAAACTCTTTACGAAGACGTTATAATACTTTGCCTTTGCGTGGTTACGGTAGACGGCAAACTTTCGCTAAGAGAAAAAAATTATATCAAAAAACTTATAGCGTAAAATAATTCCCCGAAAAAAACTCGCTTTTTCGGGGAGTTTTTCGGGTTTTGAAATTTATCCGCAAATAACCGCGCGGCGGGCTGTTTTTATTGACTTTAAACGCCGCGTGTGATAGAATTTATGCCAGGCAAGAATAATACAAACCTTGGTCTGACGCTGTGTTTTTGACTAATACTGTGTTGCGCTAACTGGTTATACGGACAGTATTAACCCGCTCACGCGCCTTGTCTTAGCCTAAAAACGCAGCGTTATACTTGCCTGCAACAAAAACACCGATATTTTCGATGATTTTTTGTGAAAGCAAGGACGGTAGTGCTATACGTACACCGTCCGAGAATTTGCAAAAAAGCGCCGATATTTTCGATGATTTTTTGTGAAGGCAAGGACGGTAGTACTATACGTACACCGTCCGAGAATTTGCAAAAAAGCGCGTAAATTGCGGCGTTTTTGCAAGATTCGTATTATTTTTGTCTGGCATACGCTTTTTATTTTTCGGAGAAATTATGCAAACGATTCTGACATACGTATTATTCGCTATAGGAGTATTGCTCATAGTAAAAGGGGGAGACTGGTTTGTCGACGGCGCGGCTTTTATCGCCGAAGCGACAAAAATTCCGAAGTTTATTATCGGCGCAACGATTATAAGCGTCGCTACCACTCTTCCCGAAATCATCGTTTCGGTTATGGCGGCAATCGAAGGGCATCGGATTTTAATTTCCAAAGTCGGAGATTACATCGCCGCGTCGCAGGATAAAGTGGGAATGGCTATCGGAAACGGAATAGGCTCGGTTATCTGCAATACCGCAATGATACTCGCAATAAGCATTACTTTTATGCCTATAGCCGTAAAAAGAAAAGATTTCGCGCCTAAAGCCCTGCTTTTGATAGCGGCTGTCGTAACGTTGTTTGCGTTTTCGCTTAAGGGGCAACTTTCAATCGTCGGCGGCGTCGCGTTGTTGCTTATTTTTATCGCGTATATCGCCGAAAACGTCCGTTCGGCGAAGAACAGCACGGAAGAAATCGAAGAATCTTCTCTCGTTATCAATAAAAAAACGACCGCAATCAATATTTTAAGGGTTGTTTTCGGCGCTGCGTGCATAGTTCTCGGGTCAAGGCTTTTAGTTGATAACGGCAGTAAAATAGCGCGTTCGTTAGGCGTTTCGGAAGCGGTTATAGGCGTTACAATCGTCGCGATAGGAACTTCTTTACCCGAACTCGTAACCGCAATTACGGCGGTGGTTAAAAAGCAGTCGTCCATGTCGGTGGGAAACGTAATCGGAGCGAACGTTATAGACACCACTCTTATTCTGGCATTATGCTCGTTTATTTACGGCGGCAGTCTTCCTGTGTCCGTTCAGAATATCTTTCTCGATTTTCCCGTTGCCATTCTTGTTTCGCTTATAGCCGTCGTTCCGACTATCGTTATGAAAAAATTCAGCCGCTGGCAAGGCGTGGTTATGTTTATTATTTATATAGCGTATCTCGTTATCGTAACCGTAGGGCTTGATTTTTATCTCGGGTTGTTCGGCTTGTAACGTTGAGCGGGTTTTGCCACATATAGTATATAAATATATAAGTAAACAATATATATTGAAAAGAGAGTAAATCGTTATCGATTTGCAGTTTGCGCGTTTTTAATCAAGGGAAAATTTTTTGAAAAAATTTTGTTAAAACGCTTGACTTAAAAACCTAATAGTGATATTATGTATAAGCGTCCGATGAAGACGCCCTTAACTTTTGTTAAGGTTCGTAGATTGACAACTGCATAGTAGAAGTTAAGAAATATTTGCGAGAAAGCAAATAAATCGAGACGAGAAAGATAA
>CAKQKI010000004.1 GCA_934248055.1 uncultured Clostridia bacterium | reverse complement strand
ATATTTTCGATGATTTTTTGTGAAGGCAAGGACGGTAGTACTATACGTACACCGTCCGAGAATTTGCAAAAAAGCGCCGATATTTTCGATGATTTTTTGTGAAGGCAAGGACGGTAGTACTATACGTACACTGTCCGAGAATTTGCAAAAAAGCGCGTAAATTGCGGCGTTTTTGCAAGGTTCGTATTATTCCTGTCCGGCATATTATTACGTTGATTATTTTACCGTTACGATATTGTTTAAAACGCTTAAATTAACCGTTTTTTGTTTAAACGGCAAAACGGCTTCGGAGTTTAATTTAATGCCGTTTTTCGCGCCGCCCTTTTCGGGATATAAAACGTCGAACCCGAAAAGCGCGTAAATTATAAAGCGCGAAACGTAAGAAGCAAAACCGTGGTCGCAACTTGCCGAAGCGGTGTTATTTTCCCATAAAGTGCCGGTTTTTTGCGTCATATCGTAAAAATAGCGCACGCATTCGTTTAAAAGTTCAACCCTTTTCTGCTCGCGCATTAAAAGTTCGAGCCGCATATACACACCGTAAATCATGTTCGACGGAGTAAGTTGTTTTTTTACCGGATTTCCGCCGCTTGCCGAACTATCCGACTTGCCGTATTCGTTAAGCATTTTATCGAACAATTCTTTGTGCTTGTGCTTATCTGCGCACTTAAAGAAAAACATATAATATTGGCAGGTTTCGGTGTAGTTTTCGGTGGGAATTATATCGCCTTTTTCGTTTCGGATAAGGTTATCGACGAAAAAGCCGTCGACGTAAGCGTTTTTAAGCAGATAATCTTTAACTTTTTCGGCTTTTTCTTTTAAGCCTTTAATGCCGTAAACTTTGGCGGCGGCAAGAAGCGAAGCGTAATAACAGGCGTTCGACGGAACGTTTATGCCGTTTATGTGGTCGGAATTGTTCGCCGCGCTCCACTCTACGAAAATCCACCCTTTAAGGTCTTCGAGTACGCCGAACTCGTTTTCGAAATCGACAAAATAATTCAAAATGCCTTCGACGTTGGCGCGCGATTTTTCAACCGTTTCGTCATAGCCGTATTGCGTAAAATACTTGTAAATTTCAAGGACGTACCAAAGCGACCAGTTGGGAATAAAACCGTCTTCTTCGTAATAATCGGCGGGATAGCAACGCGGAATCATTCCCTTTGGATGCCCGCTTTTGTCGGCTAAAATATAGTTTTGCAAAAACGCGCGTTCAACTTTATTGTCGCCCGTAAAAACGCGCTCTGCCACCGACGAGAAAAAACTGTCCGAAAGCCAGCCCGCCCGCTCGCGCGAAGGGCAATCGGTTAAAAGGTCTACCGCGTTGTGCGCGAACGTATGCCGCGCCGCTTCCATAATCTGCTCGATTTTTTTGTCGTCGCACTCAAAAAGCATCTTTCCCGCTTCGGGATTTTCGTAAGCGCGCACCTTTACGTTTGCCTTTACGCCCGCAGAAGTTATCACGTTTGCATATCTGAAAGCGTAAGGTTCGAAAGCCGAAAGGTTGTAAACGCCCGCCTTTTTAACCGTCCACTTAAACACGTTCGCGGTTTCGCCGCGGAAAGGCTTTATCGTTTTTAACTTTTCGTCCGATAAAATTTCGTCGAACGCAAAAAATACTTCGCCCGCGTTACCGGCTATTATTTCAACTTCGACTATGCCCGTTACGATGCGCGAAAAGTCGAGCGTTTCATAAGCGTAATCGCCCGATTTTGCGCCCGAAAGATATGTTATGCGGCTTATTTCGTCGGTAGAAAAATCCTGCCATTCGCCTCGTTTAAAGCCTTCGATAACGGTACCTATAAGCGTTTCGGTGCGATCGACGTAAACCGCGATTTCGGGCGAAGTTTTGCAATAGCCCGAATCGATAACTTTTTCTGCAAAAATTTCGCTGAGCGCGGGGTTTAACGTTTCCGACGGTAAAAGGTGCGGAAGTTCGGCCTTTTCGGTTTTAACGCGAAAAAAAGCGTTTTGCGGCTTGCAAAAATAAAGCGCGGTTCTGTCTTTTTCGTTTATATAAGTTTCGCAAAATCCGCGCTGAAACGAATAGCGGCGGACTTTCTGAACGCGATCCGAAAGCGCAAAACAATTAAAATCTTCGGCAAAATATTCTTTTCCGCTTTCGGTTTTTAAAACGCAGGCAAAAAAGGGCTCGCGTTTTACCCAGCAGAAATTAGGCACGAAATGGCTTTGCACTTCTACCGTAATATATTGCGCGTTAAACGGATAAACCGCGGCGCGCGCATAGCCGTGAGCCGTGCGGTTGGGACCGAACCCCATAAGTTTTCCGTCGGCAATTACTTTATAGCACGAAGCCGCCGACAAGCAGATTTCGCCCATTTGTTTTTTGCCAAGATCCAAAACGAACGCAAACGCGCGATTCATCTGATTTTTTTGTCCTTCCGCCCACACGGCAGATTTAATTTTTTCGATCATAGTTTAACCTTTTAATTTTTTCGTTTAAACAAATTCGCCCCACACTATAAGTTTAAGGGCGAATTTCATTCTATCATGTTTTTTGGTTTTAGTAAAACGTTTTCGGCCGCAAAAATCAGCCTTTAATGCCGCCGGCAACGGTGTTTTCCATAATGGTTTTTTGCATTGCCGTAAACAGCACGGCAACCGGCAGAACCGAAAGGATAATGCCCGCGAACAGCGGCGACATCTGCGTGCCGTAAAGTTGTTTTTGCTGAAATTCGTAAAGTCCGAGCGCCATCGTGGGGTATCTGTCGAGATACAAAAACGGCGTGTTATAGTTGTTCCACTGCGAAATAAAGGTGGTAATTGCAATTGCCGTTATAAACGGTTTTGCTTGCGGAAGCATTATTTTAAAGAAAACGGTGTAATGCCCCGCCCCGTCGATCATAGCCGATTCGGCATAGGTCCAACTTACCGAGCGGAAACCCGCGTATAAAATAAGGAAGTTGAACGAGAACGAACCCGCCGACAAAATCCAGATTAAAAAGAAATTGTCGTTAATGGCCAAGTCGTAAACGAGTTTATATTCGACGGGAAGCGAGCCTATCGTAGGCAAAACCTGTACCACAAGCGCAAGCCCGTAAAGGAATTTACAGAATTTATAAGGGTATTTGGCGATGACGTAAGCCGTCATAAGCGGGAAAATTACCGCCGCCAAAGTGTTTTCAACGGTTAAAATAAGGCTGTTGAAAACCATCCCGATAAGGTTCGTGTCGTTATAATTAATTTTTTCGAAAGCGTCGGCATAGTTTTCGAATTTTAATCTTGACGGAAACGAGTTCCAGTTTTCGAAAAATTCGCCGTTGCTTTTTAGCGAGTTCATAATCGTCCACAAAAACGGAAGAATTACCGACAGAGCGTAAAACAGAAACAGCGCGAACATAATCCACATAAACACGCTTTCGCCCTTGCCGCGCTTTATTTTGTTTGAACGCTTTTGTTTTAATACGTTTGCGTTTTGCATTAAAAGGTAACCTCCTCGAAAAATTTTGAAGAAATCGCCCTTAAAACGAGAACGACGGGTACCACGATAACCGAAATCAAAAGCCCGATTGCCGACGGATATTTATAGTTGCCCGCTTTTGCCTGCGAATAAATATAATAGCCGATAGTAGACGATTTATTCCAGCCCGCCGTTAAAAGTTGAACGGGCGCCCACATACTGAAAGCCGCGGCGAAGTTTAAAATGAACAGCGTTGAAATTGTGGGCGCGAGAAGCGGCACCACTATAGTGAAAAATTCGCGTGCCATAGAGCAACCTTCGATTTTCGCGCTTTCGAAAATATCGGCGGGAAGCCTTGCGATAGAACCCGAAAAAAGCACTATCGAATAACCGAAGCCCGACCATACGCAGAAAACCATAATCCATGCAAAAGCCGAACCGTTGCGCCCGAAAGGCGACGGATAACTAAGCCCGATCGAGTTAAACCCAAGGGCTATGGGACCTTTTACGTCTACTATAAAATAGAACACGAGCGCGAGCGCAACTATGCTGAGTAACGACGGAAAATAGAAAACCACGCGGAAAAACGAACTTGCCGCCACTTTTTTATATAAAACGTATGAAAAGAACACGCACAAAGGGAGCGAAATAAAATCGTAAACGCCGAACGTGATAAAGGTGTTTTTTATCGTTGACGACATTGCGTTTAACGGATCTTTCAGTTCGATAAAGAACAATCGGAAATTGACAAACGAAAATTCTTCGCCAAACTCGGGCTGAAAAGCCGAAATCCACGATTTAACGTTTACGCCCAGATAAAAAACTATAAATTGTAAAATGGGGAAAGCGAGAAAGGTCGCCGCGAAAATAATTCCCGACCATCTGGCTTTCGACGGTTTATTTGTTTTATAAATCATTTTTGTCCCTAATAAAATTTAAGTTTTTGCTTGGTTAGCCGCAAGTGACTGCGTTTGAACCCGCCAAAGCGCCGATATTTACGCGCTTTATGCCGAATTCTCCTTCGTCCGTACCGCCAAGTACGAACAAGTCGCCTTCGACAGAAATCATCGAAAATAGCGGCGTTTTGGTTGCCTGCAAGTATTGCGTTGCGTTTTCAGGTTAAGACGCGGCGCGCAAGCGGCATAATACACTCGTATATGACGATTGCGGAACAATGTATTAGCCTGAAAGCACGACGCAAGACCGAGTTCAAACGCAATCGCTTGTGGCTAGCCGAACGGGTTTTTCTGCCCGCTCGGCGGTTACAGGCGGTTGAATGATACTAAAAAATCAGGATACGCCGGCAATAAGTTTCATCGAATTCCATTTGCTTGCAACCGAGTCGTAGTGATCGGAGCGAAGTTGTTCTGCCGTTATCGAGGAGTTTGCATAGAATTCGGAAAACGCGTTGGTATCGGAATTTATGATGTTATACGCGCGAATGGGCGATTTGGTGATGGTAGCGTAAATAAGGCTACAATTTTTCAAAACCTTATCCTGACTTTTCTGAAAACCGGTAAGTTCTTCGTTTTCGGGTTGAACGGTATATTCGAACGGCGAATGCGAACCGGCGTATTTACGGAAGATTTTAATACCTTCGTCGCTTGCCATAAAACGAACGAAGTTATAGCAGGCGGTTTTTGCTTTCGAATAGGTAGGAATGTAAATACGGTGCGAAGCGCCGAGCGTGTAAACTACCGAACGGGCTTCTCTTACCGCTTTAATCTGCGCGTCGGAAAGTTTTGCATAGGTCGCTTTGATTTCGGCGTCGGTTTTACCGTCGTCGATAGCGGTAACCAAAGCAACAAGCAAGTTTTCGTGTTCTTCTTCGGCAGCGGCAGAGCCGGCAAGGCGAAGTTTAACGCCGAGTTCGCTTACGATGGGAGTGGGCAGGAACTTAACGTTCTGGGTTATGCCGCTGTCAGCGGCAGACAAGCGCATTTCGGTTTCGATCCAGTCGCCGTTGGGCATAAACACAGCCGCGCCGCGCAAGAAATCTTGCTGTGCGGGGGTGTGCTGGAAGCCTTCGGAACCTTTTACGCTGTAAGACGGATAGGCTATCTGTTTAACGGTGTTATAAGCGTATAAAACAGCGTCGTCGTTTAAATATTCGTAAGTGTAGTTACCGTTTTCGCAGAAGTTAATCATCGCGTCGTATTTATCGACGCCCATATACTGCGCTTTCCAGGTTTCCATGGCATATGACATATAGCCCGCGGCGTTTGCGCCGGACCAGATTAAGGGTTTAACCGTAGAAGGAATCCCTTCGATTTTGCCGCCCGCAATATCCTGCACGAGTTTTATAAACTGTTTGGTGGTTTTGGGTTCGTTTTTTTCGGACAGATAGTTGGCGTTATACATAATGCCGCACGCGCCGTAAACCCAACTTATCGAATAATATTTATCCTTATAAGTATCGTAATACTTATAGCGCGGGTTCAACTTTTCTTCTAACGTTTTATCTTCGCCGAGCGCGGTCATGCCCATAAGATCGGTTAAATCCATAATGGGGCAAATCCGATTTTTTTCGACGAGACGAATGATATTCTGTTCGCCCGCGAACCAAATATCGCCCACGCCTTTCTTTTTGCCGAGTTCGCTCGTAAGTTTCGAATCGACGCCCGTCGACGGATGAATTTTAATTGTTACGTCGGGAAAATGAACTTTAAAGGCTTTTGCGAGTTCATCGAAAACTTCGGTGCGATAGCCCGCGTCCATAACGTACATTTCGATATGATTGCGGTCTTCGGTCGTGGTGTTGCCGCCGCCGCAAGCGGCCGCCGAAGTAGCGAGAACCGCGGCAAGCACGCCGATTAATATTTTTTTGATTTTCATTTTATTTTTCTCCTTATCAAACTGAAAAGATTAGCGGAAATTATTAAAATCGATTAAATCAACCGTTGTTAAGATAAGTTAAGCGAACGTTGTCTACATACAGCGTAACGGGTTTTTGCCCCTGCGTAAAAGGCGGAAGCGAGATATAAAGCCTTGTCATGTTTTTCATATAATCGTCGCGCCACTTAATGCCGTATTTCCACGTGCCGCCTATGGTGCAGGCATACATAACGTCGTGCATGGCTATTTTTAAAGTAAACCATTTGCCGCTTTTCGCCCTTACTTTGCCTTCGGTTTCGCAACGGTTGCCGTTACTCGACCAAACGCCGAGCGAAACTATTTGTTCATGCGAATCTTCGGTAACGTACATAACGTCGACCAAAATAGAATCGACGGTAGTAAAGTCGGAATATTTCGACGGAATATCGAAATAAGCGATCGACCAGCTTCCGTCCGTTCTGCCGTAAACGTCTAATTTTAAACTGCCGTTTCCGCAGGTAAGGTATTTTTTGTCGGTGTTAAGCGAAGCACTTCCGAAAATGCAATCGAACGACATATTCATATAACACGCTTCTTTTTCTTCGAAGTCGTAGAGCATGTTGTCGTTGGTGTAAGTGAAAGTTACTTCTTCTTTATCAACTTCGTCGTAAAGCCCCACGAAATTATCGTCGGAGCCGCCGCCCGCGTTGCAACCGGCAGCCGCAAGCGCGCCGAACGAACATATTAAAGCCGTAATTAAGGCTAATAATTTTTTCATAATTCACCTCTCGCGGTCATTTTAACGTTATCTAAATAAATATCGAAGTTTTCAAGCGTGTTAAGCGGCGAAAACGCGAACGTTACGCTCTGCAGGTCGCTTAAATCGAAGTCGCCCAAATTTACGAATTGAAGCGAAATTTTGCTCCATTGCCCGGGGCGGGCAACAGCCGAAACGAGCGTTACCGCCTTGTTTTTCGATTTTAACGTTACGAAAACTTCAATCGCTTTATCCTGCGGGTTATACACTTCGAAATCGATAAACGCAAATCTTTCCGAATCCGAGATAACCCCGTTTTTGGCGGATAAGGTAACCGAGTTTTTATAAGACTTCGACGTGCCTTTAATGCATGAAATTTTAAGCGCCGAATTGTTTTTTGCAAATTCCTGCGAGAGCGAAACCGAAGTGTCCGCTATATCGTCGTATTCGCTTTCGTCGGAGCAGACGATGCCGCCTATAACGCTTTCGGATTCGAACGAGTTAACGAGAACGCTTAATCCGCCGACGAAAATCTTTTTGGTTATATTTTCGTTTCCGCATTTAAGCGAGACGTTCGCATACCCTGCGGGGAAGAACGAAGCCGTAAATAAATTGCCTTCGCCGCTTTTTGCCGCGGTAGCCGAAACGTTGTTTACTTTAACTTCGGAAACGTTGTCGCCGCCGTAAACGTTGGCGGTTATTTTGCCGTTAAGCGACGAGCGATCGAAAGTTACCAAAACGCCCTTTTGCGCGAGCGAGATAAGTTCGGCAACAGTTTCGCGCGCTACGGCGAACGCGTCGACGTCGTTATGAATAATGGTGCCCTGATAAATAAGGTCGTATAACTTCGACATGTTTTCGTTAAAGTCATAATCGAAAACGTCGTATTTATCGGCGAGATCTTCGCTTAAATTTTTAAGTTTGTATAAATATTCGTAATCTTCGAGCCCGTCGCGTATGGCTTCTAAACGAATAGACGCGATTGCGGTATCAAGCCCGTAGCGCGAACCCGGGTAAATGATATATCCGTCGCCGACGGCACCCGGGAAAGCAAGCGCATCGGTCCATACGTCGCGGTAGGTATACGAACCGCTGTAAACCGACCAGATGTTAACCGCCCAATAGTGGTTGCCCTGAATACCGTAATCCATCATCATCCAGTTCAAAGCGCGCGCGCTTAAAAGGTTGTCGTCGATGTGATATGCGGGATAGGGGTTTGTGGGCTGTATGCAACCATACCACCACGAACCGTCGCCCTGTTCGGTGGCTTGCTCCAAGCGATAGCGGTTGGCTTCGCTGTCATACCAGTCGTAAACGCCGCACCACGAATCGACGCCGTAATCGTCGCCGGCAACGTGGCGGTTGAGCGTTTCTTTATAGTTGGTCGTGCAGGCGTTGGGAATTTGTAAAAGAGCCGATTTTACTTTTTCTTTCGCGCCTTCGGGGAAAAGCGCGGTATCGGCGGCGAGTTCTTGTTTTAAACGCAAAAACTTTTGGTGAACAAAGCGCACGTTTTCATATTTGCCCGCGGTGGGTTCGTCGAGTGCGTTGAACGAAAGTTTGAATTTTTTAACGTAGTTGTTTTCATCCGAACTTGCGCGGATAACTTCAGTCAAAAAGTATTTAAGCCCGTCGTAATCGAACGAAGTGAAGTTTTTGCCGTTTACCTGTTCGGTTATATAAACGAATGGCAAATCGATGGTGTTTACCCGTTCGTCTTTTGCAAAGTTAATGTGTTTTTCGATAAGTTCTTTGGTGTTATACTGTCCTATTCTGCCTATCGAAGTGTTTACTCGATAATCGAGCATAAAATCGATATAATTATCGATGAGTTCGTCGGTAACGTTATCGCATTGATACATAAATTGGTCATACCACAAAAAGAATGACGTGCGCGAATGGCTTTCGGTAGGAATTGCGAAATCGTAAACCGTAACGTTAAGTTTGCTGGTTCTCGTTTGCCCGTTAAGTTTAATCGTTACGTCTGCCGAATAATTGCCGGCAGGCGTGTTTTCGGGTGCATAAACCGTGAATAAAAACGTTTGGTTCTGCCCCGCTTTAATTCTGTCTTCTTTTGCCTGCTTAACGCTATCGTAAGGAACGAGCGCGTCGGGATAATACCCCGCGCGGAACACGGTGGTTACGGTTGAAACGTTAATATATTTTTCAACGAATACCGAAACGTTCTCTTTCGAAATGGTATGCCCGTTGTCGCCCGTTAAATCGCTTATCGAAATTTCGTAATTTTTAACGTTGGTTTTGGGTGTTACGGTAAGTTGTGCGCTTTCTTTTTCGTTAGCCGCAAGCGAAACGTTCATGTTTTCGCCGTAATCTGAAACCGGCGAATCGTCGAGCATATATTTTACGGTAGAAGGCGCGCTCCATAAAGTAGCGTTCACATCGGAATTTTGTCCGCAGGCGGTTCCGCACGCGCCCATAAAAAGCAATGCGCAAACCGATACGGCGACTACCGTTTTCTTTGCCGATTTAAGTCGTTCCTTTAAATTTTTAAACATTTTTTAATCTCCGTTTTATAGCCCGGGCGGAATAATCCGCCCGAACCGTAAAATGTTATTTTGTTTTGTTTATTATCGGTTGTTTTTATGCCTTTATGCGACTATCGCATACATAGTGGCTACATAAAGGGTAAGCCCTTCGCTTGCTACATCAGGGAAACAGCCGTTATCGGGCAATGCAGAAATCGAGTTAACTGTAGTTGCACCGAAGTGAACTATACCGTCGGCAAGGGTTGCGCCCTGAACGTCGGCATTGTCGCCGAACGTAAGGGTTACGGTGTTCCAGCCCTGTTTAAGTTCGATTACTTTTGCGAACTTGGCACCGCTGTATTCGCCGCTGCCGGAGTTTCCGCCCGTTCCGAATTCAAACGAAACAAACGCGGCGCGCGAAGCGTAAACGTCGAATTTAACGGCGTTTTCGCCTGCGGTAAGCAATATACCTTTACCCCAACCGGAATAGCAAGCACGCATGGTTTTAAGGGGTGCTTCATCGGCAAACATTTCAAGTTTTAAACTCGGCTTGCCGTTTTTGGTATATTCTTCGTCGGTGCAACGTGTCACCATACCGAATTCACGATCGCCCAAAACAGTCTGATCTTCGGGAAGATTGATGTTCATGTAATCGATTGCGAGGTTTTCGATAACTCTGTCGGGAAGCACAGAAAAGCACACGCTGTCGATATATAAGGTTACGGACTCTTGAGCAAGTTCGCTTTCGGTGCCTACTCTGAAAAATAATTCCTGAAGCCCGTTAGCCAGATTGAATTTTTCGTTGGTCGAAGCCAAGTCGTAACGAACGTCTATGGTTACATAGTTCCAGCCTGCTTTCAACGCGATGGGTTTTGACTGAAGCGAAGCCCAGGTATCGCCCACACCGGTAGTTATATAAGTGTAAAGATAGGTTGCGGTTTCGGAATACATCCAAAAAGTAATGCCGTTTGCGTTTTCGACGGTGGGCATCTGAAGCGCCGAACCGTTCCAAGAGAAACCTGCAGAATAGTTGCTCCACGCCAAAACGGTTACGAGTTTTGCCGATTGACTGCCGTTTTTAACATATTGAGAATCGGTATTAACGGTTACCTGCCCGAACGTTCCTTTCGCAATGTCGGGCGTAGCGCCGTCTATCAATTCGAACGAAAGGAATTCGCCCGGAACGGTAGCAAGAATCCGGAAACTTTCTTCTTGCGAAGGTTTGCCCTCTTTTTCGGCTTTATAGGTCAAGGTGTAATAGCCGCTGAGAGTTAAATCGAAACTGTCGCCTGCGTTAACGGTAGTCTGTTCGCCGTTAGGAGCGGTTACGGCAACGGTTAAGGTTACGCCCTCTTCTACGAGCATACGCGGAGCGGGTGCAACGGCGGTGCCGCCTATTGCTCCGGTTGTTTCGGGTTTGCTGTCGAATACGAAGTAAAGCCCGTCGGGTATTTCAAGGTTTGCAAAGTAAACGCTGTCGATATACAAAGTTGCGGGAGTTTTACCCACAGCGTTTGCGTCACCCGTTCTGAAGTATAATTCCTGAAGTCCGTTATTAAAATCCAATCCGAGTGCGCCGAAAGAATAACGCACGTCGAGAGTCACGAAGTTCCAACCAACGCTTAACGCTATGGGTTTAGAAGTTTTGCATACCCATGTGTTATTAGCCGAAACACCGGTGGTAACGGTAGCGTAGAGATAAAGTTCTTTTTCGGAATACATCCAGAAAGTAAGGGCGTTTGCGTTTTCGACGGTGGGCATCTGAAGCGCTCCCCCGTCCCAGGCAAAACCTGCGGAGCAGTTGCCCCAATCGTTTAAAACGGTTTCGAGTTTAGCCGATTGTTTTCCTGCTTTTACGTATCGAGAATCGGTGTTGGCGGTTACGTTGCCGTATACGCCTTTTGCTATATCGGGCGTGGCGCCGTTTATGGTTTCAAACGAAAGGATTTCGGCGGGATCGGTTGCAAGAACCTGGAAACTAACCTCCTGCGTAGGTTTGCCCTCTTTTTCGGCTTTATAGGTCAAGGTGTAATAGCCGCCGAGAGTTAAATTGAAACTGTCGCCTGCGTTAACGATAGTCTGTTCGCCGTTAGGAGCGGTTACGGCAACGGTTAAGGTTACGCCCTCTTCTACGAGCATACGCGGAGCGGGTGCAACGGCGGTGCCGCCCATTGTTCCGGTTGTTTCGGGCTTTTTATCGAAAGTAAAGTATACTCCGTCGGGAATTTCGAATTTTCTTATCCTTACTTCGTCAACGTAAACAGAAAGATCATTGTCGTAAATATAGTCGGTATAGTTACCGCCGTTTACGCTGTCCCAGTTGGTATAGGCGCCTTTTTTAACTCTGTAGAAACATAATTCGCTTATGCCGTTTTTAATATCGAGCGCGCCTAATACCGTTCCGTCGGCTGTGGTTTTTTCACCGGCATCGTAAACCTGATAATCGAAGTTGATATTAACTTCGTTCCAACCTTTTCCAAGTTTAATTACATGCGAAATTCTTGCGCCGGAATACCCCTTGCCGGTTGCTCCGGTCGCTATTGCGGCAACAATATATGCTTCTTTTTTGTTACAATAAATCCACATCGAAATGCCGTTGGCACCTTCTACGTTTGCATTTCTTATCTGATTATCCCAATAACAGAACCCTGCGCCGAAAGTATTGACGTTAGGTCTTTGCGGTCCGAATATAAGTTTTGCCGAATATTTGCCCGAATGAACGTATGCGGGTTCGGAATTAAGTTCTTCGTTGCCGAGTTTCATTCCATAAGGGGGAACGTTGAAGTCGGGGTTTTCGCCATTAACTTGTTCGAACGAAACGATCTCGTTTTTGCCGATTGCAACAACGCTTATTACGCGGGTTAAACTGAAAGATTTATCTTCGTTTTCGGCGGTATAAGTAATATCGGTAACGCCGCTTGCCGCGGTTATTTTATCGCCTTGCGCAACCGCTTTTTCTTCTTGATATTGCCCCGAAATTTTTACGCTTACGGTTACGCCCGCGGTTTCGTGCGATAACGAGGCGGAAGGAATGGTGATTTCATCGCCTTCGGTCGCAGAGAAATCGGCTGCCGAAATCATAAGGTCGAGCGCGGTTATTTTAACGGTTTTTTCAATAATTTCTTTTTCTTCTTCGCCTACCGACAAAACGTATTTAAGAACTGCGTCGGAAACATTTAAGAATTTTACCTTGGCGCCCATGGCAACTTCGTTGATTTCATCGCCTTGCGCTAAGGTAACTTTTACCGCCGCGTTTTCGATTCCGTAAACTTTGGCTTCGGCAATTTCGTATTCGGCAAGTTGGAAAACTTTGGATACGAACGCTTTTTCGTTAAGATACAGACCTTTTACGGTTATCTTATACGAAGCGTTTGCAGAGTTTCCTTCTTCGTCGGTAACTTTATAACTGACGTTATATTCGCCCGCGCGTTCGAAGGTGCAAGCGTTTTCGGTCATCTCTAACGCCGTGCCGTCGACCGTTACCGAAACTATTGATTTAACAAGATTTTCGGCTTGCGTTTTGTTATCGGCAGCAACTATTTCTGCAAGGTCGCCTGCAAAGTTATATTCGCCTTTTTCAACCGTTTTATCCGCGATTTTCGTTGTTATAACGGGGTCGGTCGCGTCTTTTGTAACGGTTAAGGTATAAGTTTTTTCTTTGGTTTCGCCTTTTGCGGTTACTTTAACCTTAACGGTGTAAGTTCCTGCGGCTGCGGGCGTAAATTCGCCGCCTTTGCTTACTTCAACTTGGGTAGTGCCGAAAACGACTTCGTAAACGACTTCGTAATCGTCAGCCCCTTCAACGTTTAAAACAATGCTTACTTTTTCGTTTTCTTCGCACGCTACTGGAAGATCGGCGCCGAACGACCATTTCGTTTTGCCGCTATCGGTCCGCGTGCCGCATGCAACGCCCGTAAGCGCGCATACGAGTAGGGTAAAGCATAACGCTAATGCCGCAAGTTTTGTCTTTTTCATCATTAAATCCTCCGCTTATTGATTTTTATTTATTTGCAAAAGTTTTTGCTTTTCGGTCTGTTCGCGGTATTCTTTGGGCGAAACACCCTTATAACGCTTAAAACTTCCGCTAAAATGCGCATAATTGTTAAAACCGCACTCAACCGCGATCGTTTTGAACGACATAGAAGTATGCGTTATGCAGTTATCTGCAACTTCAAGCCGATAAATCAATATATATTCTTGCGTAGAAACGCCGAATTCCCTTTTGAACATTCTATACAAAGTGCTTCGCTCGAAACCGAACTTCTCGCATATTTCGGTTATCGAAAGGTCGCGGTAATAGTTGCGGTGAATATATTCGACCACTTTGTTTAAGTTGTCGCTGTATTTCGCTTCGCTTTTACGCTTGAAAGTGGCTATTTTCGAAGCGAAACAAGATAAAAATTCGTAAGTTTTGGCAACCGTGTATAAGTCGGGTGCGTTGGTTTCGGGGCGCGAAAGCATGTCGGCTATTATCGCGCGCAATTCGTCTACCCCCGTAAGCGGCAGAACGTAGTTGAATTCGTCGAACCCGTAGCGAAAGAAAAATTCTTCGGCAGAATTACCTTCGACGCCAAGCCAAATATACGACCATATGTTGTTTTTATCCGAATAATAATCGATAAGTTCGCCGGGGCGAATTAAAAACGCGTTGCCCGGAAAAACCTGATATTGCTTGTTTTTTACGCGCACAAACCCCTTACCTTCGAGCACTACGTGCAAAACGTAACTGTCTTTTATCGTAGGCGCGTGAGCGGTTTCTTTGCTCCACCTGTGATAGCCGTATTGCGTAAGTTTGAAGTCGTCGCGCTCGTATTTATTGAAAAAACGATATTGAAACCTGCGTTCGTCAAAACCTTCCATTCGCGTTCCTTTTTAAGGTGCCGTCGCACTTATAGTTGTACTTATATTTATTTAGCCGAATCTATCGCTTTTTATTCCTTTTCTGCTTAGTCTGCGGCTTTTATAACGAGAGATACGCCGCTGCCCGATTTGCCTTTTTTCAGATAAATTCCGCCGCTTCGGTCACTTTCCCAATGCGGGCACAGCAAATCGCCTATCTTTATCCCCGCTTTTTCAAGCGTTTTTCCGTGCAGTTTCAACCCGCAACCTTCTATTTCGTAAAGAGTATCGGGGTTAAGCCCCTTAACGCTGACGTTTATGCTTTCTACGCGCGGCTTCGAGCAAATCTGAATAAACGTAAGCAGCGCCGATTTTTTATCCGACATAACGTTCAGGCATGCGTAATAATGTTCGTTGTCGGTTTCAAGTCTGTATAAATCGCCGTCGTTTATATATGTTGCGGCCTTTTTGCGCTCGCTTAAAAGCGCGCGATATTCGCTTATTTGCTCGTCTGATAAAACGGTTAAATCGAACTCATACCCTATTCCGCCGAACCGCGAAACCAAAAACCTGAATTCCGCGTCCGAACGCTTGCCCGTATACCCTTCGTCTTTCGAGATATGATAACTCATAACTCTCATCGGATAGGCAAGGCTCGCGCCGTAATGAATGGCTGCCCTGCCGTAAGGGTCGGTGTTATCCGAAATCCATATAAGCGGCTGATAATAAAGCATTCCCAAATCGAATCTTCCGCCGCCGCCCGCGCAGCCTTCTATCCACACGTTCGGAAACTTTTTGGTTATTCTTTCAAAAACTTCGTAAAGCCCCAAAACGTATCTGTGCCACACTTCGCCTTGGTTTTTCGTGTATTTGCTGCCCGCTTCCGAGATATATCTGTTCGCGTCCCATTTTAAATAAGTTACGGGATAATGCGATAAAAAGCCTGTCACAAGGTCGGTTATATAATCGACGACCGCCGGGTTTGTAAGGTCTAAAACGTATTGATTGCGGCTTAAACTGCCTTCGTTGCCGTTGTTTAAAACCCAATCGGGATGAGTTTTATAAAGCGCGCTGTTTTCGCTTATCATTTCCGGCTCGAACCAAATCCCGAAATTAAGGTTTAATTCGTTGAGTTTGTTAACGCAGGCTTCGATGCCGCCCGCAAATTTTTCTTTGCACAAAACCCAGTCGCCAAGCCCGCTTTTGTCGTCGCTTCGAAACCAGCCGTCGTCTAAAACTACCGTGTCCGCGCCCGCAAGCGCCGCTTTTTCGGCAAATTTAACAAACTTTTCCTGCGTTATGTTAAAACCGAAACTTTCCCAGGTGTTCGCCACGATCGGCGCGGGTTTATTGAATTGCGGCGGTAAAATCCGCTCGCGTATAAGTTTGTGAAAATTGCGGGATATTCCGCCGAACCCCTGCTCGCCGAAAGTCATTACCGCCTGCGGAGTGTAAAAACTTTCGCCTTTTTCAAGCGTCCAGTTAAAGTTTTTATCGTTTATTCCGCATAAAACGCGTAAAAAGTTGCGTTCGTCGCACTCGATTACGTTTTTAAAATTTCCGCTGTATATTAAATTGAACGCGTAACATTCGCCGTAGTTTTCGGTTGCCCCGCGCGAACAAAGCGCAAAAAACGGATTCGAAGCGTGCCCCGTAAGCCCCGCGCACGAACTTATTTCGTATTTGCCTTTAAAAATATTTTGCCTTTCTACGCGAAGTTCCGAACCGCAACAACCCGAATAAGTTATCGCTTCGAAATCGGGATTTTCGAAATCGAGTTGCAAACTTGCCGCTTTAACCAGCGAAATTTTGCTCTCGCCGTCGTTGTTTATGCGCGCGAATCTGCAAATAACGTCGCAATCTTCGGCTATAAAATAATAAAGGTCGGCAGAAATGCCTTTTTCTTCGTCGAAAAGGGTTATTTTTATGCCCTTTTCAAGCCCGCGTACCGCAGGCATATCATAATCCTGCGGAAGCGAATTTACAAGTTCAAATCCTTTATATTTAAGCCTGCACCCTATAAATCCGTTTTCGTCGATAACGTTAAGCGCAGGCAATCGCCCGTCGCCCGTGTTATCGCCCGAATATTCGTATTTCGCGCCCGCGTAAGTGTATCTTAAACCGATGTTTTTATCGTAAGAACAAAACCCGAAAATCTGGTCGTTCCTTAAATAATCCAAGTTATAATCGGGAATTTTGGCGCCGTAATATACCTGTTCCAAAAAACCGCAGTATTCCCTTAATATAAGCGTGGTATTTTCGGTTTCGAGCAAAAAATGTTTGTTTTTTACCTGAATTGACATAGTTAGCCGCCTTTACCCTTTTACGCTTTAATTGTAACAAACCTTGCTATGTAAGTCAATATATTCATGTTGCAAAAAGTTGCAGATTTATTGCTTTTTATATTGCAATACGTGCGTTTAAGGGTTTTTGGGCGATTTTTTCGCATTAGATTATTGACAAATTTGTGATTTTGTTTTAACATAAAAGCAAGCACTTTGCGTGCAGATATTTTATACACCGATTTATATTGCGATAGGTGAATTATCTTTAAGAATTTTGTTCGCCTATTAAAGCAATAGGTGAACAAAGCCGTAGACTTCGGACACCTATGCCAGCCAAGAATAATACGAACCTTGCAAAAACGCCGCAATTTACGCGCTTTTTTGCAAATTCTCGGACAGTGTACGTATAGTACTACCGTCCTTGCCTTCACAAAAAATCATCGAAAATATCGGCGTTTTTGTTGCAGGCAAGTATAACGCTGCGTTTTTAGGCTAAGACAAGGCGCGCTAACGGGTTAATACTGTCCGTATAACCCGTTAGCGCAACACAGTATTAGTCAAAAACACAGCGTTAGACCAAGGTTCGTATTATTTTTGGCTGGCATCGAGAGTATTTACGAATTTTATTACTTTTCTGACCGCGCGAAAGCAAGGCGCATTGACTTTACTACCGTTTTATGGTATAATAAATATGATATTTGAGCCGTCTATTGCTTTAACAGACGGCTTTTTTAGTTGAAAATTTTGCCGAGTTTATTCATCATATCCTGCTTGTGTTCCATAAGTGAATGGACGTATCTGTTCAGCGTTACCGTGGCGTTTTTATGCCCCAATATCTCCGCCAATGTTTTCACGTCCATTCCGCACTCCAAAGCGCGTGTAGCAAACGTATGCCGAAGCGAATGAAAACCTTTACGCTCGATATGCAAACGCTTTTGCAGAAGTTCAAAGATTCTCTGATAAGATCGCACCGTAGGCGACTCGCCCTTCTCCGATTCCACAACATACTCCGAAATGCTTTTCCTTGTTCTCTCTTAAAAGATTTGTATTAAATTGTAGGTGTCAGGCGGAAATTAAGGCGAAGTCGACAGTTCAAACCCCCTTTTTTGAAAAAAGTGCTGAAATGCAGCTCCTGAATTCAAATATTTCGCAAAGTGCGTAAACCACAAGATAAGGTAACAAAAAAGCACAAGACCACTAAATCTTGTGCTTTTTTGTTTTGTAGCCTTTTCGTACTACAAAGATGGTGGGGAGGGGTGGATTCGAACCACCGAAGGCGTGTGCCGACAGATTTACAGTCTGTTCCATTTGGCCGCTCTGGAACCTCCCCGCGTTATTTAATTTTGGAGCTGGCGATTGGAATCGAACCCACAACCTGCTGATTACAAGTCAGCTGCTCTGCCAATTGAGCTACGCCAGCGCTAATTAAGTGGTGCCTCGGGGCGGAATCGAACCACCGACACGGGGATTTTCAGTCCCCTGCTCTACCGACTGAGCTACCGAGGCAAAAAAAATGGCGACCTGAAGGGGGCTCGAACCCCTGACCTCTAGCGTGACAGGCTAGCGTTCTAACCAACTGAACTACCAGGCCGTAACCATTCTTTATTTAATTAAGTGCGGTGGTGGGCCTTCAGGGACTCGAACCCCGGACCAATCGGTTATGAGCCGACCGCTCTGACCAACTGAGCTAAAGGCCCGCATAAAATTATGGTCGGGGTGACACGACTTGAACGTGCGACCCCATGGTCCCAAACCACGTGCGCTACCAACTGCGCTACACCCCGCCAACAAGAACTCAACTTATTTATTATACTATAATTAACTTGGTTTTGTCAAGCAAATAAAGACGTTATCTTTCTTTAAGGTGCTTTTCGTAACTGCCTAATTATAGTATCATATCGCGAAAATATTTGCAAGCGTTTTTCAACTGTTTTTTAAACTTTTTTTATTTTTTTTGAAAAGATTATATTTTATCGGGCAAAACGAAGCGCGCCGTCAATATAACACCTTGAAAATCGTATTTTCGCCGCGTATTTTACGCGCGTTAACGTTTATTTATCGCCTGTTAAGCCAGTAAACGGTTCCCGTAAAAGTAACTCCTTCGAGTTTACGATGGAGCGCAAGCGACTTTTCGTTCGTTGAAATAATATGCGCAAAAGGAGTAAAACCGTTTTCACGGAATTTTTCAACGGCTGCTCTTATAAGTTCGCTGCCGAGTCCTTCTCTTCTGTAATCGGGTAAAACTTCGAGCATTCCGACGGACCTTTCTTCGTGCATACCTATAAACCCGCATATTTTGTCGTCTTTATACGCGCCGAGCATAAATCTGTTTTTTAAGATTTCATACACTTCTTCTTTCGTATATCCGAGCGTATAATGCTCCGACACGAACGCCGCGTTTTCATCGCTAGGCTCGATTTTTTTAATGTCGTATCCTTTTACGCCGTGCGGATGCAAATCCCCGTAAACGACCTGTTCGCAAGGCGTTATTTTCATAAAGAATTTATCCGCTATAATTTCGGCAATATTTTTTTTGGGAGTGTAAACCACGCTCGGGCGGCTCTCAACGGTGTTTACCGCTTTTTTTTCGCTGCCGTTTACGGCGTCTATCATCAGAACGCCCGACGGAATTATCGAAAAAACCTTTACGCCGTTTTTATCGGCTATCACCTTTTTTTCGGGTCTTATAAAGTTTTCGTAAATACACACGTTCGTAAATTCGTTCATAGCGGAAATTGTACTACTAATTTTTCATTCCGTCAACTATTTATTTGACAAAATACGACTTTGCGTATAAAATAGTTAAGTTAATAGGTATCTGAGTACAGGAGTTGATTTATATGGATATAAGAAAAGACGTAAGAAACGTGGCCATAATCGCGCACGTCGACCACGGCAAAACCACTCTCGTTGACGCGCTTTTGAAACAAAACGGCGTTTTCAGGTCTAACGAAGTGGTTCAGGAGCGCGTTATGGACAGCAACGATCTCGAACGCGAACGCGGTATAACTATTCTCGCAAAAAACACCGCCGTTCACTATAACGGCATAAAAATAAATATTATCGACACTCCGGGACACGCCGATTTCGGCGGCGAAGTCGAGCGCATACTTTCTATGGTAGACGGAGTTATTCTTCTCGTAGACGCCGTTGAAGGCTGTATGCCGCAAACGCGTTACGTTCTTAAAAAGGCGTTAAACCTTAACAAAAAGCCCGTCGTCGTCGTAAATAAAGTAGACAAAGGCGGCGATCTCGACAAGACTATGGACAGTATCATCGACCTGTTTATAGAACTCGGCGCAAACGACGATCAACTCGATTTCAAAACCGTTTACGCGTCCGCAAAACTCGGCTGGGCCACTACGGATTTAAATAAACCGTCAACCGATATGTCGCCGCTTCTTGACACGATAGTAAAAGAAGTACCCGCTCCGTCAGGCGATATGAACGGCGGACTTCAGACGATTATCTGCAATATCGATTACGACGAATACGTAGGCAGAATAGGCGTAGGCAGAATAATAAGGGGCAGCATAAAAGACGCGCAAAGCGTTGTGGTTTGCCATACCGACGGTACTACGTCGCCCGCGAAAATAGGAAAACTTTATCAGTTCGAAGGCTTGAAAAGGGTTGAAGTTGAAAGCGGCGAACTCGGCGACATCGTAGCGATTTCAGGCATAGAAAAAATCAACATCGGCGAAACGATATGCTCGACGGACTGCGTTGAGCAACTCCCCTTCGTTGCTATCGACGAGCCTACTATAAGCATGATGTTTATAGTAAACAACTCGCCTTTTGCCGGTCGCGAAGGGAAATTCGTAACTTCGCGTCATCTGCGCGCAAGGCTCTTTAAAGAAGTGGAAACGAACGTTTCCATGCGCGTTGAAGAAACGGATTCTTCCGACACTTTCAAAGTTTTCGGCAGGGGCGAACTCCACCTTTCCGTTTTAATAGAAGAAATGCGCCGCGAAGGCTTTGAATTTCAGGTTTCCCGCCCGAAAGTAATATTCAAAGAAATTAACGGAAAATGCAACGAACCCATGGAAGATCTCGTGGTCGAAGTGCCGAACGATTACGTAGGCGCGGTTATGAGCAAGATAGGAGAACGACGCGGCGAACTTATCTCTATGGACGCAGACGACAGGGGCGAAACAAAACTCGAATTCAAAATCCCCGCACGTTGCCTTATAGGTTACAGAAACGAACTTTTAACCGACACGAAAGGCTTCGGCACTATGAGTTCCGTATTTATGGGTTACGAAGAATATAAAGGCGACATTCGGGAAAGAAATCGCGGCTCTCTCGTTTGTTTCGAAGCAGGCACCACCACGCAGTACGGCTTATTCAACGCTCAGGAAAGAACTACCCTTTTCGTAGGCCCCGGGCTTGAAGTATACGAAGGAATGATTGTGGGAATGAATTCGCGCGAAGACGATCTCGTGGTAAACGTATGCAAACAGAAACACCTTACCAACAGCCGCGCAAGCGGAAGCGACGACGCTCTTAAACTTATTCCGCCCACGGTTATGAGTCTTGAACAATGCATGGAATTTATCGCAGACGACGAACTTTTAGAAGTTACGCCTAAATCGATAAGACTAAGAAAGAAAATTCTTTCAAAAGATTTAAGAATGAAAGAATGGGCAAAAAACAGAAAATAATTTTTAAACTTTATAATTTCGGCGGGGTAGAATTCGTTTTGCCCCGCCCGTTTTTTATATGCCGGGCATAAAAAAACACGGCAAGCCGTGTTTAAAGATTGAAATATTTTTCGGCGTTAAGGCGGAATAAATTTTCAGCCGTTTGCCTGCCGCACGTTTTCATTACGATTTGCGCCGCTTTTTTCATAGAAAAAGTTCTTCCGCTATGATAATCGCTCGCAACGAAATCAACAAGCCCCGCGGAAATTGCGGATAAAACACGTTGTTGAGTTGTTTTACCCTCGTCGCCGACGACGCTCGAAGCGTTCACCTGAATGAGCGCGCCCGCCTGACGATAATCGTACAGATTATTAAAGTCAAGGTAAGTGTACCGCTCGACGTGCGCTATAACGGGTTTAAAACCGAGCCTTTCGATTTTAAAAACGTAGTCCCCTATATACGTTTCGTCGTAATAGGAAAATTCAATTAAAATATATTCGGTACCGTTTATAGTAATAACGTTTCCGCTTTGAAGATCGTCGTAAATTCTATGAGTGCAATAAATTTCCTGACCGAGATATAAATCGGCTTTTATTTTAGCCTCTTTACACACGGATTTAAAATCTTCAAAACGCCTTCTTATTTCGCACGAGGAAAAATCATTAAACATTCCGTGTCTGAAATGCGGTGTTAAAATCAGTTTGGAAACACCCGATTTAACCTCTTTTTTAAGCATTTTCAAAGACGTTTCGACCAACGCACTCCCGTCGTCTACGCACGGTAAAACGTGAGTGTGTACGTCAATCATTTCATCTCTCCTTAATATTCGTTTTTTGAACCCCTGTAATATATTCCCGAATAATAACGGTCGCTGTATTTCAGACCGAATTTACCGTTATTTTTATAAGTTAAAATTATGCCGCAAATATTATTGTGACTGCGTTTTAAAAGTTCGAGCGAATCTTTAAGTTGCGCTCTGTGCGTTACCCCGCACGACACCAGAAACATAACAGCGTCGGAAACCTTGGATAAATGAATGTAATCCGAAACGAGAAGCACCGGCGGACAATCCATAAGAACTATATCGTATTCTTTTTTAAGTTCTTCTAAAAGATTAGCAAAATTATTCGAAGTGAATATCGCGGAAGTGTTATAAGCCGCTTTTCCGCGATTGATAACGTCAACGCCGTATTCCGTATGCTTTATAAGTTCGCTCTTTTTGCACTCGCCGAGCATGTATTCGGCAAGTCCGTTAAAGTTGGGGAACGAAAACACGCGGTGGAGTTTAGGACGATGAAAATCAAGGTCTATAACGACTACTTTTTTGCCGCATTGCGCAAGCGCAACCGCAAGATTAGACGTTACCGTGGTTTTCCCTTCTCCCGATACGGACGACTCTATCTGAAAGATTTTATTTTTGCCGTTGTCGGAACAATAAATAACGTTATCGCGGAGCCTGTAATAACTTTCGCTGCCCGCGCCGTGTTTGCCTACGATTATCTTCGGAACTTCTACGTCAAACGATGCTGTTTTTATTTTCTTTTTGAAAATTCTGCCAAACATTTTACGCTCCCTCCTTATTCGTTTCCGTACAGGAAGCGTTTTCCTGCGCGTTTGCGGAAATATCGATAGCCGCAAGAACGCTCATTCCCGAAATACGCTCCGCATCTTCGCGGGTGGAAATTCTGTCGTCTACAAAATACACCGTTATAACGTAAATCGCCGCCAGAACTATACCTACGACGAAGGATAACAAAAGAGTGGTCGTAGTGCCTTTGGAAACTTTAACGTTGTCTGTATTCGCGCTCGATATAACGTAAAGAACGTTACAGCAGTATCCGTACTTTTTAACCTGCGTGGTAACGCCGTCTTTAGTAACGTCAACCGTCTGGGTGTTAATGATATTTATGCTTTTGGTAACGTATTTATTGAGCAAATCCGCCACTTTCGAAGCGATTACGCTTTCGTCGCCGCCGTGAGCCTTATACGTATACGAAATATCGAAAAGATTTGATTTTTCTGTTGACGATTTTCCGTAAGTAAAGGTAATGGCATTAGGATTTACTTTAACCCCTTTTTCTCCCGTAGAAGCGTCGTCTTTGGCTACGCCTTCGATAATTTCGCTGCTTTTCATTATTTTTTCAAATTGCGGCGCAAGGAGCGCGGCGTATTGAAATTTATTGTACTCTGCAGTTGTTTTGTCTGAATTAGAGTCTTCGTAAACCGACTGCACGTAAACGCTCATACCGCACGTTGCGGTGTAAGTGGTTTTCTTGAAAAACGCAAGATAACCCGCGCCTATCGTCACGCATGCGATGATAATCAGAAGTACCCATACCACGTTGGCTCGAAACGCAAGCCAAAGTTCCGAAAGGGACAAGGTTTTTTCGTTCTTTTCTTCCATAATTTCTCCGTTTAAGTTGATTTGGCAATAACGTTTATTATCAGCCGTATTCATTTTACTACTAAAAGCGTCGTTTAGTCAAGTAATTTTATAAAAAGCGGCGTTTTTAGCGTGTTTAAACGCAATCGCTTATGGATAGCCGCAAGTGACCGTGTTTAAACGCAATGATAAAACGGTTATTCCGTAAAAAGTTTAACTTCTTCGGGCGTAAGCCGACGCGCTTCGCCGCTTCCGAGAGTATCGTCGAGCGCAATGCCGCCGAAAGATATTCTTTTAAGATAAGTTATTTTATTGCCAAGCGCGCCGAAAATACGCTTTATTTCGTGATACTTTCCTTCCGTAAGGGTTATTTCGCCGCAATTATCGCCTTTTAAAACTATTTTGCAAGGCTTGGTAACAAAGCCGTCTTTAAGCATAACTCCCGCGCGGATTTTATTCAGCGCGTCTTCCGTAAGCGGTTCGGCAGCAGTGAAAAAGTAAACCTTTTCCACGTGATTTTTCGGGGAAAGTCTTCGGTGCGCCGATTCGCCGTCGTTCGTTAAGATAACAAGACCTTCGGTATCTTTATCGAGCCTGCCGCACGGAAAAAGTCCGTCGCGCTTTAAATCGTCGGGCAGAATGTCGGTAACGACGGGAAAATTACCGTCTTTGCTCGCGCTCACTACGCCCTGCGGTTTGTTGAGCATTATATACGAAAATTTTTCGGCGCGCAAAATTTCGCCTTTATACGAAATTTCGGCTGTTTCTTCGACCTTTTCGGACGGACTTTTAACGGTTATTCCGTCAACCGCTATTTCTTTTTTCTTTACCGCCCTTTCGCATTCGCTGCGCGACAGAACGCCGCGCTCCGAAAATATTTTATCAACGCGCTTTTTCATACGTTTTACATTTCTTTTCTGTCTACGAAAGCGCGGGTTAAAGTGACTTCGTCGGTATATTCTATATCGCTGCCCACGGGTATGCCGTGCGCAAGCCGCGTAACCTTGACGCCGAGCGGTTTTATAACGCTCGAAACGTACATCGCCGTAATTTCGCCGTCGTAATCGGGGTTCGTTGCCATAATCACTTCTTTTACCCCTTCCGTCGTAATTCTGCGTTTAAGCCCTTCTACGTCTATATCTTTAGGTCCGATATTTTCGCTCGGTTTAAGCGTGCCGTGCAAAACGTGATATACTCCGCCGTACTCGTGAATTTTTTCCATCGCGATAACGTCTTTGGGTTCTTTTACTACGCAAACCGTTTCGTGCGAACGGGTTTTGCATATATCGCACACGTCTTTATCCGTATAATTGCCGCATATATTGCAAAAACGGATTTTTTTCTTGCAGTCGATAATACTTGCCGCGAATTTTTCGGCTTCTTCTTCAGACATATTGATAACGTCGAACGCAAATCTTTGCGCCGATTTCGCGCCGACTCCCGAAAGTTTTGTAAAAGAGTTGATAAGTTTACCTATCGGCTCTATAAAAACGCTCATTAAAAGGTCAGACCTCCCGCGCCGCCGAGTTTCGATTTTGAAATTTCTTCGGCTTTTTTATACCCGTCGTTAAGAGCGGCGAGAATAAGGTCTTCGAGCATTTCGATATCTTCGGCGTCGACGGCTTCGGGGTCGATGGTAACCGACTGCACGATTTTTTTGCCGTTCATAACTACCGAAACCGCGCCGCCGCCCGCAGAGCCTTCGATTTCCGCTTCTTCGAGTTCTTCCTGCGCCTTTTGCATTTCAGCCTGCATTTTCTGAGCCTGTTTCATAAGTTGCTGCATCTGATTTCCGCCGCCGAAGCCGCCGAAACCGCCTTTATAACCTGCCATATTATCTCCCTTTTCCCGCTTTCTTTTTAATTGCGCCGCGCGGGAACTACTTTATTGTTTTATTTCGGCAACGTCGCCGAAAAATTCTGCCGCTTTGGCGGCGGCGTTACCGTCGTCCGCTTTATCGCCCGCAAAAGTTATATTGAACGCGCCGAATTCGCCGATTATCGACGATATCGTTTCCATATTTTCGGGTTTTGAAAGCAAATTGCGTTCCGTTTCGCCGCCCGCGTTTATTATAATCGTGTTACCCGAAACTTCCGCCGTCATTTCCTGACACGCTACCCATAAAACCGTTTTTCCGGGCATCGTTCTGAGCCGCCTTACGAGCGTACCCCAGATTTTTCGTCCGTTCGCGCCCGCGGTTTTAACCGCAGGATTATCAACGACCTGTTTCTTTTCAAAAGACGGAAGCGGAGTGACTTCGCTCTCTTCTTTTTTAATGCCGCTTTCCTTTTCCGCCGTAAAATTGCCGTCGTTTTCCTTTTTTTCGGAACGGTCGGGGGCAATTTTTTCGACGCCGTTGCCGCTGAAATAAAATCCGCCGTCTTCACAGGGCTCGTCGGGAATAAATTCATCGTTAAAAGATTTTTTCTCGTTAGTTACGTTTTCTTTAAAAGTATCTGAAATTCCGCCGTTGCCGCCCGATTCTTTCAACTTTTCTATCTCTTTTTCAAGGGCGGAAATTTTTTCTTTAAGTTCGCGGATAATCTCGTTTTCTTTATGAAAATCATTAAACTTTTCAAGTTTGTTTTCTATCTCTTTTATGCGATTTTCGCCGAATTCGCCGCTTGCCGAAACGCCGCCTTTTTCAAGCGCGGCAACGCGTGAACAAAGCGCGTCCTGATCGTAATCGTTTTCGGGCATCGCCGCTTTTACGAGTATCGACTCGAAAACCGCGCGCGGCTGAGTGGAATATCTTAAAGAATTTTCCGTTCCCGACAACAGTTCCAAAACTCTTAAAAGCCTGTGTTCGTCTGCAAGAGAAGCGGTTTTTTCAAGAGTTAAAAACCTGTCTTCGGGAAGAGCGAGAATTTCGCGCGCGTCGTCGCACGTTTTTGCAACGAGCAGGTCGCGCACGTATAAAAGCGCGTCTTTCGCAAGAAGCCCCACCGATTTTCCGAGCATTGAAAGTTCTTCGGTTATTTCGAGAGTTTTACCCGTATCGCCGCGTAGAACGCTCGATATAAGCGAGTCCGTTTTATGATAATCGGTTGCCCCGAGAACGGTTAAAACGTCGTTATAAGTAAGTTCTTTTTCGCCCACCGAAACGCAAAGATCGGCAACCGAAAGAGCGTCTCTCACGCTGCCTTCGCCCGCCTTTGCGATTGCCGTAACGGCGTCGGGCGTGTATTTTTTACCGAGTTCGTCGTAAATAAGCGAAATTCTTTCCGCAATCGTTTTCGTTGGAACGAGTCTGAAATCGAAGCGCATGCAACGCGATAAAATAGTTGCGGGAAGTTTGTGCGGCTCTGTTGTGGCAAGAATGAAAATAGCGTGCTTCGGCGGTTCTTCCAAAGTTTTTAAAAGCGCGTTGAACGCTTCGGTGGTGAGCATGTGAACTTCGTCGATAATATAAACCTTGTATTTCACCGTTGCGGGCGGATACTGAACGCTTTCTCTTATGTCGCGCACGTTTTCGACTTTGTTGTTGGAAGCCGCGTCCATTTCGATAATATCTATGTTCGATGGATCCGCAAGAGCCTTGCACGCCGCGCATTCGCCGCAGGGAGAACCGTTTACGTTCGACAAACAATTCACCGCCTTTGCAAAAATTTTGGCAAGCGTTGTTTTGCCCGTGCCGCGCGCTCCCGAAAAAAGATACGCGTGTCCGATTCTATCGGTTTTTATCTGATTTGAAAGCGTTTTGACTATCGCGTCCTGCCCGATAACTTCGTCAAAAGTTACGGGGCGGAAACGCCTGTAAATTGCCAGATACGACATATTACTCCACCGTTAATTTGATTATTTTTTTGCGCGCCCGCGAAAGCGCGTTGTCAACCGACTTGATATTCTTGTTTATCGCCGCCGCGATTTCGGAATACGACAGCCCTTCAAGATACATATTTAAAATTATGATTTCGTTTTTTGAAAGCGCGTCGTAAATCCTGCGCCTTAGTTCGGTGTCGCGCTCGGTAGATAAAACTATATCCTCAGGCGTCTGCGCGAAAAGCCCCGTTTTATCGAGAATTTCAGGCGAAACGCTGTTGTTCAAAGGACTGCTTTTTCCGCTTGAATATTTTTTAACCGCGTTTATAAGGCTTGATTTTATACACGCCTGAGCGTACGTAATGAATTTTACGCCGCTGTCTTCCCTGTATCCGTTCACGGCTTTTATAAGCCCGAGCATTCCTTCCTGCAACAAGTCTTCGTTCTCTGCGCCGAGAAGAAAAAGGTTGCGGGAATAAAACTTTACGAGTTTTCCGTAACGGGCATAAAGTTCGTCGAACGCCGCGGAGTTACCGCTCCGATAATCGAGAACGAGTTTTTCGTCCGCCGCGGCTACGGTCGTTTTATCGTCAGGCATATTAAATTCTTCCGCTTGTTTTCGCGTCGCGCTGGCGCATGACTTCGAACACCGCCACGCCGCACGCCACCGACGCGTTCAGCGAGTTTACCTTGCCCTGCATTTTTATCGACACCACGCCGTCGCACTTTTCTTTTGTAAGCCTGTTTACGCCCGTGTCTTCTCCGCCGACTACCAGAACGGTTTTACCCGTTAAATTCGTTTTCGTTATTTCGTCGCCGCCCACTTCGAGAGCGTAACACCAGAATCCCGCTTTTTTAAGTTGGTCAAGCGTCTGATTTATATTCGTTACCCTTGCCGTTTTAAGGTGATTGCAGGCGCCTTCGGATATGCGCATAACCGTTTCGTTTATCTGCGCGCTTCTTCTTTTGCCTATGATAAGACCGTCTGCTCCCGCACATTCGCAAACTCTTGCGATACTGCCTAAATTATGAACGTCTTCAACGCCGTCGAGAACGACGATTAAAGAATCGTTTTTATTTTCGCACGCGGCTATAAGATCTTCCGTTTCGGCGTAAACGTAATCCGAAACGTACGCTATAAATCCTTGATGACGGCGGGTTTCGCTTTCTTTGTCGAGAATTGCTTTTTCGGAATACTGAACCTTAAAACCGCGTTTCACCGCTTCTTTCACGAGCGTACGCGAAGGCTCGTCCCTCATTCCGTTCTGCACTAATATTTTATCAATCGTTTTATCCGTTTTTATAAGTTCCGCAACGGCGTTTCTTCCTTCAATTTTCATCGTTATCGTCCTTTAAATTAAGTAAATAGTTAAGTCTTGCGATTTCGCCCGACATATAAAGATACCCCACGACCGCTTCAAAGCCCGTCGACTTATTGTATTCCGAAACGGACGCGCTTTTGGCGCGCGTTCCCTTTTTCGCGTTGCGGGCGCGGCGATACACGTCTTTCTCGTCGTCCGTGAGTATATCCATAATGCTTTCGATATAATCCGCCTGCGCTTTCGCGCAAACGATTTCAGCCGTTTTTTTGTTTAAAACCGCGCCTTTGTCGTCCGCTTTGAAAACGAGTTTTTCACGAATGAAAAGAGAATATACCGCGTCGCCTATGAACGCGAGAGTTATCGGCGAAAACTGCCGCACTCGCGATTTTTCGAGTTTGTCGTTCAAATTAAACATAAACATATAGTTAAATCCGCGCGCCGCGCGCACGATAAATATATTTTATCATAAGTTCGTTATATTTACAAGCGTTTGGAGATATTTTTATCGGCATACGCTTTTACTCCGTTAAAAACGGCGTCGGCAAGTTCCTGTCTGTACGTTTCGTCCAAAAGAAGTTTTTCGTCTTCGGGGCTGGATAAAAAACCGCATTCGGCAATAATCGCCGCGCAGTCGAGCATATTCAGAAGGTAATAATCGCCTTTCAGCGGCGAGCAACTCCGCGCCGCGCGTTTCATCGCGTTCAGTTTTTCCTGAACGCACGCCGCAAGCGTTTCGCTTTTTTCGTTCCCCGCCTTATAAAAAACCTGCGCTCCCCTGCGCGTTTTTTTCAGATATTTGTTCATATGCACCGATATAAAAATATCGGCGCAATGCTTTTTTGCAAATTCAACGCGCGCTTTAAGGTCGCGTTTTTTAAAGCCGTCGGTTTCGTCGCCGTACAAGCCGTCGTCCGTTTCGCGGGTTAAAAACACGGTGTAACCGTTATCGAGAAATAGTTTTTTCAATCTCATAGAAACGTCGAGATTAAGAACGCTTTCGGGGGTTTTGGTATTAACGCCCGTCGCCCCGCCGTCTATTCCGCCGTGACCCGCGTCGATAACGATAACTTTATTTTCGTTTGCGCCGACTTTTATAGTCGGAATTATAAGAACGGTTGCCGACATAAAAAGCGCGGCGACAATTGCCAAAAACGCTTTTTTATCAAATTTTATTACCATATTTTATGGTATGCCGCACGGCCTAAAATAATAATAAAACGCGGAAAAATCGGCGATTTTTAATCGGAATTTAAATAACTTACAACGTAAGACGGGAATACGCCGAAATTATTCGCTTTACGCATTCTTTAACCGTTTCGGGGCTGCCGAACGCGGAGTAACGCATATAATTTTCACCGCCCTTTCCGAATCCCGAACCGTAAACGGCTACAACCGAATATTTATCGAGAAGATACCTGAAAAAATCTTCCGAATTCATACCGCGCGGCGTTTTTGCAAAAACGTAAGGCGATTTTTCGCCGCCGTAAACGCGTTCGGATATTTTGCTCATCTCGTTTTTTATATATTTTGAATTTTCAAGGACTTTTTCCACGTTTTTCCGAACGCTTTCCTTGCCTTTTTCCGAAAACAACGCTTCCGCGCCGCGCTGAGTGATATAACTTACGCCGTTAAAACCCGTATCGTAAAGTAATTTTAACGAAGCGTTCAGCGGATTTTCTTTCGGAATAACCGTAAAGCCGCATCTTACGCCCGTAAAAGACGCGCTTTTCGAAAAAGAATGCACTTCGATAACTCTTTCGCGCGAGTTTTCTATATTATAAACGGTTTCGAAAAGATTTCCGTTTATAAAGCACGTATACGCACCGTCAAACACTATCGCGGAATTATATTCAGCCGCCTTTTTGAATAACTTTTTCAAGGAATTTTCGCTATATACTTCTCCCGTAGGATTATTTGGCGAACAAATGTAAATCACGTCAGACGGTATAATATCGTCCGGAAGAAAACCGTTTTTTTCGTTGCCGAAAAGATAAGCCACGCTGTTTTTGCAAATTCTTGCGGTGTTTTCGTAAACGGGATAAACGGGACACGGAACGAGAGCGCGTTTGCCGCCCGAAAACAAAACGGCAAGCCTTAAAAGTTCGCTTTTCGCGCCGTCGTTTATAAATATTTCGTCTTTATCGATTTTAACCCCTTTCAAAGAGTATTCGAAAATTATTTTTTCTTTTAAAAAATCGTAGCCCGCGCTTTTTGAATAACCGCGAAAACCGCTTTCCGTTTTCAGTTCGTCAGACGCGGTTTTCATTGCCTTTGCGGCGATTTCGGGTATAGGTAAAGTGCAGTCGCCTATACCTAAACTCAACGCCTTTCTGCCCGTAATTTTTTCGTGCCGCGCTTTGGCGTTACCGATTGCGGTAAACAGATAATCTTTACCGATTGCGTCTGTCGGATACATAAATCTCTCCTTTATAGCAAAATTCCGCGCTTCCCGTAAGTCTCGGCAAGCCTTTAACGATACTCACTTTTAAACTGCCGCCCTTCATATTCACCGCAACGCTTTTGTTTTCTTTTATAATTCCGCGTTTATAAAGAGAATAAACAGCCGCGCACGCGCCCGTACCGCAAGCGAGAGTTTCGCCCGCGCCGCGCTCGAAAACGCGCATATTCAGAACGCCGTTTTCGTATTTTATAAATTCCACGTTCGCGCCCTTTTCAAACAAACCGCATTCGTTTATAAAATTATATATCTTTTCGCATTTATCTCCGTTTAAATCGTAGCCTTCTATCACGGCGTGGGGATTGCCCGTTCCCACGCACGACAATTTGACCTTTTCGCCCGCAATTATTTTTTCTTTGCCGAGAATTTCAATCGAAGAGTTAAGACCTGCTTTTTTAGGTTCGGTAGTCGCAACGGGAATAATCGCTTCTATTTTTACGACGCCGCGCTTATCGGTAAACAATTTTGCTCTTACCGTTCCGCCGGGAGTTTCTATCAAATAGTTTTTTTTGTTCGCGCCCAACTCTTTACTAAGATATAAAACGGCGCATCTTACGCCGTTTCCGCAGGCTTCGGCTTCCGAGCCGTCGGGGTTGAAAACGCGCATTTTTGCGTCGGCGTTATCGCTTTTTAACAGTATTATAAGTCCGTCTGCGCCCGCGCCTTTTTTTCTGTCGAGTATAAAAACGGCAAGTTTTTCGGGCGAAGATATAGTTTCGATAAAGCCGTTTATTATAATAAAATCATTGCCGAGAGCCTGCATTTTAATAAATTTCATACGCTATTTTATGCCGTGAACAAAAAAAATGACAACGAAAAGCGGACGGTAAACCGTCCGCGGAAAATTCAGTTTATACTATTTATTATAATTGACTATCGCAGCAAAATCGTTTGCTTTCAGAGCCGCACCGCCGATAAGACCGCCGTCGATTTCTTCTTTCGCCATAAGTTCCTTGCAGTTGGACGGTTTCATTGAGCCGCCGTACTGAATGCGAACCTTCGCCGCGCATTCGTTGCAGAAATTTTCAGCAAGAGTTTTACGGATAAATCCGATAGTTTCGTCGGCTTGTTCGGCGGTTGCGGTTTTACCCGTACCTATCGCCCATACGGGTTCGTAAGCGATAACGAGTTTCGTTAAATCTTCAACGCCGTTCAATCCTGCGGTTATCTGGCGTTTAAGAACGTCTTCCGTCTTGCCCGTTTCTCTTTCTTCGAGCGTTTCGCCTACGCAAACGATAGGAATAAGTCCCTTTTTAAGCGCGGTGAGCGTTCTTTTATTGACGGTTTCGTCTGTTTCGCCGAAATACTGACGGCGTTCGCTGTGACCTATAATAACGTATTTCACGCCGAGTTCGAGAAGCATATCCGCCGAAATTTCACCCGTATACGCGCCGCTTTCCGCAAAGTGAACGTTTTCGGCGCCGAGATGAATATTCGAGCCTTTAAGCGCTTCGCCTACCGCCTGAATATCCGTTGCGGGTACGCATACGACGACGTCGCAATCGGCGTCTTTTACGAGCGGTTTAAGTTCGTTTACGAGTTTAACGCCCTGCGAAGGCGTTAAATTCATTTTCCAGTTTCCTGCAATTATTGCTTTTCTCATAAGGTTATCTCCTTTCAGTTTTTATCGTTAAGGCACGCAATGCCCGGAAGAACTTTGCCTTCGAAAAGTTCCAAAGAAGCGCCGCCGCCCGTAGAAATATGCGTCATTTTATCCGCAAAACCGAGTTGAGCGACTGCCGCCGCGCTGTCGCCGCCGCCGATAATCGTGGTAGCCGTTTCGTTTTCAGCCATCGCCTTAGCGATTGCGATAGTACCTTTTGCAAGTATGGGATTTTCAAAAACTCCCATAGGTCCGTTCCATATAACCGTTTTGCCGCTTTTTACGACGCTTGCGAAAAGTTTCATCGTTTCGGGACCTATGTCAAGCCCCATTTTATCCGCGGGAATTTTATCCGCCGCCACGACTTCGACTTCGATTTTCGCGTCTATCGGATCGGGGAAAGCCGCCGCAACGGTCGAGTCTACGGGAAGATAAAGTTTCTTTCCGAGATCTTCCGCTTTTTTCATCATATCTTTGCAATAGTCGATTTTTTCTCCGTCAACGAGCGAAGTGCCTACTTCATAGCCTTTCGCTTTAAGGAAAGTATACGCCATACCGCCGCCGATTATAAGACTGTCGCACTTTTCAAGAAGGTTAGAAATAACGTTGAGTTTATCCGCAACCTTCGCGCCGCCGAGAACAGCCACGAACGGACGAACGGGGTGTTCGAGAGAATCAGCCATTACGGAAAGTTCTTTTTCGATAAGGAATCCGCAAACCGCGGTTTTAACCAAGCCGTATTCCACGATAGCGGCGGTGGAAGCGTGAGAACGGTGAGCCGTTCCGAACGCGTCGTTCACGTAAACGTCGCAGAAAGAAGCGAGTTTTTTGCAGAATTCCGGATCTCTGCCTTCTTCGCCCGCGTCGAAACGAAGATTTTCAAGCAAAACCACGTCGCCGTCTTTCATCGCGGCAACCTTAGCCTGAGCGTCTGCCCCGACGGTGTCGGTCGCGAAAGTTACCTTTCCGCCGAGAAGTTCGTTGAGCCTGTCCGCCACGGGTTTAAGCGTGAATTTTTTAATATCTTTTTTCGCCTTTTCGAGATATTCCGCTTTCAGACTTTCTCTTTCCGCTTCGGGCGCCGCTTCAACGGCTTTCTTTTCTTTTTTGTTTAAAGAAATTTTATCGTTGAAAACGTTGTGCGGTTTTCCCATGTGCGAGCAAAGTATTACCTTTGCGCCGTGCTCCATAAGATACTTAATCGTGGGAAGCGCGCCGTTGATTCTGTTTTCGTCTGTAATAACGCCGTCTTTCATCGGGACGTTAAAGTCCACTCTCACAAGGCATCTTTTGCCTTTTACGTCTACGTCACGTATAGTTTTCTTATTCATAGTATTGCTCCTTTGAATATTATTTCTCGTTTATATATCGTTTAAAATGCTTCAAAGCCGTTTACGACCTTACCTTGTTAATTTTATAACTTTTGAGAAAAATTGTCAATACTATTATCGCCGTTTTGATAATTTTCTTGTAGGATTACAATACATATGAGACAAAAGCAATAAAAAAGATAGCGAAAAGATTTTCATTATGTTAAAGTTTAAGTGCGAACCAAATACTTTAAGGAAAATTTATCGCTACGGCGGGCGGTAACGATTATAATTTTTCATTTTCGCTCCTTTGTTAAGAATAAAAATTGCCGAGAATTTTTCCCGACAATCGCATATAAAAAGGAAGTCCGATTATATCAAACTTCCTTTTTTGCTTTTATTTTTAATTTTTTGCGTAACAAACTTTTCAAATAGTGCGCGCTAATAGCCTGTATTTTATAGCGAAGTTTCGCCGTCGGTGCAGATAACTTTGCAGGATGAAGGCACTTTGGAATCCCAAGAAGAACCCTTTGAAATCGCTTGCCACTGCGAGACAGTGCCGTTAAAACGAATTTCTGAAAGTCCGTTGCAATCGCGGAACGCAGACTCACCTATAGAAGTTACGCTGTTGCCGATTGTTATGCTCGTAAGTCTGTGGCAACCATCGAACGCATATTTGCCTATGGAAGTTACGCTGTCGGGAATCGTTATACTCGTAAGTCCGCTGCAATCATCGAACGCAGAATAGCCTATAGAAGTAACACTGTCAGGTATCGTTATACTCGTAAGCCCGCTGCAACCATAGAACGCATAATTGACTATAGAAGTTACGCCACTGCTATTGCTTATAATAACCGTTTTTAGACTACTCGGAACGTATTCACTGTTATCCGAATAAGAACTTGCACCGAAAATATATCCAAAATGCGTGTTTTTAGTTCCGTTTGGCTTTGCACCGATAAACGACAACGTAATGCTCGTAAGTCCGCTGCAATTCTTGAACGCAGAATCGCCTATAGAAGTAACACTGTCGGGGATTGTTATGCTCGTTAAACCGCTGCAATTATAGAACGCATTAGAATGGATAAATTTGCACTTTTCATTTATCATACAACTTGTTATGTTTGTAGATTTTGCTTTTATGAGAACAACATACGGATTGCTTCCGTTCCCTAAATATAATCCGTTATCATACTCGTTGTATTTTAGTCCGCTGCAATTCTTGAACGCAGAATCGCCTATAGAAGTGACGCTGTCGGGAATCGTTATGCTCGTAAGTCCTTTGCAATCGTAGAACGCACATTTGCCTATGGAAGTTACGCTGTCGGGAATCGTTATACTCGTAAGTCCTTTGCAATCGCGGAATGCAGCCTCGACAATCACTTTACAATTATCACTTATAGTATAATTTGTAATATATATGGATTTTGCGCTTATAAGAGCAACATACGGATTGTTATTGTTTCCTAAATATAAAGCGTTATCGTATTCGTTGTATTTAAGATTTTTGCAACCACCGAACGCAGAATCGCCTATCGAAGTTACGCTATCGGGGATTGTTACGCTCGTAAGTCCGCTGCAACCAAAGAACGCAGAATAGCCTATCAAAGTTACGCCGTTGCCGATCGTTACGCTCGTAAGTCCGCTGCAACCATGGAACGCAGCCCCGCCTATAGAAGTTACGCTATCGGGGATTGTTACGCTCGTAAGTCCGATGCAATCATAGAACGCATAATTGACTATAGAAGTTACGCTGTCGGGAACAACAAGGTCAGTTATGAGTTTATTGTTTAAGTACAACTTCTTATTACTCGAGCAACGCATAAGAGTATCTAATCCCGATATATTACACCATGCAGCTATATCCGTTATATAAATATTCTCAAGAGCGCTGCAACCATAGAACGCAGAATCGCCTATAGAAGTTACGCCGTTGCCGATAGTTACGCTCATAAGTCCGCTGCAATTCCCGAACGCAGATCTGCCTATAGAAGTTACACTGTCGGGGATAGTTATGCTCGTTAAACCGCTGCAATTATAGAACGCCCACTCACCGATAGCAGTTACGCTGTCGGGTATTGTTATGCTCGTTAAACCGCTGCAATTATAGAACGCAGATCTGCCTATAGAAGTTACACTGTCGGAGATAGTTATGCTCGTAAGTCCGATGCATTTATAGAACGCACTATCACCTATAGAAGTAACACTGTCAGGTATCGTTATGCTAGTAAGTCCAATGCAACCACTGAACGCACAGGACGGAATAGTTTTAACGTTATCACCTATGGTTACAGCCGTCAAATTATTACAGTTTTCAAATATCGGGTTGGAAGACGAACCTGCTCCTGTACAGTTCTCCGCGTTCCATATAACGCTTTCAAGTCCGCTGCAACCCCAAAACGCACACTCGCCTATAGTAGTTACGCTATCGGGGATTGTTACGCTCGTAAGTCCGCTGCAACCGGAGAACGCACGCTCGCCTATAAAAGTTACGCTGTCGGGAATCGTTATACTCGTAAGTCCGCTGCAAACAACGAACGCATAATTGCCTATAGAAGTTACGCCGTTGCCGATTGTTGCGCTCGTAAGTCCGCTGCAATTATAAAACGCATACTCGCCTATAGAAGTTACGCCGTTGCCGATTGTTACGCTCGTTAAACCGCTGCAACCACTGAACGCTCTTTCTCCTATACTCGTCACGCTGTCGGGGATGGTTACGCTCGTAAGTCCGCTGCAACCACTGAACGCTTGATAGCCGATAGAAGTCACGCTGTTTCCGATAGTTACGCTTGTTAAACCGCTGCAACCCAAGAACGCAGAATAGCCTATAGAAGTTACGCTGTCTGGAATTATTATGCTCGTAAGTTTGCTGCAACCATAGAACGCAGAATTACCTATATGAGTAATTTTTTTACCGTTATACTTCGACGGGATAATCACTTCAGGACAATCTACGCCCTTATCGATGCAATACGTATCATTATGTAACAAGGTTAAGGAAGAAATGGGAGCGCAATAAACTCTCAAATTATAGGTTGAACGTTCATACGTGGTTTGGTTTTCCACCATAACGTATACGTCGTTCCAGCCGTATTCAATTGTCATAGCTCGCATTGTCAATTCGGTAACAGGGGAACAATCGGCGGAAGTAAACGCACGCCAACTTGCGCCGTTACTCACCTTGAATTTGTCGCGTAAATCATAACTTTTATCGGGACTGATAAAATATTTAGTAAGAGTTTTATCCGACATCTCAAATTCTTCCGCCGAAACGATTGAATGTCCGTCATCGATCTTCCACACGGCGTAAAGCACGACGTCAGAATTGACTTCGTTTTTAACAAAATCCCACAAACCGTCGCTCTCTTTTTCAACACTCCAGCCCACAAAAACATACCCGTTTCTCGTTGGGGATGCGGGTTCTTCTACAAAATCTCCTTTCTTTACGTCTTCCGATTTCAAAATCGACGTATTATCTGCAAAGGTGCCGCCGTTAGCGTTAAACGACACCGTAAATTTATCCGGCTCCGACGGATTATCAGGGTTTGACGGTTTTGACGGAGTTTTGCCTTCTTGGCAGTAAACTACCGTTTTGCCCGTAATCGTAAGGGTAAGCACGCCGTCTTTCAACGTTCCTTTGGCAAACTCTTCTTTCTCGCCGTCTATCTCAACGTAAATAGTAACGGAATCGCCCGATATCGAATAAGTTCCGCTTTTCTTATCGTCGTCCGACCATTTTCCGTCGTCCAACTTGATAAAACTCGATTTATCGAGTTGTCCGTTTTTGTAAAGGTAATACGCTCCTTTACCGTTGCCGCCGGTATTTCCTTGCCCGCAAGCAACAAAACACATGACACACAGAAGCATTATTACGGCTAAAAGCACTCTTATAAAACTTTTTCCGTTCTTCATACAACACACCCTCCTAAAATAATTTAACAAATGTTAATTATGCAGTTAAATCTGCCGTCTATTACGCTAATAGGCGACACATTAACATAGTAAAGTGTATCATTATTCAAACGATTTGTCAATCGAAAATATGTTTGACAAACCTACAAAATATGTTTGGCGAACCTACAATTATCGCCGTTTAGATAATTTTCTTACGCCGCCGCCTTTATCGCGCCGCGTTTTTTCGGTTTTAAATCAAACAGCGCGTCTATACAGCGGGTAAACGGTTTTAAAACGGGAAGAAGAAACAGCGTGACCGTCACGTTGAAAAGAGTGTGAAAATTCGCAATCTGCCTTTCGATCCCGCCCGAAAACGCTTCGAAAAAAAACGCAACGTTTTCTTTGAACGCCGAAAGCGGCAAAAACAAGATAAGCGCGCCCGTAAGATTGAACGCAAAATTAAAAAACGCCGTTTTCTGCGCTTCTTTTGATTTTCCGAGCGACGCGACGATTACCGACAAGCACGTTCCTATATTAGCGCCGAGTATCAAGAAAACGGATTCTCCGAAACCGAGAAGTCCGTTGGAAGCAAGTATTATCATAACGCTCGTAACCGCCGACGAACTCTGAACGAGCGCGGTTATAAATACGCCGTTAAGAAGGAGAAGTAAATCGTTTTTGACGAGAAAAATTTTTCTGAACCCTTCGTAATTTTTAAAAAAGGTAACCCCGTCAGAAATTACGTCAAGTCCGAAAAACAACATTCCGAACCCCGCCATGACGTTTCCGACGGCGGCGGCTTTTTCGTTTTTCAAAAGCGACACGATAAATCCGATAAACGCTATCGCCGCGCCGAACGCGGTTATATCGAAAGCGTTGCTTCCCGAAAGCGCAACGAGTTGAGCGGTTACGGTAGTACCGATATTCGCGCCCATAATAACGGCGGCAGCCTGATAAAAAGTTATCATTCCGCCCGAAACGAATCCGACGAGAATTACGTTCGTCGCTATGCTCGACTGCAAAACCGCAGTCGAAAGAGTACCCGTAAGCACTCCGAGCAATCTGTTTTTCGTGCATGCGGCAAGAGCGGATTTCATTTTGCCGCCCGCAAGCGTTTCCATATTTTCGCTTATGAATTTCAGACCTATCAGAAACAAGGTTACGCCGCCGAGAGATAAAAACACGTTTTCGAGTATATACATATTAAGTTTATATGACTAAAAACGAGCGAATATGTATTTAAAAATCCTTGTAAACGTCTTTGGCAACTTCTATAAAAGCCTTCATGACTTTCGAAACGTAAGCGTTCTTCTTGTAACCTATCGCCATACTTCTTTTCACCGATTCGCCTGCGAGTTTATAGTAAACGCACCCCGTTTCGCTGGAACTTTTAACAAGCACGTCGTTCACGAGAGTAACGCCCAGCCCGAAACCGCACATATTATAAGAAGTTATAAGTTGATCGAGATATATTTTAACCGTTTCGGGTTCGAAATTCTCTTCCTGAAATATAGCCGCGGCGCGGCGGCGCGTATCGTTGCCCTTTTTTAAAAGCAAAAACGGACATTCCGAAAATTCCGAAAGAGTGACCTTAGGACAATTTTCTTTAAGATATTTGCCGTTTAACACGTCTTTTCTCAAAAGAACGTAATCTTTAAGCCGCTCGTTCACCGTAAAACTTTCGGGAACTGCCAAAAGCAGCGTTTCTTCGAACAACGGCTCGCTTTCGTAAAGATTATCGTCGAAATCGTGCGCCACGAGAAGATCTATCTGATCGGTTAAAAGAAGTTGCCTTAAATCGGGAGAGTTCGACTCGGTGAGTTCGACTTCTATCCCGGGGTACAGCCTTGTAAACTCCATTATTATTTTCGGCATTATAAAAGACGATACGAAATTTTCGCCGCTCACTCTTATTTTCCCGACTTTGAGTTCCGTCATATCGGTAAGTTTGGTGCGCGTTTCGTCGCGAAGGCGCACGGCTTTCTGAAGATAGTCGATATACACTTTGCCTTCGGGAGTTAAAGTTATGGGCGACGTGGACCTGTCGAATATTATTATTCCTTCTTCGTTTTCGGCCTTTTTGACCGCCGCCGACAACGCGGGTTGCGTTATATACAGGTTTTTCGCGGCAGCGGAAAAACTTCTTTCTTTATAAACTTCGAGTATGTAATCCTTTTCGTTCATTCGATTTCCAAAACAACTATAAATTATTTTTATATAGGTTATACAATTATTTGTATTCATTTATAACCTATATATGATTGATTATAACACATAAAAATGATATAATCAAGTAGTAATAACAAAAATAAAAAAATTGCCGCAAAGGCAAAAGGAGGAGTTATGATTAATTTATCATCGAAAAGTAATCTGCTCGAAACCGAAAGTTATCACTTCGATCTGCAGGACGTTGAAACGCCCAACCTGTTTGACGAAACGTTCGGTTACGACGAAATCCCCAAGGTTATATTTAACCACAGACTCGTTCCGAAGTCGATGCCCGAGAAAATTTATATAACCGATACCACGTTCCGCGACGGGCAGCAGTCCGTTACGCCCTACACCGTAAAACAGATAAAAGATTTGTTTACGTATCTTCACAGGCTCGGCGGCAAAAACGGAATAATAAGAATGACCGAATTTTTCGTTTACAGCGATAAAGACAAGCGCGCCGTGGAAGAATGCCGCGCGCTCGGTTACGAATTTCCCGAAATTACCACCTGGATAAGAGCAAACAAAGAAGATTTTAAACTTGTTAAAGACCTTGGTATTAAAGAAACGGGAATACTCGTAAGTTGTTCCGACTATCATATTTTCAAAAAAATGGGGCTTACGCGCAAACAGGCGATGGATAAATATCTCGGAACGGTGAAAGACGCGTTTTCGGCGGGTATAATTCCGCGCTGTCATCTCGAAGACATTACGCGCGCCGACTATTACGGATTCGTTCTTCCGTTCGTAAGACAACTCGAAAAACTTTCGGAAGACGCGAAAATACCCGTTAAAATCCGCGCGTGCGACACTATGGGTTACGGCGTGCCGTTTTCGGAAGCCGCCCTTCCCCGTTCGGTTGCCGGTCTTGTGTACGGACTTTTATATTACACGGGAATGCAAAGCGATCAGATTGAATGGCACGGTCACAACGATTTTTACATGGGCGTTGCCAACGCTTCGACCGCGTGGCTTTACGGAGCGGGCGCGGTAAACTGCTCCCTTCTCGGCATAGGCGAAAGAACGGGCAACGTTCCGCTCGAAGCAATGGTTTTTCAGTACGCTTCGCTTAAAGGAACTCTGGACGGAATGAATCCCGCCGTGATTACCGAAATAGCGGATTATTTCAAAAACGAAATCGGCTATCAGATTCCGCCGCTCACGCCGTTCGTGGGAGAATACTTCAACGTTACCCGCGCGGGAATTCACGCCGACGGAATTATGAAAGACGAGCGTATTTACAATATTTTCAACACCGAAAAAATCCTTAACCGCCCTATCGGCGTTATGATAACCAACGCTTCGGGGCTTGCGGGAATCGCTTACTGGTTTAACGGTAAATTCGGTAAAAAGTACGGTTTACTCGACAAAAAAGACGAGTTTATTCAGAAAATAAAAACCAAAATCGACGAGATTTATCTCGAAGGAAGACAAACCGCCATGAGCGACGAAGAAATGTATGAAATCGTAAAAGAATTGTCGGGCGGAAAATACGTTAAGCGAGGTTAAAAATGGGTTACACTATCGCCGAAAAAATAATAAAAAACCACCTTTTGACGGGTGAAATGAAAAAAGGCGGCGAAATCGGTCTTAAAATCGATCAGACGCTCACGCAGGACGCCACCGGAACCATGGCGTATCTCGAATTCGAAACGATGGGAGTAAAGCGCGTCCGCACGGAAAAAAGCGTCGCATATATCGACCACAATACCCTGCAGGCGGGCTTTATGAATGCAGACGATCACGAATATATCCGAACCGTTTGCAAAAAACACGGAATTTACTTTTCCCGCGCGGGCAACGGAATATGCCATCAGATTCATCTTGAAAGATTTTCCCGCCCCGCGGGAACGCTTATAGGGTCCGACAGCCATACCCCTACCGCCGGCGGCATAGGAATGCTTGCGTTCGGCGCGGGCGGAATGGACGTTGCCGTCGCTATGGGCGGCGGCGCGTACTATATAACGATGCCAAAGTCGATGCGCGTTAATCTGACGGGGAAACTTTCTCCGCTCGTTACCGCGAAAGACGTTGCTTTAAACCTGCTCGGATTATTGTCGGTTAAAGGCGGCGTGGGGTATATAATCGAATTCGGCGGCGACGGCGTAAGCGGGTTATCCGTTCCCGAAAGAGCGACCGTAACGAATATGTGCGCCGAACTCGGAGCGACAACGTCGATTTTCCCGTCCGACGACGTAACGCGCGATTTTTTACGCGCGCAGGACAGGGAAAAAGATTTTATTCCCCTTTCTCCCGACGACGACGCCGTTTACGATAAAACGGTAAATATCGATCTCGGCGCGTTAAAGCCGCTTATCGCCTGCCCCCACTCGCCCGACAACGTGGTAACGGTTGAAAGCCTGAGCGGAACGGAAGTAAATCAGGTATGTATCGGCTCATGTACAAATTCGTCGCTTTACGATTTATTAAAGGTCGCCGCGCTGCTAAAAGGTCGAAAAGTTGCGGAAAAAGTCAGCCTTTCTATATCGTGCGGTTCTAAACAGACGCTTGCAATGTTATCGGATTGCGGCGCGCTTACGAGCATAATTTCAAGCGGCGCGCGACTGCTCGAATGCGCGTGCGGACCGTGTATCGGCATGGGATTTTCGCCAAGCACGGGCGGAGTAAGTTTAAGAACTTTCAACAGAAATTTTGAAGGAAGAAGCGGAACGAAAGACGCGAAAGTTTATCTCGTTTCGCCCGAAACGGCGGTTGCGGCGGCAATTACGGGAAAAATAACCGACCCGCGCGATATATTTACCTGCCCGCATATTTCGATGCCCGAAATATTTTTAATCGACGACAGCGCGATTATTCCGCCCGCCGACGAAAACGAAGCGGACGGCATAGAAATTTCAAGGGGTCCGAATATCAAAAAATTCCCCGATCCCGCCCCGCAAACCGACGCGCTTAAAGTAAAAGTTTCGCTGAAAGTCGGCGATAATATTACCACGGACCATATCATGCCCGCGGGCGCGAAAATACTTCCTTACCGATCGAATATTCCGTATCTTTCAAAGTACTGCTTCGCCGTTAGCGATGAAACGTTCCCCGAACGCGCGAAAAGCCTGAATACAAGCGTTATAATAGGCGGCTCGAACTACGGTCAGGGTTCTTCGAGAGAGCATGCCGCGTTAGTTCCGTTATATCTCGGAATAAGAGCGGTGATAGCAAAATCTTTTGCAAGAATTCACGCGCAAAATCTCATAAACGCGGGAATAATGCCTTTAACTTTCAAAAACGAAAGCGATTACGATAAAATCGGCGAAGGCGACGAAATTCTTATCGAAAACGTTTTTAACGGCATGAAAAGCGGCGAATTCGTTCTGAACGATCTTACTTGCGGCGTTAAAATTCCGCTCGTTCAGTCGTTTACCGATAGGCAGATCGAAATGCTTAAAGCAGGCGGTTTACTCTCTTTCACCGCGAAAAAAGGATAAAAATATGGAAAAAATCAAAATGACAACGCCGCTCGTCGAAATGGACGGCGACGAAATGACCCGCGTTTTATGGAAAATGATTAAAGACGAACTCATTCTTCCGTTCGTGGACCTTAAAACGGAATATTACGATCTCGGTCTTTTAAACCGCGAAAAAACCAAAGACAAAGTAACTTCGGACAGCGCGTACGCCGCTAAAAAATACGGCGTTGCGGTAAAATGCGCGACTATCACGCCGAACAGGCAAAGAGTTGAAGAGTACGGTCTTTCTGAAATGTGGAAAAGCCCGAACGGCACTATAAGAACCATTCTCGACGGCACGGTATTCCGCGCCCCTATACTCATTGACGGCGTTAAACCCGCCGTCAGGAGTTGGAAAAAGCCTATTACCATTGCCCGCCATGCGTACGGCGACGTTTATAAGGCGACCGAATACCGCGTTACCGAAGAAGGCAAGGCGGAACTCGTTTTCACCGCGAAAAACGGCGAAGAAAAATTCCGCGCTACGATTTACGATTTCGAATGCGGCGGAGTCCTGCAGGGGCAATTCAATAAAGACGATTCCATTCTCTCTTTCGCTCATTCCTGCTTTAAATATGCGCTTTCCACGAAGCAGGACTTATGGTTTTCCACGAAAGACACTATTTCCAAGCAGTACGATCAGACTTTTAAACTGATTTTTCAAAAACTTTACGACGAAGTTTATAAAAAAGATTTCGATGCCGCGGGGATTACTTATTTTTACACGCTTATCGACGACGCCGTAGCGCGCGTGATACGGAGCGAAGGCGGCTTTTTATGGGCGCTTAAAAATTACGACGGCGACGTTATGAGCGATATGGTATCTACCGCTTTCGGCTCGCTTGCGATGATGACTTCCGTTCTCGTTTCTCCCGACGGTAATTACGAATACGAAGCGGCGCACGGCACGGTTACTAAACATTACTATAAGTATCTGAACGGCGAAGAAACGTCTACTAATCCCATCGCTACGATTTTTGCCTGGACGGGCGCTTTGCATAAACGCGGAGAAAAGGATAATTTACCCCTGCTTTGCGATTTTTCGTCAAAACTCGAAAACGCCTGCATAAAAACCATGAACGACGGTTATCTTACGAAAGATTTAATAAATCTTGCCGAAAACAAAAACAAGGTAACCCCCCTTAACTCTCTTGATTTTATTAAAAAAATCAGAGAAAATTTAGAAAATTCGTTGTAAAACCACACTTTAAACGGCAAAATCAGCCTGTAAAGCGCGGAAAAATTCCGATTTAATCGCTTTATAATTAAAGTAACGCGGCGGTGTTTCGTCGCGTTACTTTTTTGTTTTATTCTTTTTAAGCCTGAAATATTCTTTAAGTATTTTCCCCACTTCGTCGGGTTCGCAATAAGTCAACCTGTCAAGAATTTTTTTATATTCCGGATCGTATTTTCGCATAAAGATATTTTACGCAGTTTTCAAAGCGTTATTCTCATAAACCCCATATACTATGACAACATAGTAAAATAAACGGGCAACTATGCGCCCGTTTATACTTATAATAAATTATTCTTCGTCGGTAGCGGTAACGTCTTTCGCGTTTTCGTTGTTTTCCGCATTTTCGGAATTTTCAACGCTTTCCGCGTTTTCGTTGCCTTCCGCATTTTCGGAATTTTCGTCGCCGTCAACGATTTCTTCTTCGTCTTCGTGGGGAACGACCGCCACGGTGGAAACTTTGCCTTCGTCGGTTCTCATAATGATAACGCCCTGAGTATCTCTGCCGAGCGAAGATATATCGCCTGATTTTACTCTGATTATTATGCCGTTTTCGGTGATAAGCATAACGTCTTCGTCGGGAGCAACGAAAGTAAGGCAAATAAGGTCGCCCGTTTTATCGTTGAATTTACCCGCTTTGATACCTTTGCCTGCGCGCCCCTGAAGCCTGTAATCTTCGATATTGCTCTTCTTGCCGTAGCCGTTCGCGGTGACGGTTAAAACTTCCATATCGCTTTTTACCACGGTCATGCCGATAAGTTCGTCGTCATCGTCAAGATCCATCGCCTTGACGCCCTGCGTATCTCTGCCGATGGGTTTAAGACCGTAACTGCCCTTTTCTTCGTCAAAACCTTCGTAGAATTTAAGACATTTACCTTTTCTTGTGCCTATTAAAAGTTGATCTTCGCCGGACGTAAACTGAACGGAAACGAGTTCGTCGCCTTCGTTAAGACTTATTGCGATTTTACCCGTTTTTCTTATGCTTTCAAATTCCGAAAGAGCGGTTTTTTTGATTAAACCTTTACGGGTTGCCATCGCGATAAAACCGTCTGTACCTTCTTTAAGCGGAATTACGGCGTTCACCTTTTCGCCCGCTTCGAGTTGAAGTATGTTTACTATCGCCCTGCCCCTTGCCGCTTTCTGCGCTTCGGGTATTTCGTAACCTTTGATGCGGTAAACTTTGCCGAGATCGGTGAAGAACATAACGTCGTCGTGCGTGGACGACATAAACATATTCGTAACGAAATCTTCTTCTTTCGGCTTATGCCCCGTAACGCCTTTGCCGCCGCGTTTTTGAGCGCGGTATTCGCTGACGGGAATACGTTTTACGTAACCGAGATTAGTCATCGAAATAACGACGTCTTCTCTCGGGATAAGAGCGGCGTCTTCTATATCGCCTTCCATAACCGACATTTCGGTTCTTCTTTCGTTGGCGTATTTCGTTTTTATCGCGGTGAGATCGTCTTTTATTATAGCGTCAACTCTCGAAGGAGTAGCAAGAATATCTTTATAGTCGGCAATAAGAGCCTTTAAGTTTTCGAGTTCGTCTTCGAGTTTGGATACGGCAAGATGAGTTAAAGTTTGCAATCTCATATCGAGAATTGCGTTTGCCTGTTTGCCTTCCGCGTCCAGATCGAATTCGGCGATAAGCCTTGACGCCGCTTCCTGCCTGTCCGACGAAGTTTTTATTATCTCTACTACTTTATCTATATCGTTGAGCGCTTTTACGAGTCCGCATACGATAAGACAACGCTCTTCGGCTTTATCGAGATCGTATTTCGTTCTTCTTCTGATAACGTCCTGCTGGTGGATAAGATAATACGACAGTATTTCTTTAAGATTAAGTACTTTCGGGTCCGTTCCCACGAGCGCAAGCAAAATGATGCCGTCGGAAATCTGAAGCCTTGTCTGCTTATAAAGAGTGTTGAGAACGACCTGCGGATTAGCGTCTTTTTTAATATCTATAACGATACGCATTCCGTGCCTGTCAGACTCGTCGTTGATGTTGGATATGCCGTCTATCTTCTTGTCTTTTACGTAATCGGCAATGGTTTCGATGAGTTTTTGCTTATTTACCTGATACGGAAGTTCCGTTACGATAATTCTCGAACGGGTACCGTTATTATATTCTTCGATTTCGCATTTCGAACGAAGCACGTAACCGCCGCGACCCGTTCTGTACGCGTTTCTTATGCCGCTTCTGCCCATAAGTATGCCGCCCGTAGGAAAATCCGGCGCGGGAATATACTCCATAAGTTCGTCAACGGTTATTTCGGGATTGTCTATAAGCGCGATTGTTCCGTTTATCACGTCGCCTAAATTGTGCGGCGGGATATTCGTTGCCATACCGACGGCAATACCGTCGGAACCGTTTACGAGTAAGTTCGGGTACCTTGCGGGAAGAACGACGGGTTCTTTGCGGGTATCGTCGAAGTTGGACTTGCAGTCAACCGTATTTTTGTCTATATCCGAAAGCATTTCGAGAGCAAGTTTGCTCATTCTCGCTTCGGTATACCTGTAAGCCGCCGCAGGATCGCCGTCTACCGAGCCGAAGTTGCCGTGACCGTCAACGAGCGGAAGGTTTATTGAAAAGTCCTGCGCAAGTCTTACGAGCGCGTCGTAAACCGAACTGTCGCCGTGCGGATGATACTTACCTAAAACGTCGCCTACGATAGCCGCGCACTTTTTATACGGCTTGTCGGGCGTTAAGCCCATTTCGTTCATAGAGTAAAGAATTCTTCTGTGAACGGGTTTAAGACCGTCGCGCACGTCGGGTATCGCCCTTGAACGGTTAACCGCCATTGCATAATCGATAAAACTCTGACGGAGTTCGCTGTCTACTTCTATATCGACGAGTTTCGTCATTCCGAGAGTTTTTTTGAACTCCTGCGTCAACTCTTCGCTTATTTTTTGTTTCGCCATTTCGTTTTATCTCCTTATCAAGTATCGAGTTCGGTGTTTGCGTATTTCGCGTTGTCTTCTATGAATTTGCGACGAAGTTCCGGTTGCTCGCCCATTAAAAGAGTGAAATGAGCGTCCACTTCGACGGCGTCTTTAACGGTAACGCGCCTTAAAGTTCGGGTTTCGGGATTCATCGTGGTATCCCAAAGTTGAATGGTATCCATTTCGCCGAGACCTTTATAACGCTGAATATCGCACTTCTCGTTTTCTTTGAGAAATTCTTCTTTGTCTTCTTCGGAATAAAAATAGTATTCCTGCTTGCCTTTCGTTATTTTATAAAGCGGCGGCTGAGCGATATATACGTGACCTTCTTCGATAAGAGGACGCATATAACGATAGAAGAAAGTGAGAAGCAGTATTCTTATGTGAGAACCGTCAACGTCCGCGTCGGTCATACATATAACGCGGTCGTAACGGATTTTGGTAACGTCGAAATCGTCGAGCATGCCGCCGCCGAACGCCGTTATCATCGCCTTTATTTCTTCGTTTTCAAGAACTCTGTTAATGCGCGTTTTTTCAACGTTGAGTATTTTGCCCCTTAACGGAAGAACGGCCTGAAAACGCCTGTCGCGCCCTTGCTTTGCGGTACCGCCCGCCGAATCGCCTTCGACGAGATAAATTTCGCATAATTCGGGGTCTTTACTCGAACAGTCTGCAAGTTTGCCGGGGAGCGCGGTGGATTCGAACACGCTTTTACGGGTGGCTTCTCTCGCCTTTCTCGCCGCTTCTCTCGCCTTTTTAGCGGTTAAGCATTTATAAACGAGTTCTTTCGCGAAAGACGGCGTTTCTTCCATAAACGCGGCGAATTCTTCGTTCATCGCCTTTGTTACGAGCGTTCTTATATCCGCGTTGCCGAGTTTGGTTTTGGTCTGACCTTCGAATTGCGGATTGCACAGTTTGACCGAAATAACGGCCGTTATGCCTTCACGCACGTCTTCGCCGGAAAGTTTATCGTCGTCGCTTTTAAGCAAATTGAGTTTTTTGCCGGCGTCGTTCACGATTTTCGTGAGCGCGGCTTTGAACCCGTCGAGATGGGTGCCGCCTTCGACGTTGTTTACGTTGTTCGCAAACGCAAGAATCTGCTCGTTGTAGCCGTCGTTATACTGAAATGCTATTTCGATAGTTTCTTTACCGTACTTTTTCTTGAAATATACGGGCTCGTCGTTTAAAACTTCTTTATTTTTATTCAGAACTTCAACGTATTCTTTAATACCGCCTTCGCTGAGCATTTCTTCCGTCTTTTCGCGACCTTCGCGCTCGTCTTTCAGAACGAGCCTTACGCCCGTGTTAAGATAGGCGAAATCGCGGAGCATGCTGCGAATCGTATCGTAAGAAAATTCAACCGTCGAAAATATAGTCGGGTCGGGCTTGAAAGTTATGCGCGTGCCTGTTTCGGCAGTGTCTTCAAGCACCATGAGTTCTGTTTGCGGAACGCCTGTTTTATATTCCTGACGGTAATGCTTGCCGTTCTGATAAACGTCTACGCTGGCGCTTTCCGAAAGCGCGTTTACGGCTTTTAAACCCACGCCGTGCAGCCCCGAAGAGATTTCGTAACCGCCGTCGCCGAATTTACCGCCGGCGTTAGGGTGCGTCATAACGAGTTCTACGGTAGAAATTCCTTCTTCTCTCATTCCCGTGGGAATACCGCGCCCGTTATCGCGGATGGAACACGAGCCGTCTTTTAAAATAGTAACGGTAATCGTGTCGCAATAACCCGCAAGGGCTTCGTCGATAGAATTGTCAACCGTTTCTTTAACAAGGTGATGAAGCCCGTAAGCGTCGGTATTTCTGATATACATGCCGGGGCGTAAACGAATGTGTTCGAGACCTTTACATTCTCTTATCTGTTCGGCGCCGTATTCGCCCGTTACTTTGTTGTCGGTTTCCATATAACCCCCTTATTGATTTTACAGCGAAAAACCGCTATACATAAGTTTATATAAATAATTAAGTATATTATAGCATAAAAAGCGGCGTTTGAAAAGCGATTTCGGCAATTTTTAAAGATTTAAAAGCAAATGTTTTTGAAATAGGGATTCCATTCGTCATCACTAATTACCGAAAAGGCGTCTTTTTCGCCATTTTCCGCGACCGTTCGGGCGCAGTATGCCGAATACAGCAACTCTCACGTTCGCAAAAAATCATCAAAAAATGCGCTCTTTTCGGTGCGAAGCATTTTTGCGAATGAGAAACCGACCGCATTGCGGCTCGTTTAGGCAAGGCAAACGCCCGAAGTTGTACTTAAAGTACTACGAGCGGCGTTTAACGCCGCATAAATCGGTTTATCACCGCAAAAATAACTAGTGATGACGAATGGAATCCCTAGAATAAAACGGCAAAAAAAATAACGGCGAAACGCCGTTTATAACAATAAAAAAATTGCGCCGAACGCAGTTAAACGCAATTTCGGTTTTATTCCGAGCGATTAAAAACGCAGTTTAAGCGCAATTGTTTCGACTTGTCAGCCGAGTTCTTTATACATATTTTCAAGATATTCTTTTTCCTGATAAGAAATACCGTTTTTTCTGTGACCGTTTAAAAAATTAAGACCGCCTTTTATAACGAGTTTCGCCCAGTCGTATTCTTTCATATAAATTCTGTAAGCCGCGTGAATGCGGAAGTCAGACGGCGATTTTTCGGTGGATATAAGCGGTAAAACGGCGTTTTCGTTTCTTTTAAGATATTTATCGTCGCCCCCGATTATCGCGGCGAAAAACTTTTCTTTTTCGATTTCCACGCCGAGATAGCCGTTTTCGTCGATTCCCGACAGGGTTCTTAAAGCGCCGTCGGTATCGGTATATAACAGCGAAAGGTATCTTAAATAAGCGAGAATTTTACCGTATTTATCGCTTTCGTCGCTCCGTTTTACGATAAGCGACGGCGTAAGGTCTTTCGGCATCGCGCCGAGTTCGACCGCCGCAACGGCGTCGAGAGCGCGGAAAAAATCGGAATTTCTGCTTTCGGTAAGCGTTTTGTAAATGACGGTGCCGTCGGAATCGTCTGAAAACGGAAACATGTTCATAAGAAGAATATAAAGCGCTAAGGGATACGGCGCGGCAATAAGGCAAAACACGTAAACGCTGCCCGTAAAATTAACTGCAAAAGTAAGCCCCGCGACTATCGTTAACAGCGAAAACGCAAGACCGCCCGCCGCCGAAACGGCGTACTTGGACGGATAACCGCTTTTATCAGTCGGAAGCATTACCGTATAGCCGAAATCCGCAGTCGGCGCGCGCAAAGAAAACGACGGAGTGCCGGAAGAATAATCGACGCAGAAAATTCCCGCGCAAATCGCCCCCGTTCTGAGCCCCGCGAATTTTCCGAACACCACGTGACCGAGTTCGTGAATTACGGGATAAACGACGTAAGCGATCGCAAGACCGATTACCGAAAGCAGACACACAAGCCATTTTTTTTCAAACGCCTGAAAGGCTTTCGCTTCGTAAAAAGCAAATATCGCAACGCAAAGCGCGGCTATCAAAATATTTGCGATTGTTTTTCCTACTTTCTTTTTCATAACAGTTCCAAATAGCCTTCGAGATTATCTTTTTCGCTGACGGTAACCCCTTTAAGCCCTATCGCTTTCATAATCGCGATAAGGGTTGCGGCGCCGCCCGCTATAATATCCGCGCGTTTTTCGTCCACACAGTATTTTTCAAAAATTCGTTCGGGCGATAAAGAAAACAATTCGTCTTTAAGGTCTTCGAGTCTTTCAAGGGTTATAAAATGCCCGTCCGTTTTTTCAAAATCGTAAACCTTGAGATTCAAATCAACGGCGGCTAAACTGCCCGCCGTGCCGCCTATTGCGAAATAATCTGTAACGGGCGCGCCCTTAAAAGCAGCCGCGACTTTTAAAAGATAGTTTTCGATTTTTTCTTTATTTCTTAAAAACTCCGAATAAAGCCTTACCGCGCCTACGGGAACGCTCGCGGCGTAAACGATTTTGCCGTTTTTAAGAACGCCCGCTTCGCTGCTCGCTCCGCCAACGTCTATAATTCCGCCGTTATTGCCGCCGGTTGCGCCTAAAAGCCCGCTTATCGCTTCCTTTTCTCCGCTCAGAACGTCAACGTTAAGTCCGCATTTTTCTTTTACCGCTTTTAAAAATTCGGCTTTGTTATCCGCGCCGCGAACAGCCTGAGTTGCGAAAACGCATATCTTTTTCGCGCCGCGCTTTTCCGCTTCGCGCTTAAACTCGGAAATTGCAAGAACCGTTCTTTCCATTGCCGACGGCAAAAGATTTTTTGACCCGCCCGCGCTTTCGCCGAGCCTTGTGGTTATTATTTTCTTTTCTTTAAAAAAACCGTCCGTAAACATCAATCGGACGGAATTACTGCCGACGTCTATCACGGCAATCGGAAAATCACTCTTCATTATCAGGAAATTCCCAGCCTCTTTTCATCGCTTCGTACAATAAAAACAACCTGTTGCGCTCGTCTAAGATATTCCACTTTTCGATTTCGTCTTCCGTTTCTTCGAGTTTTTCGTTAAGATAAGCGATGCGCGCTTCGTAAACCGCTATTTCTCTTTTTTTTACGAAAACCGCCGTCAGTTGATAGCATACTATCGCTACCATTATAAACAACAACAGAACTCCGCCCGAAAGAGTTGCCATAAATATTCTTTTTCTTTTTTGATCCGACATACTCCACCTTTCGCGCGTTTTTCCTTTCCGAAGCGACGCATGAGAAACGTTTAAAGACTTTTACGAATATATTATACGCTTTCAACTCGAAAAAAGCAACGATTTTATGCGCGCTGAGATAATAAAATAACGCTCCCGTAAAAAAAATAACGGCTTTATATAAACGAAAATCGCCGAGATCGCATTCGCAGTTGACGTGAACGAACAAAATCGACGAAAAGGCGCACCACGCCGCGTTTAAAACGGACTTTAAAACAGCCCCTTTAAAAAACAGTTTTATAAAATAAAAAAGTTCGTAAAACACGCCCGCCGCCGCGCCCGCAACGAACAATAAAACAACGGCTCGCGGCTGATCGGCAGTCACGAACATTATTTAAAAATCCTTTTTACCACGCTTTCGGCTTTCGCGCGGTATTTAAGCCCCGCGATTGCGCCTTGCGCGGTAAACGCTCCGCTTTTATTGTCAAAGCACAGTATTTTAAGATTATCCCCCGAAAGAACGAGAGTGTCGCCGCCCCTTACTTTCAGGCGGATTTCTTTTTCGGTAAAACCCGCAACTTCTTCCACCGCCGTTGCGGTAACTCTTGCCATGCCGTCTATATTTACGGAATGAATGCAATTTTCCATAATAAAAAACCTCTCATAAAAATATATGAGAGATTATTAAAGATTATTAGTCGTCAAGTTTCATATCGCCGAAATTTATTACGCCTTTTTTGCGCATGAACTCCGAGCAAGCCAACGAAATTGCCGCCGGAAGAATAAATAAAAGCAACGCTATCGTCAGAGCGAGCATGAACGGATTCATCTGCGCGTTGCGGTCGATTACGTCAAACACGCCCACAAGACCGCTCGTTCCCATGCCGCCGCCCGAAAAACCGCAATTCATTTTGAATACGCACGTAGAAAGCGGACCTAAAATCGCGCTCGCTATAATTTCGGGAAGCATTATAACGGGTTTTCGCATAATATTAGGAATCTGAAGCATGCTCGTGCCTATTCCCTGAGAAATAAGACCCGAAACGCCGTTTTCGCGAAAACTCGTAACCGCAAATCCTATCATATGCGCCGCGCAACCCGTAACGGCGGCGCCGCCCGCAAGAAGCATTGCATTGTATTCCGCGGTGCCTACAAGAGACGGATTATCGAACACGGGCTTTGCAAGCGTTATCCAGATTGCCGCCGAAGACGTGGGCATCGTCAGAAGAATACCCATTATAACCGAGATGACCACGCCCATAACGAACGGCGTCGCGTTCGTGGCAACGGCTATAAGCCGCCCGAGTTCGTTTATAAGCAATATGAACGGATACGCAAGATACACGCCCGCAAACGACAATATCATCGCGCCGAGCGGAATCAGAATAATATCGAGTTTGGTTTTGCCTTCATATAAACCGCATACTTCTACGACGAGCATCGTCACCACGTACGCACCTATGGGATTGCCGCAACTGCCGAGTTTTAAAACTTCGATTCCCGTTCCGCGGTATACGAGAGTATCCGCAAAAGCGCCGACTATTCCCGCCACTCCCGCAGAAAACACCAAAAGTTTACTTTTTTTGAGATAATACGCTATCCCGACGCCTATCCCCGCGCCCATGAGCGTTTTTGCAAAATTCGCAATAGTCGTTATGGCGTTACCGAAATAATTATCTCCCGACCATTTGCCTATCTGTCCGAGAATAGTGCCTGCAATAAGGGTACAGAAAAGCCCCTGAGCCATTCCCGAAAACGCCGTTATAAACCAACGATTTAAAATTGCTTTGATTTTTTCTTTCATTTACAGCACCTCTACAAGAGTATTGTCGGTCATATCGCAGGAAGATAAAATATATTCCACTCCGTTTCTGAAAAACCGCGGATACGCTTTCGCGTCTTTTCCGTGCAGATGACCGTAAACGACTTTATTTACGCCGTATTTTTCAAAAATATCCGTAAAAAGCGACGGCTCGCGGCGAACGTTGAACGGCGGATAATGTATCATCGCAACGATAACGTCGCCTTCACGTTTTAATTTAACCGCTTCGGACAAGGCAAGTTTAAAGCGTTCGGCTTCGCGAAGATATATGTGCCTGTCATGCTCGTCGAAATCCGGCGCGCCTTCGACAGCCCACCCGCGCGAGCCGCAAAAAATAAGATTGCCCGTTTTTACGGCGTCGTTCTGCAATGCGATTACCCTACCCGGAAGCGCGGCGCGGACTTTGGTTATTCCGCTCCACCAGTAATCGTGATTGCCGCGAATTAAAATTTTGGTACCTTTAAAGTCCGAAAAGTATTTCATATCGTTCACGGCGTCGTCGAGTTTCATTGCCCAACTTATATCGCCCGCAATCAGAACGATATCGTCGTCGGTTACCTTTTTTGCCCAGTCGGCTTTTATTTTATCGAGATAACCGTCCCACTTCGAGCCGAAAACGCACATGGGTTTTTCGCCCGAAAGAGAGAGATGTAAATCGCTTATCGCGTACACTTTCATTTTTTTATTATACCACCGCGCGTAAAATTTTGCAAATAAAAACGCCCGTAAAATCGGGCGCGATTAAGTATTTTATAAGATAATTATCGTTTAAACGGCTGTTTTACCCGTTTACGTCGCCGTCGGGAAAGAGCGGGAGTTCGAAAAATCCCGAACATACTTCCTGAGTATATTCCTGACAGGACGGCATTGCGGCGTAGCCGTAAGACGGCACGAGAAGTTCAACCGACATAACGACTTTAAGTATAGACGTTGTACAGCACGAAACGGTGAATTGATTTTCACCCGTATACGTTCCTTCGGGAGCAACCACCGAAACGATGGCTTCCACTCCGTACGGCATAATCGACGGAGCGGGAACGAAAAGGATAACGTCCTGACTGAGCGTTACCAAAGACGTCGCTTTCCCCTGCACGCCTGCGGCGTCGGTATACACGACTTCCATAGGCACCGTGTAAGTTATCTGTACCCTGCTTAAATTCTGCCTGTCGGGAATAGGATCGACGGAAAGCGCGTTGATCTGCGCCTGAGTCTGATTGCTTCTCGCGCTGACGAAAGTCAGCGGATACGTGGGATTTGCGGGAGTAAGATTCGTAAGATTCAATACGAAACCGTCCTCCTGCGACTGCTTGATGCAGGCGTCGAACACCTTTTTAGCCTGAATACAAACTTTCTCGCACAATCCGTTAAGCGGATTGCCGTTTATGCGGCAAGGAATTTTGTCCGACGTGCAATTAGAGTAAAATGACATTTTAACCTCCTTTCCCCGAATAAATACCAAGCCGCTTGTTTTACGCGCGTTTCGTTTTCATTCGGCTACTCTATTCACTCTAATATATGCGCCCGACCCGTTTCTTGCCACCTTATGCGGGGCAAAAATAAAAAAATCTTCGCAGTCCGCGCGAGCAAAATAAAAAAAGGCGCGGCGACCTTAGTCGCCGCGCCGCCGCGCATTACGGTTTATAATAATATTGAGTAAGCGTTATTTCTATTTTTTTGGAAACGTTGTTTCTCGTTACGGTAAAGATAATCTTTTTTCCCGCTTTAAGATCTAATCCGCCGATCGTGGAAAGTAAAACTTCGGCGCCCGAATAACTCGAATTCGCAACAGTTTCGTAAGTTTTACCGTCGTAATCAACGTCTGTAATCTTATCGCCTTTTTCAAGTTTACCGTCAAACAAACTGCCCGCGGTTACTCTGTATACTATAGGATAACGGCTCGTTACGGTATTTCCGCCGAAAATTCCGCCGCCCGTAGTATAATAATCGACTACCGAGAAATCGTAATTTTCGGGAGCGTTTTGAGAATTTTCGTTCGCAACGATAATGCGGGAATTGCCTTCTATATATCCGTAGCCGCCGCTTTCGTCGGTACTCTTGCCCGTGTAAGTTTTAACGAGCGATTCGGCTTTTTCAAGAGCAACGTCGGAAGGGATTGCGAAATTAAGACCTTCAACATTGCCCGAATATCCCGCGTTCACTATTCCCGCGAGATTGCCGCCGCCGTCGAACAAGCCGCCGCCCGAGTTACCGCTGTTTATGGCGCAATCCGTCTGAATAAGAGTCATAACTCTGTTTTCCACGGTCACCTTCCTGTTAGTTGACGAAATTATGCCTTTGGTTACGGTTCCGCCGAGAGTGCCGAGCGGATTGCCTATCGCGTAAACCGTTTCGCCCACTTTAAGATAATTCTGAGTTTCTGAAGACGGAACGCGCAGATTCGCTATCGCAATCGAGCCTTTCGTGTTTTCTGCGGAATATAAAATTTTTGAAAGGTCGAACCCGTCGTTTTGCGGACACATACGAAGCACCGCTATATCCGAAAGCGGATCGCCGCCGATAAGTTCCACGCTGTACTGATTGCCCGCAATATCTTTAACGGCGAAAGTAGAAGTTTCGTCTATCACGTGATGACAGGTAAGAATATAATAACGGGTTTTACCGTCCGCCGCGTCGCCTTCTTTTTTATCTTTTGCAAAAATCACTCCGCTGCCCGCACTGTAAGAGCGACCGTTCGAAGTAGCGTAAACTTCGAGAACGCTCGGACGGGTTTTTTCAAGCATTTTTACGGGATCGTCATACAGCGACGAGTCCGTTTCCACGGTTTCTATACTGACCGTGTTATTCTCGGGCGCGACGTATTCCGTTCTCGTAAGCACGCATGCGTTTGTGAAAAACATTGCCGTAAGAACGGCGCAAAAGATAAGAAACGATTTCCTTAGTTTATCCATATTTTTACCTCTTTAATATATTTTACCACTATTTGAACGAAATAAAAAGTTTTTTTTGTGAAAAAATTACCGATTTTAAAATTTTTAAAAAGACCGCCGTTAAAGGCGGTCTTACCCGCGTACGAATCCGCGGGTAAGACCGCAAATCCGAACGCGTATATAAACAACGGCTGAAATAAAAAGACTGCGATAAAATTAAATCGTCTTTTTACCGTTGACGATATAAGTTTGAGCGCAATTTTCCGTTTTATGCGCAGTCGCAAGCAATTACGTTTAAACCCGGTCGCATAACCGCAGAGAAAACAAATCAGTTCAGCGTTACGTCTTTAAGCCGTTCGTAACGGCGGGCGGCGGCAATCCTGAGAGCGGGAACGTTGCGTTCGTTGTCGAAGGCTTCGTCCGAAAGCGCTTTTGCGAAGAAAATCGTTTTCGACGAATATTTAAGGTTTCCTAAATCGGAAAGAATTTTCCCGGACTGTCTTTCACCGAGAAAATCGCCGCCGCCGCGTATATCGTAGTCGGCTTCGCTGATCTGAAAACCGTCGGAACAGTTTTTAATAATGCTTAACCGTTTTTTTGCGATTTCGGAATCCGAACCCGACAACAAAAAGCAATAACTCGGTCTGTCGAATCTGCCGACCCTTCCCCGCAACTGATGAAGTTGAGAAAGACCGAATCGCTCGGCGTTATAAATAACCATAACCGTTGCTTCGGGAACGTCTATCCCGACTTCTATAACGGTGGTGGAACAAAGCGCGTTTATATCTCCGCGCTTGAACGCGTTCATGATTTCCTGCTTTTCGGTTTCTTTCATTTTGCCGTGCAGAAGCCCTACGGCAACGTCGGGGAGCATTGACGAAAGATCGCTATAAAGTTCTTTTACGCTGATAAGAGTACCTTCGTCGTCCCCTTCGATTTTCGGACAAACGAAATACGCGCGGTTTCCCTTTTTTATTTCTTTATCGATAAACCCGAGCATATCGGAGTACTTATTTTCGGGTACCACGCGCGTTGTTATCTCGGCGCGCGCTTTCGGCTTGTCGGGAATGGTGGAAACGTCGAGATCGCCGTAAAACACAAGCGACAACGTTCTCGGAATAGGCGTTGCGCTCATAACGAGCGTATCGGGCAAAACGGCCTTATCGGTAAGCGCGCTTCTTTGCGCCACACCGAAACGCTGTTGTTCGTCACACACGCACAATGTAAGATTTTTAAAAGAAACGCTTTCCTGAATTACGGCGTGCGTTCCCACGACTACCGCCGCTTCGCCGCTTTTGATTTTCTTTTTGATTGCGGATTTTTCTTTCGCGGATAAACTGCCCGCCAGAAGCGCGACTTTATCTTCGCCGAAATACCTGACGGCGAGATTGTAATTTTGCCTTGCAAGCACTTCGGTCGGGGCTAAAAACGCCGCCTGAAAACCGCTTTTCACAGCCATATATACGGCGCACAGACTTACCGCGGTTTTGCCGCAGCCCACGTCGCCCTGAATTATCCTGTTCATAACGGTAGGAGCGTTCATATCTTTAAAAATTTCGTTCACCGCGGCTTTCTGTCCGCTTGTGAATTCAAACGGGAATTTTGCTATAAATTCTTTAAGATCGGACGCGGAACAGGTGTAATTTATCGTTCTTGCGCGCTTTTTATCCCCTTTTATAACTTTAAAAGCCGAAATCAACGAAAAATACTCTTCGAGAGCAATCCTTTCCGAAGCGTTTTTAAGCGCGCTCGCGCTGCTTGGCGAATGTACTTCGAAATAGGCTTTTTTTAGGGGCGACAAAGAGTATTTGCGCTGTAACTCTTCGGGAATTTCGCTTTCCGCGTCAACGAGTTTAACAGCCGACAACGCGCAGTATCTCATAACGCTTTGCGGAATTGCCGTTCTTATAGGATACACGGGAACAAGCCCTTTTAATTTAGCGTTGTTTTCCGCTTCTTCGAACACGGGGTTGGTCATCGAAACGAGTCCGAGTTTATTCTGAACCCTTCCGAAAAACATATACTCTTTTCCGCTTTGAATTTTGTTAAGAACGTAAGGCTGATTAAACCATACTATATCGAAAGTGTCTTTCCCCTGCGAACAGTATACTTTAACGTATTTTACTCTGCCGCCCGTAAAAAGACGCGGCTCGGTTTCGACTTTCGCGAGCGTTAAAACACGATCGTTGTTATATGCGGCTGAAACGGGAGTGATTTCGGTCATGTCGAGATAATCGCGCGGAAAAAATTTTGCAAGTTCTTCTACGCTCGTTATTCCCGATTTATTAAGTTCCGCGATTCGCTTATCGCTGAGATATTTAATATTTTTAAGTTCCATACCACCCGTATAAAAAACCCGCCGCCGAAACGGCAACGGGCAAATATTATTCCATTGAAACGATAAAGTAGTAAACAGCCTGACCGCCGTTATAAAGTTCGACTGCAAGGTCGGGGTATTTTTCCTGAACTTCGTCGCGCACTTTTTCGGCGTCCGTTTCGGTAATGTCTGCGCCGTAATAAAGATTTACGCAGCAATGCGACGGATTTCTGAGTTTGTCGATAAGCGCGAGCGTACACGCGCCTATATTATTCGCTTTTGCAAGAATGCGCTTGTCGTTAAGCGCGATAATATCGCCTTTTTTGAGATTAAACCCGTCAAGGCGAGTAGTTCTCACGGCGTAAGTAACCTGCCCCGCAACCACGTTGTCTATCGCGTGAAGCATATTTATTTTATTAACTTCCACTTCGTCGTCGGGATTGAACGAAAGCGCGGCGGTAATGCCCTGCGGCACGTTCTTGGTGGGAATAACGTGAATTTTTTTACCTTCGATCAGTTGTTTCGACTGTTCGGCGGCAAGTATTATGTTTTTATTGTTCGGGAACACGAAAATATTTTCGGCGTTTATTTTGCAGATAGCGTCGGCAATGTCGGAAGCGGACGGGTTCATTGTCTGCCCGCCTTCGATAACCCTGTCTACGTTTATATCTTTGAAAATCGCCGCAAAGCCTTCTCCCGAGCAAATGGAAAGCATTCCGAGTTTTTTCTTTTCGGAGTTATACTTTTTTATAAGCGCGCGATTTTGTTCGAGCATATTTTCGATTTTAACCTTGTCGATTTCGCCGAGTTCGAGAGCGCGCATAAGGGCGCGACCGGGATTATTCGTGTGAACGTGAACTTTTACGAATTCGAGATCGCCTATAACGAGTACGCAATCGCCTATCGTCATAAGATACTCTCTGAGCCTGTCAATATCCGCAAGAGTAGTCTTTTTCTTTATATTTATAATGAAAAACTCGGTGCAGTATCCGAATTCTATCGTTCCGAGATTTAAAATATCGGCGTGTTCGAGAGAAACGTCTTCCTTCTTGATTTCCGCTTCGGGTTCTTCGCTCTCGATTTCTTCGCCGAGTATCGCCTTTTGCATGCCGCGATAGATAGTGAGAAGCCCCATGCCGCCCGAGTCCACGACGCCCGCTTTTTTGAGTACGGGAAGAAGTTCAGGGGTCATATTAAGCGCGTCTTCACCGCTTTTTACGATTTCTTCGAAAAGTTCTTCGTAAGACTTCGCTTTGCTGTTCTGCACGCTTTCGGAAATCATTCTCGAAACGGTAAGCATCGTGCCTTCTTTCGGCGCGGAAACCGCGCTGTAAGCAACGTCGGTAGCGTTTTTAAGAGCCTTTATGAACACTTTTAACTCTGCCGATTCGTAATCTTTCAGCACCGTGCACATACCGCGAAGAATCTGCGACGATATTACGCCGCTGTTTCCGCGCGCGCCTTTAAGCGCGCCGCGCATTACGCTTTCCGATATCTGCGGAAGAGAGTTGGACTTACAACTTTTAAGTTCGCTAAGCGCGGATTTTATCGTCAAAGACATATTCGTTCCCGTGTCGCCGTCGGGGACGGGGAACACGTTCATGGAGTCTATCTTTTCTCTGTTTATATCAAGTAATCTCGAAGCGTTTGTTATCATACGCGAAAACAACGCGCCGTTTATAGTTTTCATTAAATCAAACCTCAATATTAAAGTTTGACGCCCGTTATATTAACGTTTACGGTATCAACTACCATACCCGTAAATTTCTCGACTTTATATTTAATCGCGTCTTTAAGAGAATCGGCAACCGCCGAAATCGAAACACCGAATTTTATAATAACGTACACGTCAATGAATATGCGGTCGCCGCTCGTTACGACTTTAACGCCCTTAACGCGTTTATCCGCACCTAAAAGATCGGGAATCGTTTCCGACAGTTTGCGGGCAACCATTTCTACGATGCCGTAACATTCGAGCGACGCAAGTGCCGTTACTTTCGCTATTGCCTGATCGGATATAGATATTTTTCCGTATGCGTTACTCGTTTTAACCGCCATAATACTCTCCCGAATTATTAAGAACGCTCTAGAAAAGACATATAACGCGTCCGCCAAAACGTTCTTACTTTACTATTTTACAATAATATTTATTATTTTGCAACAGATTTTCTCCGTTTTAAAAAAAAATAAAACTTTTAAAAATTAAATTACCGAAAACGCGTCAAAATTGTTGCTTTTTGCGGCAAATAATGTTATATTATCTATGCTTAAAATTTATCGGACGGGTTCCGATCCTATTTTTTTGATAAAAACCTGATTTTCGGAGGTGCAATTATGTCTAAAGTTTGCAGCGTTTGCGGTAAAGGTAAATTGTCCGGCAATAAAGTTAGCCACAGTAACCGTAAAACTCCCCGCTTATATAACGCTAACGTTCAGAAAGTAAGAGTCGTAAACGACGGCGTCGTTTCGTCTGAATACGTCTGTGCGCGTTGTCTTAAAAGCAAAAAGATCGAAAGAGCGTAAAACTTTAAGACCGCTTTCGGGCGGTCTTTTTGTTTTCTTTTATTTTACGAGGATTTATGACTAAAGATTTTGAAAAAGTTCTTATCGATAAAGAAGCACTTCATTCGCGCATAAAAGAACTTGCAGCCGAAATCAGTAAAGACTATAAAAACGAAAAACCCCTTTTCGTGTGTATTCTGAAAGGCAGCGTGTTTTTTACCACCGATCTTTTAAAAGAACTCTCTATCCCCTGCCATATCGAATTTATGGCTGTTTCGAGTTACGGCGCAGGCACCAAATCTTCGGGCGAAGTAAAACTGATAAAAGATCTCGGCGTTCCCATAGCGGGTAAGCACGTCGTTATAATCGAAGATATCGTTGATTCGGGCAACACTCTTTCTTATCTTAAAAGGCTTCTTTTACAAAGAAACCCCGCTTCCGTAAGAATAGTTACCCTGCTTGACAAGCCCGACAGGCGCAAAACCGACCTTAAAGTCGATTACGTGGGCTTTGTAATTCCCGACGAGTTCGTTGTCGGTTACGGGTTAGACTATAACGAAGATTACAGAACGTATCCCGAAATTTGCGTTTTAAAACGCGAAGTGTACGAATAAAATCAACAACTCGGCGGCGCAGCGATTATTTTATCGCTGCGCCGTAACTATATTCTCTTTAAACATATATTAAATGCAATATTTCAACTTTAAAGCAAATATGCAATGGAAAATACCGCCCATTAAGGACGGTATTTTACATTAAATCCGGTATGAGTGAAAAGATTTGTCTTCAGCGGGAATTGCGGCAAATCACAATTTGCGTAAGCAATTCCCGTACTTCCGGCGTAGACGGAAGTTCGCATATTTGACTTAAGGCAAATATGCAATGGAAAATACCGCCCATCAAGGACGGTATTTTACATTAAATCCGGTATGAGTGAGAAGAATTGTCTTCAGCGGGAATTGCGGCAAATCACAATTTGCGTAAGCAATTCCCGTACTTCCGGCGCAGACGGAAGTTCGCATATTTGACTTAAGGCAAATATGCAATGGAAAATACCGCCCATTAAGGACGGTATTTTACATTAAATCTGGTCTGAGTGAGAAGATTTGAACTTCCGGCCTCTTGAACCCCATTCAAGCGCGCTACCAAACTGCGCTACACCCAGAGATATTTAAAGCGGCGCAAAGCCGCTTTTATGGAGCTTCTAGCCGGAATCGGACCGGCGACCTCATCCTTACCATGGATGCGCTCTACCAACTGAGCCATAGAAGCATCTTAAATCGACTTAATTATATTATCATAAACAAGTCGATTTGTCTACTGTTTTTATCTGCTTTTGTTCTTTTTTAGAAAAAATTTTTTTACTGTGTCGTTTAAAAATAATTAAAACCTTGCTGCAACGCCGCCATTTACGCGCTTTTTTGAAAATCTCAAAACAAGGCGCGGCAAACGTCAGCGCGTCCCCATTAGGGATTTTTAGTACATTGTAAAAGGGTAGCAAATTTTGCTACCCTTTGTCTTTTTTGCTTTGCAAACAGTTATATTTTCAGAACAAGTCTAAAAGTTATATTTCGACTTTCAGCCGAAGTTATATTATATTTGCCTTAACTTCTCTCGAAGAGAGAAATAACACTTTGCTGAAAGCAAAATATAACTGCGTTAGCAATATAACTTGCCGTAGGGCAAATATAGTTGCGGCGTAGCGATAAATCCCTATCGCTACGCCGCTAACGTCAGCGCGTCTGATTTTTCGCAAACAAAACGGGAGCGGATAAAATATAATCCGCGGTTTTTTCTTCAATGTCGGCAGAAAGCAAAAGCAGTTTTATTTCGCTTAATAACGCGGATGTGAAATCGGAATTATATTTGCGGTCGGTAAACGCCGTAAGTTCAACGCAGTAAGGAACGTAAACCGAAGAAAAATCTTTGACGTTACCAACGCCGAAAATATCCGTGAACTCGTTTGCTTTGCCCGCGTAACCGAAAGCCGAGCCGATATAAGAAAGAATATCGCCCGCAACTTCGCGCTCCGACGGTCTGAACGAAGGTATTTTTCCGAACACTCTTTCGTAAAGTCCGCTTATAAGCGCGCGGATATTATCAAACCGACTTCTTACCGCGGATTTTACTTCGTCGGAAAGATATGGCGCGGACTCGACGGCGTCGACAACTTCGTCGGGTTCCGTAAACTCAACGGGGTCAGTTGCTTCGACAACTTCGTCGGGTTCCGTAAACTCAACGGGGTCAGCCGTATCGACGACTTCGTCGGGTTCCGTAAACTCAACGGAGTCAGTCGCATCGACAACTTCGTCGGGTTCCGTAAACTCAACGGGGTCAGCCGTATCGACGACTTCGTCGGGTTCTTCGGGTTCCGTAAACTCAACGGGGTCAGACGTATCGACGACTTCGTCGGGTTCTTCGGGTTCCGCAAACTCAACGGGATCGACAATTTCAACCGTATCGGCGGTCTTGCGCAACGCGACCGTATCGCCGTTTCCGCACGGAGCAGATATTAAATTTTTATCGTTATCCGTGCGGCTAACGCCTGGCGCGGTAGACGACGAGAGGCTGACACAAGCCTATTTCAGACATGTATCTTCCCTTTGTCGTCCTGCTGTCCTGCGGAATTTTTTTAAGGTCAACGTAATAAATCGCGCCTATTCTGTCCGCAACGACGAGCGTCGCATTGTCCGTTTGCTTAAAGCATTCTGCGTAAACCACGCATTCGTTTAATTTTTCATTGCCGAGATCCACGAGCCTTACGCCTTTACGCGCTCTCGAAGTTTTCGTTATCGTACCCGTAAGAACGCGTTTGAAAGTGCCGAAACTCGTAATGACGGCAACTTCCGTTTCGGTATCGTCGGGAATTAAAGCAACCGAAACGACGGAATCGTTATCGGCAACGTCCATACCCTTTACGCCGCCCGCAACTCTTCCCTGAAGGGGTACTTCTTTTTCCGCTCTCAGGCACATACCTTTGGCAGTGGCAAAGAACATATCTTTATTATCTTCGTCCGGAAGGACTGCAAGAACTTCGTCGCCGTCTTTAAGTTTAACGGCAAGGGTTGACGAGCGAGAAAATTCCATATCCGCCCAGTCGGTAAGTTTAACCATACCTTGCTTCGTAAAGACGATGAATTTTCCTTTGATTTCGCCGTTTTCGCCTGTAAAGAACGCAACGGGAATCTCATCTTTAACCGCTTCTTTGAAAAGACTGTCAAACGTTACGCCGCCCTGACCCGCGCCGCGCGCTTCGGGAATATTGTCGGGAATCATTCTGAAAATATTGCCCTTGTCGGTAAACGCGTAAACCACGTCGTTATTCGTCGCTTTTACGGAAAACGCAAAGATTTCGGCGGGGGTAGGCTCGTCGGTTTTACTGCGTGAAAAAGACGCCGCTTTAACTTTTCTCACAAGACCCTTTCCGCTGTAACCGATAACGTAATTTTCTATCGGTTTTTCATCGTCGAACCGTTCCGTTTTAACTTCTTCTTCCGAGCCGACTATAACCGTGCGGCGCGGATCGCGGAATTTCTTTTTAACCGCAAGCATTTCGCCCTTTACCACTTCCGCAAGTTTTTTCTTACTGTCGATAATGGAAGTAAGTTCTTTTATAAGTTGTTCGAGTTGTTTAAGTTCGTCTTTCAGATTATCTATTTCGAGCCTTGTAAGACGGGCAAGTTTCAAATCGAGTATTGCCTGAGCCTGAACGTCGGAAAGATCGTATTCTTTTCTTAAATTCTGTTTTGCGGTAGGAGTATCGGGCGATTTTTTGATAATCTTAATCACTTTATCGATATCCGTTACGGCAATAATCAGCCCCGACACTATTTCGTGACGAAGTTTTGCTTTTCCGAGATCGTATTTCGTGCGCCTTAACACTACCTGCTTCTGATATTCCGTATAGTAACGGAATACGTCGAGAAGCCCTAACTGCTGCGGCTTGCCTTCGGCAATCATAACCATATTTATGCCGTACGCAACCTGCAGGTTAGTGTTTTTATAAAGAAGAGAAAGCACGTCTGACGCGTCAACGTCTTTTCTGAGTTTGATAACGATCCTCATTCCGTGACGATCCGACTCGTCGACAACGTCCTGTATTCCCCCGAACTCGTCTTTGCGATCAACCATAAGTTGACCTATTTTCTGAATAAGCGCGGCTTTGTTTACCTGATAAGGTATTTCGGTTACTATGATATTCTGCTTACCCGAATTTTCTTTTTCTACGTTCAGTTTGGAACGGATAAAAATTCTGCCTTTTCCCGTTTCGTAGGCTTTTAAAAGTTCGTCGCCCCCGATTAAATAGCCGCCCGTAGGAAAATCGGGACCTTTGACAATCTTCATCATTTCCGAAAGTCTGATTTTCGGATTGTCGATATACGCGACCGCGCCGTCTATAACTTCGCCTAAATTATGCGGCGGAATGTTGGTTGCAAGACCTACCGCTATTCCCATCGCTCCGTTTACGAGAATGTTAGGATACCTGCTCGGCAAGGTTTTGGGTTCTTTGAGAGAATCGTCGAAATTGTTTTCCCAGTCGACGGTATCTTTATCGAGATCTCTGAGCATTTCAAGCGCAAGACTGTTAAGCCTTGCTTCGGTATAACGCATGGCAGCCGCGCCGTCGCCGTCGACCGAGCCGAAGTTGCCCTGCCCGTCAACGAGCGGCATGCGCATATTGAAAGGTTGCGCAAGACGCACCATGGCGTCGTATACCGAAGTGTCGCCGTGCGGGTGATACTTTGCAAGACACTCGCCTACGACTCTCGCGCACTTTTTATGCGGCTTATCGGGAGTTAAGCCGAGTTCGTTCATTGCGTAAAGAATTCTGCGCTGAACGGGTTTAAGACCGTCTTCTACGCGCGGAAGCGCCCTGTCGAGAATTACGTATTCGGCGTAAGGAATCATAGAGTCGTGTAAAACCGTTTCTATGTTGCTGACGATTATATTTTCTTTTCTTTCGGTTTTATCGCCCATATCACGCCTCCTTCGTTTTTATTTCGAAATTATCTTTTTTATTGAAATCAGCATGCTGCTGAATATATTTTTTACGCTCTTCTACGCCGTCGCCCATAAGCGTAGTAATAAGCCTTTCCGCTTCCGACGCTTCGTCTATCGTAACCCGCATCAGCATACGCGATTCGGGATTAAGAGTCGTTTCCCATAGTTGCGACGGGTTCATTTCGCCAAGACCTTTATAACGCTGAATCTGATAGCCGCGACCGACTTTCTGCTGGGCCATATCCCTTTCTTTTTCGTCGTAAGCGTATTCGATAACGTCTTTTTTATAAACTTTGTAAAGCGGCGGCATTCCGATATATACGTGACCTTCGGTTATAAGTTCTTTCATATAACGGAAGAAAAACGTAAGCAATATGCAGCGGATATGATACCCGTCCTGATCGGCGTCGGATAAAATTATAACCTTATCGTAATTGAGAGAAGTAACGTCGAAATCGGTGCCTATACCCGTGCCGAGCGCGGATATTATGGTTTTCATTTCTTCGTTTTTCAATACTTCTATAAGCGATTTCTTTTCGGAGTTGAGCGGTTTTCCGCGGAGCGGAAGTATAGCCTGATGCTTTCTGTCGCGCCCTTCTTTCGCGCTGCCGCCCGCAGAGTCGCCTTCGACTATGAATATTTCGTTGAGTTTTGCGTCTTTACTCGAACAGCCCGCTAATTTACCGAGAAGTTTTGACGAATCGCTCGCGCCAGATTTTGCGCGGTTCAATTCTTTCGCGTGCCTAACGGCTTCTCTTTCTTTCGCCGCGGAAACGGCTTTTTCCATAATCGCGTCGAAACATTTAGCCGTTTTTTTATTTCTCGAAGCGTTGTACATACCGTCGTAAGTCGCGCTTTCGACTGCCGGGCGGACTTCCACGTTTCCGAGTTTGCCCTTCGTTTGCCCTTCGAACTGCGCGTTTTTGATTTTAACGGCGATAACCGCGGTCATACCCACTCTGAAATCTTCGCCAGAAAAAGAAGTGCCTTTGTTTTTTCCCGATAAATTTTCTTTTGCGTAATCGTTCAAAAATTTCGTAAGCCCCGATTTAAAACCGACGTCGTGCGTACCGCCGTCCACGGTGGGGATGTTGTTCACGTAAGAAAACACGTTTTCGGTATAACCGTCGGTATGCTGAAGCGCGCCTTCGATGATAACGTCGTTAACGGTAGAAGAAAAATATATGGGTTCGGGATAAAGAACGTTCTTACCGAGATTGATATAAGAAACGTAATCTTTGATACCTCCGTCGCTCGTAAAATCTTTTTCGGCATGGTCTTTGCCCGTTCTTAAATCTTTAAAAACGAGTTTAACTCCTTTGTTAAGAAACGACGTTTCTCTGAGCCTTACGATTATGGCGTCGGCATTGAATTCGGTCGTTTCGAAAACGCGCGCGTCGGGCTTGAAGCGGACGAACGTGCCGTGCTTTATTGTTTTTATTCCCGTATTGAAAAGCGGGGCTTTCGGAACTCCCGACATTATTTTTCCGGTGGATTTGTCTTCGTACGAAGAAAATTCCATAGTGTAAACGGTTTTATTGTAAATTTCAACTTTAAGCCACTCGGAAAGAGCGTTTGTAACCGACGCTCCCACGCCGTGCAGGCCGCCGGAATACGAATAATTGTCGTTATTGAATTTACCGCCCGCATGAAGTTGAGTAAAAATAACTTCTACGCCGCTGACGTGCGCGTCGGGATGAATATCCACGGGCATACCCCTGCCGTCGTCTTCGACGGACGCGCTCCCGTCGTCGTACAGGCAAACGGTTACGGTTTTTGCAAAGCCGTTTGCGGCTTCGTCTACCGAATTGTCAATAATTTCCCACAGAATATGATGAAGACCTTTCACGCCCGTCGAGCCGATATACATACCCGGTCTTACGCGTACCGCTTCGAGTTCTTTTAAAATTTTAATATCTTCGGAAGTGTAGTTAGTGCTGGACAAAATAAGCCCCCTATATAGTTATTCTTACTAACGTATTATACTATATATTGTAGAAAATTTCAACGATTTTAGCAGCGCAACGACATATTTTATGAAAAATGTTTTAACCTTTAAGAGTGAATTTTCTAAAATTTATTGCTTTTTTATCGATTTTTAACCGTTTTCCGTTGTAAACGCCTGCTTTTTGTGCTATACTTTTAGTTGTTAAATTTTTAACTCGCGGCTGAATTTACGTTTTTTAAACTTTCGCCGCCGAAAAATATGTAAGGAGAATTTAAAATGGGATTTTTAAAAGGTAAAACCGCCATCGTAACGGGCGGCGGCTATGCGGTGTTATCTGACGGGCGTTGCGGCTCGATCGGATACGGAATCGCTCACGCTTTCGCAAAAGAAGGAGCAAATCTTCTGATTACGGGAAGAAACGAAGAAAAACTTAAAAAAGCAAAAGAAGAAATCGAAAGATTATACGGAGTAAAAGTGCTTGCGATAGCGGCAAATATAGAAAAAGGCGCGGATAACGAAGCCGTGGCAAAAGGCGTTGCCGAAGCGGCGATGAAAGAATTCGGAAGAATAGACGTGCTTATAAACAACGCGCAGGCGTCGGCGTCCGGCGTAACCATTCAGGATCACACCACCGAGCAGTTCGACCTTGCCGTTTATTCGGGGTTATACGCGACTTTCAACTATATGAAAGCGTGCTATCCGTATCTTAAAGAAACGAAAGGCAGTATAATCAATTTCGCCTCGGGCGCGGGGCTTTTCGGAAATTACGGTCAGTGCGCGTACGCGGCAGCCAAAGAAGGAATCCGCGGACTTTCAAGAGTTGCGGCAACGGAATGGGCAAAAGACGGCATCAATACGAACGTAGTATGCCCGCTCGCCTGGACGGCTCAACTCGAAAAATTCGAAAAAGCCTATCCCGACGCTTTTAAGGCAAACGTTAAAATGCCGCCTGCCGGTCACTTCGGCGACGCAGAAACAGAAATAGGCAGAGTTTGCGTACAACTCGCTTCGCCCGATTTTAAGTATATGAACGGCGAAACTTTAACTTTGGAAGGCGGTATGGGGCAAAGACCTTAACGGCTGATAAAACGCCTTGAAACCGCGTAAAAGCGATATAATTTAAAACCCGAAACGCTCTTAAGGGCCGTTTCGGGTTTTTGTTTTATATAAAATAATTTTCGGAAAAATAAACTTTTTCGCCGTAAAATTCTTTAAGATATTTTTCGTCTTTTTCGGGAACTTTTCCCGATAATTCCACTTCGCCGGCACCCGAGAGAAGTATTTCTTTGACAACGCCTAAATTATCTCCGTCGGATATCAGTTCTCTCCGCTTTAAAAGGTTGAATTTTTTATCGTAAACGTTTCCGTTTTCGTAAAACACGCGCTTTCCCGACCTGTCTTTTATAAGATAGCCTATAAAATCTCTCAGTTGCCCTTCTCTGAATTCCTGCGGTATATAGCCGCATATTTCCGACCATTTTTCTTTAAGCGGCTTCATTCTAAAATTAAAAATTCCGTCTATAGCAAACTCGTCGAACGATCTCAGCCGTTTCTGAGCGTACTTTTTATCTTCTTCTATGTCAGCCGCAATAAGCGCGGTAAGCAAAAGTTCGTGTTCGCTTTCTTTAAGCCCGCTTATTTTTACGTTTTTATTGAAATAATCGTACTTGTAATTAACCGCGATAACGTCGCTTATTTTATCGGCAAGTTCGGTAAAAATCATATCTTTGTAAGCGCCGTCGAAACAGATTCTGAGTTCGCATCTGTTTTTTCCGCTTATAAGTTCCGATTTCGCGCCCATGCCTGCGAGCGTTTCGGTAACTGCGGAATAAATATATAAAACGTTTTTGTTTCTGCGGCTGCTTTCCGTTATTTTTGTTTCGCTCATACAGTAAGTCTATGCATTATTTCCCGTTTTAATTAAACTAATTTTATAAGTTTCGGGTTTATTTTTGCGATTTTTAAAAAATCTGTAAACAGCTTTCGGAATTTCCGACAAAATAACCACGCACGAAGCAGTAAGCGCGATTTTCAGCCATAATCCGCCGCTCAGCGCGACCGTTCCGAAAAAATTGCCGCAAAACTGCGTAAGAACGAATTGAATTACGAAAGTAACCGCAAAAACCACGGGCATTATTTTATTTGATTTAAGCGAAGCGAACGCGCTTTTCGATCCGAGTTCGCGGCAATTGAAGGCATTAAACAGATTTAAAGTCATAAAAAGATTGAAAATCACCGTTGCGTTTTCGCTTTTTTTGCAACCTATATAGTTGAAAAAATACTGTAACAGCAAAAGCGCGCACATAAGCGTTGCCTGAACGACTATTCTTAAAATCATCTTTTTCGTTACTATTGCGTTGCTCCGTTTGACGGGCTTACGCGTCATAAGTTCGTAACCGCGGTTTTCAAGGCTCAGAGTGAGCGCGGGCGGTCCGTCCATAACGACGTTCAGCCATAAAAGTTGCAGCGTTGTGAACGGATTTTCAAACCCGACGGTGAGCGAAGCGATTATAAACAGAACCGCCGTAAGATTAACAGAAAGTTGAAAAGCGATAAACCTTTGAAAATTTTCGTAGATATTTCTGCCGAAAGAGATGGCGGTAACGATAGTGGAAAAAGAATTATCTAAAAGCACTATATCGCTCGCTTCTTTGGTAACGTCCGAGCCGCCGCCCATCGCGATGCCTATATCGGCGTGCTTTATCGCGGGAGCGTCGTTCACGCCGTCGCCCGTAACCGCTACCACTTCGCCGAGTTCTTTAAGGAGTTTTACTATTCTCAGTTTTGTTTTCGGAGTAGAGCGGGCAACCACTTTAATATCGCCGAGCGCGCTTTTGAGTTCTTCGTCGGAAAGTTTATCTACTTCTTCGGCGTTTTTCACCTGCCCGCGCGACGAGCATATTTTAAGTTCTTTGGCAACCGAAAACGCTGTGCCTGCGTTATCGCCCGTAAGCATTTTTACGTCTATACCCGCCTTTTTACATTCTTCAACAGAAAAAAACACGTCTTTTCTTACGGCGTCGGCAATGACGGCAAAGCCGTCGTATTCGGTTTTTCCGTAACCCGAAGGACCGTTTTCGTGAGCGAAAGCGATAACACGCCTGCTCATTTCCTGCTCTTCGGATATTTTTTTAAGTTCGGTAAGTTTTTCGGAAAAAGAAACGCCGCATTTTTCAAGAATGATTTCGGGCGCGCCTTTATAGTAAGTTACTTCGCCGTTTTTTTCCTTTACGGTAGTAGACATAAATTTTTTATCCGACGAAAACGGCGTTCTGTCTACTATTTCCGCGCCGCGGCGGATTTCGGTATATCTTGCGCCGCCGATAAGCGACGGAACGTAACCGATAAGTGCGGCTTCCGTTGCCTGACCGATAAAACCCGCGCCCCTGCCGCGCGTTAAATCGGTTGTCGAATTTATTGCGGAATTAAGCGCGATAAGCCGTTTTTTTTCTCTTTCCGTTTTTTCGTCGCCGTACACCGAAACGCTTAAAACTTTCATCTTGTTTTCGGTAAGCGTACCCGTTTTATCGGAGCAGATAACGCTTACGCACCCCACCGTTTCCGCGGCGACGAGTTTTTTAATAAGAGCGTTTGATTTATATAGTTTGACAACGTTCAAAGTAAGCGCGACGGCTACGGTCGTCGGAAGTCCTTCGGGAACGGACGCGACTATCAGAATTATCGATGACAAAAACGCTTCTTCTATCGTATCGAACGAAACGTTTCCGCTTGCAAACAGCCTTGCAACCGTTATTATAAGCACGAGCGCGGAAGCAATCGCGCCGAGAACGGCTATCGTTTTTCCGAGTTTATCGAGTTTTTCCTGAAGCGGCGCGGACACGCTCCCGCCCGATTGCAATTCGGAGGCTATAACCCCTATTTCCGCGCCGTCGCCGACAGCCGTAACCACCATCGTGCCGCTTCCGCTCGTTACGAACGTACCGCCGTAAACGCAGTTTTTTCTCTCGGCAAGCGGAGTTTTTTCAGGTAAAACCACTCCCGCGAATTTTTTAACGGGTTTACTTTCTCCCGTCAGCGACGACTCGTCCGTTTCGAGCGTTGCGGAAGTAATAAGCCTGCCGTCGGCAACTATTCTGTCGCCCGTTCCGAGATAAACAACGTCCCCTACGACAATATCTTTTTGCGAAATCGCTTCCACGTTTCCGTTCCGCAAAACCTTTACCGCTTCGAAGTCGTAAAAATTATTCAGAAGTTCGAAGGCTTTTTGCGATTTCCCTTCCATAACAACGGTTAAAACTACGCTTATGAGTATTGCCGCAAGTATACCTATACATTCGTAAAAATCGCCGTTACCGCTCTTTAAAGCCTTGCCGATATTAACTCCGAGAGTAATGGCGGCGGCAATTTCGAGAATTATAAGCATAGGCTCGGAAAGAGCGTCGGTTATTCTTTTAAAAATCGTTCTGCTCTTGGTTTTAGTAATCACGTTCGCGCCGTATTTTTTACGCGATTGTTTTACTTCGGCTTCGGTAAGACCGTTGCCGCTGCCGCCGAGTTTAAGTATCACGTTTTCCGCAGTTTCGTTATATATTTTCATAAATCACCATTACACTTTATTATTTAAACCCCGTAAAAATGTATTTTTGAAAATAAAAGGTTTAAAAAGTTTACATACGCGTTTAAATGTGATAGAATGTAATGGTGTCCGACGCGCGTCGGACAACGAAGATTTTTTCGGAGATAAATACGATGGCTGAAGTTTTGAAAGTTAACATTAAAGGCTACGACGCCGAATTACCCGTTCTTCCCCTTCCGTCGGGAATAAAAATCGCGTTTTTTAATTTGCACGGCAACGCGGAACTCACCGAACACTGCGGGAAGCAACTCTCAGAACAACTTGCCGATTGCGACGTGCTTATAACCGCGGAATCCAAAGGCTTGCAACTTACGCACGTTTGCGCCCGCGAACTCGGTCATCACTATTACGCCGTGGCAAGAAAGTCGAGAAAACTTTACATGCAGGACGGGATTGACGTTATTATCGAATCTTCTATAACTACGGGAAAAGAACAGCGCTTGTTTCTGAGCAAGCACGACGAAGACCTTATCAAAGGCAAAAAAGTAGGTATAGTGGACGACGTTGTGTCTACGGGCGCGTCTTTGAAAGGACTCGAAGCGCTCGTTGAAAAAGCGGGCGGCATAGTATATAAAAAAGCGTTCGTTCTTGCCGAAGGCGAAGCCGCGGCGAGAAAAGACATAATTTACCTTGCGCCTATTCCCCTTCTTTAAAACCTGCTTCCCTTCTTTAAAACAAAAAAAAGACTTCGGGTTGAAGTCTTTTTTTATTGTCTTATATTTTTAACGACCGTTTACACGGCGCGGTTAAAAGTTATTTTAATCGTCGCTTACGTCAAGCATTTCAAGCACGTCTTTTTTCCTTTCGGGCTTACTGTCGCCGAATTTAACGAAAAACATCGTTACGAATGACAGCGCCACGAAGATAACCGCGTACGGAAACAAAACGGCGTACGAACCGACGCTGTCCATCACAAGTCCCGAAAGAACAGGCGTGAAAATCTGCGCCGCCATGCTTGCCGTGTAATAATATCCCGTAAATTTTCCCACGTCGCCGCCGGAAGACAGTTCGACTACCATCGGGAAAGAGTTGACGTTTATCGTCGCCCAGCCTATTCCCGCCAGAGCAAAGAAAACGTACATCAACGCCGCGGGGGTCGAAGAATTTACGAATATCGCGCCGCCGAATGCGATAAACAGCACCGCAACGCCTATAAGAACGGATTTTCTGCGACCTATTTTCTGAGCAAGAAAACCTACGGGAACGTAAGTAATTATTGCCGCCGCCTGCGCTATTAAAAGCGTGGTGTTGTAGTCTTTATGCAGGTAATTCGTGGCGTAAAGAGAATATTTGCTCGTTACGGCGTTATATCCCATATACCACAGAGCGACCGACGCGAGTATAAGTATAAGCGAAGCGAGATGTTCTTTATCAAGTTTTTTAACAACCGTTTCGCCCTTATTCTCTTCTTCGCCTATTCCGAGTTCTTCGCTTTCCTTTTTCATCTCTTCCGCCCACTTGTTTTCGCGGACTTTAAGCATGAAAAGGCACAGACCCGTAAGCATTACTCCGCAAACGGACAAAACGAACCCCGTGTATTTCATCATCTGATTCTGAACCGCACCCGTTCTGAAAATTTTACCGAGAAGCAGCACGATAACGCCGCCTGCCGTTCCCAAAAGATTGATTACGGCGTTCGCTTTCGAGCGAAGGGGTTTCACGGTAACGTCGGGCATCAGCGCGACGGCGGGAGAACGGAAAAGCGACATTGCAAGCAAAGTGATAAGCAACGCGCAGAAAAACAGAACGAGCGGCAACGGATTAGTTTTGGTTTGCTGCCAGGCAAGTTTGTTTCTTGCCGCCGAAACGAGATTAGTATACGCGTTATGCGAGCCTTTCCCGTCCGATCTCAGCGAATACACACCGTTTTCGTAATTGTACGTTTCCGTGTACTTTTCGGTTAAACTTTTAAACCACTCTTCGGCGTCCGCTTTTTCGGCGGCAGTAAGTAAATCGTAATTTTTATTATATTTTATAAGCGACGCATAATCGCGGACTTTAAACTTTGGCGCAACGCTGTCCGAAAGAATTTTTTCGGCGTTGGACACTTCTACGTTTTCGTCCCATATCTGCTGAACGATTTGCGCGCTGTTTTTGTTTTCGTAAAGTTTGTTGAGTTGAAGGTTATCGGCAAAAGTCATACCCGTGAAAAACACGGTAGCGACTATCGTTCCTATAAGAACGTAAGGCGTGCGCTTGCCGAGTTTTGTTTTCGTTTTATCCGAAACCGAACCGAAAAGCGGCAGCAGGAACAACGCAAGCACGTTGTCAAGCGCCATGATAACGCCGGAAGACGTCTGATTAAGTCCGAATTTATTTACGAGCATCATCGGAACAATCGAATCGTACGCCTGCCAGAAAGCGCATATCAAAAAGAATGCAAATCCTACGAAAATAGTCTTTTTATAGTTTAATTTCATACGTTTATTCTCTTTCCGCCACTTTTTTATCTGATAACCGTTGCCGAATACAAAAGCCGCCTGCAACTTTCGCATTCTTTAATTTTACCCTGCGCGATTTCGTCGAGTGCGTAAATGGGAAGCGCAGTTCCGCACGCGGGACAGTTGCACTGCCCTTTTTTGGTTACGTCGACTTCGAAAAGTATCGGGAATTTTTTATCGTTACGCTTCGTTTCGTATTTAAGCATAAGATCTTTATCGATATTTTCCGCGATTTTCGCAAGTTTTGCTTTAAGCGCGAGAACTTCGCCTTTTTTTGAGTTTTTGATTTCCTGAAATTTAGGTCCGTACTCTTTATACTGATCCTGCATTTTCGCCGTCTGGGCGCGAAGACGGTTGAATTCTTTCGCGCATTCTTCCGTTTCTTTGGTTATTTCGTTGAGTTTTGCTTCTTCGCTTGCTAAAAGATCGCACGTTTCCTGAAATTTTTTACGGAAATAATTGAGTTCGTCTTCACTTTCGAAAGAGTTGACCGTCGCTTCGAATTCCTTTGCTTCTTCTTTGAGTTTTTTAGCCCTTTCGAGAATAGCCGAATACTCGTTTATAAGAGATTTCGCTTTATTATCGAGCGCGGAAAGAGAATCGGGAACGCTGCTTAAAAACTTTTTAGCCGCCGCGAATTTCTGCGCTTCTTCGCTCTTTTTCAAACCGTCTTCAATCGCTTTAAGTTCTTTGTCGACGTTCTGGTATTCTACGATGAACTTTAAATTGTTATCCATTTTAATTCCTCCGTTTATTTAAGATCGGCCTCGTCAAACACAACGGTTTTAACTTTGATTTCACGCGATATTTTATCGCAGAATTTTTTAAACCCGTAAAATTCCGAAGCGTAATGAGTTAAAACGAGAAGATTTTTACCTTCTTCTCTGCATTTTATAATAACGTGATGCGGTACGTCCGACGAAACGAAAATATCCGTGTCCGCGCACCTGTCCGTTTCTTCCGCGTCGAGCCCCGCGCCGCAAAACGACGAAACGCGCTTTATCGTATTTTCGGGGTCGCCGTAAACAATAATCCGTTTCGCGTCGAAAACCTTTTTAACGCGCTCTTTAAACTCTTTTAAAGAGATTTCGGGAACGGTAAACGTTCTGCCGTAACCTTCTTTCTCAGAAAGTTTATAAGTAACTTCCGCACTTTTCGCGCCTAAACCTTCGGCAAGACTCTCGTCAATCCCGTTTTCCGCGCAATCGAGATTCAGATGACACGATATAACGCTTACGCCTGCTTTCACGGCGCTGTAAACGGGCGTTCCGTGTTCAAGGCTTTTAAGCGGCGAATAGATTGCGGGGTGATGAGTAATTATCGCGTTTGCTCCGAAAGCCTTTGCGGCGTTTACGGCCGCAACCGACAAATCGAGCGCAAACAGAACTCCCGTTATTTCTTCGCCCGAATCGACGATTATTCCGCTGTTATCGTAACCGCCCGTCAATTTTACAAAATCGTCGGAAAGTTTACGCGGAGCGTATTTTTCGGTTATTTTATAAAGGTCGTTTACGTTCATTTAATATTTCCTTTAAGTTTTAATATTTCTTTTAAGTCGTTCAGTTTTTTTTCGGCTTCAAGCCTGTTTTCTTCGGATAAATCGTCTTTGCAAAGAACGGCTTGCAAAAGATTTATCCCCGCGTTTATTTTTTCGGTAAAATCAGCGGGAAAATAAGCGAGATTGTCTTTTCCGAAATAAAGTTCTTTTTCGTTATAAAACTTCGCTTCGCCTTTTTCCGCGGCTATCGCGTCGTAAAACTTGCCGTCTTTAAAAGTAAAATCGGCGGTTATAGCGTAACCCTTTTCGATAAGAATTTTTCTTACTTTATAAGAATTTTTTTGCGGGGAAAGAACGAATTTTTCGGGTAAAATTTCAAGCGCTCCGATAATGGAAGTTATTTCGTCGCCCCCCATACCCGCTATAAAAGCAACGTCGGGAACGCCTTCGTACGCGGAAAGTCCGTCGCAAACGTAAGACGATACCCTGTCGCCGTACGGCTCAAGAAGTTTTTTCGCTTTTTCAAGACATTTTTCTGAAATATCGGAAATAATAACTTTTTTGGCAACGCCTTTGTCAAGCGCGGCTTTCGCTATAAAGCCGTGATCGCAACCGACGTCCGCCAGAATTTTGCACGGCGTTACGAGCGCAAACAGCGTTTCAAGCCTTTTGGTCATCACTCTAAATACTCTTTGAGTTTTTTGGAGCGCGAAGGATGTCTGAGTTTGCGGAGCGCTTTGGCTTCTATCTGACGGATACGCTCTCTCGTTACGTTGAATTCCTTGCCTACTTCTTCAAGAGTTCTCGGCTTGCCGTCGTCGATGCCGTATCTTAAACGGATTACCTTTTCTTCGCGCGGGGTAAGCGTGTCGAGAACGGAAATAAGTTGCTGTTTAAGCATGCTGAACGCAACTACGTCTGACGGAGAAGCGGCATTTTCGTCTTCTATGAAAGTGCCGAGATTGCTGTCTTCTTCTTCGCCTATCGGCGTTTCGAGAGAAACGGGATCCTGCGCTATTTTCTGAATTTCGATAACCCTTTCTTCGGGCATATTCATAATTTCCGCTATTTCTTTCGGAGTGGGTTCTCTGCCGTATTCCTGTAAAAGTTGACGGGAAACCTTAACCACCTTGTTTATCGTTTCGACCATGTGAACGGGAATACGGATAGTTCTTGCCTGATCCGCGATTGCTCTCGTTATTGCCTGTCTTATCCACCAGGTAGCGTAAGTAGAAAATTTAAAGCCTTTCGTGTAGTCGAATTTTTCAACCGCTTTCATAAGACCGAGATTGCCTTCCTGAATAAGATCGAGAAGGTGCATTCCGCGCCCGACGTATCTTTTCGCAATGGAAACGACGAGCCTTAAATTCGCTTCCGATAAACGACGCTTCGCGTACTCGTCGCCCTGCATCATTTTTTCGGCAAGTTCCGCTTCTTCGTCGTTTGAAAGAAGGGCTATGCGACCTATGTCTTTAAGGTAAACTTTAACGGGATCGTCCATCGATATTTCTTTTTCGAGTTGTTCGAGAAGATCCCTTTCTTTTTCAGACTGGCTGAAATCGTCTACCACTTCGATGTTTTTTTCTTTCAGAGCCGCGTAAATACTCTCTATCTGCTCGGGAGTTACGTTAAATCTGTCGAGTTTGTCCATAAGCGCGTCGTTCGTGATACTCTTTTTGGACTCGTACTCTTTAATAAGTTCGTTTGTGATTTCCTGTAATCTTTGTTCGGAAACGCTCATATTTATCCTCCGTTAAATTTCGGTGAGTTTTATCGTTTTTTTTGCTATAAGCGCGGCTATGTTTCTGCGCTTTTCAACGTCCGTTTCTTTTGCGTATTCCGCGTTGAGCCTTGAAATTTCGGAATCGAGATTGTCTTTTTTCAAAGCGTAAACGCAGTCTTTGAAGTATTTTTCTTCGGCATTCGTTCCGAAAACGTTATCGCCCGCCGATAAAACCGCGTTGAGTTCTATCGCGTAATCTTCGCCGAGTTTTGTATAAAGCGAACTTTCAAAAACGCCGCCTTCGCCGTAATCGAGAGCCGCCCATATACCGTCGCGGACGGGATCTGAAAAATACACTCCGTCAAGAAGCCCCGCTTTCGCGTAAGGCTTGTTTTTGGCGTAAGCGGCAAGTATAAACCTTTCCGCAATAGCGGTTTTGCCGTTTGTTTCCGCTTTAAACTGCGGAATATCGACTGTAACTTCGTCGCCCGCGTCGACAACTCCGCTTTCGAGATCGCGCTTTAACGATTCGTAAGTTATGCCGGAAGCGTCGCGCACTTTTTTTAAAAGTTCTTCCCGCATGAACGCGTCTTTTACGCTTTTTATAAAATCGAGCGCCTCGGCAACGTATTTTCTCTTATCGGAAACGTCTGAAAGGTCTTTTCCGCGGGCTATCGCTTTCAGTTTATAGTCGATAAGCGGATCCGCGTTTTTCAAAAATCCGTCAAACGCTTCTTTTCCGCCGTCACGCGCGATATCGTCGGGATCTTTTCCGTCGGGAAGAGTAAGAACTTTTACTTCGAACCCTTCGCTTTCGAATATTTCAAGACTTTTCAGCGTCGCTTTCTGCCCCGCGCCGTCGCCGTCAAAACAAACGTAAACGGTATCGGTATATCGCTTTAAAAGTTTTGCCTGCTCGACGGTCAACGCCGTCCCCATAGGAGCGACTACGTTTCGTATACCCGACTGATACATCGAAATAACGTCCATATTCCCTTCGACGATAATAACGAATGGAATATTGCCGTCGCGGCGCAAAGCCTTTAAATTGTTTATCGCGAAAAGCGTGCGTTTTTTGGAATATATCTCCGTTTCTTTAGTATTTTTGTATTTTCCTATTTTATCCGAAGTCTGCCTTATAACTCTCCCCGTAAACGCGACTACTTTATTCATGGCGTTGATTACGGGAATAACAAGCCTGTTCGCTTCGGCGTCGAAAAGATTGCCGCTTTCGTTTTTCTGACATACGCCCGATTCGAGCATTTCGGTTTCGGTAAAGCCGAGAGTTTTAAGATACGCCGGCAACTCCCCGTAAGAACACGACGCGCCTATCCCGAACGCCCGCGCCGTTTTATCGGTTACGCCGCGTTTTTCAAGGTATCCGCGATATTCTTCAGCCCCGTCGGACGATAATCTTTTAACGTAAAAAAGCGCTACGGCTTTCAATACCGCATACAGCCTGTCCTTTTTGTTTTTGTTTTGTTTTACGCGTTCTTCGTCGTAATCGCCGTTATCGGGAACGGGAATTTTAGCAACGTTTTCGGCAAGGTATTTAACCGATTCTATAAAGTCGAGATTTTCCATTTCTTCGATAAACTTTATAACGTCGCCCCCTTTTCCGCAACCGAAACAGTGGTAAAACTGCCCCGGTTCGTTCACGGTAAACGAAGGGGTTTTTTCGCTATGTCCGGGCAAAGGACAGCGCGCCCAGTAATTAGAGCCTTTTCTGCTCAGCACGCAATACCGCCCGACCACGTCGACTATATTACATTTTTCACGAAGTTCCGCTACGAACTTCTCGTCGATACCCGCCATAGTTTATCAGAAATTATCGGGAATAAAAATTTTGGCGAACACGCTTATGGCGTATCTGTCGGTCATTCCCGAAATATAATCGCAAATTACGGTATCCGCGTCGAATTTATCAAGTAATTTATGATAAGGTTCGGGAAGAATTTCCGTATGTTTTTCAATGTAAGCGTAAAGCGAAGAAAGCATATTCCCCGCCTTTTCTTCCTGCGCTTTCGCATAAGGAGTAAGGTAAACGTTATCGAACATAAACGAGCGCAACGTTCTCATCGCAGGCGCCACGCTTTCGGATAACGTAACGTCGTTTTTCCCGTCGCTTGACGAAATTATAGACGAGATCATAACGTTAATCCGCTCGCGTGAAGTTTTTCCTAAAATTTCGGTTACTTCGCGCGGCAAATCGTTAATGGAAATAATGCCCGCGCGGACGGCGTCGTCAACGTCATGATTAAGATAGGCTATCCTGTCCGCAAGAGAAACGGCTTTGCCTTCCAAAGTAGCGGGGTTGCCGCTTAATTTATGGTTAAGTATACCGTCTTTGACTTCGAACGTAAGATTCAGACCTTCGCCGTTTTTTTCAAGATACTCCACAACTCTTAAAGACTGCTCGTTATGACGAAAACCTTTCGGCGACAATTTATCGAGCACCCGCTCCCCCGCGTGACCGAACGGAGTGTGACCGAGATCGTGACCGAGCGCGATCGCTTCTGCTAAATCTTCGTTGAGAGAAAGACCGCGCGCTATCGAGCGGGCTATCTGCGATACGTCGAGCGTGTGCGTTAAGCGCGTCATGTAATGATCGCCTTCGGGCGAAAAAAAGACCTGAGTTTTATTCTTAAGACGAATAAACGCTTTCGAATAAATAATCCTGTCTCTGTCGCGCTGAAATTCCGTACGCATCGGACACGGAGTTTCTTTTCTCGTTCTGCCTTTCGTTTTTTCGGAAAAGGCAGCGTAAGGCGAAAAAAAACTTTTTTCGCGCTCGAAAATCTTCTCTTTTATACCGCCGTATGTATTCATACTTAAATTATACAACAAATAATTTCAAATACCTTGTTTTTTTATTATTTTATTATTTTAAATCATTATTGCCAGGCATCCGAAGAAAGCCCTGTATGAACGGAAAAAATCCTGCCGTTTATCTCTTTTACGGGCATTTTTACTATTCTGATTATCGCTTCGGCAACGTCTTCGGGAGAGCCTATCCGCGTCAGACCGTTTTCTTTAAGGTATTCTTTTTTATCCTGCTCCGACAAATGCTCGTTCATAGCCGTATCGATAAGCCCCGGGCAAATCGCCGCAACGCCGACGCCTGACGAAAACAGTTCTTCCGAAAGAGCGCGCGTAAAGCCTATGAGAGCCGTTTTGCTTGCGGCGTAAGGAACTTCGCAACTGCCGCCCGTAAGGCCGAATACGGACGAAACGTTTATGATTATTCCGCCGTTTCTTATCATCATGGGAAGCGCGCGGCGCGCGGTTAAAAACGCACCTTTGACGTTCACTTTGAAAATCTCGTCGAATTCGTCGGCAGAAACGTCGATTAAAAGTTTTTGTTTCAACGCTATTCCCGCGTTGTTGATAAGAACGTCGCACCCGCCGCATTCTTTTTCGATACGCGAAAAAGCGGCGTTTACGGAATTTTCGTCGGTAACGTCCGTTTTGACGGGAATCGCGCCCGCCCTTATCTGCGTTTCGGATATTTCGCCTTTATTATACGCCGAATAAACCCTGTAACCGTTTTTTAAAAACGCGTCGGTAAGCGCGATACCTATACCGCCCGACGCGCCCGTTATAAACACGTTTTTCATATCGAAAAATTCTCCGCTTTTAAAGTTTTCAGCGTTAAAACAAAACCCGACAGCCTTTGACGAACTGTCGGGAACGATATTACTTCTTTACTCTTTCCATGTATTCGCCCGTTCTCGTGTCGATACGGATAACGTCGCCTTCGTTTACGAACATGGGCACCTGCATATTTATGCCCGTTTCGAGTTTTACGATTTTCGTGGCGTTGGTGGCGGTGTTGCCCGCAACGCTCGGCTCGGCTTCGGTAACGAGCAATTCGACGAAGTTTTCGCAATCTACCGAAAACGCTTTGCCCTTATAAAATTTAACGGTAACGGGATCGTTTTCTTTGATATATTTCAAAGCGTCGGAAACCTGATCGTAATTAAGGGGTTCCATATTGAACTCTTCGTCCATGAAATAATAAAGTTCGCCGTCGGAATACGAATAAGTCATTTTCTTCGTTTCGATAACCGCGTTTTCAAACTTTTCGGTCGGGTTGAAAGTTATCTGCAAAACCTTGCCGTCAACCACGTTTTTGAGCGTCGTTCTCACGAACGCCGCGCCCTTGCCCGGTTTAACGTGAAGGAAATCGACTACGGTGTAAATCTTTCCGTCGTATTCGATCGTTACGCCTTTTCTTAAATCGCCTGCTAATACCATATAATAATTTGCTCCTTGAGTGATTTATAATTTCGGGGAAATACTTGTCCCGATTAAGTCTTTACCAAAAAAACCGACTGCTTTGCCGTCTTTGAGATACGCGGTGTCTTCGTTGCGGATACCGAATTTACCTTCGAAGTAAACGCCCGGCTCAATGGAAAATACCGCTCCGTTTTTCAAAACGCGCTTTCCGCTCGGCGAAAGTCTCGGATATTCGTGAATTTTAACGCCCACGCCGTGACCGAGAGAATGAACGAAGTATTCGTCAAGCCCGTAACCTTTAAGAACGTTCCGCGATACGGCGTCTGCTTCCGCGCCCGTCATTCCTTCGCGGATATTCTCAAACGCCTTTTCTTTCGCTTCGCGGACGGCGTTATGAACGCGGACGTATTCGGACGGCGGATTGCCGTAATAAAAACTGCGCGTCATATCCGAACAGTAACCTTTATATTTGCAACCGAAGTCCATAAGAACGGGCATATTTTCTTCAAGAACGTTGTCGCCCGTCAGATAGTGCGGAACAGAACCGCCCGCGCCGAAAGCGATTATCGTATCGAACGAAGTGCCGCTCGCGCCGTTTTTCTTGAAATAATATTCGAGTTTAGCCGCGATTTCGCGCTCGGTTACACCCGTTTTGAGATCGTTTATAACTTCGTAAAAAGATTTTTCGCAGATTTCGCACGATTTTTTAATGAGCGCAAGTTCATGCTCCGATTTGATTTCGGTGTCGGAAATTATCTTTTCGGAAGCGTTTACGATTTCCGCGCCGCAGTCGATAAGATTTTTCGCAAGCGCGTAAGTCGTGTATTCGGGATATATCCCCGTTTTTTTCACTTTTGAATTTTTTATGAAATCGTAAAAATCCGAGCCTTTCGTTATACGGATTACGTTTACGCCTTTTAACTTCTTTGCGCTTTCTATATACCTGCCGTCGACGAAAAGATATTTTTCGTTTCCGATAAGAGCAACGAAAGCGTCGTCTGCAACGAAGCCCGTATAATAATAAATCAGGTCGCCGTCCTGAACGACGGTTATAAATTCGTCTTTATCCATAGCAATATAAGTTATTTTAACATAAGTAAGGGTTTTAAGTCAACGATTTTGAACGCTTCTTGAATATTATTTATATTTACGCGCGATACTTTCGGCTATTTTCTTTCCGTCGGCAGCCGCGCTCGTTATTCCGCCCGCATAGCCGCAACCTTCGCCCGCGGGATAAAGATTAGAAACGTTAACGGACGTAAAGTCTTCGCTGCGCGTAATTCTCACGGGAGACGACGTTCTGCTTTCTACTCCCGTAAGCACCGCGTAATCGTCGTCAAAACCTTTAAGCCGCTTCCCCATATCTTTTATGGCAAACCGCAGAGCGGAATTCACGCTTTCGGGAAAAAGCAGTGATAAATCGCAGAATTTAACGCCGACGGGATAAGTAGGCAAAACTTTTCCGAAACCTTTTGAAACCGTTCCGCCGAGATAGTCTTTCACGAGAGAAACGGGCGCGGAATAATCTCCGCCGCCAAGCGAAAACGCTTTTTTTTCGAGAGTATTCAAAAACTCCGCTCCGCCGAAAACTCCGCTTTTAAAATCAGATTTTCTTATCTGCGCCACGAGAGCGGAATTTGAATTTATTCCGTCTCTGAAATAGTTGCTCATTCCGTTCACCACGACCGTGTTTTTTTCCGATTGCGACGGCATTACGTAACCGCCCGGACACATGCAGAAAGTAAACGCTCCCCTTTCCCGAAAAGACGAAGTAAGCCTGTAATCCGCCGCGCCGAGCGCTGCCGAATTTTTATACTTTTCGCCGTATTGCGCGGCGTTTATATCTTCGCGGAGATGCTCTATTCTCAGCCCCACGGCAAATTCTTTCGGCTCCATGAAAACGCCGCGGCGATATAAGAGATCGTAAACGTCTTTCGCGCTGTGTCCGACGGCAAGCACTACGCAGTCGAAACTTTCTTTGCGGTCTGAAAAGGTTGCGCTCGTTATTCTGCCCGACTTTAATTCCAGGTCGGTAAGTTTAGTATCGAAAAGCACTCTTCCGCCGAGCGCGATTATTTCGTTTCTTATGTTTTTTATAACTTCGGGCAGCCTGTCGCTTCCGATATGCGGTTTGTTATCGTAAGCGATTTCTTCGGGCGCGCCGAATTTAACGAAATCTTCAATGACTTCTCTTACCTTTTCGCCGACGGTTCGGGTATTGAGTTTTCCGTCCGAAAACGCGCCCGCGCCGCCTTCGCCGAACTGAACGTTGCACTCTTCGTTAAGAATTTTATTGCGCGCGAAATAGTCGATTTCGTTTTTACGCTCCGAAACGCGCTTTCCGCGCTCTATAAGAGTTACGTTCAGACCGTACCTTAACAGGTCGAGAGCGCAAAAAAGACCGCACGGACCCGCCCCTACGACGAGAACGTTCGCCTTGAAAGAGCATTTTTCATAAACTTTTTCGGGAACTTTTTCGCTTTTATCCGAAATTGCCACGGTGTAAACGAAAGTAAGATTGTTTTTATCGCGCGCGTCGAGCGACTTTTTTAAAATCTTGAAATATTTAATTTTATCTTCGCGTATTCCGCTCCTGCGCGCCGCCTTTCCGATAAGGTCTTTATCGCCGTTATCGACGCCGATTTTAATATCTTTTATAATTTTCATCGTTTTATATCCGAAAGGTTATTTTACGCTTTCTGCCGCGAGCGCGCCCGAAGCAAAGGCCCACGTTAAATTATAACCGCCGCAATCGCCGTCTATATCGAGCATTTCGCCGACGATATAAAGCCCTTTTTCAAACGCGCTTTCCATCGTTTCTGGATTTATGTCTTTCGTTTCAACGCCGCCGCGCGTTACCTGCGCATCGTCGAAACCGAGCGTTCCCGTTACCGCTATACGATAGTTTTTTACCGTTTTTACGATTTTTTCAAGGTCGCATTTATCAACGGCGGCGGATAAGTCGACACCAACGTTTCTCAGTAACGCCGCCGCAATTTTCCCGTTCATAAACCCCGAAAGAAGATACTCGTTAGTTAGATATCCGCAATTTTTAATCTTTTTTAAAAGGGCTTCGTAAAGGATTTTTTCGTCCGCGTCGGGTATAAAATCGACCGATAATACTCCGCCGTTTTTACCCGTAAGATATGAAGAGAGTAAAAACGCGGCGTTTCCGCTTACTCCGTAATCGGTAAACAGAATATCGCCCGCGGCGCTTTTTAAAAAAACGCCGTCCGCAAACGCCGAAACTTTTACTTTTTGTTTAAGTCCTTTCAGACCTTTTAAAGAAGCAACGTTGCATTTAAGTTGAACAATCGACGGATACAACGCCGTTATTTTATGCCCGAATTTTTCAGCGAGTTTATACGCGTTTCCGTCCGTACCGAAATGAGAAGCGGCTTTACCGCCGCAGGCAAGAATTACGTTTTCCGACAAAAACCTTTCCACGCTATCCGTTAAAACCGTAAAAACGCCGTTTTTGCGGGAAATATCCGTAACGAACGCGTCGCACGCGGTTTTCGTTTTCAATGCGGAAAGTTTAAAGCGGAACGCGTCCACTACCGACGAAGCCTGCCTTGAAAGCGGAAAGCCTTTATCGCCGTCGAAAATCACGGGGACGCCTGAATTTTCATAAAACGATAAAAGAGCGTTTTTGCCGTATTTATTAAGCGCGTATTCGCAAAACGACGGACTTTTACCGTGAAAAACCGATAAATTTTCAAATCTGCCCGTAACGTTGCATTGACCGTTTCCCGTTGCGAGCAGTTTTTTTCCTACCCTTGAAAGCCTTTCCGCAAGAAGCACGTTTTCTCCGCCGAAACGCTCGGAAAGCAATATCGCCGCGACAAGCCCCGACGCTCCGCCGCCTACGATTATCGCCTTGTAAACTCTTTCGTTTTCCCTATTCATTCCCGATTGCTCCTTATTCGTTCCCGTTCGATATAATTTTAACACTTTTTTCCGATTTAGGCAACGAACGGTTGACTATTTTTAAAAAAAGTTATAAGATAATACTATAGTTGTATAATAATATAAGTAAAATAAGGTGTTTGCAGTATGAATGAATTTTTCGAAAACGTATTAAACTGGTTCAAAGCGCACGTGAATTTTATAATTTACGGAATAGTAGCGCTTGCGGTTATAATTCTTGCGCTCATAATAATTGCCAAAGTCCGCTCAAAAAAGCAAAAGGAACAGCAATTTAAAGAAAACGCGGAGAACGCCGTTACTTCTCTTACCCCCGAAGAAATCGACAGAATATCAAACAACGTTGCCGATAAAGAAGTATTGATCGATATGCTTGCGTCCGAAGAAGAAGAAATTCAGAAAGCGCACGAAGAATCGGCAAAAAAGAGCGCAAAGCAGGTTAAAGTAAAAAATTCTTCCGATAAATCGACAAAAGCCGCCGCAGACAAAACCGCCGCGGTTAAAGTCGCGAAAGAAAGCAAAACTGAAGAAAACTCGTCAGTAAAAGCAGATAAATCTCCTGCCAAAAAAGCGGCTGTTTCCGCGGAAAAAGCGCAAAAGTCCGATAAAGCCGACGGCGATAATTCAAAAGCCGCAAAACAAAAGACCTTAAACGCGGCAAAGCAAACGAAAGCGGCAACGCCCGATAACAAAACCAAAAAATCGGTAAACGATAAATCCGAACCCGAACAAAAAAATTATTACACGGGCAAATGGAAGGTTAAGGAGCAGGACGGTAAATTTTTTGCCGAACTCACCGCTTCGAACGGCGGGCTTTTATTGAGAACCGAAACTTATACTTCCCTTTCGGGCGTGAAAAACGGCATAGAAACGATTAAAAAGAATATTGACAGCGGAAACTTTGCAACGAGCATAGATAAATACGGTCACTACCGTTTCAAACTTTTTTCACACTCGAACAGGCTTATATGCGTAAGCGAAAATTATTCAAGCAAAGCAAAATGCGAAAGCGGCATAGAATCGGTCAAACGCTTTGCAAAAACCGCGAACGTTATTCTCGACGAAACCGTTTCGGATGCCGGCAAAGAATAATTGAAGCCTTGGTCTAACGCTGTGTTTTTGACTAATACTGTGTTGCATTAACGGGTTATACGGACAGTATTAACACGCTCACGCGCCTTGTCTTAGCCTAAAAACGCAGCGTTATACTTGTCTGCAACAAAAACGCCGATATTTTCGATGATTTTTTGTGAAGGTAAGGACGGTAGTACTATACGTACACCGTCCGAGAATTTGCAAAAAAGCGCCGATATTTTCGATGATTTTTTGTGAAGGCAAGGACGGTAGTACTATACGTACACCGTCCGAGAATTTGCAAAAAAGCGCGTAAATTGCGGCGTTTTTGCAAGGCTTAAATTATTCTTCGCCGGCATGTCAACTAAACACACCGCAAAATTTTAAAAGCAAATTTCAGCGATTTTCTGAAATTTGCTTTTTCTTAGCCACAAGCGATTGCGTTTGAACTCGGTCTTGCGTCGTGCTTTCAGGCTAATACATTGTTCCGCAATCGTCATATACGAGTGTATTATGCCGCTTGCGCGCCGCGTCTTAACCTGAAAACGCAACGCAATACTTGCAGGCAACCAAAACGCCGCTATTTTCGATGATTTCTGTCGAAGGCGACTTGTTCGTACTTGGCGGTACGGACGAAGGAGAATTCGGCATAAAGCGCGTAAATATCGGCGCTTTGGCGGGTTCAAACGCAGTCACTTGTGGCTAACCGATTATTATTTAAACGCTTTCTGAAAATTTTTAAAAAAATCGGGCGCAGGCGAATAAATTATTCCGAACGGGGCAATAATCTAAGCAAGGAGAAAAAAATATGTTTGCAATTTGTTTGATTTTCAGCGGTATGGCGTTTTTTCTTAACGGCTTTTTGCCGCTGATAGACGAAAACGACAACAACGAAGTTGTTATTCTCAACGTGCTTTCGGGGCTTGTTGTGAGTATAATAAGTATCTTTGGTATTCTTACCGCAACCGAAACCGCAATAAAAGCGGAATACGCGTCGCTGCTTCTTATCGGTATTACCCACTTGTTTATTTCGGCTGTATGCATCTGGGATTTATCCGAAACGAGCCTTGGTTGGTTTTCGGCGTTAGTATGCCTGATTGCGGCGGCTCTCGGCGTATATTATATTATCGGCGGAAGACTTATGCTCGGCGTTTTATGGCTCGTCTGGATGCTTATCTGGCTTGCTTACTTCGTTTCGAGAAGTCTTGACATTTTAAAAACCCCGTCGAACTGGGTTATAATGCTCGAAGGCGCGCTTGCTTTGTGCGTAGAAGGCGTTCTTCTTCTCACGGGAATTACCGCGCTTTGATTTTTTTGCAAAATAAATTGTCAAACCCTTAAAATATGTTAAAAAATCTACGGGGTTTTGACAACGTAAAACTTTTTCATATCCGACGTAAAATTACGTCGGATTTTTTTTGATATAAAAAACTCTCTTTCGGAAAAAAGAGAGTTTTAAGATTATATTCAGTTCTTGTTGCCGTGAATGGGAGCGGGAATAATGCCGCCGCGCGAAATGAATTTTTCGGCGGAAGCGGAGTTTACCGCCATTATCGGAGCGCGACCTAAAAGTCCGCCGAACTCCACGAATTCGCCCACGGTTTTATCGGGAACGGGTATAAGCCTTATCGCCGTTGTTTTATTATTTACCATACCTATTGCCGCTTCGTCGGCAAGGATTGCGGAAATAGTAGACGCGGGCGTATCCCCGGGGATTGCAACCATATCTATTCCCACGCTGCAAACGGCCGTCATCGCTTCGAGTTTATTAAGAGTAAGCACGCCTTTTTCGGCGGCGCAAATCATTCCTTCGTCTTCGCTTACGGGAATAAACGCCCCCGACAATCCACCGACTTTCGAACTTGCCATAACTCCGCCTTTTTTTACGGCGTCGTTTAAAATAGCAAGGCAAGCCGTCGTGCCGTGTCCGCCAACGGTGGATAACCCCATTTCTTCGAGAATTCTCCCTACACTGTCGCCTATTGCGGGAGTAGGAGCGAGCGACAGGTCTACTATGCCGAGTTCGGCGTTAAGCCGTTTGGCGGCGTCATTCGCTATAAGTTGACCTACGCGCGTTATTTTAAATGCGGTTTTTTTGATTATTTCCGCAATTTCGGTTATGTTTTTATCGGGGGCGTCCTTCACCGCGCGGCAAACCACGCCCGGACCCGACACCCCGACGTTTATAACGCATTCGCCTTCGCCCACTCCGTGAAAGGCTCCCGCCATAAAAGGATTATCTTCCACGGCATTGCAGAACGCAACGAACTTCGCGCAACCGAATCCGTCGCGCGTTTTAGTGAGTTCAGCCGTTTTTTTGATTATTTCGCCGACGAGTTTAACGGCGTCGAGATTGATTCCCGAACGCGTCGACCCGACGTTTACCGACGAACATAAAATGTCGGTACAGGCAAGAACTTCGGGAATACTTTCTATAAAAGAACGCTCGTAAGAAGTAAGACCTTTATGAACGAGCGCGGAATATCCGCCTATAAAGTCAACGCCGACGGTTTTAGCCGCGCTGTCGAGAGCGCGGGCGATTTTTATTTCTTCGCCTTTAAAACCTGCGGTTATAAGAGAAACGGGAGTTACCGAAAGGCGTTTATTTACTATCGGAACGCCGTAAGTAACGGATAAATCGTTTGCCGTTTTAACGAGATTTTCGGCTTTTTTGCATATAAGATCGTAAACTTTACGCGCGGTTTCGTCCGCTGTCGAGCCGACGGCAGACAAAAGCGACACGCCCATGGTTACTGTGCGGACGTCGAAATGTTCTTTTTCGACCATATTTATCGTTTCTACGATATCGCCGTTGTTTATCATCTCACACCCTGTGCATAGCGTTGAAAATATCTTCGTGCTGAATGATTATTTTTACGCCTTCGCTGTTGCCGAGTTCTTCCGCCTTGTCGACAAGTTCGCCGAATTTAAGCGAAGATTTTTCAAGGTCTACGAGCATTATCATAGTAAAAAAACCCTGCATTATCGTCTGGCTGATGTCTTCGATGTTTATAGAATATCCGGCAAGCATGCCCGATACGCCCGCTATGATTCCGGGCTTGTCTTTTCCTATTACGGTAACTATTGCTTTCATATAAAAGATTTTATCATTATTTTTTTAATTTTGCAAGAATTTACGCAGCGTTTCACGTATAACGAATAATTATATCGCTTTCGTTCGCCGAATAAACACATATTTTCGTTAAAACGCGTAAAACGGCCGAAAAGGCAATTTAAAACGGATTATTTGCCGCTTAAAACGTGCCTGACGCCTTTTTTATCGCTGATTCTGTATATAACGGCTTTATGCCCTATAACGCAAACAACTTCCGCTTCGAGCGCGTCCGCAAGAGCCGCCGCAATACTGTGAGCGTCGTCTTCGGCATTGTTCAGAACGGTGATTTTTATAAGTTCTCTTTTATCGAGAGCGTCCGAAAACGAATTTATCATATTTTCGGATATGCCGCCCTTGCCGACCTGTCCGACAGGCTCGATCGTCTGAGCCATACTTCTTAAAATACTTCTTTGCTTTGTTGTAAGCATTTTTGCTCCTTTATATTTTTAATCCACAAAATCGAATTCAACGTCGCCGATGACTACGGTGTCGCCGTCTTTCGCGCCCGCGTCGCGCAGTTTTTTGATAACGCCTTTATCACGAAGGGTTTTTTGCATATACGCCATACTGTCCGTATCGCTAAGCACAACGTTTCTCGAAAGAGTTTTTACGAGATCGCCCACAATCACGAACGCGCCGTCGTCATCGCGCTCGATTTCGAAATCGTCGCCCGAAGGACGGGAATAGATAAATCCGCTGTCTTCTTCGGGAAGAGTTACGGGAATATCTTTTAAGGTTTCGAACAACAGTTTAACGACTTCTTCCGTTCCTTCGCCCGTAAGAGCCGAAACGACTGAAATCGGGTACTTTTTACAGTGTTTTTTGAATTTTACGATATTTTCTTCCGCGCCCTGAACGTCGGATTTATTAAGCACGACTATCTGCTTTAAAGCCGCAAGTTTTTTGCTGTACGCTTTGAGTTCGGCGTTTATTTTTTTAAAATCGTCGACGGGATCCCTGCCTTCAACGCCGCTTATATCCACAACGTGGCATAAAAGACGGGTTCTTTCGATATGTCTTAAAAAATCGTGACCGAGCCCCGCTCCGTCAGCCGCGCCTTCTATAAGCCCGGGTATATCGGCCGCGACGAAAGAATCGTCGTAATAATTAACAACGCCGAGATTAGGCGAAAGCGTAGTGAAATGATAGTTCGCAATTTTCGGTTTTGCCGCCGAAATTTTCGATAAAAGAGTGGATTTACCGACGTTGGGAAAGCCTATCAGACCAACGTCTGCTATAACTTTCAGTTCGAGATTTACTCTTTTCACTTCCGTCGTTTCGCCTTTCTGGGCAAAGTGCGGGCAATGCCTTCTCGAAGTTGTAAAGCGCGCGTTGCCCTTGCCGCCCCTACCGCCCTGCATGATAAGGCGGACTTGTCCGTCCTTATAAACGTCGCAGATAAATTCGCCCGTTTCGGCGTCGCTTATCTGCGTTCCGAGCGGCACGCTTATATATAAATCTTCGCCGTTTTTGCCGTGGCTGTTCTTCTTATCGCCTTTGCCGCCGTTTTCGGCTATGAATTTGTGTTTATACCGAAAGTCAGATAAACTCGTTTTATGCCTGTCGCCTATAAAATACACGTTTCCGCCGTTTCCGCCGTCGCCGCCGTCGGGACCGCCGTCCGCAACGCCTTTATAGCGGATATACGACACTATTCCGTCGCCGCCGTCGCCCGATTTTACAAGCAGACTTTCTTTATCTAAAAAATTTTCGTTCAGCATTATTTGTTTTTCTCCTTCCATTCGCATAAATCGGAAATTATGCAGTTATTGCAGTCGGGCTTTCGCGCCCTGCACGTTTCTCTTCCGTGAAATATAAGGTAGTGATGGGCTTTCGACCATTCCTTTTTATCGATTATCGCGTTAAGCCCCTGTTCGACTTTATATGGCGTTTTTCCGATTGCCAGCCCCGTTCTGTTAGACACCCTGAAAACGTGCGTGTCAACCGCTATGGCGTCGCCGTTAAACGCAACGCCGATCATAACGTCGGCTGTTTTGCGCCCAACTCCCGAAAGAGAGATTAGGTCGTCAAAACTCTGCGGCACTTTGCCCGAGAACTTTTTAACTATATCTTCGGAAGCCGAAAGTATATGCGCGGCTTTTGAATTGTTAAGTCCGCACGGCAGAATACGCTTCGATAATTCTTCCGCCGAAAGATCAAGCATTTTTTCGGGAGTGTTATACTCTTTGAAAAGTTCGCTTGTAACGGTGTTGACGCGCTCGTCCGTACACTGCGCGGAAAGAATAACCGCAACCAGAAGTTCGTAATCGGACGAAAATCTGAGAGCGGGTTTGGGATTCGGGTATTTTGCTGCGAGCCTTTTTATGATTTCGTCGGCGGTTTTTCTGTTCATATTTCCGATATTCTGCCACAATTGCTTGCGGCTAAGTTGCCGCGCTTTTAATAAAAACATAAAAGCGCGGTTTTGTTTTTATTTTACCACGTTTACGATTTTTTTTCAATCGTTTTAACGTCGGTTTATAATTTTACAATGGTAGTACGCGTTCCTCGCTTTTCGATTACCAAAAAGGAATAGAACGCGTTTAAACCGTATCTTTTTACGATAACCGCCGCAACGTTTACCGACGTAACGGGTATTTCGGCCGAAAGGCCGCAACCTACCCGCGCTTCTTTCGGCGTCGGAACGGCTTTTGCGGGTATTCCCTGCGCGTTCATTATTTCTATAAAAGACATAACTTGCGTGCGCGAACGGAACACCGCCACGCATTTTTTCATAAACTTCCTCCTGCCCTTGCATAATAAAACAGAGTTTTTAATAGTATTTAATAAGGCGCGTATGCGCCTATACATTATATTATTTTTTTAAAAAAACAGTGAGGCTTTATGATATATCTCGATAACGCCGCCACGGGCGGATTTAAACCGAACTCCGTAACCGAAACGGTAATAAACGTAATAAAATATCTGAGCGTGAACCCCGGCAGAAGCGGTCATCGCCTTTCGCAAACGGGCGCGGAATTTGTATTTTCGGCGCGAAAAAGACTTTCGGCGTTCTTCGATAACGGCGACCTTTCGCGCGTGATTTTTACAAAAAACTGCTCCGAAGCGCTTAACACCGCAATTTACGGCACAATAAATCTCGGCGGCAACGTGGTTACTACGGTTACCGAGCATAACAGCGTTCTTCGCCCGCTTTTTACTCTCGAAAAGCAAGGAAAAATTACGGTTACCGTGGTAAAACCGCGTGAAAACGGCGGCGTTAAAGCAAAAGATATTGAAAACGCGATAACAGATAAAACGTATCTCGTGATTATGAATCACGCAAGCAACGTTACGGGAACGATGAACGACGTAAGCGGCACGGGCGAATTATTAAAAGATAAAAATATTTTGTTTATGGTTGACGGCGCGCAGGCGGCAGGACACGTTCCCGTTAAAATGCAGAGTGAAAATATAGATTTATTATGCGTTTCGGGGCATAAGGGATTATACGGAATAGGCGGCTCCGGCGCGCTTATCATCAAAAAAGGCGTTGACGTTACTCCTACGTTTCAAGGCGGCACGGGTACTGAAAGTTTTAATCCTTATCAGCCCGACTGCTACCCCGAACGGCTCGAATACGGAACGCTGAATCTCCCCGCGATATGCTCGCTCGAAGAAGGCGTAAGGTATATTGAAAACAATCTTGATTACGTATCCCGTCAACTCACGGAAACGACTTCTTATTTATTCGAAAAACTCTCCGAAATCGAACGGATTACAGTTTACGGAAAACCGAATCCTTTCGGGATAGTCGCTTTTTCGCTCGACGGCGTTCCGTCTTCGGAAGTTGCGGAAATTCTGTCCTATAAATTCGACGTTTGCGTGCGCGGCGGATTTCACTGCGCTCCGCTCATGCATAATTTTTTAGGCACCGAAAACGACGGGCTTGTAAGAGTTTCGTTATCACCCCACAACACCCGTCGCGAAATCAACGCCTTGTTATCGGCTTTAAAAATTATTTCGTCCGTTTGATTTTTTCGACTACCGAACCGAGTTGTTTACGCTGTTTGGAATTAAGCATAGGCGAAATCACGGCTGCGAAATTATCAATTTCTTCGTCTGAAAGAGTGCCTGCCTTTTTTCTGCGCTCCGCTTCTTTCATAATTGCGGCTATAAGTTCCGTTTCGCTTGCCCCTTCGTAACGCTTTGCGAACTCGCTGAGAACGTTCATCGCCCCGTCGTTTTGAGTATTGCCGCCCGTTTCGCTTTCGAAACTGTTAAAATCACGCATAATTTACCTCCGATTATACAATAAATTGTATGCCTGCGTATAATATAATGTTAATGAAAATTCTTCCCGTTTTATTACTGCTTTTATATTTTTTTATGAAAAGCGGAAATTCAGACAGTATCAAAAACTTAATAAGCGCGGCAGATCTTAAAAGTCTGTCGCCCGTGCTGAGCCTTTTAGGCGTAGACGAAAATATATTAAACGCCGTGTCGTCGGACGCGGTTAAAGATTTTTTGTCGGGTAAAAGCGATATTAAATCGCTTATTTCTCTGCTTGCGCCGATAATAGCGTCTTTACTTAAAAAACGCGAAAATTCCGATTCCGCAATCTCCGCGCCTTTAAAGGGTGAAAAAAACGGCGAAATCCACGAAGGATTGTCGCCGATACGCGACCTTGCGGGAGAAGAAATATACTCCACGCTCGGTAATTATTTCAATTCGTAATAAAGTTTTCGGAAATATTCGCCGCAAATTTTTCGCTCCCGCGGGTTTTCTGCCGTTTAATCGCGATAATCGGTCGCCACGACGTTTACGTTTTCGGTAACGTTTTTTATTATAACGTCGCCCGTTTTTATCGGCGTTTCTGCAAATCGGGAATTTATTTTTTTCATTACCGAAAAAATCTCTCTTTTCTTAATCGGCTTATCCGTTTTTACGGGAAGAACTCCGCCGCCGCGCACTTTAACGGTAGTAGTCAGCACTCTGCGCGGACAGGTAACTTCGCTTTCGGCGTAAATTTTTCCGCGCGGACAAGCGTTGCCGCTGATTTCCGTTATTTTATCGCCGTCCTTTTTAACGGTCACAAGACACCCTTTGGGGCATTCTATACAAGTAAGTTTAAAAGTTTCCATCGTCATTCCACCGTTATTTCTATTTCGTTTTCGGCGTTTTCGAGAACGTCTTTTCTTAAAATCACGGTCTGCATTTCGCCGGGAGTAAGAACGGGCTTTTTAACGGTAAAATATTCCTTACCGTCTGCCCTGACTTTCAGTACGGCGTCTTTTAAAACGCTTTTTACTCTGAAATACGCTTTTACGTTTTTATCCGCCGCCGTTATTTTTTGGGGAACGACGTAACTTACGGCGTTGCCGCCCTTTACTGTAACGTTTTTGGTTTTTATGGATTTTTTGAAAATATAATCCGCCGCCGCCTTTCCCGTAAGTTCGGCTTCTTCCGAAACGAAGTCTACAAGGTCGTGAACGTGCAGAACGTTTCCGCACGCAAACACGCCGCTTATATTCGTTTCTCTGTTTTCGTTTACGACCGCGCCTTTCGTTTGCGGCGATAAATTTACGCCCGCGCCTTTTGAAAGTTCGTTTTCGGGTATTAACCCCACCGAAAAAAGCACTGCGTCGCAATCGATATGCATTTCCGTGCCTTTAACGGGATTTTTGTTTTCGTCGACTTTTGCAACCACTACGCCCGTTACCCTTTCTTTTCCTTCGATTCGGGTTATGGTGTGATTAAGATAAAGCGGAATGTCGAAATCGTTAAGGCATTGCTCGATATTTCGCCTTAAACCCGACGAAAACGGCATTATTTCGCAAACCGCTTTTACTTTTGCGCCTTCGAGAGTAAGCCGCCGCGCCATTATAAGCCCTATATCGCCCGAACCTAAAATAACGACGTTTTTACCAACGTTATAGCCTTTAACGTTGATAAATTTCTGCGCCGAACCCGCCGAATATATGCCTGCGGGTCTGCTTCCCGCGATATTGAGCGCGCCCCTGCTTCTTTCCCTGCAACCCATTGCAAGAATAATCGCTTTCGCTTCTATTTTCTGTATGCCTTTTTCATGGCTTATTACCGTAACGGTTTTTTCGGGCGTTACGTTCAATACGGTCGCTTCGGTTATATATTCGATATTTCTTTTCGTTACCTGCTCTGCGAACCTGCCCGCATATTCGGGACCCGTAAGGCTTTCTTTAAATCTCGTAAGTCCGAACCCGTTATGAATACACTGCAAAAGTATTCCGCCGAGCCGTTGCTCTCTTTCGATTATAAGTATGTCTTTAACGCCGCAATCGTAAGCGGCAACGGCAGCCGCAAGCCCTGCGGGACCGCCGCCGATAATCACAAGATCTCTTTTCATTTCGTTTTCCCCACAAGCATCTGTGAATTTTTACCGCTCTTTCTCACTTCTTCGAGCGGAACGTTTAATTCGCGCGCGATAATTTCGGTAACGCGCGAACCGCAAAATCCGCCCTGGCACCTTCCCATTCCGCTGCGCGTCCTTCTTTTAATAGCGTCAACGGTCAGCGCAGGGGGATTTTTATGAATCGCTTCTACTATTTCGCCTTCGGTTATCTGCTCGCAACGGCAAACTATGCGCCCGTACTCGTGATTTTTACGAATGATTTCGTTTTTCTCGTCGTCGCTTAATGATTTAAAAAAGTTGTCGGGTTTTCTTTCGGGATTAAACGACGCGTTTTTAACCGCTTTATATTCGAACGGAATAAGATTTTCGACCACGAATTCCGCTATCGCAGGCGCGGAAGTAAGCCCCGGAGACTCTATACCGCAAACGTTGATAAGACCTTTTACCTTTTTGCTGTTTTCTATTATAAAATCGTGCTTGCCTTCCGAATACGCTCTTACGCCCGCGAACGAAGTAATCGTATTGTAAAAAGGTACTTTCGCTATCATTTCGGCCGCCTTGTTTTTAATTTCGGATAAACCTTTGCTCGTGGTGTCGGTATCGTTATCGTCGATTTCTTCGGCGGTAGGACCGAGAAGAATATTTCCGTCTACGGTATTAGTTACGAGTATGCCTTTGCCCTTTTCGGTAGGACAGAAAAACAGCGTGTGCGACACGAGATCGCCGCTTTCTCTGTCGAGCAATATATACTCGCCCCGCCTTAACCCTATTTTTATAGAATCGTCGCCCGCAAGACGCGCAACGTCTTCGCTGCCCGCGCCCGCGCAATTGATAAGCGTTTTGGCAGATACCTTTTCGCCGTCTGAAGAAACAAGTTCAAAATATCCGTTTTTATTATTGATTTTTGTTACGTTGAAGTCGAGTTTTAATTCCGCGCCGTTATCCATCGCGTTGCCGATTGCCGCAACGGTGAGTTCGTAAGGACAGATTATTCCGCCCGTTTTTGCGAAAAGCGCGCCGAGCGCGTTATCCGATACGTTCGGTTCGAGCGCTTTAAGTTCGCTTTTCGAAATAAGCGTTAAGCCTTTAACTCCGTTTTTTTTACCGCGCTCTGCAAGCGTTTCGAGCGTTTCGAGTTCGCTATTTGAAAACGCAACGACCAAAGAACCGTTATTTTTATACTTAACGCCTAATTCTTTTGCGTAGTTTTCCATCATTTCGCTGCCGCGGACGTTAAATTTTGCTTTTAACGTGCCGTTTAATGCGTCAAACCCGGCGTGAACTATTCCGCTGTTCGCTTTACTTTGCCCCATACAAACGTCGGAAGACTTTTCAAGCATTACCGTTTTGATTTTATATTTTGATAATTCTCTTAAAATAGTGCCGCCGACAACGCCGCCGCCTATTACCGCAATATCGTACATAATTTCGTTTACCATAGTTTAATTATACAATCAATCAAAAATTTAGACTACGTTTTTTATATATTTTTTATTTTGAGCGTTTTAAGTGATTAAATACCATTATTTTTGATTGTTTTAACAATTTCAATAAATGCGCATATATATTACGCCGCTACATATATGTGCATACGTTTACCGCAAGGGTTGCAAAAAAACGCGTAAATTGCGGCGTTTTTGCAAGGTTTAAATTTTTTTTGCCGTCATAACGGTTTAAATCTTTTTTGCCGTCATAACGGTTTAAATCTTTTTTGCCGTCATAACGGGCAACGATAATAAAAAAACCGCAATTCTTTATCGGAATTACGGATTTTAATAAATATTAAATTCGGTTTTTTAAACGAGTTCTATAATTGCAACTTCTGCAGCGTCGCCGCGACGTTCGCCTTTAAGATATCTTCTCGTATAACCGCCGCCCTGACCGAGTTGTTCTTTTCTCTCGGCGTATTTCGGAGCGATTTCGTTGAAAATCTTTTCGATAAGCGGGTGATTGATACCTTTCGTTCTTGCTCTGAATTCCGCTTTGGATTCCTTAGCGTCTTTAACGAACGGAACGTCATAAACGAGAGTCATTATTTTTCTTCTCGCATTGAGTTTTTTAACGCCGTCTTTAACTACTTTTTTGGTAACGTCTTTACCCTTCGCGTCTTTGGTGGTAACGGTGGCTTCAACCGTATCGGTATAAGTGTTTACCGCAAGCGTGATTATTTTTTCAACGTAAGGTCTTAACGCCTGAACGTGACCTTCGGTTACTTCTATTCTGCCATACCATAAAAGGTTGGACGCCTGATTGCGAAGAACGGCTTTTCTCTGCTTGGAAGTTAATCCCATAGTGCCTGCCATTTTTTAATCCTCCTGTTCCTTTAATTTAAGACCGTAACTGTTCAGTTTAAGAATAACTTCGTCAAGCGATTTTTTACCTAAGTTTCTTACTTTAAGCATATTGTCTTCGGTCTTTTTTGTTAAATCTTCGATTGTGTGTATGCCCGCGCGTTTCAAACAGTTATAAGAACGCACCGATAAATCCATTTCTTCGATACTCATTTCGAGAATCTTCGGAAGCGGATCGGTCGGCGGAGCAACGAGTATTCCGAGTCCGTTCATCGTTTCCGAAAGATTTACGAAAATTCCGATATGCTCCTGAATAATCTTTGCCGCAAGCGATACGATTTCTTTGCCCGAAAACGCACCGTTCGTCCATACTTCGAGAATAAGTCTGTCTCTGTCAAGATTCTGACCGACTCTTGCGTTTTCTACGTTGTAACTTACTTTGGTAACGGGAGTATAGATAGAGTCTATTGCGATAAAACCTATTTCGCCCGTTTTATTGCATTCCGCACCTTTGTAGCCTCTGCCCCTGCCTACGGTAAGTTCCACTTCGAAAAGCCCGCCTTCGTCTACCGTGCAGATATACTGTTCCGGATTAAGAACTTCGACTTCCGCGTCCGCTTCTATATCGCCGGCAGTTATAACGGCGGGACCTTCTTTACTTATTTTAAGAACTTTTTTGAAGTTCTGGTCGGTAGTAGCCGTTTTAAGCGCAATGCTCTTTAAGTTGAGAATAATATCGGTAACGTCCTCTTTGACGCCCTTTATCGTTGAAAATTCGTGTTTTACGTCAAGACTCGGCGCGAACTTGATGCCTTGAATGGCTGCGCCCGGAAGCGCGGACAATAAAGTTCTTCTCAGACAGTTACCTATCGTTATTCCGAAGCCTTTTTCAAGGGGTTCGACAACAATTTTAACGTAACTTTTGTCTTCGCTTTCTTCTACCGAAATCTTGGGCATTTCTATTTCCATCATAGAAAATTTACCTCCTGAATTTTTAATGACGGTTCTGCGCGGAAATGTATTCCCGCGCAAAAGCCTTTTCTGCCGCGCCGAACAGCGCGGCGATAAGGACTATTACTTTGAATACAATTCGACTATCATGTATTCCTGAATCTGTGAATCGATATCTTCTCTCTTCGGAAGAGCAATAATTTTTCCTTCGAGTTTTTCCGCGTCGAATTCAAGCCACTTGGGAACGTTTGACGTTCTTTCAACTGCCTTGAAAGCCTCGAAATATTTATTGTCTTTCTTCGTGTCTTTTACGGAAATAACGTCGCCTACTTTAACCTGATAGGAAGCGATGTCAACGTTTTTGCCGTTTACGGCGAAATGAGCGTGAGTTACGAGTTGGCGCGCCGTCGAACGCGACGGAGCAAGTCCTAATCTGTAAACCACGTTGTCAAGCCTTCTTTCAAGAAGAGAAAGCATGTTTTCACCGGTTATTCCCTTCATTCTGTCGGCTTCTTCGTAATAACCTCTGAATTGATTTTCAAGAACGCCGTAAATTCTCTTTGTCTTTTGTTTTTCACGGAGTTGCTGTCCGTACTCCGAAACTTTGTGTCTGCCTGCACCGTGCTGTCCGGGCGCTACCGGTCTCTTTTCAAACGGGCAGGAAGTTTTATAGCACTTTTCGCCTTTAAGGAAAAGTTTGCAACCTTCTCTTCTGCATAAACGACATTTTGCGTCTGTATACTTAGCCATTTTCTATACCTCCTGCTCTTATACTCTGCGACGTTTCGGCGGACGGCAACCGTTATGAGGAATGGGGGATACGTCCTGAATGAGCGTAACTTCAACTCCGCATACGCCGAGCGCTCTTATAGCGGATTCTCTGCCCTGACCCGGTCCTTTTACGAATACTTCCGCAGATCTTAAACCGTGTTCCATTGCAGCCTTAACCGCTACTTCCGCAGCCTGTTGAGCGGCAAACGGGGTGCTTTTTCTCGATCCTCTGTATCCGAGACTGCCTGCGCTCGAATGAGAAATCGTGTTTCCGTTCATATCGGTAACCGTTACTATAGTGTTATTGAACGAGGACTGAATATGAACCTGACCTTTGTCAACTTTTTTAATTTCTTTGCGTTTTTTAGACGCGACGGTTTTAGCCATTATTCTTACCTCCTTTATTACTTAGTAGCGGTCTTTTTCTTAGCGACCGTACGACGCGGACCTTTACGGGTTCTTGCGTTTCTCTTGGAACTCTGACCTCTTACGGGCAGACCTTTTCTGTGTCTGACGCCGCGATAGCAGCCGATTTCCATAAGTCTTTTAACGTTAAGGTTTACTTCCGAACGAAGTTCGCCTTCTACTTTGTAATTATGGTCGATATATTCTCTGAGTTTAGAAATATCTTCTTCCGTTAAATCCTTAACTCTCGTGTCAGGATTTATACCTGTTGCTTTCAAAATTTTAACAGCGGTCGGTCTACCGATACCATAAATATAAGTGATACCGATTTCAACGCGCTTTTCTCTGGGTAAATCTACACCGGCAATACGAGCCATTTTATTAAAACCTCCGAATTATTTTCCTTTAATGATTTTATAATTTTTTTACGTTTTGAAGTTTAAGAACAATTAACCTTGTCTTTGCTTATGATTCTTGTTCTTCGAGCAAATAACCATAACTTTACCTTCTCTTCTGATGACTCTGCATTTGTCGCACATAGGTTTTACTGATGGTCTTACTTTCATTTTAAATTCCTCCGATTATTTTGTTTTATAAAAAATCAGTTTTTACTGCGCCATACGATTCTGCCTTTGGTCAAGTCGTAAGGACTCATTTCGATTTTCACTCCGTCACCCGGGATAATCTTTATATAGTTCATACGAAGTTTTCCCGAAATGTACGCCGTGATGACGTATCCGTTTGACAATTTGACTTTGAACGTTGCGTTCGGTAACGCCTCGACAATTACGCCTTCGGCTTCTATAACGTCGTTTTTCGACACTGCATACCTCCAATTTTTTATAAACGCGGAAATTTCCGCTATCGCCATACGCCCGCTTCTTCCTTAAGGCTTAAAGTTTACGCTTTTATTACCATCAGCGTTCGGCGTATGAATTTTAATTTGCTTACAACGTGAGTATTTCTACGCCGTTGTCGGTTATCGCAACCGTGTTTTCGTAATGCGCCGACGGTTTACCGTCAAGCGTTACGCATTTCCAGCCGTCTAAGTCGATTTCGTAAGTTCCCATATTTATCATGGGTTCTATCGCTATCGTCATATTACGTTTGAGCCTTATTCCCGTACCACGCACACCGAAATTCGGTACTTGCGGATCTTCGTGAAGTTTATGCCCTACGCCGTGACCTACCATGTCGCGAACGACCGAGAAGCCGTTTTTTTCGGCGTGTTCCTGAACTTGCGCCCCGATATCGCCGAGCGGACTTCCTATGCAAATGCCTTCGATTCCCTTAAAGAAACACTCCCGCGTTACGTCTATGAGTTTTTTCTTTTCGGGTGAGATTTTACCGACGTAAAAACTTCTTGCGGCGTCGCCGTGGAATCCGTTGTAGTACGCTCCCACGTCGACGGATACGATTTCGCCTTCTTTGATTACTCTGTCCGACGGTATCCCGTGAACGACCTGTTCGTCAATAGAAATACAGGTTGCCGCAGGAAAGCCGTATAAACCGAGAAAAGAAGGTTTTGCGCCCGCAGAAATTATATAGTCGTGAAGAATCTTATCAAGTTCCCTTGTCGTCATACCCGCTTCGATTTTGTCCTGAGCAAGAAGCAAAACGTCTCTGACGATTTTACAGGGTTCTCTCATAAGTTCTAATTCTTTATCAGATTTAATGTATATCATTTAACCTAATTCTTTTTCGATTTCCGAAAATACTTCGTCAATCGATCGGTCGCCGTTTACCTTTACCAGAATACCCGCCTTTTCGTAATAATCTATAAGCGGAGCGGTCTGCTCTTTATAAACGGCAATTCTTTTTTTAACCGTTTCTTCGTTATCGTCGGCGCGCTGAATCAGATCGCCGCCGCAACGGGAACAGTTCGTTTTGCCGCCGAGCGTCGTTACGTGGTAAGACTCGCCGCACTTCGAGCATACTCTTCTGCCCGTTATTCTTGCGATAAGCCCGTCAAGGTCGACGTCGATAACTATAACTTTTTCAGGCTTTGAAAATTTATCGAGTTCTTCAGCCTGATAAACGTTTCTCGGAAAGCCGTCGAGTAAGTAGCCGTTTTCGGCAACGTCGCTTTCGTCAAGACGCCTGCGCACTATTTCGACGGTCACTTCGTCGGGAACGAGTTTGCCCTGATCTATATAAGATTTGGCAACTTTACCTATCTGAGTTCCGCCGTTGATATTTGCTCTGAATATATCTCCCGTGGAAATGTGGGGCGCGCCGTACTTATCGGCAATTTTAGTTGCCTGAGTACCCTTCCCCGCCCCGGGAGCGCCGAGAAGTATCGCTTTCATTTTATTTCAGAAATCCTTTGTAGTTTTTCATCATAATCTGCGATTCGAGCGCGGTATTGAATTCGATTGCCACGGAAACGACGATGAGCATTCCCGTTGCGGTGAACGCGCCGTAACTCGAAGCGTCGATCGCTTTGAATATAAGCGACGGAACGAGCGCAACGAGCGCTAAGAATATCGCACCGAAAAGAGTTATTCTGCCGCTTATCTTTTTAAGATATTCCGCCGTGGGTTTGCCGGGTCTTATACCCATTATAAATCCGCCGTTCTGCTGAATGCTCTTCGATATATCGTCGGGATTGAACTGAATCGACGTATAAAAATATGCGAAGAATATAATAAGCAAACTTAAAACTATCGGATAAAGCCACGAATTCGAACCCATCCATTTAGCCCACCATAAGCCGAAAGAAGAATCCGCCTTGCCTATAAGGGTTATTATAAGTTCGGGGAAACTCAGTATCGAATACGCAAATATAAGGGGGAGAACGCCGTTCGAGTTTACCTTTATGGGAATAACCGTCGACTGACCACCGTACATTTTCTGTCCCCTGACCTGCTTCGCGTACTGAACGGGTATCTTTCTCTCCGCAAGTTCTACGTAAATAATACATACGAAAACCACGAATATAGCGACAATCATTCCGATAAGTTTCCAGAAATCTTCAAGCGTAGTCTGCTTGCCTTCAGCCGCGCCGATACGCTCTATCATCGAAACGACGGTTTTGCCCGCAGTTGCAACGATACCTGCAAAGATAAGCAGAGATATGCCGTTCGATACGCCGTAATCGGTTATTCTTTCGCCTATCCACATGGTAATTACCGTACCTGCGGTAAAGAAAAGAATGGTTATGACGTATGCGAGCCATTCCTGATTCCAGAGCATCTCGGAAAGCGGCGTACCGTCGGACGCGGTAAGTTTGTCTTTATAGTTAAGAACTATGCCTACGCCCTGAATAATCGCAAGAAGAATGGTTACGTATCTCGTATACTGCGATACTTTTTTTCTTCCTTCTTCGCCCTGTTTGGAAAGTCTTTCGAGTGAGGGGATTGCAACGGCTAAAAGTTGCATTATAATCGACGCGTTGATGTACGGTCCGATACCCATTGCAAACAAAGTGCCGTTTGCAAGCGATCCGCCCGTCATCATATTCATTATGTTAAGGTAAGTAAGGCTCGATAAATCCGTTTCGCTCAGCAATTCTTTGCCGATGCCCGGAACGGGAATATAACTTCCTATTCTGTAAAGTAAAATAAACAGAAGAGTGAACCATATTTTAATTCTTATCTCTTTTACCTTAAACGCTTGTTTTAACGTTTCAAACATTTTTCACCTCCGCCGTTTTAGTAAAGGCTTAAACTTCTTCGCAAGTTCCGCCGGCTTTTTCGATAGCCTCTTTTGCGGCTTTCGAGAATTTGTCGGCTTTTACCGTTAAAGCGACTTTAAGTTCTCCGTTTCCTAAAACTTTAAGTCCTGCGGCGTTTTTGACTTCTTTGATAAGTCCTGCGCCGTAAAGAGTTTCAAAATCTACTACCGCGCCGCTTTCAAATCCGTTGAGCGCCGAAAGGTTTACCACCGCGTAGACTTTTCTGAAGTGATTGTTAAATCCGCGTTTGGGAACTCTGCGGGTAAGAGGCATCTGACCGCCTTCAAAGCCCGGTCTTACGCCGCCGCCGCTTCTCGCCCATTGTCCTTTATGACCTTTACCGCTGGTTTTGCCGAGTCCCGAACCGATACCTCTTCCGAGTCTTTTCGAAGACGTTCTGCTTCCCTCAGCGGGCTGTAACGTATCTATTCTCATATTGCACCTCTCAAACGTTCTCGACTTTAACAAGGTGTGAAACGACTTTCAACTGACCTTGCAACGTCGCGCTGTCTTTGAATTCTTTGGATTGACCGATTTTTTTGAGTCCTAAAGCGGCAACGGTGTCTTTCTGAACTTTCGTGCAGGAAATCGTACTTCTTACGAGTGTTACTTTAACCATTTTCCGCCTCCTTAACCCTGTATTTCTTCAACGGTCTTTCCGCGAAGCGCGGCAACCTGTTCTACGGATTTAAGTCCGTATAAACCCGCAAGCGCGGCTTTAACCATATTGATGGGGTTAGTCGTGCCGTGAGATTTCGTTCTTATATCCTTAATGCCTGCCGCTTCCATAACCGCACGGACGGGACCGCCCGCGATAACGCCGGTACCTTCTTCGGCGGGAAGCATAACTATGCTGCCTCTTCCGAATTTGCCGACCGTTTCGTGAGAAATGGTCGTGCCGACTCTTGCGATTTTAACCATCGACTTTTTAGCCTGCGCGGTTGCCTTATCTATTGCTTCGGGAACTTCGTTCGCCTTGCCCATACCGCAAGCCACTCTGCCGTTCTCGTCGCCTACGACCACGAGCGCGGCAAAACGCATTTTACGTCCGCCTTTTACGACTTTCGTTACGCGGTTTACAGAGATAAGTTTTTTGCAAAGTCCGTCTTTTTCTTCTTGTCTTTTAGGGGATCTGTTTTCTCTTGCCATCTGACTGTTTCCTCCTTATTAGAATTTAAGACCGGCTTCTCTTGCGCCGTCTGCAAGGCTCTGTACGCGACCGATGTAAACGTAACCGCCTCTGTCGAATACGACTTCGGTGATACCTTTTTCAATCGCGCGCTTAGCGATTTCTTTACCTACGACAGCCGCAGCCTCTTTCTTGGAAAGATCTTTGACTTCCGCGGCAATCGTTTTTTCTACCGTCGAGCAAGCAACGAGAGTTTTGCCTGCTACGTCGTCTATTATCTGAGTATAAATGTGGTTCAGACTTCTGTAAACTGAAAGTCTCGGACGCTCCGCGGTTCCGGAAATTTTACGTCTTACTCTCTGATGTCTTTTAATTCTGTCCGCATTTTTATCAATTTTAGATATCATATCGGTCTACTCCTTACTTACCTGCCGTCTTGCCTTCCTTACGTTCGATCTTTTCGTTCGATAAACGAATTCCGTATCCGTGGTAAGGTTCGGGCTTTCTGATGGCTCTGATTTTAGCCGCTTCCGCGCCGACGAGTTCTTTGCTGATGCCTTCAACCGCGATTTCGGTAGCCGAAGGGCAAGAAAGTTTAATGCCTTCTACCGCTTTGTATTCTACGGGATGGCTGAAACCGACGTTAAGGGTAACGTCTTTACCGTTCTGCGCAACTTTCCAGCCGACGCCGTTTACGATAAGCGTTTTCTTATACCCTTCCGTAACGCCGACTATCATGTCGTGAACGAGAGCCCTGTATAAGCCGTGTTTTGCTTTCGTTTCGTTTTCGTCGTTTGCTCTTTTAACGAGAACGTCGCCGTTTTCGATAACGAAAGAAATAAGACTGTTATCGAAAGACTGGGTAAGCGTGCCTTTGGGTCCTTTTACGGTTAAAATATTACCTTCGACCTTTAATTCTACGCCTGCGGGAAATTTAACGGGTGCTTTACCAACTCTTGACATAGTACCTTAACCTCCTTACCAGACGTACGCGAGTACTTCGCCGCCGTGACGACTGTTTCTCGCTTCTTTATCGGTCATAACGCCCTTGGGAGTGGATATAATCGCTATACCTAAACCGCCGAGAACTTTGGGAAGTTCGTCGTGTCCCGCATAAATACGAAGACCGGGCTTGGAAACTCTTTTAAGTCCGTTTACGACTTTTTCGCCGTTGGGACCGTATTTCAATGTTATGACTATTCTGCTGTGAACGCCGTCTTCAACGACGTCGTAAGCCGTAATGTAACCTTCCTGCAACAGTATTCTCGCAATCTCTTTTTTCATAGCGGAAGCGGGAATTTCAACCGAATCGTGCTTTGCAACGAGCGCGTTTCTGATGCGGGTAAGCATATCTGCAATAGGATCTGTCATTTTACCTGTTCCTCCTTTTTACCAGCTTGACTTTTTAACGCCGGGGATTTGCCCTTTGTACGCAAGGTTTCTGAAACAAATACGACATACGCCGTATTTGCGGAGCACGGCATGCGGACGTCCGCAGATGCTGCATCTCGTATAAGCCCTCGTTGAATATTTCGGGGTCTTTTTCTGTTTGTTTATCATTGCTACTTTTGCCATGACCGTTCTCCTTTTAAGCCCTGAAAGGCATTCCTAACGCTTTAAGCAGTTCGTACGCTTCTTCGTCCGTTTTAGCGGTAGTAACGAAGCATAAATCGAAACCTCTTATTTTCTCTACCTGATCGTATTGAATTTCAGGGAATATAAGTTGTTCCTTGATACCCATAGCGTAGTTGCCTCTGCCGTCGAACGACTTATCGGGTACTCCCCTGAAGTCTCTTACTCGCGGAAGAGCGATTGAAACGAACTTATCGAAGAACTGGTACATTCTGTCGCCTCTCAAAGAAACTTTGATACCGACGGTCTGACCTTGTCTTACCTTGAAGTTCGCAACCGACTTCTTCGCTTTCGTGAGAACGGGTTTTTGTCCTGCGATAAGCGCAAGTTCTTTTTCGACGAGCTGAACGCTTTTAGCGTTGTCTTTAACGTCGCCTAATCCGCCGTTAATCGTTATTTTAACGAGTTTGGGAACCTGATTGACGTTTTTATAGTTAAAACGCTTCATAAGAGCAGGTACGACTTCCTGAACGTATCTGTCCTTAACTCTGCAATCCGAATCGGTTGAAGTTACTTTATCAACCTGAGTCTTTTTAGCCATAATGCTTTCTCCTTAAATGATTTTACGCTTCTGCGTTTTCAGTCGCTTCTTCTTTCTTTGCGGCTTTCTTTCTCGTAGCGGTTTTCTTGACTGCGCCTTCTTCGCCCGCCGTTTCCGTTTTTTTGGTCGTTTTTCTCGTGGTTTTCTTTTCGGTCTTTACTTCGCCTTCGTCTGCTTTCGCAGTCTTTTTAGCGACTTTTTTTGCGACTTCTTTTTCGACTTTAACGTCTAAAACCGCGCCGCATTTTTTACAAATTCTGACCTTTTTATCGCCTTCGATATGATAACCTACGCGGGTTGCTTTATTGCATTTCGGGCAGATAACGAGTACGTTGGAAGCGTCGATAGGACCTTCTTTTTTGATTTTACTGCTCGTTTCCTGCGCGCTGCGCGCTTTACGGTTTTTTTCCTGAACGTTAACGCCTTCGACGATTACTCTGTTGAGTTTGGGCATTGCCGCGATGACTTTACCCGTTTTTTTAACGTCTTTACCCGTGATAACTACGACTGTATCGTTCTTTTTAACTTTCATATTACTCTCCTTACAGCACTTCGGGAGCGAGAGAGATAATCTTCATAAAATCTCTGTCCCTTAACTCTCTTGCCACAGGTCCGAAGATACGCGTGCCTCTCGGCTGTTTCTGGTTATCGATGATAACCGCCGCGTTTTCGTCGAATCTGATATGAGTGCCGTCGGGTCTTCTGAGCCCTTTGACGCTTCTTACGATAACTGCTTTAACGACGTCGCCTTTCTTTACCGCGCCGCCGGGAGTAGCGGTTTTAACACTTGCGACGATAACGTCGCCGATGTTACCACATCTTCTGAAAGAACCGCCTAAAACTCTTATGCACATAATTTCTTTTGCGCCCGAGTTGTCCGCAACTTTTAATCTTGTTTGTGGTTGTATCATCTTCGCTTTCTCCTGTTACTTAGCCTTCTCGATAATCTCGGAAACTCTCCAGTTTTTCGACTTGGAAAGTTTTCTCGTTTCGACTATTCTTACCTTATCGCCGACGCCGCATTCGTTGTTCTCGTCGTGAGCCTTGAATTTAACGGCGTGAGTGATGGTTTTTTTGTAAAGAGGATGTTTTCTCTTGTCGGAAACTTCTACTACGACGGTTTTATCCATCTTGTCGGAAACTACGAGTCCGACTCTTTCTTTTCTTAAATTTCTTTCCATTTGCCTGTCCTCCGTTACGCCTTAATTTCTCTTTCGCGAATAACGGTTTTAACTCTCGCTATATCCTTCTTTACGCCTTTAAGAACGTTGGGATTCTCGAGTTGCCCCGTCGCGTGACGGAAACGAAGGTTAAACAATTCTTCTTTTAAAGATTCGAGTTTAGCGACTAATTCGTCGTTAGTCATCTCTTTGATTTCTTTCGCTTTCATTAACCTTCACCGCCTTCCTCGTTTTCTTTCTTAACGAACTTCGTTTTAATCGGAAGTTTGTTACCCGCAAGACGCATTGCTTCTCTTGCGGTCGCTTCGTCCACGCCCGCCATTTCGAACATTACTCTGCCGGGCTTAACTACCGCAACCCAGTATTCAACCGAACCTTTACCTGAACCCATACGAGTTTCGGCAGGTTTTTTAGTGATGGGTTTATGCGGGAATATGTCTATCCATACCTGTCCGCCGCGCTTGATAAATCTCGTCATTGCGACACGCGCCGCTTCTATCTGATTCGAAGTTATCCAGGAAGGTTCCATGGCAACGAGACCGTACTGACCGTACGCTATAACGTTACCTTTGTTCGCCTTGCCCGTCATTCTGCCGCGGTGAACTCTTCTTCTTTTTACTCTCTTGGGCATTAACATATTAAGCCTCGCCTCCTTCTGCAGTCTTTCTGACTCCGCCTAAAACTTCGCCCTTATATACCCAGACTTTGATACCGATTATACCGAAAGTGGTGTGCGCTTCGGCAAAACCGTAATCTATATTCGCGCGAAGAGTCTGAAGAGGAATGCTTCCTTCGTGATACTGCTCGCAACGAGCGATTTCAGCGCCGTCAAGACGGCCGCTTACCATTATCTTGATACCCTTTACTCCGAGTCTCGTCGCTCTCGTAATAGCCTGTTTCATGCTTCTTCTGAACGACGCTCTCTTTTCAAGTTGAGCAGCAACGCTTTCAGCAATAAGTTGAGCGTCGCAATCGGGTTTTTTAACTTCGATTATGTTTATGGCAATCTGCTTACCTTTGGCAATCTTGGTAAGACTGTTCTTCATTACTTCGATTTCCGCGCCCGCTTTGCCGATAAGTACGCCCGGTCTTGCGGTGAATACGGTAACTGCGACTTTGCTTGCCGCTCTTTCGATTCTTATGGAAGATACGGCAGCCTGAAAGTATTGCGTTTTTATGAATTTTCTGATTTCGTAATCTTCTTTGAGATTCTGAGAGAACGCCTTTTTATCGGCATACCACTGAGTATCCCAGTCTTTGATAACTCCGACTCTTAAACCGTGCGGATTAACTTTCTGTCCCATATCGTCCTCCTACTTGCTCATCACGTCTAAAACGACGGTGATGTGGCTCGTGCGCTTTAAAATTCTGAAACCTCTGCCGTGCGCCATGGGTCTCATTCTCTTGAGCGTGGGACCCTGATCGGCGTAACATGCGGCGATCATAAGATCGTCTTTATTCATTCCGAGATTGTGTTCTGCGTTCGCAGCGGCGGAAAGAACTACTTTCTTTATCGGTTCCGCGCCCGCTTTCGACGTGTTTTCAAGAATCGCAACGGCCTGATTTACGCTTTTGCCTCTGATATTATCAAGTACAACTCTTACTTTGTAAGGAGAAATTCTGACGTATTTTGCGACTGCTTTCGCTCTTTTGTCTTTATTTTCCTCGATACGCTGAGTTTTTAATTTCATATTTTTAGCCATTATACACTCTCCTATTTCGCATCCGAAGTTTTGGAACCCGCATGTCCTTTAAACGTTCTCGTGGGCGCGAATTCACCGAGTTTGCAGCCAACCATATCTTCCGTAACGTAAACCGGCACGTGTTTTCTGCCGTCGTGTACTGCGATAGTGTGACCGACCATCTGCGGAAATATAGTGGAAGATCTCGACCAGGTTTTAAGAACTTGTTTCTTGTTTTCGGCGTTGAGAGCCTCTATTCTTTTTAATAACCTTGCTTGTACGTAAGGTCCTTTTTTAACGCTTCTGCTCATTTAACCTTCCTCCGTTAGTTCACTCTTTTCAGTATGAACTTATCAGTTTTGTTCTTCTTCTTTCTCGTCTTGTAACCGAGAGCGGGTTTACCCCAGGGAGTCTGCGGACCGGGTCTGCCGACGGGCGCTTTGCCCTCGCCGCCGCCGTGCGGGTGATCGCACGGGTTCATTACGGAACCTCTGACGGTGGGTCTTATACCCATATGTCTTACTTTACCCGCTTTACCTATTCTCACGATTTCGTGATCGAGATTTCCGAGTTGACCGATAGTCGCTTTACAAGTTATAAGAATAAGACGGATTTCGCCGCTCGGCATTTTAACCTGCGCGTATTTTCCTTCTTTAGCCATAAGTTGCGCCGCCATACCTGCGGCTCTTACGAGTTGACCGCCTTTGCCGGGCTGAAGTTCGATGTTGTGAATCATCGTACCTACGGGAATGGCTTCGATGGGAAGCGCGTTGCCGGGCTTGATGTCGGCTTCTTTACCGCTGATAACGGTATCGCCAACGTTTAAACCGAGAGGAGCGAGAATGTATCTCTTTTCCCCGTCCGCATAGCACAAAAGCGCGATGTTTGCGGTTCTGTTGGGATCGTATTCAACGGTTTTAACAACCGCCGCGATGCCGTCTTTATTTCTTTTGAAATCGATTATACGATATTTTCTCTTGTTGCCGCCGCCGTGATGTCTTACGGTAATTTTACCCTGAGAGTTACGACCCGCGGTATGTCTTTGATCTTCTAAAAGAGATCTTTCGGGTTTCGTGCAGGTGATTTCTTCAAAAGAACTTACCGTCATGAAACGACGAGCGGAAGAAGTAGGTTTATATCTCTTGATACCCATTTATGTTTCCTCCATTAAGCGAGCGAATCGAAGAATTCGATGCTCTTGCTGTCTTTCTTCAACTGCACTATGGCTTTTTTATAAGAAGGAGTATAACCTTCGTTTCTACCCATTCTCTTAAATTTGCCGCGGCAGTTAACCGTGTTTACGGAATCGACGTCTACGTTGAAAAGTTTTTCGACAGCGAGTTTGATTTCCGTTTTGTTAGCCTTTTTGGATACTACGAAAACGTATTTTTTAGCAGCGATATCAGCGTAACTCTTTTCTGTTAAAAGAGGTCTGATTATAATATCTCTTTCTTTCATTATGCTCCGTAAACCTCCTCTAATTTAACGACCGCGCTCTGAGCAACTACCACGACCGCGTTTTTAACTACGTCGTAAGTGTTGAGTTGCTCGACGGGAAGAGTTTCAAGCCCCGGTATGTTAGCCGCCGCTCTTATTACGTTAACGTCGTTATCGCCCATAACCACGAGAACGGTTTTTTCGAACTTGAAAGCGTCCATAAACGCAACCATTTCTTTGGTCTTGCCGTTTTCCACGGCGATATTGTCTATAACGTAAAACTCGTTATCGGTAATCTTTTTGGAAAGCGCGCTGAAAAGTGCGACTCTTTTTGCGGTTATATTCATCTTTTTGGAGAAATCTCTCGACTTGGGAGCGAATACCACGCCGCCCTTAGTCCACTGCGGAGCGCGGGTAGAACCCTGACGCGCGCTGCCCGTGCCTTTCTGTCTCCAAGGTTTTTTGCCGCCGCCTCTTACTTCCGATCTCGTAAGAGAACTTTTAGTACCCTGACGCTCGTTCGCAAGTCTTGTAACTACGGCTTGGTGTATCAACGGTTCGTTGTATTCGAGAGCGAAAATTTCGCTCAACTCCATAGAACCCGTTTCCTGACCTTTCATATTGTAAATTTTTACGCTTGGCATAGTGTACTCCTTTACGCTTTAACGCTGTTCGTTATCGCAACGATCGCGCCCGTTGCGCCGGGAATTGCGCCTTTTATAAGAAGCGCGTTTCTCGCCGTATCGACTTTTACTACTTCGAGATTCTGAACGGTAACTCTTTCGTTACCGTACTGACCGGGCATGTGTTTGTTTTTGAAAACTCTCGACGGGGACGAGTTTGCGCCCATAGAACCCACTTCTCTGTGAACGGGGCCTACGCCGTGAGTCATTTTAAGTCTGTGCTGATTCCATCTTTTGATAACGCCCGAGAATCCGTGACCTTTGCTCTGTCCGACAACGTCGATTCTGTCGCCTGCGGCAAACGTTTCTACGGTAACCACGTTTCCGACCGAATAAGCCGCTATATCGTCTACTCTGAATTCTTTCAGAACTTTCTGACACGCGACGCCCGCCTTCTTGAACTGACCCGCTTCGGGTTTGTTAAGATCGTTTTCCTTAACTTCGTCAAAGCCGAGTTTTACAGCCTGATAACCGTCTTTTTCAACCGTTTTGAGTTGAACGACCGGACAGGGACCTGCTTCCACAACGGTAACGGGGATTACTTTTCCGTCTGCGGAAAAGATCTGCGTCATACCTAATTTCCTACCAATGATTGCTTTATTCATCTGATAAAGTTCACCTCCGATTTATTTTACAATTTAAAATTGTATTTATTAAAGTTTGATTTTTACGTCGACGCCCGCGGGTAAATGAATACTGTCGAGAATCTTCGCGTTGGAAGAGTAAATATCGATAAGTCTTTTATGAGTTCTTATCTCGAATTGCTCTCTGCTGTCTTTGTACTTATGCGGGGAACGAAGTATCGTAACTATTTCCTTTTCGGTTGGAAGAGGAATGGGTCCGCTTATCTTCGCGCCGGCTTTTTTCATCGTTTCAACGATTCTTTCGGTAGCCTGATCGACCATTTTGTGATCGTACGCCGCAAGTTTGATTCTGATTTTTTGTCCTGCCATTTGTTTTACTCCTTTTTATACTAACTGTAATGTAGTCAACATTGCCGTGTGTGTCGCGCCGTTTCCATAAAAAAATCACTCGCACTGTGTTTTTTTCTGCGAATGACCGTTCTACCGAGGGCGCGGTTAGTCGCGGGAGTTCAACTCCCACATTTGTCAACGAAAATTATCTTCTTTCCGATTAAAACCGATTCCGGACACGGTTTTAAGAAAAGTTTAAGTAACTTTCCGTATCTGCCCATATAAACACAGCCCTTATATTTTATACGATGAGTAAAATAATGTCAAACGTTTTAAGCGTGTTTTTTAAATTTTTTTTTAAAAAGTTTTTTCGCTTTTACGGTTGCAAAAAAAGCGGCGTTGTGATATATTGTTAGTGGAAGCCGTTAAGGCAGAAGGAGTAAGTTATGTCCGAAGGAGGCAAACCGCGAAGTATCGCGGCATATAACGAAATAGAGTTTGCGTTCGGGCGGGCAGAATTTTTACTCGTCCCGTAGTTCTTCCGCGCCCGTGTATTATATATATTATATACGGATAGCAAAACGACCCGTTCGCATACTGCGTTCGGGTATTTTTATACCCTTTTAATCCGCCGTAAGGCGAAAGGAGGCGTTTATGGAAGAAGAAAAAGTCCGTCAGGACGAGCAGTCGACTATCGACGAGCGCGATCACGTAGAAGAACTTCTCGAGATAATAAGAAGCGATAAGCCGAGCGAAGCCGTGCGCGACGAACTTAAAAACTATCACGATAACGATATTGCGGACGTTATCCCCCTGCTCTCCCCGCAGGAAAGAAAAAAACTTTATAAAATACTCGGCAACGAAGCGGTATCGGATATATTCGCGTATCTTGACAACGTAGACGAGTATCTTGCCGAACTCGACAACGAAAAGGCGGCGGACATTATAGAGTCTATGGACGCGGACGACGCCGTTGACGTTCTCGACGAACTTGACGAAGACCGTAAAAACGAACTTCTTCCGCTCATCGAACCCGAAGCGCAGAAAGACATAGAACTTATAAATTCGTATTCCGACGACGAAATCGGCAGTCGGATGACCACGAACTTTATTTCCGTAAAGAAAACTTACACGGTAAAACAGGCTATGCGCTCCGTTATCGCTCAGGCGGCGGACAACGATAACATAACCACGATTTACGCCGTGAACGAAGACGATACTTTTTACGGCGCGATTGAACTGCGCGACCTTGTGATAGCGCGCGAAAAAACCCCGCTCGACGAAATAATCACCACGAGTTATCCGTTTTTATACGCGCACGAAACGACGGAAGAATGTATTGAAAGTTTAAAGGCTTATTCTGAAGACTCTATTCCCGTTTTAAGTAAAGACAATAAAATTCTCGGCGTAATAACCGCGTCGGACGTCGTTGAAGCGGTCGACGAAGCGCTCGGCGAAGACTACGCTAAATTCGCAGGTCTTACCGAAGAAGAAGATCTTGACGAACCCCTTTTCAAAAGCATAAAGAAACGTCTTCCCTGGCTCGTTATCCTTCTGGCGCTCGGAATGCTCGTTGCAACGGTTATTCAACTGTTTCAGGGCGAAATAGCAAAAATCAGCAATCTCATAGTGCTGTTCGGCTTTCAGAGCCTTATTCTCGACATGTGCGGCAACTGCGGCACGCAAAGCCTTGCGGTTACCATAAGAGTTTTGTCGGATACCGAACTCACGGGAAAAAATCGGTTTAAGTTTATTCTTAAAGAACTTCGCGTGGGGTTTACCAACGGACTGATAGTCGGACTTATCGCTTTCGTTTTCGCGGGACTTTACTGCGACTTCGTTCTTAAATACGGCGGTTACGGTTTTGCTATTTCCGGCTGCATAGGCGTTTCTCTTTTACTGTCTATGGTAATTGCAAGCCTTATCGCAACTCTTATACCTATGTTTTTCCATAAAATAGGCATAGACCCCGCCGTTGCGAGCGGACCGCTTATCACAACGGTAAACGATTTCGTGGCGGTGTGTGTTTATTACGGAACGGCAATACTTTTACTCGTTGATTTATTTAAAAAGTTAGGACTGTAAAACCGTCGGAAAATTATAAAAAACGATTATCACGAAAACAGTTGACGATTATTTATAAAAACGGCGGACGACTTTACCGGGATTTTATTTACGGTTTAAGTCGTCCGCTTTTATAATGCTTTCATAATGCTTTTAATATATATTCGGGCGTCACGCTTTGCCTGTGAAAATGCCCTTTACCGCCTTTTTTTTAATTTCTTCTCTTTCGGCGACGTAATCTTTTTCGCCCGTAAACGTAACAGGCGGCAATTCTCTGACGGCGCGCGCGGTTTCGTCTATATAAAGCGGAACGAAGTTAACGCGTTTACCCGTCCTTTTATAATACAGCCTGTCGAGTTCAAAAAAGCCTTCGTAAATTTCGCCGCATTCTTTGGGAGTTTTATCGGAATAATCTTTATCTGCGAAAATCAATATGTTTTTACCCGACAGAAGCGAATTCAAAGAAAGTTTTATCGTTTTTAAGGCTTCGGCGTTTTTTCTGTAAACGGGTATCGCGCCCGACGATTTTATCAGCGGCGGCAGAAAAACCGAACATATAAACGACGGTAAAACGGCAAACATTTTGCATCTTTTAAAGCGCACCGAAAAAGTGTAACGGTAAAAGTGGTTAAAACATTCTTTCCGATTAAAAAAGACGTGATAAGCGTAATTCGCCATATCGAACTTCGCCGATTTATTCACCGTGTAAACCCCGTGCATATCGAGATGACGGCACAGATAAACCGTAGGCGTTTCGGGCGTTTTCACGTCGAATTTATACTTTTTGGTAAAAGTACGCGCTAAAAATTTACTGAACTTACTGAGTTTTCCCGAAAAATTAAGATTGCCGGGCAACTTTTCGTTCTTTTTCTTTTGCAGCGAACTTTCAGGCGCCGCGAACTGCTCATCGTTGAAAATTTCGTAATTCTCGCGCCCGATTTTTATATTCTCTGCGTCCATATATATATTATATTAAACAATATGCGGGTTAATATTCGGTAAACCATATAATACGCGTTTTGTGATAATTTTAAAAGTTGTATGTGTTTTTTCATTATTTTATGAAAAAGACTTTTAAACGAACGCGATATATGTTAAAATATAATCATGTTCAGTGTACTTATCGCGGAAGACGACAAAAACATAAGAAGACTTATGGAAATAAAACTCACGGCGGACGGTTACCGCTGCGTAACCGCAGAAAACGGACTCGTTGCACTTGATAAAATCAACGAAACGCATATCGATATTATGCTGATAGACGCAATGATGCCCGTTATGAACGGTTACGAAATGCTTAAAACCCTGCGCGAAGGCGGCATTAACATTCCCGCAATAATGGTTACCGCGCGCTCTTCTTTATCGGATAAAGAAGAAGGGTTTTTGGCGGGAGTGGACGATTATATGGTAAAGCCCATAGAATTTTCGGAATTGTCGCTGAGAATGAAAGCGGTTATGCGCCGCGCGAAAATAGTAAGCGAAAGAAAAATAACCGTGGGAAACACCGTTCTCGATTACGATACGTTAACCGTAAGTTCCGAAGGCAAAACCGTTTGTTTAACCAAAAAAGAATTCGGAATATTATATAAACTTCTCTCCTACCCCGAACACTCGTTTTCAAAGCGCACTCTGTTTGAAGAATTCTGGGATTTAAGCAGCGACACCGAAGAAGAAGCCGTTAAAGTATACATAAACAAAATAAGAAATAAAATTGCCGATTTTGAAGAAATAGACGTCGAAACGGTTCGCGGCATAGGCTATCGGGGCGTAAAAAATGAAAAAAAATAAATCGAAAAAGCAAAGCAAGTATCTGTTTTCGCCGTGGAAAATGACGATAGCGGTACTCATTTCGTGGGTAGCGGGAATACTTCTCGGCATTGCGATTAACAGTATTATAATGAAGTACATATCTTACGGTACGCGCGTGCAGTACGCTTTAATCGTTCTTGCGTTCGTTGCGGTGAGCGCGGCGATAGGTATGCCCGTTGCGTATCTTATTACTTACAACGGAATGAAACTGATTAACGAAATAAATTCAAAAATAGAAAGAATCGCGGAGTGCGACTTTACCGCGCGACTCGACCCGATTACGAAAAACCCGCAGATAAATACCGTAGTTCACAATTTCAACGAAATGGTTAAACAGTTAAATTCCGTGGCGGTACTGAAAAACGATTTCATATCGGGATTTTCGCACGAATTCAGAACGCCGATAGTATCAGTTAAAGGATACGCGGAACTTTTGTCGGACGCGGAAAATTTAACCCCCGAACAACTCGAATACGTCCGCGTTATAATCGAAGAAAGCGAAAGGCTTTCAAGGCTTTCCGAAAGCACGATGATGCTTGCAAAACTCGACAGTCAGTCGATAATATGCGAGAAAAAAACTTTTTCTCTCGACGGGCAAATCGAAGACTGTATTCTTCTTCTCGACGGCGCGCTGAAAGAAAAAAACATCGAAGTGGAAACTAATCTTGACAGAGCCATTGTAAAAAGCGATCCGTATCTCATCAAAGAAGTGTGGATAAACGTTCTCAATAATGCCGTTAAATTTTGCCGCGATAACGGAAAAATCGCGGTAACACTCAAAAATTGCACGGAAAAGTGCGTTGTTTCTATTAAAGACGACGGAATAGGAATGGACGAAGAAACGAAAAAACATATATTCGACAAGTTCTTTCAATACGATAATTCTCATGCAAGCAAAGGCATGGGATTAGGTTTATCGATAGTGTCGAGAATACTCGAACTCACAGGCGGAAGTATAGTATGCGAAAGCGAAATCGGAAAAGGTACCGAAATGATAATTTCGCTTTTAAAAGAATAATTTGACTTTTACTTAAAAACGGTATAAACTGTAAGTCTTAAGCGGCACGGCGCGCCGTGAAAAGCGCGACGGTTTGCCTGCAACCTAAATAAATATAATTCAGGGTAATAAATGAAAGCGTTGCTTTTAACGGGCGTTTACTGGGACGAAACCTTCCAGCGCCACCATCAATTTGCCAAATATCTTTGCAAGGCGGGCTACGAAGTGTATTTCGTAGAGCATATCGTGTCGTCGAAATTCACTTTCAGGTCGGCTCTTTGCAAAATCAGAACAAAAACAGGCGTTTCTTCGGGAAAAAACGAGCGCTTTGAAAAATTAAAGGTGTATAACTTCGGTTTTTTAAACCCGTCGGAAGGCGTTTTTAAAATAATCAATAAACGAAAAGTTGCCCGTTTAATACGCGAAACCGGCACGGAATTTGACGTTATAATCAACTATCTTCCGATAAACACAACGCGATTTATCCTTGAAAAAGTCCACGGAAAAGTTATTTACGATTGCGTGCGCGACTTTGAAAACTGGGGCGGATATTATAAAAGCGTAACTAAAGAAGAACTGCTTTTATTATCCCGCGCCGATAAGGTATTTACGGATTCTTTTTATCTTACCGAAAAAATGAAGCGTATGACAATTAAACAGGTCGTTCAGTTTTTACCCGTCGCGACGGACGGCTGGATTAAAGGCGTAACCCCGTATAAAAGTTTAACCGAAATTAAAAAAATCGGCTATTTCGGAGCAATCGGCGCGCATATCGACGAAAAAATTTTCAGTCGGCTTAAATCCGAAGGCTATGAAATCCACTTATGGGGGCAAATTCCCGACGATTTAGCCGAAAAATACGTTTCCCACGGCTATACAGGCGATATGGAAAGGCTTTCACGCGAGATAACCATGACCTGCGACGCGATAGTAATTCCTTATAAAAATAATATGAACGGCGTTATTCCCGCAAAAACCACGCAAAGTTTACTTACGGAAAAACCCGTGTTTATTTCGGAATTTTACGACTCTTTGAAGTTAGGCGGACTGTTTTACGTTTTTAAAGACGAAAACGATCTGATTAACCAAATTAAAAATTATAACGAAAGCGATTATTTAAAAAAACTCGAAGCAATAAAACAATCGTGCGGAGAATTAAATGAACAAAATCAATATAAAAAATTTATATCGTCGCTCGGTTGACTATTTAACACAAAATTTTTTTGAAATCTTTATCGCGGTTTACGTTCTGCTCGGCTGCTTTATAGAAGATTTCGAATTAAAAATTTTAAGATACTCGTTCGGGCTTGCGCTGCAACTGTTTTTGTTGTGCGTTTTATTTTTTAAAATCGAAAGAAAAGAAAAATTCGATAAAAAAATACTGAAAAAGTATTTTGTCGTTGTTTTGCTTTTAATTTTTACGGAAATCAACTTTTTGATAGTAAAAACCAAATTTTTATTATCCGTTAACAGATTGCTTCCCCTGTTGTCGATTTTCGGAATAGTGCTTGCGGGCGACAAAAATTTCAAAATCGATATTCTTCTTTCGATTAAAATTTTCGTTTTTTTGTTTTTTATACTCGTTTTCGCGGTAAATTGCGACGCCGTTTTATACGAACTTTTCGGAAAAGGAATATGGAAACCCATATACTATCTCGGCGACAGATGGCAAGGACCTTTCGGCGATCCGAATTTTATGTGTCTGTTTTCGGCAAGCGCGCTGATTTTCGCGCTGCTATCGGATTTTAACCACAATCTTAAAATACTTATCGTAACTACTTTCGGCATAAACGCGCTTTTATCGCGCTCGCTTTCAATGATAGGCGCGTTGATTTTTACGTTTATCGTTCACCTTGTTTTCAAACCGAAAACCCTTATTAAAAAGCAAATGATAATACTTATCGCTTACGCGGCGTTTATGACGTTTTATTCTTTATGCAAAGAACGCTTCGAATTTTTCGTATTTTCGGCATTAAGATTGATTTACGATACCGACAGAGCCGCTCAGATTAAAGCGACATCTCTTATTATCAGGTTTGACACTCAACTGAACGCGCTCAATATATTCTTTTCGTCTTTTATCGGGCAAGGACCGCGCACTCTCGTTCCCCTGCTCGGTTGCGACACGCACAATTCATACGTCGGCTTTCTTTTCGAACTCGGAATATCGGGATTTTTGCTTATTCCGCTCACTTTAAAAAGCGACTTTAACGGAAGCGATAACGCCGCGGCAAATTATTTGTCGACTTTTTTAATGACTTCGTCGCTTTTGCTGAGCGTACACGACACCGCGATTTATTCTTTTTTCATTCTTTCGCAATACGCCCGAAAAAACAAAAATTTATTGCCGCGCAATAAACTAACGGGGGTAACCGTATGAAAATCAGCGTAATAATTCCCGTATATAACGTTGAGAATTACTTGAAAAAGTGCCTTGATTCGATAATCGGACAGACTTATTCCGATCTTGAAATCATAATAATAAACGACGGCTCGACAGATTCTTCGCCCGACGTGATAAATGAATACGCCGAAAAAGACAAACGCATAATAACTATCTTCAAAGAAAACGGCGGACTTGTGTCGGCATGGAAGGCGGGGCTTGAAAAAGCAAGCGGCGAGTACGTAACTTTCGTAGACAGCGACGATTTTATATCCGATAACTACGTTAACACGCTCGTTTCGGCGTTAAAACCGAACGTTGATTTAGTCTGCACGCAATGCACGCGTTACGTTTCCGATACCGTTTACGCAAAAAGAACCATCAACGAACTGAAACAGGGCGAATATCCGCTCGACGATAAGTTTTTTTCTTATTTTATTATCGGCGGCAAGCGCGATAAGCCCATTTCAAACGCGCGCTGGGCAAAACTGATTAAAACGGATATTGCGAAAAAATGCGCCGCTTACTGCTCCGAAAAAGTTCATTTCGGCGAAGATCAGCAATTCACTACGGGCGTTCTTTTAAACTGTAAAACAGCAGTCTGCATTGACGATTACGGATATTTTTATCGCTACAACCCCTGCTCTATCGTGCAGTCTTATAAGCAAAATTTGTGGGAAAAGTGTAAACTTTTAATCCGCACGATAAAAAATATTCCCGAAACGCGTTCTGTGCCGAATATAGACGAACAATTAAAACTTCAACTTCTGGAATACCTTTACGAATGCCTTAAAAACGAAGAGTTGTGCGGTAACGGACTTAAAAAAGATTATTTTTTGAAAATTACCGGCGAAGCGGAGAGTTTTAACCTTTTCGACGTGAACGGAAAAAAACTCCCCGGCAGTCTTAGCAAGGCGCTTTTTAACCCCGTAAGGCGAAAAAATTTTGCGGGCGTTAAATTTATACTCGGATTTTATAAAGCGGTGAAAAAAAATGACGCAAGATATAAGTAACAAAAAACTTACGGTTTTAAATATCGTTTTCGCCGTTCTGTTGCAGATTTTAACACTTGCGAGCGGCTTTATAATACCGAAAATAGTATTGTCGTATTTCGGCTCGGAAGTCAACGGAATGATTTCGTCGATTTCGCAATTTTTAAACTACGTGCAACTTCTCGAAGGCGGACTGAGCGGCGTTGCGACCGCGGCTTTATATAAGGCTCTCGCGGCGGGCGATGAAAAAAAAGTAAGTTCGATAATTAAAGCGATAGACGTCTTTTTTAAAAAAATCGCTCTCATTTACGTTTGTTACGCAATAGTCGTTTCGGTTGTTTATCCGCTGGTGGTTAAAAGCGATTTCGATTTTGTTTACGTATTTTCTCTCGTGCTTATAATAGCCGCGGGGCTTTTCGTTCAATACTTTTTTTCGCTCACCTATAAACTTCTGATAACGTCCGACAGACGCGGATACGTAGTTTCGATAGCGCAGATAATTTTTACCGTTTTAAACGCGGCTCTTGTGATAGCGTCGGTAAAAATTTATCCGAGCATACACATACTGAAAGCGGCGGGCGTTGCGGCGTATATCGTTCAGCCCGTTATATTCGGATTATACGTAAAGAAAAACTATTCCGTAGATAAAAACGCCGAACGCGACGAAGAGTCGATAAAACAGCGTTGGGACGGTTTCGGTCAGAATATAGCGTATTTCATTCACTCTAACACCGACGTTGTCCTGCTTACCCTTTTCGCGGGGCTCGGCACCGTTTCGGTTTACTCGGTTTACATGATGATAATCAACGCCGTGCAAGCGCTTTTAATCTCCGTTTCGGGAGCGATAAAGCCTATTTTCGGGAACGTGCTTGCGGGTAAAAGCATCGAAGAAGCAAACGAAGTTTTCGATTACTACGAACTCGGAATGAACGTTTTAACCGCCATAGCGTACTCGTGTTGCGCCGTGCTTATAGTTGACTTTGTTAAAATTTACACCCGCGGCGTTTCGGACGCCGATTACGTAAAGCCGCTCTTCGCCGTTTTAATGTGCGCGGCGGAAGCCGTGTATTGTTTCAGAGATCCTTTCGTTTCGGCTGCGTACGCCGCCGGAAGGTTTAAAGAAACGGCAAAATACGCTTACGCGGAAGCACTTGCCAATATAGTTATTTCACTTATTCTCGTCAGAAAATTCGGTCTTGCGGGCGTAGCGGCGGGAACGCTTTCTGCGATGGTATATCGCATGATCGCTCACGTTATTTACGCTAAAAAACATATTTTATACCGCCCCGTAAGAAAATGGCTGAAAGGCTTTCTCGTTTCTCTCCTTTCGGGAGCGGCGGGAGCGGCGATAGTTTTTAAATTCGTAAGAACGGAAGTTAACGGATACCTTCAATGGTTTGTTTTCGCTTTGATTTCGTTTTTGATAATTTCGGCGACCGTTCTTGCGGCAACGGCGATTTTTTATCGCAAAAACGTAAAACGATTTTTGAAAGAAATCATTCCTAAAAAGTAAAAACCTGCCCGTAGTTAAAATAAAACGACAGTTATATTATATTTTTTATAATAATAAATCTATCGGCGTAAAAACAGTTGACAAAACCGCGTAAATATTGTAAAATGCTTTGGTAACGCTCGGTAAAGGCTCGGAAGCACGCTATAGCGTCGCCTTTAACGCCGAATAAACGATAAAACGCTTTGCGTTCAGTCGCTTTGGTTCGACGCGGTTCCGGCGAATTAAGACAGGAGGTACACTATCGATGTACGCAATTATCGAAAACGGCAATAAACAGTACAGAGTCGCTGTAGGCGACGTTGTAAAGTTTGAAAAACTCGACGCCGAAGTCGGCGCAAGCGTTGATTTCAACGTTTTGCTCGTATCCGACGATAACGGTATCAAGTTAGGAAAAGACGCTGAATCGTTCAAAGTTTCGGGCGAAGTATTAAAGCAGGATAAAATGAAAAAAATTATCGTGTTCAAATACAAAGCGAAGAAGAACGTGAGAAAGAAACAAGGTCACAGACAGCCCTTCACTTCCGTTAAAATCACGGAAATCGCGTCTAAGTAAGGAGGAATAATGGATATGATGTTTTTATTAAAATTATTTGCTCATAAGAAAGGCGGCGGCAGCACTAAGAACGGACGTGACAGCGCGGCAAAACGTCTTGGCATCAAGCGCGCAGATGGTCAGAAAGTTCAGGCAGGCTCTATTCTCGTAAGACAGAGAGGCACTAAATTCTATCCCGGTAACGGCGTAGGCATCGGGGGCGACGATACTTTATTCGCAACCGTAACGGGCGTTGTAAAATACGAAAGAGTCGGAAAAGACCGCAAACAGGTTTCGGTTTACGAAGCGTAATCTTAAAGCACCTGTAAAACGCGCGTAAAACGGGTTTTCGGGATTATTAAAGTTATATTTAATATAACCTTCTCCCCCGCTTCCCCGTAATTTAATTCTAAAGCAAAATCAGCGGCGTAACGATTATATGATCGTTACGCCGCTATCTTATTTTATAAGCGGAAATTTATATTCGCCGTCACATCAGCAACGTGCCTTCGGTCGTTTTTACAACCTTGAAAATATCCGCTTCTTCACCCGTTTCGGCGTCGATATAAACGTAATAAAGGCTTCCGCCGAAAGTACCCGTGAATTCGTAAGCGAGAATCTCGCGCCCCGTTTCTCCTGCGGGTATAACGGCAAGTCTTGACGTTTCGATTTCGATAGAGTTGCTGACTTTCGCTTTTGCTTCCGCAACGGTCAACACCGCTTTCCCGACGTTCCTTTCAACGTGGTTTTTATAATAAGAAGTCGTTTCTATTCCCGAAACCTCGCCGCGTTCCTTACAAACGTTTACTTTCACGAGATCGGAATAACATATTATTCCGTCAGTCAAAGACGCAAAATTAAAAGTTACGGTATGATTTTCGTCGGTCATCCATACGGCGCGCATATCGTTTATTCCCGCGTTTTGCAAAAACTTTTCGGCGATAGCCTGCGCCTCAGAAGACGTTATTTTGTCCTGAGTACAATCTTTATAATGATTAAAAAGAATAAGTTTTCCGCCTTTTTTTGAAATCTGCGCGCTGAGTACGGCGCCGTCTTCGGTATGCCCTTCGATATTGTAACATTCTATATTTTTACCTTTCGCTTCGCCCGTAAGAGTTGCGTCTTTAACGTTGTAATCTTTAAAATACCCGTTAAACGCGGCTATAGCCTTAGTTTTGTCGATTTCTTCAAGTCCTTCCAAAGCCTTTAATTCTTTACCCGCCGAGCCGTCTGAAAACGCGCCGTCGTAAATCATGTGCGGATATTCCGTCGCGGCGGATTCGAGTTTTGAAAACTCCGAAATTATAAGATTGTTTTCTTTGGCTTCGTAAAGCGTGCGGAAATCGAAATTCTCGTCGATTTTTCCCGCAAGTTCGGTAAGCGAATTTTTAAGTTCGGCGTTTATTCTGTACAGATTACCGATGATTTCTGCGTCTTTATCGGAAATTTTTCCGCCCTTTATGAGTTTTTCGTTTAAATATTTTGAAAAATCCCCTATCTGATTTATAAATTTCGAAGTGTAATACTTATCTTCGTCGCGCAGGGCGAGAGAAGATAAACTGCTCGTTGCGAGATTGCTCTGAACGCGCACTTCGCCGAGAAGTTTTTGCTGCTCTTTTTTATCGGCGGAAACGGTGAGTTTAGATAAGTTTACGTCTAAATTATCAACGTATCCCACGAGATCGTAAAAGTTTTTTGCTTCCGCGGCGTCGCTCCCTATAAGATACTCGTCAACGGGCGAGAAGAACGTAAAGGTTAAAAGTCCGCCGAGAACAAGCACGGTGCAACCGAGAGATATAACCGCCGCAAGCCAGCCGCCGTAACCTTTCCTGCTTTCTCTTTTTTCTTTTCTTTCGCGTGATTTAAGATCGCGCTCTAAACGCCTTTCTTTCTGCTTTTCGATTCGTTTTTGCTTTCTGTCTTCAATCTTTGCGCGGCGCATTTCGAGTTTTTGCTTTTTCTGAGCGGCTATTCTTTTTTGCCTTTCCTTTTTGCTCTCATGCTTTAAAAGTTCTTTGCGTTTAAGCCTTTCTTCGCGCTTTTTGATTTTAAGCGCGGCAATATCTTCTTTTTTCCGCTTTTTTTCAGCCGCTGCGTTTTCGCGTTTTTCATACGCCGCTCTTTTTTTCGCCGCGCGTTCTTTAGCCCGCTTTTTGATATTTTCCGCTTTTAATTTTTTTGCGTTTTCGCGCTTTCTGAGTTTTGCGAGTTTTGCTTCTTCTTTTTCTTTTTTAGCCGCCGCCTTTTTCTCTTCTTCGGCCGCTTTTTTGATTTTTGCTTCTGCGGCGCGTTTTTCGGCTTCTTTTTCACGCGTTTTTTTCTTGTTCGCGGCCGACTGTTTTTTTGATTTTTTAACGTTTCCGTTTTTTTTCGACGGGGTATTCCCGTGATTTTCGGTTTTACTTTTTTCAGCGACGCGCTCAGTTTTTTCTATGGCTTCGTTTTTATTTTTTTCTTCCATTTTTCCCCCTTAAATTACGACGCGAAAACGTGACTTCCTATCGTCACTACCGTAGGACGCGAATAAATCCAACTGCTCGTTGCGATTTTCGGATTATAGTAATATAAACACCCGTAAGTGGGATCCCAACCGTTCATAGCGTCTTTTGCAGCGCGAACGGCAGTTTTATCAGGCGTATAGTTGATTTGCCCGTCGGATACGCACGTAAAAGCGTAGGGCTGATAAATAACGCCTGCTATAGTGTTCGGGAAAGACGAACTCTTTACCCTGTTGAGAACCACCGCTCCCACGCCTACCTGCCCGGTGTAACTTTCTCCCCTTGCTTCGGCGTAAATAAGACGCGCGAGAAGTTGAATGTCGGAATTAGTATAACTGCCCGACGCGGAATTTTTGTTTGCGCTGAGCATGCTTTCGGATATTCCGAGCGCCGAAAGAGTTTTTTTGCCTACTATTCCGTCTGCGGTTAAACCGTTTTTCTTCTGAAACCTTATAACCGCCGCCCTTGTGTTTTTGCCGTAAATTCCGTCTACCGCGCCGCCGTAATAACCCCAGTTTTTGAGTTTTCTCTGTACGAGTTTTACGTCGGACGAATTACTCGACTGACCGATTACGGCAGTCGGAGCGGCAACGTTTACGTTTTGCGCCTGTATTAAAAATGCAGTAGTAATGCCCGTAGTTACAAGTAAAAGCAGGGCAATAACGCCGATTTTTAACGTTTTTTTCATTTAATCCTCCTTTTAAGCGGAAAATCTACACCTTCAATTCATTCTTAACGTTGTGCTTTCGTTTGAAATCTTCTATAATTTCAAGAATTAAAGACTTGTATTCTATTCCGCTTTGACTACCCGTAAAGCACAGCGGCGGATAAACCACGCACCACCAGTTATCGCCTTCCGCGCGTCCGAGTTCGACTATAACCGCGTCGTAAAACCCTTCTTCGAGCGTCAGATCCCCGTAAACCCTTGTAGGAAACTTTTCGTTTCTTACCGCCAGATTACTCTTGTAAGAAAACCCGTTTTTCAAAAGGGTTTTGTCGATTACGGCTTCGAGTTCGTCCTTTTTGGAGTTTAAAAGATTTATCGCGTCCGCTTTGCCTTTGCATTCTGCGATATACGGGGTAAGATAATTTACCACTACGTCTTTTATCTCGTATTTGACTTGCTGATCGACCGCTTCGTTCGAGTTGGCGCGGATATGGATGCGAAGATATTCTGCATGCACCGTCTGAGTATTCAGACCTGCGGCTATCGTCAAGATTATTATGACTATAATCGAAAAACTTATGCAAATTTTTTTCATAAAAAACTCCCGTGCGGTTAGTACCGATGACAGTACAAGTATTGCCCGCGCGGGAAAGTTATAATCGTTCAAATCGTTTTTTATTGATAAGTTTTTCCGTCTTTTTGAAAAATAAGGTCGAAAAAAGACGGTTTTTCGGGGTCGTGGGGATATAAAATCTCGGCGAGTTTATCCCGTTTTTTAAATATCCTGTCTTTTGCCCAACGAGCAAATTCCGCGTCGTTAAAGGCGGCGAAAACGGCTGATCCGCTGCCCGTCATACCGCAGAACGGTGGACTGAGTTCGTTGAGAATTGCCATGTTTTCGGAAATTTCTTCGTTTAATAAAACCGCGGGCGGCATAAGCATATTGCGCGAACATTCTTTAAGAAGTTTTAAATCGCCTTCGCTTACCGCTTTCAGAACGCCTTCCGTGTCCGACGGAGCGATTTTATCCGACATTTTATCGAATAAAGAATAACATTCTTTCGCGTTTACGCCGCGTTTTGCAAAAAGCGCAACGAAGAACAGGTCTTCGCTGCCGCTTATTTTTTCTACTATTTCTCCCCTGCCTTTAAGCCTTGAAAACCCGCCGCTCAAAAGGTAGCCCGAATCGCTTCCGAGTTTATCCGCTATATCTTTTACGTCGTCTTTAATTTTATATAAACGTTTAAGCGCTTTCAGCGTTCCCGAAATATCTGCCGACGAGCCGCCCATGCCGCCGCCGATCGGAATATTTCTGTTTATAATAACGTCAACCCCGTTTACCTGAAATTTTTTAATAAACGCGTCAGCCGCCTTATAAGCGTTCGTCGCTTCCTGAAACTTCGGTATAAACCCGTATCTGCCTTCGAAAGAAACGAGAATTTTATCGTCTTTCCTTTCTCTTACGATTATATCGTCGCTCAGATTGACGGTGGTAACGACGGTATCGAGTTCGTGGTAGCCGTCCGAAAACCCCGTAACGTTAAGACTTAAATTAAGTTTTCCGTAGGCCTTTACGGCAACTTCTTTCATAAGCATTCCTGTCGCGCCTTAATAATGCGCCAGCGCCAAAATTACTTTTAAACACGTTTTAAACTTTCCGTATTTTACTTCAATTCCCTGTAAACCACTATTCTCTCGTCGTTTACGAGCGGAAATTCGAGATCCGAATTCAATTCTTTGATTGCGGATTCCGTAGTGCCGAGAGTTTTGGCAACGTCCCACGCGTCGTCGCCCGCGGAAGCGATGCAAACGCTCACGGCGGCGGTACTCGCCTTTTTGCAGGCGCCTTCTTCCACGCATTTTATTATTTTAACGGTATTGACGCGACCCGTAAAATACACTGTTCTTACGGTAAACGAAACCGCGGTCTTATTGCCCGTTGTCTCAAGCGACAAATCGGTGGCTTCAAAACCGAAAAACTTCGCGTCGCCTTCCGTTTCAAACGAAAACTCGTAAGGCACGGCGTATTTTTCGCCGCGCGGCTTTCCGCCCGAAATAATAGCGTCGATTTCGGCTACGCCCGTAACCGTTACCGCCTTGCCGTTTATAAAACACTCTTCGCCCGTCAAAGAAACGTCTGTAAAACAAACTATTTTTTCGTCTTCTTTAAGTTCGGGCGAAATTTCCGTTTCTATTTTTTTATCGAAATACCCTGTACCCGTGTAAACGCACGTTTTTTTATCCGAAAAATCGATTTTGAGTTCGTTTTCAAGCGAATACGCGTCCGTTGACGGAGTAAACGTTACCGTTTCGTGAGCCGCGCCGATTATTGAAAGGGTTATTTCGGCAGATATAGTGCTTTTGTTTTTGCTTTCGTCGGCAAATACTTTTAAATTCGCGCCTTTTACGAACGCTTTTGCGGTTACCGCGTTCTGCGGCATTGCGTCGGGCGTTTCGCTTTCAAATCTGAAAGGTATTTTCTTTGAAAGCAACGTTGCTTCGCTTTCCGAGCCGAGCGGCAAAACAGTCATTGAAAGTTCGATTTCGCCGTCGCAGATTATCGAGCCTATTCCGCATTGACAGGAAGTAACGTACGCTTTTTCGGTATGAGTAAGAACGCTGCCGATTAAAACGTTAGTATCGAATTCGTCTTCCGCCTTGAATTCCTTATCCGTTCTTCCCACCGTAACGCCGTATTCGCAGGTAATCGTTTTAAGATACGCGCCCGTAACCGAAGAAAGATATTCGCTTTCGCATTCTTCGGATAAAACGCACGAAAAACAAATATCGCATACGGCGGTAACTATGCCGTTTGCAATCTTTATTTCAGCCCCGTAAGAACGGACTTCGGGATACAGAATTTTAGCGTTTTCGTCGCCTTTAACGGGGAATTTATATCCGAATTCAACGCCCGCTTCCGTCTTTTTGAAAGAAGAACCGTCAGAATAAACGACGGTAAAAACCGTTCTGCCGCCGTATTTTATATCTCCGCCCGCAAATTCGGCAGACAGAAGATAAGAAAACGCTTTCACGCTTATAACTCCCGCCGCTTCTTCTTCGGTAATATTAAGTTTACACTCCGCCTTGTTTTTGTTGGTTATCGTCCTGCCGCACTCGTATTTTATCTTATCATATTGCGGAACTAATGCCATACGCTACCTCCTGCATTTCAGTATAGCATATTCGCATTTTTACCGTTTTAGAACGAAAAAGGCATGCGGTACTTTAAGAAATTATTTTCCTGAAAGGCTGAAAGTTATCTTTTGCCGCCCGAACCCGACGTTTCCTGAACGAACGGAATTTTAGGAAATTTTTCGCGCAATTCGTCAACGAAGGCTTCGTACCACTCTTCGTCGGTGGCGATTAAAAAATAACTGTCGTCTTCGTAAACGAGTTCGAGACGATGTTTAACGCCGTCGAGTTTTATTTCTTTTATTTCGCGAAGGTCGATAACGTTTTTTATAAACCCCCACCTTAAAACCACCGTTTTTTCGGTGATAACGTAATTAGAGTTGATAAGCGCGGCGGCGGCAAGAACGATATACGCAAGCGACAAAAGTATCGCAAGAATAAATGATAAATAGTTATATACCGTAAGTTCGTTGTTTTTACGGATATTGCCCACGAATCTCAGAACGTTCCACACCGAGCATGCGATTGCCAAGAGAAAACCGATTAAAATTATTACCACTGCGTATGCGGGAAATTTATATCTGTACTTTTTCATATCTATATTGTAGCACATAATTTCACTCTTGACAATAACTTGACTAATTTTTATAAACTTAATATAATATTTGCATGAGCGTATTAGAAATAAGGAATTTAACTCACAGATATGACGACAGGTATCTGTTTAAAAACGCTTCCGTAACGGTAAACAACTGCGAGCATACGGGTATCGTAGGTCTGAACGGAGCGGGTAAAACAACTTTTATAAATATTCTTGCCGGAAAACTCACGCAGGACGACGGCGAAATACTCCGCATGCAGAACGCGCGTTTCGGATACCTTGATCAACACGCCGATATAGACAGGTCTTTAACTGTTATCGAATACCTTCACGGCGCGTTCGACTATCTGTTTTCACTGAACGAAAAACTCGAAAAACTCTACGAAAAAATGGGCGAAACCGAGAATGCCGACGAACTTGACAATCTTATTAAAAAATCTTCGCGACTGCAGGAAATTCTCGACGACTCCGACTTTTACGATCTTGACTCCAAAATCAAAAAAGTAGCGGGCGGATTAGGAATAGGAGCGGTAGGCTACGATACCCTTATATCGCGCCTTTCGGGCGGAGAGAGAGCAAAACTTATGCTTTCAAAACTTCTTTTATCGGAAGTTGACGTAATGCTGCTCGACGAACCCACCAACTTTCTCGACGCGGAACACGTTTGCTGGCTTGAAAAGTACCTTAATTCTTACAAAAAAACATTTCTCGTTATCTCGCACGACGTGGATTTTTTAAACGCCGTGTGCAAGTTTATTATCGGAATAGAAAACGGCGGCATAAAAAAATATTCGGGCAATTACTCGGAATATCTCGTTCAGCACGAAATGAACGCAAGGCAATACGAAGAAGATTACAACCGCCAGCAAGCCGAAATAAAAAGAATGCAGACTTATATAGATAAAAACAAGGCGCGCGCGGCAACGGCGGGCATGGCTAATTCCCGTAAAAAAATGCTTGACAGAATCGAGATTATGCAAAAACCGCAGGTTATTTACGACGCAACGTTTTCATTTCCCTGCGTTCCCGTTCACAGCAAAGATTTTCTTATAATAAAAGGGCTTATAGTAGGATACGACAAGCCGCTTATTCCCCCGATAGATATTCACATGTCAAGCGCCGATAAATTGTGGATACGCGGCACGAACGGGGTCGGAAAAACAACTTTCATAAAAACCATAACGAGAAAAATTCCGTCGCTCGGCGGCAGGTTTGAATTTCATATCGCGGCTAAACCCGCCGTTCTGAATCAGGAACTTATTTTCGAAAACCCCGAAGAAACAGCCGTTCAGTATTTTAACGACGCGTTTCCGCGCGCAAACGCAAAAATCCAGCGCGAAGAACTTGCAAAAGTCGGGATTAAAGGAGAACTCGCAACAAAACCCCTTTCTAAAATGAGCGGCGGCGAACAGGTAAGAGTAAAACTTTCGCTGCTGTGCAACACGCCGTCTAACCTTCTTATTCTCGACGAGCCGACCAACCATCTCGACGTCCGCGCTAAAGAAGCCCTTAAAACCGCGCTTATAAATTACGAAGGAGCAATTATTCTCGTAAGCCACGAGCAGGATTTTGCTTCTTCCGTATGCAATATGATATTCGACGCAAAATCAAAATAACGGCGGCATAATACTTCGTTTTCTGCTCATAATATTTTCAGCAGACGCTAAAGGAGTGTTTATGAGCGAAAAGGATACGAATCTTGATTTTATCAACGAAGTTTACAGAAACGCAAACGTAGGTCTTTTATCTATATCCGAAATAATGCAAAGCGTAACCGACAGCGAATTAAGGAAAGAATTGCTTTCCGAATACGACGGTTACGAAAAAACAGCGGGAGAAATCGCGGGATATATGAAAGATAAAGGTTACGAAGCGAAAGAACTCGGCGGAATGAAAAAAACGATGATGTCTACGGGGATAAAAATGAAAACCGCGATGGACGATTCCGTCGGGCATATTGCCGAAATGATGATTAAAGGCACCGTTACGGGCATTACGGAATTATATAAAATTCTTAACGAAGCCGATTCGGTTACGGACAAAAAAGCCGTGGAATACGCCGAAAAATTAAAATCTCTCGAAGAAAAATACGAAGAAAACCTTAAAAAATTTTTATAAAAACGTCAATACGGCGCAGCGAAAATTTTCGCTGCGCCGTACAATTATAATCATATAACCTTTAAAAAGCAATCGTTTCTCTGTATCCGTTAGAATACGCAAATTCATAACCGTTTTCTTTTTCGGTAACGGTGACGTGAATTTTTCTTCCGTCTTCTTCGAGTTTAACTTTGTAAACTCCGTCTTTTCCGCCCTGCTCTATTTTATATTTCTTTTTAGATCCGTTTTCGGCTTCCGATTTAAGTTTGAAAGAAACGCTTCCTTTGCCGTTTTCTTCTTCGTATTCGAGTTCGATTTCTTCTTTCACGCCGTTGCGGCAAATTTCATACTTATACGAAATTTCGCTCTCGTTAAGTTCTTTTTCGACTTCGTATGCAATTTTTACGTAATTATCGTCGTCAATCGAAGTTTTGAATTTTACCGAATACTCGCTCTCGTCGCCTTCCGTTTCGAGTTCTTTCTTGCCGTCAACTTTATATTCGTTGCCGTTATAAAGCATTATTCCGCCGAGAACGGTTGACGTTTCGGTTTCCTGCGTTCCGTCTTCGTCGGTTTCCGTTTCGGTTTTCGTGGATATTTCTTTATAATACATTTCAAACGTTTCGTTTCCTACGGCTATCGTCATAACGAGCGGATAATCGGGGTATTTAGTACCGTCGTTATCCGAAACGCTCTGCTTTACGCCGCCGTCAATCATTCCGTCGAACATAGAAATGCAGTCTTTTATGCGATTAACGCCGTCGCCGGAAAAGTCCGACGGTCTTACCGTAGCGGGTTCTTTTGCGGAAACAAACGTCGCAGACATCGGATAAAGCGACGCGTTAACGACTTTTTCGCCCTTATCGAGTTTGCTTAAATATTCCGCGCCCGACGCCGCCGAAACGGCGTAAAGGTCGTTTACGTTTACTTTTGCATTGTTTGCATTTTTGCAGCCGATCGTCGTAAGCGACAACGCCGCGCCGAGAGTGAGAGAACATACTGTAGCGATAATTCTGTTGGTTTTCATAATAAAATCTCCTTATTTGCGGGGCTTTCCCGCCCCCTTTCACCTTACATACGATTTAAAGCCGTTAAAATTCTCACTTTAAAAGATTTTTTAAAAATAATTTTTTCAGACGGTTTTTAGTCAGTCGCCGTCTTTTTCGGAAAAAAGTTTTTCTTTTAAAAGTTCCGCCATTTCTTCTATCGCTTCGCCGTAATCGCCGTCGGATTTCGCGTCTTTAATTTCTTCGAGTCCTTCTTCGAGATCTTCTTTGTTCTCTTCAAGGTATTCGATAAATTCTTCGATCTCGTCTATATTTTCGTTATAGCGGTACTTTTTGCAAAAATCGTTTACTTTTATATTTAATTCTTCGCTTAAATCTTTGAATTTATACTTCTTATAAGGTTTAAGTTCTTTTATAAGATTTTCAATATCATTGATTTTTTCTTCTACGGCTATTGTAAGATTTTTATAAAACTCTTCTATAAACAACTTCTCTTCTTCAGATAATTTGTGTTTGTTTTTATCGTAATAGTCTTCGATTTCGTCAATATCGCTATCGCTTAAACATACCGCCTGCGCGCCCGTTACGCCCGAATTTTCAAAGGCTTTGTATATAAACCTTTCAACCGCATTCAATTTGCTTTCTTCAACGATTTTCGTGCCGTGCTTATTTGCCGAAATTCCCACGTTCGTTTTGTTGTTTATAATTCCGCATTTTATCATTTCGGCGATAACGCCTTCCGTTGCCGCTTCGATGCTTTTGCCTTTATAATCGGTATTTATAAGAATTTTTGACCCGTCTTCGTTCATTCCGCGCTGCATGGTGACGGTATCGTTTTTATCAACCGTAAACGCAACGCACGGATTAACGCTTATAATAACGTCGTAACTGAAAGTTTCAGCGGGTTTTTTAAACGAGTTAAATAAAACCGAAACGACTGCGATAACGGCAAGACAAGCCGCAGAAAGTGACGGAATAATTCTTTTAAAAAGAATTTTGCGCGACTTTTCATAGGGATTTTCGCTATTTTCCGCTATGCGTTCCCAGTTTACCCCCGCCTTTATTTTTTCCTGAAGTTCGGGAGCGTTTTCATAAATTTCGTTTTTAAGTTTTTTGATTTCTTTCATAAATACGCCTCCTTATAAAACGTTTTTAACTTTTTAAGTATGTCGTTATATCGCCTGTTTACGGTAGAAACGGGTTTATCCAGCATTTTTGCGACTTCAACTCTTTTATATCCGTAAACGACCGACAGTTCGAGAATTTTAAAATCTTCGTCGTTCAGTTTCCGCCTGCATAAATCAAGAAGAACGAATTCCGATTTTTTCGTGTCTTCCATGCTGAGAGATAAATCGCCTATATCGTCGGTTCTGTCTATTTTACTTTCTTTTTTAAGATAATCGAGAGATTTGTTTTTTGCTATCGTTATAAGGTACGGAACGGGATCGCCTTTTACGCCGCGCAGATTTTCAAGAAAAGAAATATACGTTTCCTGCATAATATCTTCCGCCGCGTAATCGGCTTTAAGATATTTTTTTACAGTATAAAAAACGGCTGCTTTAGTAAGATTATAAAACTCGTCGAAATAATCTTTTTTACCTTCTTTAAGTTTATTCAGAATAAAATTTATTTTTATACTCATTCGTTTAATATACGATTTACATCGCTTAAATTTCTCATTTTTTTTAAAAAACGCTTACGTGATAATACGAGCCTTGCAAAAATCGCGTAAACTTCGGCGTTTTTACAAGGCTTAAATTATTTTTGCCTGACGCAACCCGTGCGTTTCAGGGCTAAGCGTATTTTATAATTTGGGTATTTTTTCTTCGTAAACGGGACTGCTCGTCTGATTTATTCCAAGTTTACGGAACATTTTAACGTCGATATGCGGTAAAATTACCGAAGTATGCACTTCCGCGCCGTTAAGATTTTTAAGTTGCTCAATCGCGCGCGCGGCATTTTCGTTTTCCGAACAACTCGAAGAAAGAGCGATAAGCGTTTCGTCGATATGAAGTCTCGGCGTCTGACTTTTAAGATAATTTACTTTCAGTTCGGTTATCGGAATTATGCGTTCGGGAAGAAGGAGTTTAACGTCGTCGGGAATATGTGCGAGATGTTTAAGAGCGTTTAATATCATCGCGCTCTGACTTTCGAAAAGTTCGCTCGTTTTGCCCGTTATTACGGTACCGTCTGACAATTCTATCGCGCTGACGGGAACTTTCACCGCTTTTTGCTTTTTAACGCAGGCAACGTAAACTGCCCTGTCTTCCACGGTTATTCCCAAAGAATTCATAAGAAGAAGAATTTTTTCGGATTCGTGCGGTTCCAAATTGTTGCGCCTTTCGTCTTCAAGAGCCTTGAAATACCTGCGGATTATTTCCTGTTTCGAAGCCTTACAGCAAATTTCGTCGTCGGAAATTGCAAATCCCGCCATATTAACGCCCATATCCGTCGGCGATTTATAAGGCGAAGTTCCCATAAGTTTTTCAAACAATGTGTTAAGCACGGGGAAAATTTCAACGTCGCGATTATAATTGACGGTGGTCACGCCGTAAGCGGCAAGGTGCCACGGGTCTATCATGTTAACGTCGTTCAAATCCGCGGTAGCCGCTTCGTAAGCAACGTTCACGGGGTGTTTCAGGGGTAAATTCCAAACGGGAAACGTTTCGTATTTGGCATAGCCCGCCTTGATTCCGCGTTTAAAGTCGTGATAGAGTTGCGATAAACACGTTGCCATTTTACCGCTGCCGGGTCCGGGAGCCGTTACCACCACTAAATCGCGGGTGGTTTCAACGTATTCGTTCTTTCCGTAACCGTCGTCGCTGATAATAAGCGGAACGTTGTTCGGATAACCGTTTATCCGATAATGCTGATAAACTTTAAGCCCTAATTTTTCGAGTTTCTTTTTGAATTTTACGGCGGGTTCGTTTGTCTTTTCGAATTGCGATAATACAACGCTTCCGACGTACAACCCGTAACCCCTGAAAACGTCGATTAAACGAAGAACGTCTACGTCGTAAGTTATTCCGAGATCCGCGCGAACCTTATTTTTGGCAATATCCGCGGCGTTTATCACGATAACTATCTCGGCCCTGTCTTTAAGTTTGGATAACATTTTGATTTTATTGTCGGGCGCAAATCCCGGCAACACGCGCGAAGCGTGAAAATCGTCAAAAAGTTTACCGCCGAATTCAAGGTATAATTTACCGCCGAAATCGTTTATTCGTTCGAGTATTTTTTCAGTTTGTACGGACAGATATTTTTCACTGTCGAATCCCGTTCTGTTCATACTGTATATTATATCAAAACCCGCCCGCGAAATCAAACATATATCGACGTTTTTTTTAACTTTCACATTACCGCCTGCAACTATAGGGATTCCATTCGTCATCAATAGTTATTTTTGCGGTGATAAACCGATTTATGCGGCGTTAAACGCCGCTCGTAGTACGGCAAGTACAACTTCGGGCGTTTGCCTTGCCTAAACGAGCCGCAATGCGGTCGGTTTCTCATCCGCAAAAATGCTTCGCACCGAAAAGAGCGCATTTTTTGATGATTTTTTGCGAACGTGAGGGTTGCTGTACTGGACGTACTGCGCCCGAACGGTCGCGGAAAATGGCGAAAAAGACGCCTTTTCGGTAATTAGTGATGACGAGTGGAATCCCTATATTTTTTAAACGCAAAAAAAGAACGGCAAAACTGCCGTTCTTAAAGTAATCGATAAAAATCCGTACGGGTTAAGCCCGAAAGCGATTTTCAGCGCTTAGATTTCTGCGAAATACTTGATAGTCCTTACCATCTGAGAAGTGTAAGAATTTTCGTTGTCGTACCAGGAAACAACCTGAACCTGATAGGTATCGTCGTCGATTTTAGAAACCATGGTCTGAGTAGCGTCGAAAAGCGAGCCGTATCTCATACCGATAACGTCGGAAGAAACGATTTCGTCGGTGTTGTAGCCGAAAGATTCCGTTTCCTGAGCCTTCATAGCCGCGTTGATACCTTCTTTGGTTACGTCTTTACCCTTTACTACCGCAATAAGAATAGTGGTGGAACCCGTAGCGGTGGGTACGCGTTGAGCGGAACCTATAAGTTTGCCGTTAAGTTCGGGAATAACAAGACCTATAGCCTTTGCAGCGCCCGTGGAGTTGGGAACGATATTCATCGCGCCCGCTCTCGATCTTCTGAGATCGCCCTTTCTCTGCGGACCGTCAAGAATCATCTGATCGCCCGTGTAAGCGTGAACGGTGGTCATAATGCCCGACTGAATGGGAGCGTAATCGTTAAGCGCTTTCGCCATAGGAGCAAGGCAGTTCGTGGTGCAGGAAGCAGCCGATATGATATTGTCTTCTTTTTTAAGAGTTTTGTGGTTTACGTTGTAAACGATAGTGGGAAGGTCGTTGCCTGCGGGAGCGGAAATAACGACTTTCTTCGCGCCTGCGTCGATATGAGCCTGCGCTTTTGCCTTGGACGTATAAAAACCGGTACATTCAAGGACAACGTCTACCTTAAGTTCGCCCCAGGGAAGATCCTGAGCCTTCGGGCAAGCGTAGATGGTGATTTCTTTACCGTCAACGGTTATAGAACCGGGAACGACGACCGTCTTACCGTCTTCACCTAAAACGGAATCTTTATAAGTAACTTCGTGAGTTCTTGCGTAGTTACCCTGCATGGTGTCGTATTTAAGAAGGTGAGCAAGCATCTTGGGGCTTGTCAAATCGTTGATTGCGACAACTTCATAACCTTCGGCGTCGAACATCTGTCTGAAAGCAAGACGACCTATACGACCAAAACCGTTGATTGCAACTTTTACATTTGCCATAATTAAATCCTCCAAATTAACTGTTCGTTAAATTTTTAACTTATTTGCGCGCAAAAACGCGCGGTTTTTCAACCTACGCCGCTATTATACAATTTTTTTATCCTTTAAGTCAACCGATTTTCAATCGTTTGTGAATTTAATTTAAATTAGTTATAACGAACTGAATTTCCGAGCCGCTTTTACAGTTCTTTATTCAATCCGCCGTTTTTTTCTTTGCCTATAAGAATAATCGCTCCGACAGTTATTATCATCGGGAACGCCGCCGCAAACAAAAGTCCCGTTTTAATATCCGCCGCGGAAGATATAAGCCCTACGAGCGACGGTCCCGCCGTGCAGCCGACGTCGCCGCCGAGCGCAAGCATCGAAAACATTACCGTTCCGCCGCTGTGAAAAGTTTCGCCCGCAATGGAATAAATGCCCGGCCACATTATCCCCACGAAAAAACCGCCCGCGCCGAGCGCGACGAGAGATAATTCCGCAAGCGGAGAAAATACCGCAAGAACGTAACACGCGGTAAGGCATACGCCGCATATAACCACGCTTTTTCTTATATTAAAGCCGCGCTTTTTGCCGACCGTTCCGAAAAGTATTCTCGATAAAAACATTCCGAACGCGAACGCGCAGCCGCCGACCAGATCGCCTGCCGATTTGTTTATGTTAAGTCCCTTTTCGGCAAAATAACTTATCCATTGAGCAATGGCCTGTTCCGCCGCGCCCGCGGCAAACATAAGAATAAAAAACAGAACGAAAGTTTTGTTCGTGAACAATTTGCCTCTGCCGACGGGTTTTTCGTCGCCTTCGGGCGATACTATGGGACATTTTAAAAATAAAATTACGTCTATAACGGGAACGATTATAAGAGCAAAAGAACAAATAGTCCATTTCTCTATTCCGAAAACGTTGAAAAACCCCGTTGCCGCAAGAACGACGAGTATATGCCCGACGCAATAGAACGAGTGTAAAAAACTCATTTTGGCAGCCTTGTTTTCAACGGGCAACGCTTCTATCAGCGGACTTAAAATCACTTCCATCACTCCCCCGCCGACAGCCATGAGAGTTACCGCCGTCATTATTCCCGCGTAAATCGAAGCGTAACCTTTGAAAACGTAAGGAGTAAGACCGCCTACCGCCAGTCCGAGACCCGCAAGCGCGGCGGATAAAATCGCCGTTTTTCTGTAACCGAGTTTTAAAACCACTGAAGCGGAAGCCGAGTCCACGAGTATCTGAAGCCCGAAATTATAGGCGGTAATTATCGATATAAGATAAAGCGGTATTTTATATTGCTCGTTGAAATAAACGAAAAGCAACGGAAATAAATTGTTTACAACAGCCTGAACTATGTATCCCACGCAACATGCCGTTACGGTTTTTTCGTATTTGTTACTCATTTAATCTCCTTGTAATTTAAACTCAAAACGATTATCAATCAAAAACATAAGCCGACGAATGCGTCGGATTTTAATCCCGAACGTTTATTTTACTATATTTTATCCGACTTGTCAAACCGGGTAAGCGTAAATAACGCATAATCATAGCCACAAGCGATTGATTTTCGCTAAGAATTAAACCCGCCCGCAAGGGTCTACAACTTATTATATTCCGCAATCAAAGAAGTTGAAAACTTGCCGTAAAGAGTTTATGAGCCGTTTCGTGCGAAAAAACGACATATTTGTAATTCTTATGCCGTAACTTTAAAACAGATAAAAGCGTATAATGAAATAGCCGCATCGACTGCTCCTTTTTAGGGTATTCGAGCGGTAATAAATATAAGGAAAACAAAATATGTGTTTTAATTTTTGCAACGACGGTAACGGATGCGAAAACCGCAACAGACAAAACCATAACTGCCGTCCCGCCGAAAGACCCGTTATAACCTGCCCCGCAGGACCTGCCGGGCCGCGCGGTCCCGTGGGTCCTATGGGTCCTACGGGCGCAAGGGGTCCCGTGGGACCTGTAGGTCCGACGGGTAACACGGGTCCTATGGGACCTATCGGATTAACGGGATTAACAGGCGCCACGGGCGCGGTTGGTCCTATGGGACCTATGGGTCCGACGGGTCCTGCCGGTGCTACGGGTGCAACGGGTGCTACGGGTGCGGTTGGTCCTACGGGTCCGACGGGTCCCACGGGTCCTGCGGGTCCTGCCGGTGCTACGGGCGCGACGGGTGCAGTCGGTCCTACGGGTCCGACCGGTCCTGCGGGCGCTACGGGTGCAACGGGCGCAGTCGGCCCTACGGGTCCGACGGGTCCTGCGGGTCCTGCGGGTGCTACGGGTGCTACGGGTGCAACGGGCGCAGTCGGTCCTACGGGCCCGACCGGTCCTGCGGGTCCTGCGGGTGCTACGGGTGCTACGGGTGCAACGGGCGCAGTCGGTCCTACGGGCCCGACCGGTCC